>NZ_JBSWYQ010000012.1:0-181744 GCF_056161165.1 Alteromonas sp. ABV2_168 | reverse complement strand
GCTGCGCTCGCTAGGGACAAAAACACGTAGGCTCCCTGCGCTTCGCTTGGTATTGTAGCCTACGTATTTTTGCCCGTTATGCGGGTGTTAGGCGTCATTTACTTACAGCATTAAAAAGTAGGTTCAACCGTGACATTTCAGCACCAAGGTTGTTTCGCTAGGTTGTCTTTGCGATTAGCTTTGTCAGTTGTTCAAATGACTTTAGCAACGTGCTTTTCATCAACATCGCAACGCCAACATTCAACGCTACAAGTTGTCTAAACTAGCTCTTTTATCCAGCAATGTCGTTAACATCTGGCATTTCGCACAAGGTTGTTTTATCTTAAATTCAATAATTTAAATAAGTGGTCGTATCGGCTAGTGGTGGCAGCAAAGCTGCGTACTTATCTTTGTACGCCTAACAAAACGCTGTTGGCACTCCCTCCGGTCGCTGGGACGCTAACACGTGGGCTGGCTCGCTTCGCTCGGATTTTAGCCCACGTGCTAGCGCCCCAAAGCTTAGCGTTATGTGCTCAAGGATATAAAATGAATGCAAGGGAGTTTGTTAGCCTCTGGAAAGAAGAAATTAATTCTTCATTAAGTCAGTACCAGGACACAAATCAGGGGTCTTTAGTGCAAGCTTTGTATCAAAAGTTAAACCTAACACCTGAACAAGAGAAAACTTTCTGGAAAGCTGCGGAAGTAATGTTAAACGATACCGCATATACATTTCTTATGGCATTAGACGGCTGCGCTCAACTTGGCGGCAATCAACAAACATATAAAATCTTCGGAGAAGATGGGGACTTAATATCTGACTGTGGAGATATTGAAGCCGCAGCAGGAGATCTTTTTGAGTGACGCACATAACAACTCAATAAACTCACTCACTTCGTTCGCTGGGACGCATACACGCGGGGCGGCTTCGCCATTATGCCCCACGTGCCTGCGCCCGTTATTGAAAAGTTATGTACTCAAAGGAATTGAACCATGGTTTACAAGCTTGAACTGCCTATTAAGTTAATCAGTCTACTTGCACCATTTGTAGTTTTCTTATTTCCATCAGGCCCATTTAATTCTGAAAGCCCTTTAGCTCTTTTAGTATGCGCTTTTCCTTACTTAGTTATCTTTGCGTTTACCCATTTCGTCAAACAAAAAAGCCCTAAATTATTGATTGCCACCGCAACACTACTAGTACTTCTAGTACTTTCTAGCCTTTCAATGATTTTCGGAACAGGATCCGATCCTCAGTCATCTATCGGTCTGTTCTTCGTCTACATCGCACAAGTTTTGGCAGCGCTTCTATTTGTTAGTGTATTCTCAGTTATTCGTGCAATTAAAGGCAACGTACATAACAAACCGCTATAGTCGCTCGCAGGCTCGCTGGGACACAAACACGTGGGCTGTGTCGCTTCGCTCTGATTTTAGCCCACGTGTTTGTGCCCCTAAGCGGGGTGTTATGTGCCAAAGGTAATTTAGTATGTGTAGATGTTGTGAAAAGAACGTCCCAGTAGAGCGTCCTAGAATTTGCCCTGAGTGTAGACATGAATTTAAGGGAAATGGCTGGGATGGGATTGATGCTCACTGGAAATCAAAACACGAAGATGTAATGTCTTACAAAGAATTTTGGAATGGGCTTTGTAAAGCTCACAAGGTATAACTGTTTTAATGACTTAGGGCTAGGAACAACTGCGAATATTGACTTTGATGCCTCGCTCGGATTTGAACTATCTGTGAACGCTCCGAAAATTACACAGGTGCAAGATAAAAAGATGACGAGCAATAGTAAGGGGAACTTTATGAAAAACGTGAAAGGTGGAATCGTGGCGTTACTGGAGCTGCTGGTTGCAGATTCTCATCCGAGCGAGTGGCAAGAAGGAAAATATGGACAGATGTTCGCCTAGGAGCGCGCCTTGGGGGTTCAATTCCCCCGAGCTCCACCATTTTTTAGTACCGGCACATAACAATCACATTAAGTCGGTCGCAAGCTCCCTGGGACAGTAACACGTGGGCTCTGTCGCTTCGCTCGGATTTTAGCCCACGTATTACTGCCCCTTATGTGGGTGTTATACGCCTTAAGGGTTAAGCATATGAGTAATGAACAAAAAGCATTACAAGACATAAGGAATGCTGTTGGAACTGAAGTTGGTGAATACAGCGTCGACGAATTTATCAGTCATCATTTAGATGAACTCCCTTCAAGTTATTGGAAAGCCAAAACCGGAGTTGAAGTCCCAGAAATACACCAGATTATCGATTTATTAATTTTAAGGAATAAATGGGACGACGAAGAAGTTTACGATTTCACGCTCCCAGACGAAGTTACTGATTATGTTATTTCCGTCAAGTATGACGATAGTGGAGAGTTAGAAGACATCGATATGGAAAGTTAGTACGGCGTATAACAAAAAAATAAAGTCACTCGCTGGCGCTCGTTGGGACGCTAACACGCAGGGCCGCTTCGCTATTATGCCCTACGCGTTATCGCCCCTTATTTAAAAGTTAGCCCAACAAAAGGATTTATTATGCTTGAACTAATAATTGAAGGTCTTGACAAGTTATTTTCAGCGGGCTCTTCCTTATGGAAAGCTAGACGTGAACAAAGAGATGTTGCTCTTGATGCCATCTATATGGCTTGTACTGAAACAAAAATATATTTGACAGAATTTAGGCAGTCAGGGAATAGAAATAAAACAAAAGAAAAAGAACTTGCTCTACTATGGAAAAAGGCCTCGATTCCTGTAAGAAGCTTTGACCCGGAACTTGCAGACAAATGTTATTACAAAGGTGAGTATTGGATAAATCCTAAAGAGTGGCAAGGGGCTGATGAGGACCTAAAAATAAGCATAGATCGAGTAATCGAAGAAGCAAAGGATCTCAAAGTTTTAAGCGACGAAGAATATGAAATTCGTATCAGAATGTTGAAATCGTAAGGGCTAACAAAATGCTGTAGTCGCTCGCAGGCTCGCAGGCTCGCAGGCTCGCAGGCTCGCAGGCTCGCTGGGACGCAAACACATGGGCTGCGTCGCTTCGCTCCTAAGTTTTAGCCCATGTGTTTGCGTCCCTAAGCAGGGCGTTAGCTCTCAGGAAACATAAAGGAAGTTTCTAATGGATGTAGTATCAGCTGTTTTTGCTACTTATTTGGATGCTGTATCAAATTCTGTTCATGACAGGTTAACTGATCAGTTCAATACAGTAGAACAAGCGAAGGTTGTTAAATACGATGGATTCGAAATACCATACTCTTACCAAATTTGGAAAATCAAAGACAAATCAGTTTGCGAAACTTACTCGCATAACCTAAACGATAAGTCACTCTGCTCTCAAGCCGCCAAACGTATGTTCAGAGAAATGTGCCTGTATCTTCAAGAAAATCCGCAATCAGGCCCCAAATATGGAAAGACAAAAAACATGTATTGTAATGCGGCAACAAATTATAAGCCTCTTGTTGCAACAGTGTCTTTCGACGAAAAGTCACAAAATGACAAGGCTAAACAGGCATGCAGTGTTGCAATATTGAAGGTTATGGAAAACCCTTCAAAGAGTAACATTGCAGCGCGAAAAGAAGCTTGCTCTGAAAACGATTAGGTGTTGAGCTAACAATCACATTAAGTCGCTCGCAGGCTCGCTGGGACAGTAACACGTGGGCTCTGTCGCTTCGCTCGGATTTTAGCCCACGTATTACTGCCCCTTATGTGGGTGTTATATTCCAGTGATAGCGAAGTCTATTGCATCTATCAGCAGTTCTCTGGATTGCTCCAGCGAACCAATGCGGTCCTTGAGCACGTCTTCGGGTATAGAACTAAGCTGTTGTGCTAGAAATAAGTATGTTGTGCTTTCGAATTCTATTTCCGGCGTCAGCTTCTTCATGTAAAAACTGTTTTTAGAATTACTAGTTGTTAACGGTACAACCAGCCTTGTTGCCAATTGGTCAATTACAGAGTTTTGAACATCAACAAGAAAAGGGTAAACTTCGCTAGTTTTCTTGCTTGGGTTTCTGTAAACATCAAATTGCGCCATTAGAAGTTCCTGTACTCATCACCTATACAACCGTTCTCAGCAACAAACTCGTTGTATGCAGCTATGGCAGCTTTGTTTTCTTTTTTCCATTTTTCGGCTTCAATACTTTTTAGCTTGTCTCTAAGTGCTTGTTCTAAGGTCGCAGACAGGTTAACTTTTAAAATTCGAGCTTTTTGCAATAGGTCGCTATTTAAGCTTAGATTTGTCGCTTTCTTGGGGGCATGGACGTCATATAAATCTTGCATTTTATCACTCCAACTAATTTTACCACCAAGTATACGCATACAAATGCGCATTGCAAAGTATGGTTGAAATATAACAATCACATTAAGTCGGTCGCAAGCTCCCTGGGACAGTAACACGTGGGCTCTGTCGCTTCGCTCGGATTATAACCGGCATGTTTACACCCCTGAGTGAGGCGTTAGTTGCCTGCAGGAAATTTCTGCTTCTGGTGGAGAACCCTGAGAATGTGAATTATGTCATCTCTTACAAAGTACGATACAACCATTGATACTTCTGGAGTAATTAAAAGCCGTCCAGGAATTCCTTCTCTTTCACCGCCCATCAACGGTTGCTGTATCAAGTTTTCAACTTTAGTCACAATGATGGCGTCAGTTTTTTCCGCAGCCAATGGATTAAATTCGTATAGAAACTCGAAAATTACTTCTCGATCGTCCAATGAATCCTTTTCCCAAACGATCATTTTTGGGCTCTATTCCTAATTTTCATCATTCGCGCTTCCATGTCCAAGGAAGCTTCTTCATGAGTAACAAACTCACTTTTTCCACTATCTAATTTGCTAAGCGCGGCATTAACCTGTTCGGTAAGCCATTGGTCATGAGCCATAACTTTGCGTTGCTGTTCAGCTAGTTCTTCAGTAAGCTCTCTACAGGCATCACTTAAGGTACGCCCTTGGCTTTCAGCCATCAATTGAGCAAGGCGTTTCGTTTCTTCGTCGACTCTGAATTGTATGCGGGTATCCATTTTCAACTCCGTTTGGGTGTGTGTACAAACGTTAGCGCGAAAGTCGGGTTTACGACAACTAACAAGCGACACTAAGATGCTAGCAGGCTCGCTGGGACAGTAACACGTGGGCTCCCTGCGTTTCGCTTAATATTGTTGCCCAAGTGTTTTTTACCCGCATGCGGGTTTTAGCTGATTAGTCCATCCATTTATAAAGGAATATATATGCAAGATACCACTCTAAAATCGATTACAGCCACAGTTCAAAATGGTGTTGCAAAAGCTGATGGGAAATTTTGGATTACTGAAACTGATGTTCATTTTGCCCCATATAATAAAGATTTCGGGCCCGGGCCTCTCAAAATTGAAAGGAGCTTTATTTCAAAAGTGGAAAAGTGCTCTGGTAAAGGTGCGGGTATTCTTCCTATCACATCTGATGCAATCGAAGTTTCATTACATGATGGGAGTACATACCAATTCATACTGTCAAATCCTGACGAGTTAATTGTACTCCTGAGCCAATAATCAGCTAACAAGGCGCTCAAAACTATAACCGCAGGGGCGGTCGCCGCAACATAAACACGAGAGCTGAAAATGAATATGAAAACGGAATTTCAACATTGAAAGAGATAGTGATAGACGTATTGTTTGGGGGCTTAATGGTAATTCCTGTAGCGCTGTATTCCTCTGCGAACCTTGCCAACAGGGTCGTTACTTACTGTGACAAATCAATTGTCAAAAGCAAAAAACAATTACTGACTTTACCTGTATCGGTGTATCTCATTTATGAGCTTTCGTCGAAGGAGAACTGGGCTGCACAAGCGGGTTTAGTCGTTGCGTTTTTTCTGTTCTTCATGATTTACGCCGCTGCAATATCTCTGTTGATTCAGCGGGCGGGCGCAGAAACCAAACCGCTGTGACCGGCCATGTGCGCCCCCGTTTATTTAAAGAACAATCCGCTCACCAAGAATCACGGCCTCTTTGATCTCACCCGTAGCCACATGCTGAAGAACAAAGTTTGGCACTTCCCCGGGCATGATTGCGGGGGCATTTTGCCCGGTGTCTGACACCAGCACTGGCAGGGTTGTGTCGATATTGAGTAATGCCTTTTCATCGATAAAGTAACTGTAACCTTGTGACAGCAGGGCCCTGTAACTCTGATCGTTAAGCGTCAGAGGTGAGTGGACTGTGAAGGCTTTAGGCGGAAGGGCTGCCAGTCCTGTTGCGTCAATGTTTTCAAAGCCGTAAACCGTGCGCAAATCGCCGATGGCTTCTATGCGGCTTTTTCCGGATTTGCGGTCTGTCACTATGCTGATGTCAGCTACATAAGGCTTGTCATACCCCAGCGTCACGTCATGTATTTTTACGTCGCACAGGCCGTCCTCGCGGTTGTCCGGAATGCGGTAATAGGCTGCCAGCGAATATTGTGTGAACTGGTTGGTGAGCAGGCTTTCCAGCGCGGTTTGCAGTCCGATGACGTTCATCTTCCTTGCAATCTGCCGGTTGGGGTCGTTCATTGCTGCGCCGCTTTCTATCAGAATTGTGCTGGCGCCGGAAGCGGCGATATTGTCACCGAATGAGCGGAAGGAATAGGTGTCGTCATAGCGGCCTATGCACTGAGGAATAAAGTGTGAGAGTACACCGGCCATATGGGCGATAAGCTGTTTGGCACGAAGCCTCGGCCCGTCTACATGTTTATCTTCATGATATGCCGGGGCCAGAAATGCAATGGTTGCCGGGTTCGATGATACCCCGGTGGTGTAATAGGGGTTCTGATCATGCAGGTTAAAAGCAATATCCGGCGACAAGGTGGCTACCTGCTGTTGCAGGATCTGACCTTCAGGACTTTGCAGTGATCTGGCATCCCTGTTGATATCAATTCCCTGAGCATTAATCCGGGTGCGTCGCTGCGCGCCATCGGGATTAAGCATGGGAATGACGTGCAGGGTAACCTGAGATTGCCAGTTTGCCGGCAGCCCGTTTAACTGCCCGTTCAGTAAGATATGCAGCCAGTCGAGAACAGCGGCAGTGGCGGTAGCCTCATCGCCGTGCATTTGTGTCCAGGCCAGGATGACGCATTTTCCGGAGCCCAGCGTAAAGCGGGAAACCGGGCGACCCTCATAAGATTTACCTATCTGCGTCAGTGCAATACCGGATTGTTCCGCTATCTGGTTGATGACCGGCGAAATATCCTCTGCTGTCAGATGGGCTTTGTTCAGAGACGGCCAGTGCATTTCATCAAATTTTGCTGCTATGTCAGCAACTGGCAGATGAGGGTGTGCGGTCATGGTACGTCCTTATTTGTCGGTGAACTGAAGCATCTTACCCGTGGTCAGATTGATTCAGAGATAGGTATTATTTAATGGTATTTTGATATTCGCTTCAACTGGTTTATATTTGAATAATTAATTCTTTGAGACGAATGGCAACGTTCCTGATGCCCGTTTGTCGCCCTGTAATTCAAAGGTCAACAGACCCTGTTAAGAAGTGAAACTCCGGATGTCTGCATTTACTAAAATTAAGGCGATTAAACACGCGCTCTCTTCCAGTGAGTCTAAGCTGGCAACGTTTACTCTGGACTCGCCCAATGCGGTGCGGGACTTATCATCACAGGAACTGGCTAACGTCGTGGGTGTCAGTCAGTCCAGCGTGGTGAAGTTCGCTCAGAAGCTGGGTTACAAGGGGTATCCTGCGTTCAAGCTGGCGGTGATTGACTCGCTGAATAAAGAAACGCCGAATACGCAAATTCACGGCAAAATCACACTATCCGATGGCTTTGAGCAAATGGCGGATAAGCTGGTGGCGAGTAAAATCAGTGTGCTTAATGAAACCCGCAATCTGAATGAAATGCTGGCTTTTGAGCGTGCTGTCGAGCTGCTGAAGAATGCGAGAAGGGTAATGATTTGCGGGGTAGGTGGTTCGGCGCTGGTGAGCAAAGATTTTGCCTACAAACTGCAAAAGCTGGGGATCTCTGCTATTGCCGAAGCTGACGGACATGTTCAGCTTGCTCTTGCTGCCACGTTTGGTGAAAACGACGTGGTCGTGGCAATCAGTGAATCCGGCACGACCAGCGAAGTGGCCAATGTGGTTACTGAAGCAAAACGCAATCACACCCCGGTTATTTCCATCACAAAATACGGACAGAACACCATTGCCGATCAGGCAGAAGTAAAACTGTATTCGGTGGCAGAAGAAGCCTCGTTACGACTGGCGTCGATTCTTGCCCGTACTGCGCAGGAACTGATCATCGATATGTTATTTATTGCACTTACCCAGGCTTCACGTCAGGGACGAAAGCTGCTGGAGAAAACTAACGAAGCGGTGTCTGAATTTAAAAAGCAGCAGCACTGAGCGCTTTAAATTATTCTTCAGGATAGAGCAGATACGGACGTCTTTGTTGCTTAAACTCTGCTAACGCTGGTTGCCACATTGCCCTGATCTCCTGCTCAGAAAGGCCACTTTCAATGGCTTTTCTTAATGCGTCAGTACCGGCCAGTTTATCGAAGAAATCCGGCCGGTCGATAAAGGTTTCGTCCTGTTGTTCAAACTGCTTTTTCGCCTCCAGGAGCAAAGCAATATCAAACCCCTCCGTATCAGAAGAACGTAAGTCCAGCCCATTCAGTGTTTTGCCTTCCAGTTTCGGGTGAGGCGCGCTTTTGGGCAGGCTTTGCGGCGTGAAAGTAAATGTACCCAGCACCACCCGGTCATGTCCGGCAACCTGAAACGGAAAAGGTGTTCCGCGGCCGATACTGACAGTTGTAGCTTCAAATAAACACAGTGAGGGATACAACCGGATTGCCGTATCGTTTGGCAAATTCGGGCTGGGAGGTACAGCCAGGTGCCATGGCATGGACTTCCGGTAGTCTTTAACGGGTATGACGTGCAAATCAAGTGACTCAGCCTGCTCAATCCAGGCTTCCCCTTTGATCATCAGTGCCAGTTCGCCTGTGGTCATACCGTGCAAAAGCGGGATAGGATCCATACCTACAAAAGAGGTAAAGGCAGCTTCCCGCACAGGGCCATCCACAAATTTGCCGTTCGGGTTGGGCCTGTCGAGTACGATGACCGTTTTGCCTGTTTCAGCAGCGGCTTCCATGACCAGATGTAACGTACTGATATACGTATAGAAACGTGCGCCTACATCCTGAATGTCGAAAATCAGCACATCCACATTTTCGAGCATGGTGGCCGTGGGCTTTTTGGTGCTGCCGTATAAGGATAAAATGGGCAGGCCGGTTCGTGTGTCCACGCCGTCGCTGATGGTTTCGCCGGCGCCGGCATCACCACGAAATCCATGTTCCGGCGCCATAACTTTGGTGATGTTTATGCCACGGGACAGCAGGTCGTCTACCAGGTGCTGACCTTTGGAAACCGACGTCTGGTTAACGACCAGCGCAACCTGTTTGTCTTTCAGTAATCCGAGGAAAGCGTCGGGTTGCTCAGCCCCTGTAGTCACCGCCAGTGCCTTTACAGAGATGAGACACAGCAGAAAAAGAACTTTCTTCATTGTTGCTCAACAGCGCGGCGTAAAAAGCCATTATGATCTGACAACATGGACTCTGCGCTGGCGGCATCGTTACCGGTGAGGATCATCATGATCGCCACTTTGGCTTTATGGCCGGCGGCATCGAGTGCAGCTGATGCCTCTTCCCCGGAGCAGTCTGTAGCCTGCATCACTATGCGGATAGCGCGGGCTTTTAATTTTTCATTGGTGGCGTTAACGTCGACCATCAGGTTCTGATAGGTTTTACCCAGGCGAATCATGCTGGCAGTGCTCAGCATATTCAGCACCAGCTTTTGTGCAGTACCGGATTTCATCCGCGTGGAGCCGGTGAGGCATTCTGCACCAACCACCGGGCAAATCGCAATTTGTGCGGTGGTCAGCACCGGCGCGCCCGGGCTGCAGGCGATACCTGCGGTGACCGCGCCCAGTTCATTTGCATATTCCAGTGCACTGACCACATACGGAGTCCGTCCGCTGGCAGACAAACCTACCAGTACATCCTTTTCACAAAGGTTCACGGCCTGTACGTCTTTGATACCCTGAGCGCTGTTGTCTTCTGCGCCCTCTACAGCATGCTGTATAGCTGTTTCGCCACCGGCAATAATGCCCATCACCAGTGTATCGGGCACGCTGAAGGTCGGGCGACACTCTACAGCATCAAGAATACCCAGACGGCCGCTGGTACCGGCACCGATGTAAATTAACCGTCCGCCCTGTTGCAGTTTTTCCACTATGGCATCCACTGCCCGGGCAATTTGGGGTATTTCAGTTGCCACTGCTGCGGCTACTTTGGCATCTTCCTGATTGATTTTATGCAGGATGGATTCCGTCGACAGCAAATCGATATCCATCGTGGCGGGATTTCTGCCCTCTGACACAATTTTATTTAACTGTGCCAGTAAGTCTGACGTCCCGGTGATTGTTTTTGCCTGCATAATTTGCCTTAGTTCTGTTGCTCTACTTTATTGCTTTGGATTGTTTTGTTGTTATTTTTAACGGCAGCGTTCTGTTACTGAACCGGTTCCGGTTGCTGTATATCTTTATTATAGCCTGCGGGTGTATTACCCATAGCACAAATAAGCGTGGATATGAGCGTGCCGGCGACCAGTTGCCATGTGAACCCGAGTTCAAACTGCAGGCGGGCCGGCAAAATACTCTCAATAATATAGGGTTGCATGGACAAGGGTACCAGAAAACCGGTGATCAACGCTGCTATCACCGAACGACGGCTTCCACGGCGGGAAAATAGCGTGACGAAATAAACGCCAAGTAAACCACTGTACGAGAAAACCATGACGCCAAGTGCAAATTGCAGCAGCGGCATGTCGGTATGTTGTTGCCAGTAATAGCACAGACACGCCATAAATCCTAATGACAATGCCATTAATAACATGGCGAAGCGTCCTGCTTTGACAAAGTGAGCATCGTTCTTTTGTGTATTCCGGCGGGCCAGCCAGGGGCGGTACATGTCCTGGATCAGAACACTGGACATGGAGTTCAGGCCGGAATTTAATGTAGACAGTGCGGCAGCCAGAATACCCACGGTGACCAGGCCGCGAACACCATCAGGAATTTCGCTGAGCACGTAGTACATGAATATGGTGACCGGTTCACCGGCAAATACCGGAACGGGGTTTTCACCACTGCCACCGGCCATTAAATCGGGACGTTGATAGTAAACAAACAGCAATAAACCGATGATTAAAAACAGGCACATCACCGGAATCACCATCACCACCGAAAGCAGCATAGCTTTGCTGCCTTCTTTGGCACTTTTGCAGGTCAGCACCCGTTGCGTCATATCCTGGTCGAGGCCAAAAGCGGCGATGTTCAGAAGCACAAATCCGGTAAAAACAGATAACAAACTGAAAACGCCGCTGTTAGTGAAATCAAGCCGTGTATCGAACAACCTTAATTTTGAAGGCGTATCCGGCGCAGGATGCTGAAGGGCGTTAACGATATCGGCCAGAGAAGCCGGAATTGCATTTATCAGTGCGATAATCACGGCTACCGCGGCACAGATATACACCGCAGCCTGTAACACGTCAGAATAGATAACTGTGCGGATCCCGCCATAAACCGTATACACAAGCCCTGCGACTGTAATAATGACGGTGGCAAGAATGACGCTGGATGCATCAATGTTGCCGAACAGAATCATGGCGACAGCCAGTGCTGCCATATACAGCCTTGCGCCACTGGCGAACACGCGGCCGGAAAGGTACATGGCACCGGCCAGTTGTTTGGCCTGTTCACCAAAGCGCTGTTCCAGCAGTTCGTATACCGTGTAGACATTGTGTTTATAAAACCGCGGGATAAGAAAAGCGGCAACAAAGAAAGCAGCGATGAATGCGCCGATGTTGGTTGACAGGTAGGTCAGATCGCCCCGGTAACCCTGATCAGGGCCTCCCAGAAACGTGGCTGCAGACTGGGACGTTGCCAGTACAGAAATCGCCACAACCCAGACCGGCATGCTGTTTCCACCCAGGAAGTAATCTTTGGCTGAGCGGCTGGAGCGGTTAAACAGCCAGCCACTGGCGATAAGAAGCAAACCGTAAGCGGCGAAAACCAGTAAGTCTGCTAACGCGTAATGCTCTAACATGCTGCCCTGTTACATTATTTTAATTCAATTGAAATCCCAGAATAGATTATTCCAATTAATTTGTATAGCTGGAATTATCCCGTCGTTGTAAGATAGCTTTCAGCGCAAATTTTAGATCAGGAGCCCCGCCGTTGAGCAGACAAACCCAGGCTGTTATCCACGCCGACGCACTATTGCATAATTTCCGTGTACTTTCCTCTCTGGCCGGTGAAGGACAGAATATGGCGGTGGTGAAAGCTGATGCCTACGGACACGGGGCAGTCAATGTGGCGCGGATATTACGTAAAGTCTCTCCTGCGTTTGCGGTTGCTATTATAGAAGAAGCGCTGGCGTTACGGGAAGGCGGCATTCAGGCTCCTGTGGTTATCCTTGAGGGCCCTCACCAGGCGACTGAATGCACTGTGGCTGCGCGGGAAAATTGCATTGTGGTTGTTCACAGCGAAGAGCAACTTCGCTGGTTAAAAGCGTGCCCTTCTGATCGTCGTCCCGCGATATGGTTAAAAGTGGATTCGGGCATGCACCGTCTCGGGTTTGCCTGTGATGAAGTATTACCCATGGTGGCGAAATACCGGGATATGTTAACTGACGATACCGTGCTGGTTACGCATCTGGCATGCGGTGATGAAACGGGCAGTCAGTCGGTACAAAAGCAGCTGGATGTCTTTGAGCAGGTTCGGGCAGCTACCGGATTTGCAGTCAGCATTGCCAATTCTCCGGGAACTGTGGGCTGGCCGCAAGCGCGGGGAAACTGGAACCGCACCGGTATTGCCATGTACGGCGCTGAGCCTCTGGACACACCTTGCGGGCTGGATCTGCAACCGGTGATGACGCTTCAGGCAAGTATTATTGCTCTGCGTACTATAGAAGCCGGTGAAACAGTGGGGTACGGCGATACCTGGCAAGCGAAGCGCCGTTCTTTGATTGCCACTGCGGGTATCGGCTATGCCGACGGGTATCCCAGACAATGTCCCAACGGTACACCGGTGATGGTTAACGGACACCGTGCGGCACTGGCGGGCAGAGTGTCGATGGATATGATTACCATTGATGTGACTGATATTCCGGCTCCGGCGCCCGGTGACCGGGTAGAACTGTGGGGGCATCAACTGTCCGTGGATGAGGTGGCCCATCACGCCGGGACAATTTCTTACGATCTTGTCACCCGCTTATCCCAGCGGGTGCCCCGCATTGTTAAACACGTCTAGTGAATACCCGCCAGCGTCACTCAGGCGCCGGCAATCACTGACAATACCTTGCCCACGGCCAATCCTCCTGCGGTACCAACGATGTACCCCAGCATTGCCATAAACACGCCAACCGGGATGAGCGCTTTTGAGTATGAGGCCGCTAGGACAGGGGCTGAGGCAACACCACCAATATTCGCCAGTGACGCCAGGCCGCAGGTAAACAAATCCAGCCGGAAGAGTTTCGCTGCAATAACCATAATCACCCCGTGAATCAGTAAGATACAACCGCCGGCCAGTATATACACCGGCGCTTCCAGCAATTCTGAAAAACTGGCTCTGGATGCAATAAGCGCAATAATCAGGTTCAGCAGTACGGTAGCCACCACATCTGCACCGCCCACGCGGCGAAGGGGAGTGACAGCACCGGCGATCCCGGCCAGGGTGACCAGTGCGACAGTCCAGGCGGTAGTAGAAAAATAAGCAGAGGCCGGCAACATCGCCGCGAGCCACTGGGACAGTGATGAGACAATGCAGGATAAGGCCAGCAGCATCAGCACATTGCCGCCTGACACCTGAGTCTGGTTCGCCTTCGATTCTGCCAGCCTTGCACCCACATCATTCAGCGCACGGCTGTCGGCTTTTACCCAGCGGTTGAAATGAGCTGCATAGGGCACCAGTGCCAGTAATGCCATTACCCATATGGCATAATCAATGGAGTCAATCAGCAAGGTGTATCCCATAGCGGAGTCGGGCACATCCAGCGCCAGTTGTATGGCTGCGAGGTTACCTGTTCCCCCCATCCAGCTGCCGCACAACGCGGCGAAGGTTTTCCATGCGTTATCTGCCAGCCCGTGCTGAAACAGAGCAAACGTAACAATGAAGCCGGCGGCAATACTGAGACTGGCAAGCAGAAAGGCGAAAATCATCCGCCAGCCCAGCCGCTTAATCTGGCGCAGATCAGCTTCCAGCAACATCAGGAAGATCATCGCGGGCAGCAGGTTGTTCCTGAGCATTTTATAAGTATCATTGATGGCAGCGGTTTTTTCCCATAACCCGGCACTGGCACACACCATTACCACAAAGTACAGCAGCACAATGGCGGGCAGATACCGGAAAACACGCCACTTTCTGATGGCTTCAAGATAATAAAGCACGCCGGCGATAGCGAGCAGGGCACTGACGTATCCGAATGCGCCGGTGATCATAAAGAACCGGCTTTTGTTACCCGGCGATAATTTAAGCGGGTTGAACACATTGCGCTTGTGTTTGCCTCTGTTTGGCCGCAATATACTGTTGATATCGCAAGCAGGTAGTGATTCCACATTTTCATTTCCATCTTCCGGACTGCTTTTTTATTCTAATTATCTCCATTCTTTAGAATAAAGTATTTAAGATTCGTTGCAAGTTCTGTCTATTCCTTCCTGCGGGTTGCGGTGTCAGCAAGGTTAGCCGAAAGGATTACGGCCAGGTTTGTTATCACATCCTATAGTTTATTTTCGATACATGCCGGATGCCTTGCTGGAGAAGGAGTCTGTTTCTGACCAATTAAGAGGTAAGTTATGAGAACAGGTTATAGTAGAGCGAGAGTGAACAGAGGTGCGTATTCACGTCCCGTTAATCAACAAGGATCTGCGCCAAAGGCGACGCCGCCTAAAGCGAAATGACACAAAGCCCGGCTCAGTTGCCGGGCTTTTTCGTTGTGGAGTCTCTGATTACCAATTCCGGGCAATAGGAGATATTGTCCGTTTCTTCAAATACCGGCTTAGCGTGTCGTTTGCTTTGTGAAATGGTGTCGATGAGCAAGCCGGCGGCCTTACGGGCTATGGCCACGGTATCCTGTTCTGCAGTTGTTATGGCCGGAGAAGTTTGCCGCGAAAAGGGACTGTTTTCAAAACCTGCTATCGCCATGTCCTGAGGGACCTGAATATTATTCAGTCTTGCTTCCAGTAAAGCGCCGGCGGCGAGTTCATCATTACAGGCAAACACCGCTGTCGGCGGGTTCGCCAGTGCGAGAAACTGCTTCATAGCCGATACACCACTTTCGAAATTGTACTCGCCGTCTATTCTAAGTTCTGCACTGGTATCCAGGCGATAACTTTCCAGTGCATCCAGATAACCCCGTTCCCGTTCCAGTGTGGAGCGGTGATTTCTGTTGCCTGAGATAAAGCCAATGCGTTTGTGGCCCTGGCGGATCAGGTGATTCACGATATCGCAGGCAGCCTGAAAATCATCAATACACAGCCATTTCCCCTGAATGCCGAAAGGGGCTACGCCTGAAACAATACCCACAAACGGCAATCCGGAATGAACTATCTGATTAAGTAATTCCGGCATTTCGGATAATGGCGGAGACAATATCAGGCCAGCCAGGTTCGAGCGGCTTGCCATTTGAAGAATATCGCTGACGACATCCTCATTTGAGGTTTCGCAAGGATGGATCAGCAGGTCGTAATCATTGTTTCTGCATTCTCTTAACAAGCCCTTCTGCATATCAATAACGTAATAAGCGTTCGGATTGTCATAGACGTAGGCTATAGAATAGGACTTATCACTGGCGAGGTTTCTTGCAGCCGGATTGGGGCGGTAATCCAGCTGCCTGATAGCAGCCTGCACTTTTTCAACGGTTTCTTCGCTCACGTTGGGCTCTTTGTTCACAACCCGTGAAACGGTTTTAAAGGATACGCCTGCGAGTTCTGCGACATCCTTGATCGTTGTTTTCAATCAGAAAATCCTGTCAGTCCGTTGGACATAAACCCCATCATGCCACAAAAAATACATTTATATTGTTCTGTAACGAAATTTAATTTATTCATGGGATTTGAAACAACAAGTACAAGTTAGTATTTTCTTTTAACTGAGGTGCACATTGTTATTCCGGCAGGTATGCAGTACCTTCCTGAGCATTAGCCGTGAGAATAAAAGAAAAAATGAATAACCAGCAGTATATTGCCGGAGTCGATGGCGGCGGCACTAAGTGTAAGGCCGTTGTGTTTGATGAAAACGGTGAACCGGCAGGTGAGGGAATAAGCGGTCCTGCTAATGTGGCCAGGATTGGCAAAGAAGCCCTGCCGGCCATTATCCGGTCGGTTTTACTGGCCCTGCAAAACGCAGGCGTTGCGATTAATGAGAATGACGCTGCTGTGCTCGCAAAGTGCCATGTGAGTGCGGGGCTGGCCGGTGCAACGGTGAAAGAAGCCGCAGAACTGCTCAGTCAATGGCAGCATCCTTTTGCATCATTTCGTTTCACCAGTGATTTGCATACTGCGCTGGTTGGGGCGCATGGTGGTAAGAACGGGGCTGTTCTGGTTGCCGGTACCGGCTCCTGCGCAGCCGCACTGTGTGGCAATGCCTGTATTCAGTATGGTGGCCACGGTTTTAATATCGGTGATAAGGGCAGTGGTGCATGGTTTGGCCGTGAAGCGGTGCGGCATACGCTGGAAGCGCTGGATGGTGTGTTGCCGGCCTCACAGCTGTCTGAAACGGTCTGTGCACATTTCAGCGCAGGCACCCCCCGGGAATTCGTGAACAAACTTAATTATGCGCAACCGGCTGAGTTTGCCGGCGCCGCCGGACTTGTGTTTGACTGTGCGGCAAAGGGCGATGTGTATGCTTCAGATATTGTTCGCTCCGGCACGGACTATTTATCATCAATAGCCCGTATTGCCATGGAAAAAAGTCAGGGAAAACTGGTACTGGCCGGCGGACTTGCCGGTACTGTAAGACCATTCCTGCCCGAAGATATCCGGACGAAGATCATTGAAGCTAAGTATGGCCCTGAGTGGGGGGCGGTGCACGTCCGCCCGGACTAACTGGCTTCGCCGGCACCCGGCAGTTTATCATCCTGTTTGGATAATGACGGCAGAGTATATCTTTCCGGCCGGTGATTTAAGGACAGCACCATGTTCAGACAGAACGCTGCCAGCACCGACATCAGTACCAGACGCCAGTCGAGTACCAGCAGTGAAGACAGCAAAATAACGGTGTCTACTGACAGCTGAAAAGTACCGGCACGGATGGAGAAACGTTGCTGAAGATAGAACGCCAGAATACCAAGACCGCCCAGACTTGAGGTATGACGGAACATGATCAGCATGCCCACGCCAATGAGGATCCCGCCGAATATTGCAGTGAAAACCGGATTAGCACTGCTGACATCCACAAAGCGGGGAATAAGATCAGTAAGTACTGAGACGGTAGACACGGAGATAAACGTGTTTATGGTGAAGCGTTTGCTGATACGGGTCCACGCAAGGGCATAAAACGGCACGTTGATCAGGAAAAACAGCACCCCGAAGTCTACAGGTAATGCATAAGTTCCCAGCAGCGCAAGCCCTGCAGCACCGCCGACCATCAGGTTCTGCGACTGAAATAAATATACACCAAAGGCAATGAACAGCCCTGCACTGACTAAAGCAAAAATGTCTTCAACCACACTGTGTTTTGGTTTTTGCATGTGAAAGCCCTCCGTTTTTGAAGAGCGCGTATTATACGGAGGGGGAAAAGGGAAGTAAGAGTTTGTTTGTTATTTGTACAGTCCGGTGGGTGCGGTGCTGGTGCGCAATCTTTACGACTTTTAGCATTTATGTGAATGCAATGTTACCAGCGCGTGTTTAGTCATACCAGCCAGTCAGGGTCAGCCCAGAAGCTGACGGAACCCTGATTTAACTTCCTCACCAAAACACACCAGATAGATGGTGTGAGGCAGTGCTGTACCGCTGGCGTGAAAGCGGATGGAGCCCAACGCAACCTCGCAGGCTGAATTCACCGGATACCCGTAAATGCCGCAACTTATCGCCGGAAAAGCAATCGTTTGAATGTTATGCTGACTCGCCAGCCGTAAGCTGTTCCGGTAGCATTTGGAAAGCAAGTCACTTTCATGATTCGCGCCCCCGCGCCATACCGGCCCCACGGTATGAATAATATACGGAGCCTTAAGATTAAAACCCGGTGTCAGCACTGCCTGACCGGTTTTGCACCCGCCAACTGCTTTGCAATACTCAAAAAGCTCCGGCCCTGCAGCATGGTGGATTGCACCATCAACGCCGCCACCGCCCAGCAGCGTCGGATTCGCTGCATTTACGACGGCATCCACTTCCAGTTGCGTAATATCGCCGTCAATAACCCTGATCCTTGCCATCGTGTCCCCAAATACCGTTCGCAGTGCTGTTTCCGTTCTGACGTTGTCGGTGTTTAGCGACACATGTCAGACAAACCGGAAAAAGATCTGCGCCGGTTACTGCAAAATATAAATTGTGATGCATAAGGCTAAGCCTTTGATTGGAATAAACAGTTTTCCGGAATCCGGTGAAGACGGTATTCAGAAATACTCATATTCCGGAGTAAATAGTCCACGAACCGTGCCAGAGTTAAGCATAGACAGAGAACGTAAGCGCAGGGGATAAGGCCGGACAGTGTCAGATACCAGCCCGGCAGGATGACATCGGATTGCCGGAGACCGCTCAGCAATCCGCTGGTTAAAGGGGGTTAACGATTAATCGTCGTCGCTGAACAGACAGTGTTTGGCAAAGTCGCCGGCTTCGTTTGCCGTCCAGTCGCCTTTAGGTTTTTCTTTCATATCAGCACACCAGGCTTTTGAGCCAACTTCCGGGGCGCAACCGGCCAGGGTAAAAGTTAATGCAATCAATGCGAAAACAGCTTTTTTCATAATTAACGCTCGTAATTTGTCAGGTATTTCATAGTAAGTCAGTGGCGGTGACAAAATCAATTACCTGAGAAAAAGGTGACCATGAAATGAGGTGCCAGAGAAAGCATGCCAGATATGGGGTGTGATTATCGTAACTTAATGAAAATTAATGATTTATATTTCTAGGTGATAACTGAAATTGAGCGCATAATCAGCCCGTTTTTTAATCAGTCGGAAGCCAGTATGGATTTCTCAAATGATCGGGTTTCAGTGTATGTACTATCAGAATCTGACACCACAACAATAAGCCAGTCTCAGCACGGAACACGCTACCGGGATGCTGTGCATTTGCCGCTGCCGGGCGGAGAAGGATGGCTGTTTGACTACGGCGTGCTGGTATTTTGGGGCGTCGACGAAGATGAACGTCTGGCGTTTTTGCACCGCCTGCAAATCAGCAGTGATGCCCTTTCCTGTGAACATCAGGAGCATGTGCGTTTTAACACTGGCGCTGAGTTACTCAAATTGCAGGGCGACCTGATTTCTCTTCCGGCCGGTGAGGCTTTGATGCGACTGGCTGTCAGTCATGCGCTGGCGCAGTCGACCAAACTGAATCAGTATGAATATCAGGCGGAAAAGACCATTCAGCAATATGCATATTTGCCGAAGGCACTGGCAGAATCAGGTAAAATTAATCTGAGCAGACAGAAGCTGGCCAGCATTCGTGGTCACCTTTTCAGTACCAAAAGCGATATTTTTCTGCACTATGGTTTGCTGGATACGCCGGAGTTTTTCTGGGAATACCCTGAGTTCGAAGACGCCTACAATGCCACAATGAAGTATCTGGATATTCGTCCGAGAGTCGATTTGCTGTCGAACAAACTGAATGTGATTCATGAATTGTTTGAGATGCTGGCTGATGAGCTGAAGCACAAGCATTCTTCGTTTCTGGAATGGATCATCATCATCCTGATTGCATTTGAAATTGTAATGTTCGGTGCCCAGGAGCTGACCATATTACTGGCGGGGTAAAGTTACTGAGCAGCGGTGATGAAGGCTGAAGGCTTAATTTTCTTTACGCCGGTTGCGGATGATCGCAACCACACGGGTTTCACGTCTACATCCAGCCCTTTAATGTAGCCGCTCATCAGTCTTGCCATATTCACTTCTTTTGACGAAAAAAAGGTATTTTCCAGTTTAAGCGGCCGGAGAATTGTCAACTTGCCCTGAGATGCTGGCGGGTAACGGCGCCATTTTGGAGCCCGGGAAAGTCCAGGGGACAAACAGTACAATACTGGCCAGTGACGCTACAGCAATCAGTGCCAGCAGAAAACTCCGTGCAGAAGGCCGGTTCATTAAGTTTCTTTCTCCCCCTGAGGTATTATTTTCGACCACATAAAATTAGCAGAGAACCGGGAAACTGCCCGGGCCGGTCTTTGACGGGCTGCAATCGGCGATCAGATGATTGCCCGTTCCGGCAAGGACGGGTTCAGCTCTCTGGCAATAATCTCCAGACCTTGTTGTAAGTTCTCAGGAGTGAGATTACCCAGACAAAGACGTAAATGCGCCGAAGACGTTTCTGTCACATGGAAGAACACCGATGGCAGTGCATCTACACCCAACTGGTTCAGGCGGCTGATCACGGCGGCATTATCAAGCCGCGGAGAATGTTTCAGCCAGATGTGCAAATTCACCGGGTCGTACTGAATACGTTTTTCGCCCAGAATCGCTTTGGCCAGCGTAATACGCTCTATGCAGTCTTCCCGTCTGGCCTGCTCAATGGCGACGGCATCGCCGCTTGTATAGAGCCTGTGAGCCAGTTCGGTAGTTACCGGCGGTGTAAACCAGTTCTGCGCCTGTATTACCCGTGCCAGACTACCGGTAAATTGTGGCGGGCAAACCAGCATGCCGGCCCTTAACGCCGGTGCGACACATTTGGAAAAACCCGATACGTGAAAAGTGCGTTCTGGCGCAAGCTGTTGCAGTGACACAACCGGTTCTGCATGCAGATAGATATCGTCTTCCACCAGATAAATGTCGTATTTGCGGGCAATTTTCACCAGCTTTTCCCGGTGACTTTGAGAGAGGGTTTTTCCGGTGGGATTGTGCGCTGTCGGCAGAACAACCAGCACCTGGCTGGTGGCCTGCTTGCACCGTGCTTTGAAGTCGTTGAGATCAAGTCCGTACTCATCCATGGCCACTGGCTGCAATTGCAATCCAAGCAGTGTTGCCACGGCCCGGATCCCGGGGAAAGTGGTTTCCTGAACCATTACCGTGTCGCCCTTATTGCATAACAACATCAGGGAAGACAACAAGCCCTGCTGGGCTCCGGCAAGGAGGAAAAGATTCTCCGGGTCAGCGTTATTTCCCCTCAGATTCAGCCAGTCCGCCATACTCTCCCGGTGTTCCGGCAGTCCGCGGGTATCGCCGTAAACCGACCACAGGCGGGGATCATTCTGACGGGCAAGGTTCTGAAGGTGGGTTGAAAGAATGGGTTCAATATTCAGGCAGGCCGGCTGATTCAATGTGAAGTCGAAAACATCTTTGCGTCCGGGCAGCATCGCTGCACTAATCGTCCGTCCTTGTTTTTGCTGTTTTACAAACGTCCCTTTTCCCTGTGTTTTCTCAATGATTCCCCGCTGCACTCCTTCATCAAAGGCGCGGTTTATGGTTCCCGGTGTAACATTCAGCAGCGTTGACAGTGCCCGTACGGTGGGAAGCTGCTCGCCCCGCTTCAGCTCCCCGCTGACAATAGCCTGTGCTACACCGTCGCAAATTTGCAGGTAAAGCTTTTTGTCGCTGGTGGCATCAATTGTCGGTTTCCACATTTTCTGCTCTCACATTGATAGGGTAACAATTTATATTTTTGTGTTTATTGATTGCTCAATCAGTATATCAATCACGTTGGTAATGTTAAGTACGTTGTTTAAGAGAAAAGAAAATGGAATTGCAGAATCTGAGTTTGCTGGTGGTGTTTGCTGTCAGTATGACGTTTACCCCGGGACCGGCTAATCTGACCTTGCTGGGCACCAGTGTGCAACTGGG
The DNA here is from genome assembly GCF_056161165.1 of Alteromonas sp. ABV2_168. Taxonomy (NCBI): domain Bacteria; kingdom Pseudomonadati; phylum Pseudomonadota; class Gammaproteobacteria; order Alteromonadales; family Alteromonadaceae; genus Alteromonas; species Alteromonas sp. ABV2_168. The sequence goes on along the minus strand of NZ_JBSWYQ010000012.1, from coordinate 159,803 downwards.
CATACGCAGCACGCTGCCGCTAATGGCAGGGGTGGTAACAGGGTTTGTGATTAATGCTCTGGCGATTTGCGTCGGGTTAGGCAGTGTTTTTCAGCAGTTTCCTGTGATGGTGACGTTCATTAAAGTGGCCGGTACGTTCTACATTCTTTATCTTGCTTACAGCTTATGGCGGGTCAGACACGCCGAATCCCGCAGGGCCAGCGCTGTAGCCCCCGGATTCTTTAAAGGCATACTGGTGCACCCGCTGAACCCCAAAGCCTGGCTGATGTTGATCACCGCCTACAGCCAGTTTGTGTCACCCGACCGTGTGGTCACAGACAGTCTGGCCCTCATCATTGTGTTTTGCTTAAGCGGACTGGCTGCAAACAGCTTGTGGACGGTACTTGGCAGCGTGATCCACGAATATTTGCAAGTCCCGAAAATGCGCTACAGCTTCTTTACTTCACTGGCAGTGATGCTTTCAGGCTTGGCAATTGCGCTGTGGTTGACATAATAGGCGAAAGCAGCGCATATGGGACGCCACAGATGAAAAAAGCAGTACTGGATAAAACCGACAAGGCCATTTTAGCGGCGTTACAGAATAACAGCGAAACACCGGTAAGCGATATTGCAGAACAGGTGGGGCTGACGACGACACCGTGCTGGCGCCGCATCCAGAGACTGCAAAACGACGGGCTGATCAGCAAGCGTGTGGCTCTGCTCAGTGCTATGCATCTTGGCTTAACCATGACAGTGTTCGTGCAGGTAAAGGCATCCCGTCACGATGCGCAGTGGCTGGACAAGTTTGCCCGCCATGCTTCCTCTTTTGAAGAAGTGGTCGAGTTTTACCGCATGTCCGGCGAGTATGATTATCTGCTTAAAGTGCTGGTTACTGATATGCAAAGCTTTGATCACTTCTACAAGCGGCTGGTATCCGGCATCGATTTGAGCGATGTCACCAGCAGTTTTGCTATGGAACAAATCAAATATTCCACTGAAATGCCCCTGACTCATCTGTGAGCGCAGGCTGACAACGTGCAATACTTTGTGTTGTATCAGGTTGACAGCAATCAGATCCTTCTTTCATTTCACAGGTGATCCGCTGATGTCACCCGTGTGATACTGTGTGCAGGTTCAAATGCACAACAGGAATTCATCGTGACAGCCTCTGCTAATCCTCACTGGAATGATATTTTTCATCTTGAAACGCAGCTAACCGGCGAAGAGCGTATGCTCCGTGACGCGGCCAGAGACTTCTGCCAGACGGCACTGATGCCGGGCATTGAAAACGCAAACCGCACTGCTACTTTCGATACGGCCATCATGCGTCAGTTCGGTGAGATGGGCCTGTTAGGTGCAACCATAGATGGCTATGGCTGCGCCGGGGTGAATTATGTCTCCTATGGATTGATTGCCAGAGAAGTGGAGCGGGTCGACAGCGGTTATCGCAGTGCCATGAGCGTTCAGTCTTCACTGGTCATGCACCCTATTGCCAAATTCGGTACCACTGAACAGAAAGAAAAATATCTGCCCAAACTGGCTACCGGTGAATTTATCGGTTGCTTTGGTTTAACCGAACCGGATGCGGGTTCGGATCCGGCGGGAATGAAAACCCGCGCGGAAAAAGTGCCGGGTGGATACAGACTGACAGGCAATAAAATGTGGATCACTAATTCACCGGTAGCCGATGTCTTTGTGGTATGGGCTAAAAATACCGGTGAGGACAATGAGATTTGTGGTTTTGTGCTGGAAAAAGGTATGGCCGGGTTATCGGCACCGGAAATTAAGGGCAAGTTGTCACTGAATGCCTCTGTTACCGGTGAAATTGTTATGGATAACGTATTTGTGCCGCAGGAGAACATGTTTCCGGAAGTGCGCGGTTTGAAGGGGCCTTTCAGTTGCCTGAATATGGCCAGATACGGCATTTCCTGGGGAGCTATGGGGGCGGCAGAGTTTTGCTGGCACGCTGCGCGGCAGTATGGTCTCGACAGAAAGCAGTTCGGCAGGCCACTGGCACAGACTCAGCTTTTCCAGACAAAGCTGGCGGATATGCAGACGGAAATTGCGCTGGGCTTGCAGGGGAGCTTGCGGGTGGGGCAACTGATTGACACCGGCGCATTTGATCCCGTGATGATTTCACTGGTTAAACGGAATAACTGTTCAAAGGCACTGGATATTGCCCGTAAAGCCAGAGATATGCACGGAGGCAACGGGATTGCCGGTGAGTTCCACGTTATGCGGCATATGCTGAATCTGGAGACAGTGAATACTTATGAGGGCACTTACGATATTCACGGGTTAATTCTGGGCAGGGCGCAAACCGGACTGCAGGCGTTCTTTTAATTTTTTCCGGCACAAATAAAAACAGGCCTTGTGAACAAGGCCTGTTTATCGGGTGTTGACGCTAGTGATTTGAGTCAGCGAGTAGCTTGGATTTCTTCTTGATCTTGCAATCAAAAATCTTCTCAGCATTTTTCCTTCCAATATAGTATGCAACTGTATATGGATGGCTCCGCTCAAAAAACCGCGTAAATGACTTGGTTAATGCATGCATATTCATGAGCCCTCCTGTGGTTTACCCGTCACTATCATATAATTATGACAGTAATATGTCTAACGTGTTACAGAGAAATTTAGTTCACCACGATAAAATAAATTTATCGGGTGACTCCCTTTAAATGTAGGCGTTCCGTTAGAATTTGCTAGTTTAATTTTTTTATAGAATAAAATGTTTCTTACTACCACTGCCGGATAATTTTTTTGTATATATCGGCATCAAGCAGGCTGAGCTGCGTCGCCGCCGGTGTCAGTGCCTGTAACACGTTTACTGCATCCTGCCAGTTATCGTAACGGTTGCCGTCAATCATATAGACACTGGCAGCGGCGGGGCGGGTTGAGTCCAGTGGATACGCCGTTGCGGCTGAGGGCGGGGTGGTATCGTGGAAAACCGATTCTGACGTAATGTAATCGGCAATGCCGTCGTTGTTGATGTCTTTACTCAGCCAGCTCTTTCCTAACAGCGTGTTGTAGGTGCCGTCAGATTGCATTTGTGAAATGGTGTTGTTAAATGTTGAGATCAGGCCTCTGTTAGCGGCTGTATCCTCTGCCAGCATCAGGTGGAAGCCGCTGGTGATGAGGGCGTCAGCCGAGCGGGAGACCAGTTCCTCATTATCTGCCAGCAGTAAAAGGTTAAATTCATCAATCAGTAAAGCTGAAGTCATCAGCAGGGGCGTACGATCATCAGCAAATTGTTTAAATGCATCGAATGTAGTGGGCGTACGGGACCATTTCACCTCGCGCACGGCGCGGATCTGCGTGGTATTAGCAAAACGGTTTTCGATAGCAGTGCGGCTGTCCTGTAACTGAGGCAACAATTTAATTTCTTTTACCGCAGGACGTTTGCTGGCTGCATACAGGTATAAAGGCAGATACGGAGTTGAATAGAGGGCGTTACTCTGTTTGTCATCAAGACTGATAAACGCATATTCTCCGTTAAGCTGGCCGGTAGTCAGTGCACCGCCTAAAAAGGCCCTGCGCATCACTTGCAACGTCACGTCCGTGTCCATACGCCTGAAGGCCTCAGTGACAATACTGTTCAGCCTGGCAGGCTCACCTTCGTTATCAATGTAAGTGGCGAGAGGAGAGGCGCCCAGTTTTATTTCTGCCTGTGCCGGGGTCGTCAGACAAAACAGGCCCGTCAAAATTAAACCGCTAAATACCTTTATCATCAAATACTTCCTAAATACGTCTGCCAGTACGGAGTCATTCGGGCAGAGTCGTCTACCGTAACCGGCTTTATTGTAAAAGTGTAGCGTCCCGGGGGGATTAATACAGAAAAAGCGTGACAACCTGTCACGCTTTTAACCTGAGGATAGTGTGAGGACAGCTTGCAGAGACGGGTCGCAAGCTGTGTTTCAGGCTTACTCGCCGAAACTGCCGGCTGCGCCCGGGTAGACCACCGGGCTTTCAATGCCGTCCTTGCTGACACTGGCAACACCAAAGAAGTAGTTGTCGATGACAATATTTTCCAGTGTGGCTTCAGTGACATCGCCGACAAATTTGCTGTATTGCCACTGCGGTGCATCGGTGTAGCGCCAGTACAGCTTATAACCGGCTAACTGAGGGTTTTGTTTGCTGTCGGCGGCTTTCCATTTCAGCGTGGTGGAAGGTTTTACCGCTCCTTCAATGGATACCTCTGCCGGCGGAGCGGGTGCCCAGGACATAGCAGCCAGACTCACTGCATTCAGTCCGGTCAGTTTGGCTGCATAGTCGAAGTCAACGCCATCAAGGGTGTCGCCATATACGATGCCGTCTTCCGTGCGTAAGTCCTGATGCTGACGGGTATAGTTCTCGTTGGTTTCCATGATGCGGATACCGGGATAGCCTAAATCATTGAATGGCCGGTGGTGTCCGCCGCGGCCGAACCGGTCGAGCCGGTAGATCACCATGGTGTCTAAATTTTCGATGTACTGATCAGCAATTTTATCAATATAACGGGCCAGATTACGGCTGGGAGAATCCACTTCTCCGCCGGTGAAGCGCCGGGTACGGGCTTCAGCTTCAGTTTCTGTGACTCTGGTACCTTCAGCGAACAGGCGGGCGGTACTGTTATTGATAACGCCGTTCACCCCTTCGATATTGCCAATCATATCGTTATTCAGCACGGCCTTTATGCGCCAGCCTTCCTTCTGCGCTTTTGCGGCGAGAATTTTACCGCCGAATAAACCCTGTTCTTCACCGGAAAGGGCTGCGTAGACAATAGTGCCGTTAAACTTGTACTGGCTGAGTACCCGTGCCGCTTCCAGTGTACCGGCAACACCTGAGGCGTTGTCGTTTGCGCCGGGACTGTCAGATGTGAAATCCATCACATCTGATACCCGTGAATCAATGTCACCGGACATGATCACGTAGCGGTCCGGGTCGGTGGTTCCCCGTTGAATAGCAATAACATTGACCACTTCCACCGGATCGGGAATTCGCTTTTCACCACTGATGGTGTCACTGACCGTGATAACCTCAAGGCAGCCGCCGCATTCCGCGGAGATTTGTTCGAATTCTTTTTGGATCCAGCGACGGGCCGCACCAATGCCACGGGTGTCTGATTTGGTTTCAGACAACGTATGACGGGTACCGAAATTCACTAGTGTAGTGATGTCTTTTTCAATGCGGTCTGCAGAAATTGCTTTAGCAATATCGTGCAGGCGCGGGTCGTCGTTTGCGGTGGGGGCTGCTATCGCTGAAGCGGACAGCAGCATGGTAGTAGCAACCAGTGTGCGTGGTAGCATAAACACTCCTTCAAGCCTGTTGTAAGTGCCACGCTTATGGTTGCGTGGCTGTCGGGATATCGGTTTTACATGCCCCGATACTTTTAACTCTTATTCATATTGATTCTACTATGTAACTGAAAAGGTAACACAATGCACGACCGTCTAAGCCTTTAATTCATCGAATATTTTGGTAAGGCAACTTAAGCTTATCTGGTTCAGTCGGGTAAGCCACTCTGTAATCCTGAGGAGCGAGAAACCACTTGAGTCCATCAGTCTATTTATGTAAAGAAGCGAATTTACAATTTTATTGATGAATTAAATACATTGAGAATCACGATTTCATACTTTTTGTCACTTCGATAATAGTAGTTTTGCGATTAATTTTTACGCGAAATTAACTTTTTATTAAAGAATGGTATTGCGGAGCGATAATAATGAAACACTCAATTCATCGATACACGGCAGTATATATTTCCACACTTCTGGCTCTTTCTGCATGCGGCAGTGATTCTACCGAAGTTAATAATGAAAACACTGTCGAAGACGTAACTTTGACAATAGCTAGTGGGGAGTCCGTGGAGATTACCAAAAGCACTTCATACGATGTGCTGATAATAGAAGAGGACGCAAGTGTAACTGCGCCTGAAGGAAAGTCGCTCACATTAACGGTAGATTCTGTGGAGACAGCAATAGCAAGCGGTGAGTATTCCGGAGACGTTGTTTTAAGTGTTACAGACTCAATTCCGGTAGTTTACAGTGACAGCATTACCAATTATTTCAGAACAGCTGTTTATATTGAGGACGGCGCTTATGTAGCTGAGAAATCTGTATTGGCAGCTCTGGCTCAGGGGGAAGTTGATGACGCAACTGCAAGTGACTTGGTTATCTCATCTACCGGAGCAAATTTCAATGGCATTGTGGTGACGAGTAGTGCTGAAAGTACAGATTCTTATGACTATCTGATAGATAGCCCGACTATGGATTTCACCGGAAACGGTGGTAACGACTTTTCCGGATATGGCGCAGCTATTATGTCTTCAGGCTACGCCAATGTGCAGGTAAACGATGCTGTGATTACAACTAATGGTGCGATACGTACCGCAGTGTTTGTTGGCGGAAATAGTACAATGACAGTCAACAATGCGGTTATAGAAACCTATAACGGCACGCTACCCGAAGATTATACGTTCAATGTGGATTTGGGACGGATGATGGAAGCGCCGTGGATGCTTGGTATTACCGGCAATGTCAGATCAACGAACCTCGTAGGAAATGGTACTGCTTACTACATCAATTCTGTTATCACATCACAGGGATGGGGAGTGCTATCGACCGATGATACCAGTGACAGCCGGCTTTACTGCATTAATTCAGACATCAAAACTATCGAGAGCGGTTACGGCGCTTATTCTATTGGTAATAATCTGGATTATTTCAGCGGTTGTAATATGGATGTTGTGGACTATGGCGTCATTATGGCTGCTCCCGGTGACACTACATTCACAGATAGCTCCTACGTAAAGTCTGCCAGAATTGGTGTCATGTTGCATAGTGGAACTGGTGAGCTACGGATTGAGAATGGTACTGTATTTGAAACACAGGAAGCTGTCATTCAGGCAAAAAGTTCGTTTCCCACCATTATTATTGATAACGCCACATTAGTTGCTTCAAATAATGTTGTTCTGGAAATGATTGAAAACGACGATCCCTACGGAGCCTACCTGCAAAGCCTGGATACTGGTAGCGAGAGCGGAGGTGGAAATCAACCTCCTGAGGGTGGGGATGCTTCTCAACTCAATGATGGAGGAGCATCATCTGAACTTGTTGCAACGTTATCGGACGTGACGCTAACGGGTGACATTATCAACGGTAACACTGCGAACGGCTCGCTTTCGCTGACATTAGAAGGAGCGACATTAACTGGTGCAATTACAACATCTGAAGCGACGCCGGGTTATCTGGAGTTTTACGATGATGCGGTTTCTTTCTTTAACGATGTTCTTGAATCTGACGGTTACGTCAATTACAACCTGATTGGAAAGGTTGTTCATGAATATACAGAAGTGGAAGCTGAAGATACGATCTCAGTTTTCATGGACAGCACATCCAGTTGGACAGTGACAACTACCTCTTATATTTCATCACTCAACATAGAGGACGGCGCAACACTAAGTGCACTGGATGGTATGAATTTAACTTTGCTAGTAGATGGTGTGCAAGTTGATATTGAGCCCGGTATGTATAGCGGTAAAGTGACTTTACAGGTAACCGACAGCGAATAATTTCTATGAATATGGGCGTCTTTTGTCGCCCATTTTTATGACATATGCGGAGGTTTGGAGATTTAGTGTGAATTCATTGTGTAAAATTTTAGCGTTCTTTATTTTTATACAGACCCCATGCCTGGCTGATGACCAGGAGAATAGTAAACCCGTAATAACTATGCTTGGGTTGCCGCTCTACCAACCCGAATATAGTTTCTGGCAGCGCTATGTGAGTAGAATAATGAAAAGTAAAGGTCAGGAGATTAGTGAGGAGCTTGTCCGAACGGAAGCATTAGCTCTGGCTTGTTACGAAAGAAGTGTTAATGTTTATGCAGAGTCATCAGGAATATCATTGACGGACGCTGACAGAAACTACCTCTCGGAAAAAAGGGAAGCGAATATTCGAATATACGGGAATGCTACGGAATATCTTCGCATCATAGCAAGGCATTACGTGAACGAGTCGGTATATAGCTATCTACAGGAAACGGAGCTTAAAGCTGCACAATTGTTTAATTTGTGGTTCGGAGAAAAAGGTCAGAACCTGAAAAACAAAGATTTAAAAAGCTATCTTGCCGAAAACCCTCTGTACAGCGGTTTCTATTTAAAATTGCCTAAGACTGTAAACGGGCATGATCAGTACAAAAAGATTGCAGAGTTGAGAAATTCTATACTGCAATCCAAAGACAAATATCAAAAAATTCGAGAATTTATCAGAAGTGAAACACGGGACATAAAACAAGCCAACATGCGCCAAGGACGACAATTCGTTCAGGGAACTTTGCCTTCAAATGTGGAAAGTGCTTTTTCTGAAGTTGCCGTAGGAGAATTGAGCAGTGTAGTGACTACCAATGATGCTTATTTCGTCATATTACCAACTTCGCTGGGAGCAGATACACTTATAAATAATACAGGAAAAACACTTCGGTACTGGGTGGCATATGACGGGCTCTTCAAAGCTAAAATTAAAGCTCCCTGTAATGAGGAGCTTCTGAAACATACGTTGGCTTGATGAGAAGGCCCGCGTCTTTATATGAAGGCGTAGGCGTCACCGAAGAGTTTACCGGTGGACAGGCCACATGCTGTAAAGTCATCCCGTGCCACTTTGGCCATTTCGAAACGCCCTGCAATATAAACCTGCTTGTCAGATAAATCCGGATAGTCAGTCATCACAGCTTTGTGAACCCAACCGGTTTTACCCTGCCAGCCTTCTTCAGGAAATTCTACTACCGGAGCGAAGGTGAAATTGTCATGCTTAGCCGCTAATGCTGTCAGTTCATCGAATAGATAGAGATCTGACTGATTGCGTCCGCCCCAGTAAAGGGTCACTGGCGTGGTTGCATGATCTTTCAGTGCCTGCTGCAAAATAGACCAGGTATAAGAAAAACCGGTACCACCGGCGATAAGAATCATGTCTGAACCATCACTTTGTAATGATGCTTCTCCGTGGCCGCCACTTAAGGTGACTTCGCCTTCATTACGCATTTTATCGAGGACTTCGGTGGCGTAAGCGTTTTTCTCATCTGCACCAATGTGCAATTCGATTCGACCATTGTCATAAGCCGGATTAGCGATGGAAAACGGGCGCTTATCTTTTCCGCCCATATGCACCATGATGTACTGACCGGCTTTAAAATCCACCGGCTGCGCAGGCGTTAACTCAACTTTATAAACGACCTCAGTTAACGGCGTGATGGCCGTAACCTTACACTGAAATTCCGACATAGTTACTCTTTGATTGGTTGAAGTTCTGACGCAGGCTGAGAGGGGAGCGCATGTGCAATTAAAACACGCGGTAAACCCATCCATGGGCGCTCCACCGCAGCGTCCCTGCTGCGGAGGGTTTTAATTACACATACATTCCCCGCTTTCACGCCTGCGTCCGGCTTTATGCTCACAATATGTTTGCGGAGGTTGGGAATAATGCGTGTTTGAATTTCGCACAGACTTCACCAGCCAATGGTTTGCCCACACTCTCCCCGCTAATTAGTCCATAATACCAAGACTGTCCCAGATGTCATCCATGCGCTGTTTCACGTTTTCATCCATGACGATAGGCGTGCCCCACTCGCGGTCCGTTTCACCCGGCATTTTATTAGTGGCATCCATACCCATTTTAGACCCCAGACCGGAAACCGGAGAGGCAAAATCCAGGTAATCAATGGGAGTGTTCTCAATAAGAACAGTGTCTCTTGCAGGGTCCATTCTGGTGGTAATGGCCCATATCACGTCTTCCCAGTTACGGGCGTCCACATCGTCATCACACACAATCACAAATTTGGTATACATGAATTGACGCAGGAACGACCAGACGCCCATCATCACCCGTTTGGCGTGGCCGGGATACTGCTTCTTCATGGTGACGACCGCCATGCGGTAAGAACACCCTTCCGGCGGCAGATAAAAATCGACGATTTCAGGGAATTGCTTTTGCAAAATAGGCACGAACACTTCGTTCAGTGCTACACCCAGAATCGCAGGCTCATCCGGCGGACGGCCGGTATACGTAGAGTGATAAATGGGTTTCTGACGGTGGGTGATGTGGGTGACAGTGAACACCGGGAAAGAATCGACTTCGTTATAGTAGCCGGTGTGGTCGCCATAGGGACCTTCCGGTGCCACTTCGTCCTGAGCAATATAACCTTCCAGCACGATTTCAGCACTGGCCGGCACCTGCAAGTCATTACTGAGAGATTTTACCACTTCTGTTTTGCTGCCACGTAACAAGCCGGCAAAGGCATATTCCGACAGCGTATCCGGCACCGGAGTTACAGCTCCTAAAATGGTGGCCGGATCGGCGCCAAGCGCTACAGACACCGGATAAGGTTCGCCGGGATGGGTTTGACACCATTCACGAAAATCCAGTGCACCACCACGGTGGGATAACCAGCGCATAATGACCTTGTTTTTCCCGATTACCTGCTGACGGTAAATACCCAGATTCTGACGTTTTTTATGCGGACCTTTGGTAACCGTTAATCCCCAGGTGATCAGTGGCGCTGCATCGCCCGGCCAGCAGCGCTGAACCGGCAACATAGATAAGTCGACATCATCACCGCTGAGCACCACTTCCTGGCAAGGCGCTTTTTTCACTTCTTTGGCTGGCATGTTCAGGACCTGCTTGAACACCGGTAATTTTTCCCAGAGATCCTTCAAACCCTTAGGCGGCTCGGGCTCTTTTAAGTAGGCAAGTAATTTACCTACTTCCCTGAGCGCCGATACTGATGACTGGCCCATTCCCAGTGCTACACGTTCCGGCGTACCAAACAGGTTTGCCAGTACCGGCATGTCTGACCCTTTCGGGTTCTCAAATAACAGGGCCGGACCTTTGGCCCGCAATGTACGGTCGGCGATTTCCGTCATTTCCAGGTCGGTGTCGATTTCCTGTGTAATGCGTTTCAGCTCGCCTCTGGCTTCAAGTTGCTCAATAAAATCCCGTAGATCTTTGTATTTCATCGTTTCCGTGTTTATTGCATCCTGAGAATGGTAGCCGGAGTATATCACTTAACGGCCGGATCCGTTTCAGGGGATGCCGGTTTGTGTCATAAACTTAATTGAGCAGCAGGTTGTTGATATAAATTAATCTGGACAGCGGCTGCAAATGGTAGTGTTATAGCGGATGTACCCGCAGTATTTGCCTTACAATTAACTCTGCTGTGGTGCACTCAAACAATAACAGTGTCAGGAGAGTGTAATGGTGTTAGTAGATCAGGATATGGTCGACGAGTTAAATCTTCTTCTTAAATTTCCGGCGTCCAGTCTCATGCAGGGACTGAAAATTCATCACGACGCCAGCCAGTCAGTTGTTCACGCCGCAGAACGTCTTTACTCAAAAGGGATCATTACTCAGCCTGACGGCGGCTATCTTACCGACCTGGGCGTAGACCTGGCAGAGCATGCCCGGCACATCCAGTCAGCATTATCGATGAAACTGAACTAAGCTTGCAGCTTAAGCTTTACCGTACCCCGCCGATAAATTAAACATAGCGGTGCGATGCCTGATACTGACGGCATCGTTCACCGGCACCGGGGTTAATGACAGTTCAGGTTTTCATATGAAAAATCGCGTAATTCTTTTGTTTACATCATTGCTGTGTGTCGCCGGGCTTAATGTGTCTTCTGCTCAGGAGATCAAAGCCGTGCAACTGTACACACAGGATGAGCTCATCAACATGATCAACAAAAATGAGCACCTTACACGGGTGGTCACCGATCGTTGTCAGCTGGTACAGGATATTGAAGCCCACGCAGAAGTGCTGAAGGAGCCCGCTTATCAGTTTCTCTGGGGCGATATGCTGGCCTGGGGGGTCTGTGTGGATGCCGAACCTGAGCGCGGGATTGGATTTATCCGTGATGCATCGGAACAGGGATTGCCAGCTGCGCTTGAGCAACTGGGCCGGTACTATGCCAAAGGCACCCTGGTGCAGACAGATAAACAGCGTGCAGTCATTTATCTCCGCGAAGCCTCAGCACTGGGTAACTTAAAAGCACAAATGCAACTTGCGCAACTGTTTCTCGATGGTCACGGCAGCCCTTACGATTATGAAGATACCTATCACTGGCTGTATAACGCAGTGACAGATGACAAAAAAACGCACAGCGACATCGCCGGATACTTGTCGGAACTGGAAAAGCTGATGCACCCGAAAGCGGTAAGAAACGCCAGACGGCCTGCTGATTCCTGACAGTATTTACTTTGGTTGCTCAGGTGCTTTCTCAATCAGGCCCTTGAGGGTTTCCAGCGTATCGGCCTCTGCGGCAGGTTTATCCCAGCGGATACGGTGAATGCGGGGGAAGCGTAAAGCTACCCCTGATTTATGCCGGCTTGAGGGATGTACAGCATCAAACGCGACTTCTACCACCAGCTCCTTTTTTACTTCCCTTACCGGACCAAAACGACCCGTTGCATTGCGGCGTACCCAGTTATCCAGCTTCTTGAGTTCTTCATCAGTGAAGCCGGAATAAGCTTTGCCCACCGGGAGCAGTGTATCGCCCTCCCGGGCACCGAAGGTGAAGTCTGAATAAAAGCTGGAACGTTTGCCGTGTCCGCGCTGGGCATACATAACGACTGCATCAATTAACAGGGGATCCCGTTTCCATTTATACCACAGCCCTTTTGGGCGGCCGGGTACATAGGTACTGTCTTTGCGTTTCAGCATCAGTCCTTCAATGGAGGTGTCTTCTGTGACATCCCTGTGCAGTGCCTCCAGTTCAGCCACATCACTCACACTGTAGGTGGGAGATAAATGCAGGCGCTCCCCCGGATATTTTTTAATGTAATCCGCCAGGCGCTGACGACGCTCAGTTAATGGCAAGGCCATCAGTGACTCGCCATTAAGTTCCAGCAGGTCATAGGCCATGATTGCTACCGGCAGTGATTGCATAAGTTTTGCGGAGGGTTTCTTCTTATTTAATCGTTGCTGTAATTGATTGAAGGTATCGACCTTATCGCCGTGCATCACCAGTAATTCACCATCGAGTACCAGGTTATGATCGATGGTGTCCAGCAGATCCGGAAACGAACCACTGATATCGTCACCGGTGCGGCTGAACAAGGCTTTGCCCGCAGGAGCCGATACCAGTTGCACACGGATGCCGTCGAACTTGGGTTCAATCTGCCATTCGCCCGCGGCAAGTTTTTCCCGTGTATCATCATCGATAGGGTGGGAAAGCATCACAGGATGAAAGGTAACCCGGTCAGAAATATCCGGCTTCGGCCCTTTATTTTCCAGCCAGTTCAACAATTCAGTGTAAGGTGGCTCGACGCCATGCCAGAGGGCTTCAATTTCTTCTACAGGCACTTCACCGTAGCTGGCAAGGATTTGCTTAATGCTGCGGGCAGAGACCCCTATACGCAACCCCCGTGTACCCAGTTTTATCAGCGCCCAGCGCTGAGAGGCTGTCATGTTATCGAGAAGGGCGGTGAGCAACGGTTTTACTTCTGTCCGCTTCGCCTCGCGGAATGATTCGACAATCTCATTCAGACCGGGCAGCACAACATCGCCTGAGGGCTGAGTTTCAGGTTGCCACAGGTGCGCCACCGTTTCGCTCATCTCGCCTACGTAGTCGTAGCTCATGGCAAAAAGATTTTCGTCGATGCGTTCAAGCATCAAGGTTTTTATTGTATTGCGCTTAAAAAAATCGAATCTGAGTTCACCGGCGATGGCCGCGATTGCCCAGCCCCTGTCCGGATCCGGAGTTGTAGCAATGTAATGGGAAATCAGCGCGGCTTTGGCGTTGGTGCCGCTGGTAAAATAAAGCTGTTCAAGTAAATCACTGAATGCTTCCATCAGCCGGTTTCCTCATCGTCATCGTAGCCGACCATAGAAAGCGCTCTGGCTTTAAAACCCATCAGATTTGCCTGATACATCAGTGCATCTTCGCGGCCATGAGTTACCCACACTTCTTTGGGAGAGACTTCTTCGATGGTTTGCAGCAATTCCGGCCAGTCGCAGTGATCGGAAATAATCAGGGGCAGTTCAACCTGGCGTTGCCGGGCGCGGGCACGAATCTGCATCCAGCCTGATGCCATCACGGTGCGTACATCTGGCAGGGAACGGGACCAGCGATCAGCCAGTGCTGAGGGCGGGGCCAAAACAATTTCACCGGCAAGAGATACTTTATCCTCCACGTCACTGACCGGAATCAATTCTCCCAGTGCTATACCCTGTTGCTGATAGAGCTCGCATAATTTGAGCAGTGCGCCATGCAGATAAACAGGTTTGTGATAGCCAGCTTCCCGCAAACCAATAAGCACCCGTTGGCATTTTCCCAGCGCATAGGTGCCGACCAGATGGCATCGGTGAGGGAAAACGCTTAGTGATGTAAGTAACTTATCGATTTCATGACTGATTGGCGGGTGAGTGAATACCGGCAGACCGAAGGTGGCTTCAGTAATGAACACATCGCAGGGCACCACTTCGAAGGGCGGACAGGTAGGATCGTGACGACGCTTGTAATCACCGGATATCACCAGGCGGCTTCCGCGATACTCCAGCAGCACCTGGACAGAGCCAAGAATATGACCGGCAGGATAGAGGGTCATAGTGACAGGGTCTGCACTGTCTCCCAATGACACGGGAACGCCCGGCTTAAGCGCAGTGGTGCGTTCTGCCATCTCCTCACCGTAGCGGGTTTTCATGATCGCCAGGGTTTCAGCTGAAGCGAATACATGTTGATGACCTGCCCGCGCATGATCAGCATGACCATGGGTAACCACGGCGTTTTCCGCCGGTTGCATCGGATCTATGTAAAGCTTCGCAGGATGACAATATAATCCTGCCTCTTCTACCGATATCCAGTCTTGTGGGTGCACCCTGTACTCCGTAAACCTGTTTGGTTTAATTGTACGTAAAAGGCGCTTAAACAGATGTGCGGTGAGCAAAGCAGAACATGACATTGATTTAATACCGGGCGACTGAAACCACCAGGGCTGTTCATGCGTAACTAACTAGTTTATGGCAAAAAGACTTCCACCTCCTTTTTATCAGTGGCTACGAAGTAAAGGCTGGAAACTGCGCGACTATCAACGTCGTATGCTGCCGGCTGTCGCGGACAATAACGCCACACTGCTGATTGCTCCTACCGGGGCAGGAAAAACCCTGTCCGGTTTTCTGCCTTCTCTGGCTGATTTATACCGCCATCCCGTAGCAGGATTGCACACCTTGTATATATCTCCTTTGAAAGCCCTGACAAACGACATTCAGCGCAACCTGATGGCACCGGTGGAGGCCATGGATCTGCCGGTAACCATTGAGACCCGTACCGGAGACACCCCATCCCATAAACGCCAGCGTCAGCGGCGCAAACCGCCGAATATTTTGCTTACCACACCGGAATCACTGATGCTTTTGCTGTCGTATGCTGATGCACCGGCCATATTCAAAAACTTGAAGACGGTGATCATTGATGAGGTTCACAGCCTGGTTGCCAATAAGCGTGGCGATTTCACTTCTCTTGCACTGGCAAGGTTACAAACCCTTGCGCCTGATATGCACCGTGTCGGGTTATCAGCAACGGTTGCACACCCTGAGGTTATTGCCGGCTGGCTTGGCCGGACGGGGGAACCGGCTGAAGTGATTCAGGTACCGCAGGCGGTGAAGCCTGAAATTACCCTTCTGGAATCAGAGCACCGCATGCCGTTCGGCGGCTTTATGGCACGCTACGCCATGGAAGAAGTTTACACCGCGATTAAACAGGCAGGCACCACACTGGTGTTTGTGAATACCCGTGCACAGGCCGAGCTTGTATTTCAGATGCTGTGGGAAGAAAACCGGGAGGGTTTACCTATTGCGTTGTACCACGGTTCTTTGTCGAAAGAGCAACGCCGCAAAACCGAAAGTCTGATGGGGCAGGGGAGTTTACGGGCTATTGTCAGTACCTCTGCGCTGGAGTTGGGGATTGACTGGGGTGATATCGACCTGGTCATACAGATTGGCGCCCCCAAAGGTGTGAGCCGGTTGCTACAGCGTATTGGACGGGCAAATCACCGGCTGGATGAACCCAGTAAAGCGTTGCTGGTGCCGGCTAACCGGTTTGAAGCGGTGGAATGTCGCGCTGCAATGAATGCCATTGCTGCAGGTGAGCTGGATGGCGAGCCGCTGCTCCCCGGGGCGATGGATATTTTGCCTCAGTTCATTTTAAACTGCGCCTGCAGTCAGCCCGCAGACCCGGAGGATATTTACCGGCAGGTGCTGGATGCCGCACCGTTTCAAAGTATCGATTACGCCGATTTCATGAAGTTGTGGCAGTTCACCGTTGATGGCGGGTATGCCCTGCGTGCCTACGAGCGTTACCAGCGGATGGAAAAACGGGAGGACGGCACGTACAGCCCCGCATCCAAACGGGTTATTCAGCGTCACCGGCAAAATATCGGCACCATAGTGGAAGCCGGACGGTTGAAAGTAAAGCGCATCCGCGGGGGCAATCAGGGCAAAATTATTGGTGAGGTGGAAGAGTACTTCGCCCAGCAACTGGTGCCCGGCGACACCTTTATGTTTGCCGGAGAAATCCTTAAATTCGAAGCTATCCGGGACATGCAGTTGCACGCCAAGCCCGGCAAAGGCGGTGAGCCGAAAATCCCATCCTACGCCGGCGGGCAAATGCCCATGTCTACTTTTCTGGCTGAGGGCGTAAGGCAGATACTGGATACGCCGGCAGACTGGTCAACGTTACCGGCACAGGTAAGGGAGTGGCTGGAATTGCAGCAGGCATTCTCGGCCCTGCCCGACAACAAGCGGGTGCTGATTGAGCAGTTTCCTTACCGCAAAACAAACTACTTGTTGTTTTATACCTTCGAGGGTCGCAAGGCTAACCAGACACTGGGCATGCTGATGACGCGACGCATGGAAAAAATGCGTTTAAAACCGCTGAGCTTTTCTGTCACGGACTATGGTTTGTCTGTATGTTTGCTGGAGAAGGTGACAGAAGCGCAACTGGAACAATTGTTCCGGCCGGATATTTTGGGTGACGAACTGGAAGACTGGATGCTGCATGCACCGATGCTGAAACGGTCATTCAGGCAGGTTGCCGTGGTCAGCGGCCTGACAGAACAACGCTATCACAGCAGCAACAAAACCATGAAGCAGGTCACCTTCTCCACTGACCTGATTTACGATACCTTGCGGGAACATGAACCTGACCATATTTTACTGACGGTTACCCGTGCGGACGCAGAGAGGGAACTACTGGATTTGAAACGGCTGGCTGACATGCTGATCCGGTTTTATGACAAACTTCACTTTGTGTCGTTACCCAAAGTGTCTCCCATGGCCATTCCCATTGTGCTGGATGTTCGCAGTGAACAGGTGAAAGGCGCCGGTGCACATGCAGTGATAGAGCAGGCCAGTTTGTATCAGGAAGCAGAAGACATGATGGCAGACATCAGAGCCTTGTTAAGTGGTGGCGCGCCGGGTGAAGCAGGGAGAAACAGATAGAAAGTGCAGGATATTGAGTGGCAATAACAGAAGAACAGCTTAACCGTCTGGTAGCGCACAACAGGGCAGTGCCGGTAAGGTTTGCACAGCAGGTGTTTATTGCCGATGGCAGGGGCGTACTGTATTGCCCGGCCAGGGACGCGCTGGTGGTATCCGATCTGCATTTCGAAAAGGGAAGCTATCTGAGCCGGTTTGCCAACCCGTTGCCACAACTGGACAGTCTGGCGACATTGCAGCGCCTGCAGAAAATACTGTCAGACTATGCGCCGGCACAGGTTATCTGCCTGGGGGACAGTTTTCATGATGCCGGTGGCTTTGATCGCATGGGCATTGCAGAAAGAAAGCTGCTGGCTGGTTTAACGGCACAATATAAAGACTGGGTATGGATAGCCGGCAACCATGATCCTGAGATCCCGGCCGGTGCCGGTGGCCGCACAATCGATGTTTTGCACTGGGGCAATATCAGGCTGCAGCACGAACCGGATGAATCCGCAGACACGCCTTCCGGTGCAAGAACTCCGGCCGCGCAAATCATCGGCCATTTTCACCCTAAAACCCACACCTGCGTTGGCAGAAAACGTTTCTCCGGTAAGTGTTTTGTAAGCGATGACAGCCTGTTTATCATGCCTGCCTTCGGGCAGTACACCGGTGGTCTGGATGTCAGCAGCGGGGTGCTCACTGCGTTGCTGAAGCCAGGTGAAAGGCAATGTTTTTTACTGTACGAAAATAAGATATATCGCTGTAAATCTGACTGAAAGTACAGTTATCCTGTTGTATCGGGTGTACTACACTGGCACGCAGTTATCTACCTGAATGCTTCCACTATGTACACACATCGTCGCTGTCCCTGCTGCAAAAGTCGCAGTATTTGCATGAAAGCCCTCGCTAACAGCGGTAGGTTTATGTGCCGCGAATGCTGGCAACCTGTCAGAGTCAGCCGGTTATGGCGATACGGTGCAACCTTGTTTATGCTGGTAAGCACATTCCTGCTGTTTCAGTTTACATTCCGCTTCGCCGGGGCAGTATTATTTTTCCCTTCTTTGATGCTGCTTGCAGGGAATGATATCTATGCGGTGAGGTGGTTTCCGCTGACCAGATTTAAAGACAGTGATTTTGTGGGGGATGAGTTGGATAAGCGCACAAGCCACCGTTTGCGCTGAAGGCAAGACGGCAGCCTGCGGGCTGGCGGAAGCTTAATCCCGCCAGCGTTTAGTTAAATCTTCATAGGCGTCAATGCGACGGTCACGGAAGTAAGGCCAGATGCGTTTTACCTTTTCAGTTCTTTCCATATCCAGTTCTACCGCCAGCGTTTCCTCTTTGTCGGCGGAGGCCTGTGCAAGCACTTCACCTTGGGGGCCGGAAATAAAACTCTGTCCCCAGAACTGAATGCCCGGGTCGCCTTCTACCGGAGAGGCTTCAAAACCGGTACGGTTTGCCACAATGACTGGTAACGAGTTGGCAACAGAGTGAGCGCGCTGAATCGTATGCCAGGCACCGTGCTGGCGCTGACGCTCTTCTTCCGTATCGGTCATATCCCATCCGATAGCGGTGGGGTAGAACAATAAATCAGCACCGGCCATCGCCATCAGGCGTGCTGCTTCCGGATACCACTGATCCCAGCAAACCAGCACACCGAGTTTACCCACACTGGTTTCAATTGGCTTAAAGCCCATGTCGCCCGGCGTAAAGTAAAACTTCTCGTAAAAACCGGGATCATCAGGAATATGCATTTTGCGGTATTTACCGGCAATTTCTTTGCTGCGGTCAAACACCACGGCGGTATTATGATACAGCCCTGAGCCCCGCTTTTCGAACAAAGAGGTTACCAGCACAATATTGTGTTTTTCTGCCAGCTCGCCAAAGAAGTCTGTAGCCGGTCCCGGAATGGGCTCTGCCAGATCAAATGCATTCGTGTCTTCTTCCTGACAGAAATACAGTGTTGAATGCAGCTCCTGTAATAAAATACATTCGCAACCTTCAGCGGCCAGCTTAGCAACCTGCTCTGCACTCTTGTTCCAGTTGGTGGCTTTATCGTTGCCGGCAACGGCCTGCTGAACCAGGCCTACTTTAAGGGATTTCTTAGGCATAGAGGGTCACTCCTTTATTCAGTTGAGCCAGTACAGAAGGCTTCAATGTGTTAACCGGAACCTGCATGGAAATACAATGCAGACTGCCGTATTGTCGTACCAGGGTGTCACAATTCACCGGTACGATGGTGTGATCAGGGAAGGCGGCCTGCGTGACGGCAATGGCTTCTGCGTCCTGAGGCTGCTGATAAACAGGCAGTAAAACCGCATCATTGCAAATCAGGAAATTCGCGTAGGATGCAGGCAGGCGATCACCGTCATCGTTATACATTTCCGGTAACGGCAATCTAAATTGCTCGTGGGCAGGGAACGCATCTGCGCACTCTTCACACAATGCAGCCAGACCGGCAAAATGACTGTCTTCGGGGCAGTTATCCGCGGCCTGAATAACCAGACCTTGTGACGGTGTAAAACGCACCAATGTATCAATGTGACCGTCGGTGTCGTCGCCTTCAAGGTGTCCCTGATGAAAAATGGTCACTGCAGAGCAATCCATCATCCGGCGGAATTCATCATCATATTGTGCCAGGGTCATTTTGCCGTTGCGCTCAGGATTTTGCAGGCACTGTGCCGTTGACAGCAGGTGGCCGTTCTCATCAATCTCCAGAGCGCCGCCTTCGGCAACGACATCACTGGTTTTCAGTGGAAGCTGACACATACCCGCCAGATAACGCTGGTTTACCCGGTTATCCAGTGACGCATCGAATTTATTGCCCCAGCCGTTAAACTGAAACTCGACGGGTTGTCCCGGGCTGGTTGTATCGCCCGCGGCTCTGCATGTTAAAAATGCATAGTCCCGTGCCCACGTATCATTGAATTCAGCAGACACAATTAATACCCGTGCACTGGCAGGTAAGCGGCTTTGCATGCCGGCAATATCACTTTCACGGCACAGCAGAATGACACCGGCTTTGGCGGCATTCACCTGCTCAATCACCTGCAGATAAGTGGCTCTTGTTTCTTCAAGCCAGGGAGCCCAGTCAGTCTGGTCATGGGGCCAGGCGAGGATCACAGCATCGATAGCTTCCCACTCAGGAATAAGTGGTGAAGGTGTGTTCGTCATTGCGGTTCCGTTGAATCAGTTAGTAGACGGCGCAAGTATACCCCGTCCCAAAATGGCGATAAATAAAAGACGTTGAAATCAGTTGAATTTAAGATGGCGTCCGCCATTGACCTGCAACGTCTCTCCGGTCACATACGATGCATTGAGCAGATAGTTCACTGCATCCACCGCAGCCTGAGCGCCGGGCTCACTCTGCATCAGCGACTTGGCCAGCGCTTTTTGCTTATAGGCTTCATCGTCGCCTTCGTTAAACATCAGCAGTGCCGGTGCAATGGTGTTTACCTTTACATCCGGCGCGAGCATTTGTGCAAATGATAAGGTCAGGTTATGCAGTGCCGCTTTGCTGGCAGCGTAAGCCAGGTGTTTTTCACTGCCAATGTCCTGCACAAAATCGGTTATGTGGATGATATCTGTTTTTTCTTCTGTGGTTGTCAGTAACGATTTCAATCCCATATTCATCAGATAAGGCGCTTTCGCGTGGATTTGCATCATGGCATCAAACAGGGCCGCATAATCTTTGCTGTGTTTTTCTGAGTCCCATGATGATGCATTGTGAATGACCGCCCGCAGGCTGGTTGTGTGACTTTTCACCGCTTCAATACATCGCAGGATGCCGTCATCGGTGCTAAAATCTGCACAAATTGCCACCGCACCGGCTTTTTCAAGGCGCTCAATGGAAGCTTTATGAGTACGGTATGTTACAATTACGGGATAGTTGTTTGTGAGCAAGTGTTCGGCGATGGCAAGGCCAACGCGCTGCGAAGCACCGGTTATCAGCACTGGACTGGGCAAAGCAAACTCCTTGGATGATCAGGTTAACGCCCCTGGTTTCATCATTAAATTTTTATCATCTGACGAAAAAAGTGGTCTGTAAGTATAGCCTTTTTCGTTAAATGAAAATCAGGTTGTTCGGAATTTTTCTAATGTTATCAAATGAAGCAGTAGTTGTACGTGACGCAATCGAACCCGGATTGTCCCCTGCGGCAATTAAGGTAAGAAATGCACTTGAAGCGAAAGGACTGGAAACACCTATGGTGCGGAATGGTCTGTCTGATGATGAGAAGCGCGCACGTATTCAGGCGGCGATGACAGACATCATGGATACGCTCGGGTTAGATCGTACTGATGACAGTCTGGCTGAAACACCGGCGCGCATTGCGAAAATGTACGTTAATGAAATATTTGGCGGTCTGGACTACCGGAATTTTCCTAAGATCACTGTGATTGAGAATAAGATGCAGCTCAATCAACCCGTACAGGTTACAGATATCAGCCTGACAAGTACCTGCGAACACCACTTTGTCACCATCGATGGCACGGCAAGAGTATCTTATATCCCGAAAGATACGGTGATTGGTTTGTCTAAACTGAATCGTCTGGTGAGCTTCTTTGCCCAGCGACCTCAGGTGCAGGAACGACTCACGCAGCAAGTGCTGGTGGCTATCCAGACGCTGGCGGGCACTGAGGATGTGGCGGTATCTATTAATGCAACGCATTACTGCGTAAAAGCCCGCGGGATCAGAGATACTAATTCCTACACGAAAACGTCTGCACTCGGCGGACAATTCACTACCGACCCGTTACTCCGTCAGGAATTCTTCAGAGACTAATTAAGGTTAAGAAAACTGCCTGCGCACACAGGCAGTTTGCATGTTTGAGAAGATTATCGCAGCGCGATATCAGAAGACGCTAAAGAGACAATAAGATTGATTTTCTCGCCGATACCATCGGCGGGTACCACTTCCAGATGAGAGCCGCACTTGTCACAGGTGGTGTACATTTCACGGTACATTTCACGGTGCGTATCCAGTTCAATGGCATTGATATGACTACAATGCGGGCAAAGATATTCTTGCTCCAGGGTAGCATTCATAACGTTTCCTTATTTTAAAGTGAAGTCGCGATTTCTGTTCCGTAGAAATCGATACATCAGTCGCATCTGCAACTAACAGTGTTATTAACAGCTAAATTCTCCACGTCTGTTGCCGGGACTTCTAAAACCGCAAGAGACATAGTAAGGAGGATCAGATGAAAGCACTAACGGGATTATAGTCCAATTACAGAATTGTAAAGAACTTTTCACCACCGGTTTTCAAATAACTACGATGAATAACTTAAAAAGGTTTGAAAATGCGCCGGCATAGGGGAAGCCGGCGCATGAGGGTCAGATAAGCCACCAGCTTAACTGATAGGGACGCAGTGAAATAACCTGTTCGTGACCAGTGAGCTTGCTGTCACTTAACAAGTCACGGGCCGGTTTATGTTCGATAGTATTCAAAATATTGCCGCTTACCTGCTGTGCATGCTCGCTGAAATTGCACAGGCCCAGCATTTTCTGGCCCTGCTGGTTATAGCGGACAAAACCAAAGCAATGATGATTACCGGTATCCAGGATTTCCGTACGGGCATCACCGAAAACAGCATGCTGCCTGCGGATATCCAGCATTGTTTTCAGACCATTAAAGACTTTTCGTTGGCAGGCTTCATTAAGGCCGGCCGGCGCTTTGTCCTGGTTCATCACATTTTCAATATGCGCATCAGTAACCGCTATACGGTTTACCCAGCGGTCATCATGACGCTTCGCCGGGTTGTCGCGGTAGCTGTAGTCGTTCAGTAAACCGAGTTCATCGCTGGAATAAATAAGCGGAATACCGCCGATAGAAAAGGTAATGCCGTAGAGCAACAGCATACGTTCTATGGCTGTGTCGATGGCATTCTGATCCATGCTGACCAGTGCTTTTTCCAGTCCGCAAAGTGAAGCCAGTGAACCACATACACGGCAGTCACCATTAGACGGATTTTCTGCAAAAGGTACCCCTGACGAGAAGGAACCGTCAAAACGACCGGTGAAATACTGGTTCAGGAAGTAACGGTGATCATAAGGGTTAACACCAATCTCATGTGCTACGCCGTCATCGAATGTCCAGCCAATATCATCGTGACAACGCACATAGTTCACCCATGTGGTGTCGTCAGGAATGACAAAGCTCTTCTTCAGAGATTGTGTCAGCAGGCGTGTTTTTCTTGTGGCGAGACTGTTCCACAATAATGCCATTAATAACGGGTTATAAGACAGCTGGCACTCTTTCTTATCGATGTACTTCAGCACCTCGTCAGGATGCACAATCGCTTCTGATTTGAATACAACGGCCGGCGCTACGATTTGAAGGCAGGCGTTGAATGCCTGGATCAGGCGGTGGGCATTGGGCTGATTTTCGCAATTGGTGCCCATGTCTTTCCAGATAAAGGCGAGGGCATCCAGACGCAGTCCTGCACAACCTATGTTTGCCAGAAACAGCATTTCTGAAGTGATGGCGTTAAACACTTCCGGATTACTGTAATTTAAATCCCACTGGAAACTGTTGAACGTCGTCCACACCCATTTTTCCATGGTGTCGTTGTAGGTGAAGCTGCCTCTGCGAACCTGAGGGAAAATTTCCCGTAAATCCCGCTCATATTGATCAGGAATGGTACGGTCATCAAACAGGTAATAATAGTTCTGACAGGTTTTATCCCCCGCCAGCGCAGCCTTCGCCCATGCGTGTTCGTCTGAGGTGTGGTTAAAAACAAAATCCAGCACCAGGTCTATGCCTTCTGCCTGCAACGCATCTGACAGAGCTTCAAGATCTTTCATATTACCCAGTGACGGGTTCACTTTGCGGTAATCGGAAACTGCGTAGCCGCCATCACTGTCACCTTCGGGTGAATCGTACAGTGGCATTAAATGAATGTAGGTGATCCCCAGCGCTTTATAGTAGGGGATTTTATGGTGCAAATCTTTCAGTGTCGGACCCATGAGATCGACGTAACAGGCGAGTCCGGTTTGTTCCTGACCTTTATACCAGCGGGGATCCTTCAGCTTGGCAGCATCCTGCTGTTTTAACTTTGGCTTACGGGCTTTCAGTCCGTCTCGCAGCAGCTCTACCAGTTTTTGCAGATGGTAATAACAGTCATACTGATGACCATACACAAAGGTATAACGTTGGAATAACGTGGGGAAGTGGGCTTCCAGACGACTGACAAAGGTTGCACTGTCGCGCTTACTGAGCATGGACAGATCCACAGAAGCCAGAATACGGCTTAAACACTGTTCGCTGTCTGCGGCATAATTCATTTTATACTCCTGCCTTTCACTGTAAACACCGGAAGATGGTGGTTTGGAATTCACATTTGATTCACAATGATGTTTACAGAGTTTGTACGTTCTGTTACTTTATCTTAAACGATTAAGTGATTTTTGCAAAACATTCTGAATGACTTATTTCTAGTGTCTCAGGAGAAATTGTCTACACTTAATCGAAAAAGTCTCACACGTTTAAATGGTTAAGTT
Organism: Alteromonas sp. ABV2_168; assembly: GCF_056161165.1. NCBI lineage: Bacteria > Pseudomonadati > Pseudomonadota > Gammaproteobacteria > Alteromonadales > Alteromonadaceae > Alteromonas > Alteromonas sp. ABV2_168. The sequence continues at coordinate 134,878 of NZ_JBSWYQ010000012.1, read as the reverse complement.
TAGACGGGGTGATGATAAAGAAATGTTAATAGTTGAAATTTAATCCTCAGGTGAGGGGCCACAGGTTGCCTTATCTGCAGTTTATGAGGCAGCCGTATGCAACAGTCGAACAGCCAGTTCATTCGATGGCTTACGTACTTAATGTTTATGATGTTCGCAATGACATCAGATTCTGTGGGCGAAATAATTAAAGAAGTGAAAGTGGCCTTTGATGTCACTAATGCTCAGGCAAGTCTGATGCATTCTCTGCCCATGCTGGGTATTGCAATGTCTGGTTTGTTACTGGGGTTTCTTGCTGACCGCCTTGGTCGTAAAACCACCATCATAATCGGATTAAGTGTATTCGGTCTGGCGTGCTACAGCTTCTTTATCGCCAACAACTTTGTTTTTATTGTCAGCCTGATGACCTTATCCGGCATTGCGGTAGGTATTTTTAAAACAGGTGCGCTGGCGCTTATCGGTGATATTTCCTCATCAACGAAACAGCATACCGCTACCATGAACGGTGCTGAGGCCTTCTTTGGAGTGGGTGCGATAATCGGCCCGCTGATCGTTGCCTGGCTTATTCATAAGGGTGTGCCCTGGCAGTACCTGTACATTATCGCCGGCGGGATCTGCACATTTCTGATAGTGGTTGCGGTGTGGGTGAAGTATCCGGTTTATACCCGCAATCAGGACGACAGCGTTGAAAAAGTCTCAGTCCGTCAAAGTTTGTCTCTGGTTAAAAATCCTTATGCGCTGGGTTTTTCCACCGGTGCCTTTTTATATGTTGCTGCGGAAAGTGCGATTTATGTGTGGATGCCAAGCTATCTGGTGTGCGACGCAGCCTCGTTAAGAGCGACTTATGATTGTTATACCGGCGGCGCGGCCCAAACTCTGGCCATTTATTCTGTTACCGCTTTTTTCATACTTCGTGCTGCCGGACGCTTTGTCGGGATCTGGATGATGAGTCATTTTAACTGGGCACTGGTTCTGATGTTATTCAGCGGTGCCATTGTTGTGTGCTTTGCCGGCGGTCTGATGGGGGGCAAACAGGTGGCACTTTATCTGTTTCCGCTTACCGGTATCTTTATGTCGGTGATTTATCCGACGTTTAATTCCAAAGGCATCAGTTGCTTTCCTAAACATCAGCACGGATCGGTGGCGGGTGTGATACTCTTTTTCACTGCAGCCGGAGCAGCGGCCGGTCCGTTCATTATGGGACTGGTCAGTGACGCAAATGGTGGTGATGCTAAATATGGCTTTATGGTTGCCACCGTGTTTGCCAGTTTGCTGTTTGCCGGTCTGTTATTTAATTATCTGAAGAACCCGACTCAACGTCAGTTAGAAAAAATTGAGGCTAGTGAATATGGCGCTGCTTGATCAGTATTATGCGGTTATTGAAGCCGGCGGAACAAAGTTTAATTGCGCTATTGTGGATGCTGCCAGGCATATCGTTGAAGAAATCCGTATACCCACTACGACGCCGGAAGAAACCCTGGCTGCCTGTGTCAGTTTCTTTGAAGCACAGCGGGCCAGAGGCTACCACTTTTCGAAGATGGGAATTGCCAGTTTTGGTCCGTTGGATTTGGATAAAAGCTCCGATACCTGGGGCTTCATTACCAAAACGCCGAAACCTCACTGGAGCTTCGCGTCTGTGGCGCCTTACTTTGCCAGCGCACTGGATTGTGAGGTTGAAATTGATACCGACGTGAATGCTGCAGCGCTGGCGGAATATCGCTGGGGTGCAGCGCAGGAAGCCAGCGTGGCTGTGTATGTAACCGTAGGTACCGGTGTCGGCGGCGGAGTGGTGATTAACGGAAAGCCCCTGCATGGTCTGGTGCATCCTGAAATGGGCCATTTTAAAGTCATCCCGCCAAAGGGCATAGAAGGTGTGTGCCCTTTCCACGGTAATTGCGTGGAAGGTCTGGCATCAGGTACGGCACTGGGTAAAATCTGGGGACAGCCGTCTGATACGCTGCCGGATGATCACGAAGCCTGGGATAAACTTGCCGACGTGCTGGCGCAATTGTGCCATAACCTGATGGTAGGTTTAAGCGCCCAAAAAATCGTGTTCGGTGGCGGTGTAATGCAGAAAACGGGCATGATGGAGCGTATTGTTTATAAAACGTCAGCCAGCCTGAAGGACTACATTGTCTTCCCTCAGGGCAAGAGTCTGGACGACATTATTTGTCTGCCGGGGCTGGGTACCCGCTCGGGCATTTATGGCGCGCTGGCGCTGCTGGACCATGACGCATAACGTGTCAGTTAATTTCGTACAGTTCCAGTGGTAAACCATCGGGATCCTGAAAGAACGTAAAGCGTTTTTGTGTGTAGGGATCGGTACGGATATCTTCGCAGCTGACATCATGTGCTGTCAGCTGCGCCACAGCCTTATCAATATCACTGACTTTAAAAGCCAGATGCCTTAATCCCTGCGCCTCGGGGCGTGAAGGTCTTGCCGGTGCGCCGGGAAAGGAAAATAACTCTATCTGAGAGCCATCTGGCAGGGCGAGGTCGCACTTCCATGAATCCCGTGCTTCACGGTAATTTTCGTCAATAACACTGAAACCCAGTATGTCTGTGTAAAAGGCTTTTGAAGCCTGGTAGTCGTTGCAGATTATCGCAACATGATGAAAGCCGTTTAGCATGGTGTTCCTTAGCGGGATAAAATCCTTAAAAAAGGAGAAACCGGCGGGCTTCTCCTTGCATAGATGGTGTCAGCTGCTCAGGGCACATCACTGCCGCGGGCTGACTCAAGCAGAGCGTACCAGTGTTCACGGCTTAAGGTGACGTTAGTTGCCTCTGTACACTGCCTGATACGTTGCAGGTTTGTGGTACCGATCACCGGTTGAATGCCGGCAGGATGGCGCATCAGCCAGCCCAGTACAATGGCTTCCGGTGACACACCATACTCTGCTGCCAGTTTGGTAACCAGCGCCGCCGTGGCAACATCTTCTTCAAATTCAGCATTGCCGCCGGTATACCGGCCCTGTGCCAGGCTTCCCCATGCCTGCAGCTGCACCTTATTCAGCATACAATGTTCAATGGTTCCGGGCGCATAGCCCATGTTGCGGTTGTGGACACTGTTAGTGGTAATGCCATCTTCTACCCAGTCGCGGAATGCCAGGCTCATTTCAAGCTGATTGGCGACAATGGGTGTATCCAGTGCGCTTTGCAAAAATGCAATTTGATGACCGTGCATGTTAGACACACCGAGGTGTTTAATTTTGCCTGAAGTCTGCAAATCATGGATGGTTTGTGCAACTTCGCTGAGTTCAATCAGCGGGTCAGGTCTGTGCAGCAGTAAAATATCCAGTTGCTCAATGCCTAAACGGGACAAAATACCGTCTACAGATTCCGTTATCCATTTGGCAGAAAAGTCATAGCGCTTGGGACCTGCTTCATCTTCAAAGCGGATGGCGCATTTTGATTGCAGAATCATCTTCTCTTTCAGCGATGGAGCATCTTTTAGTACTTGCCCGAATACCTGTTCCGCTTTGGTCAGTGTATAAATATCGGCATGATCGAAAACGGTGATGTTATTTTCAAGCGCTGTTTCGATGACGTCTCTGGCCTGCGTGTAATGTCCACGGGTGACCGGGGAGCTGTCCCAGTCACCGCCGAGGCCCATACAGCCGTAGACCAGTTTACTCGCGTTGGGAAAATAGTGAGATAACATGCAAAGTCCTGAATTGGTTTTGTTTATTTTTGCCAGATTAACATGTTTTCAGGTATCCGGAGCGGGTTTGCAATCGTATGTAAGCCAAACATGTTTAATTTGATTGTAAGAGTGCCAGCTATGCGTTTATTCACTTTTTTCATTTTCGCTTTGTTTGCGATTTCCGGTTGTACATCGAAACCGGAGGGCATACAGCCGGTAAAAGATTTCCGGCTCGACAGGTATCTTGGTACCTGGTACGAAATTGCAAGATTACCCCATTCCTTTGAAGAGGGTCTTACACAGGTAACGGCGACTTATTCTCTGGCTGAAGACGGCAGTGTGAAAGTTATCAACCGGGGATATGACGGCGAAGATAACAAATGGGACGAGGCTGAAGGTAAAGCCCTGTTTGTAGAAGATGAGCAAACCGCGCACCTTAAAGTGTCATTCTTCGGGCCTTTCTATGCCAGCTATGTGGTGATAGCGCTGGATGAAGACTACCAGTATGCCATGGTGACCGGTCCCGACCGCGATTATTTGTGGATCTTGTCCCGCAATCCGTCGATGCAGGAGGATTTGCTGCGATCTCTGGTAAGTAAAGCAGAGGGAATGGGTTACGACACCGGTAAGTTGATCTACGTTAAACAAGATATGCACCGTGCTGAATGAGCGGCACGGAAAATAAAACCCTGCTACAATTGCGGTTTTTCCTCACCGGAGTAAATTGTGGAAAATCGTGTAATGAGCCGTGCGGGCAGCGCATGTGAGTTGTGTGGCAGTCAGGACCTGGTTGCACTGTACGAAGTGCCTTTTTCACCCGACAGTGAAGCGGATACGCATATCGCTGCGTGTCAGGTTTGCCGTGACCAGTTAAATGGCGAAAGTGAATTAAATGCAGACCACTGGCGCTGCCTGAACGAAGCCGTGTGGTCGCCTGTTGCACCGGTACAGGTGACGGCGTGGCGCATGCTGAATAAGCTGAAATCAGAGACCTGGGCTCAGGATTTGCTGGACATTGCGTATCTTGAAGACAATGTGCGTGCCTGGGGCGAGGCCGGTCTGGTGGATCTGAACCGTGAGCCGACACTGGATTGCAACGGAACCGCGCTGGCTGCCGGTGACACCGTTCATCTGGTCAAAGATCTGAACGTGAAAGGCGCCACATTCACTGCAAAGCGGGGAACGGCTGTACGTAATATTGGCTTAAGTGATAACCCGCTTCACATTGAAGGCCGTGTAAACGGTACCCGCATCGTCATTATTGCCGCCTATACAAAGAAAGCCTGAAACCCGGGTCAGACTGTCGTGCATTTTACCTGAGCAAGGTGCGCGACATTCGTGCACAGTGACGTCTTATCAGGCATAATTAGCCAGAGAAACAGACAACACAGGCAAAATACACCCGATGCAGACGTTAACTATCCGCACCCCCGATGACTGGCACTTACATTTCCGCGACGGCGATATGCTGGGCGAGACCGTACCGGCAACAGCCCGTTGCTTCGCCAGAGCGATTGTCATGCCGAATCTGGTTCCGCCGGTCACCAATGCTGAAATGGCAACTGCGTATAAGCAGCGCATTGAAGCAGCGCGACCAGCGGGGAGTCAGTTTGAGCCGTTAATGACGCTCTATCTGACCAATCAGACGACTGCTGAAGATATTGCAGCGGCAAAAGCAGCCGGGGTGGTTGCCTGTAAATTATATCCGGCGGGTGCAACGACTAACTCTGATGCAGCCGTTTCTGCCATTGAAGCACTTTATCCTGTGTTCGAAGCCATGCAGGCCCACGGTCTTTTATTGTTGATCCACGGCGAAGTCACAGAAAGTCACATCGATATTTTCGACCGTGAAAAAGTGTTTATCGATACCCACCTGCGTCCTATTGTTGCAGCTTTTCCTGAACTGAAGATTGTATTTGAGCACATCACCACGGCCGATGCCGCTGAGTTCGTGATGCAGGCCAGTGATAATGTGGCTGCGACCATTACGCCCCAACACCTTCTGCTGAACCGTAATGATTTACTGGTTGGCGGTGTACGTCCCCATAACTATTGTTTACCGGTACTGAAACGCAATACTCACCAGAAGGCGTTACAGGAAGCGGTAGCCACCGGCTCGCCTAAATTTTTCCTGGGCACAGATTCTGCGCCTCATGCCCGACACCGTAAAGAAAATGCCTGCGGTTGTGCCGGTTGTTACAGCGCCTGGAGTGCTATTGAGCTTTATGCAGAAATATTTGATGAGCTGAATATTCTGGATAAATTTGAAGGCTTTGCCAGTCTTCACGGTGCAAACTTCTATGGTTTGCCGTTAAATGAAGGCACCATCACGCTGGTTAATTCTCCGTGGCAGGTGCCTGAAGTGGTTACATTACCGGACGGCACTGAAATGGTACCGTTTCATGCAGGGAAGACACTTAAATGGAAGCTGGAGCAGTCTCTTTCTTAAGATGGCTCACCGGCGGTCTGAGTCTTCTGGCCAGCGTTCTCTTTTCTGTTAACGCTGAGCCCTTGTCGGTTATTGTCAGTCCTGTGCCTGTGTTTTCTGAGGAAACGCAGGATGGCGAATTACGCGGGTATACGGTCAATCTTATCCGCGGAGTGTTGTCAGAAGCCGGGCTGGAAGACAGTATCAGACCGGAACCTTTTGCCCGCATGCTGGCGGATTTGAAAAAGAATCCGCATCAGTTGGGGGCCTCGGTAGTACGCACTCCGCAAAGAGAATCCCAATATCACTGGATCATGCCGGTAACGGCAACGCCCAATCAACTGTACATTAAAAAAGAAAGTGTTTTTGCCCGTTCAGGGGTATCGTCGCTGAACCAGCTTTCTTCCATTGCAGTTATGCGCGATGACTACCGTCATAAGTTGCTCAGACAAGCCAATGTGTCCGGCGTACTGGCGGTGAATTCCTGGGAACAGGCTATCGGCACATTGCTAAGAGACCGGGTTGAAGGTGTGCTTTTTTCTTCAGCCGGCGTCCGTCTGGTGTGCGCGCAAGCCCTGATGGATTGCGATGAACTTATCCCGGCTTACACCACCGGCACCCCTGTCAGTTACCTGGTTCTGCCGAAGACAGAGGGCAGTGATGCGCTGGCTTTGACCCTCACGCAGGCGGCAGAACGGTTCAGGCAAACCCCGGCATTTCGCCAGCTCGTCGATGAGGTGCAGGATGAATTCACGGCTTTCGGTCTCATCGCCCGTACCGATGATGGTGTGTTGTATTTGTCAGACTCCCGGAGTATCGACAAAGCAGAGCATATCTGGGTGTTAGGGGAGCTCTCCGGTGATTTCGCGAAACTAAATTCGCGGCAGGAACTGGTGGGATATAGTGCTGATTTAGTGCGCGCTTTGTTACTTGAAGCCGATGTCGATGCCCCCTTGCTGGCAGTGCCCTGGCAGCGGTTAATGCGGGAATCACTGCAAAAGCCCAATGTGCTGGCATTTACCGTGGCCAGAACCCCGGAGCGTGAAGAGCTCTTCCACTGGATAACGCCGGTAACCCGCAATAGTTACGGACTATTCGGGCTGGACGACGAAACCTGGGAGAATATAGACGATATTCCGAAAGGTAAGGTCACAGGAACAATCAAACGTGACTTTCGCAGCGATATAGCCCGTAAAGCGGGACTGCCTGTGGTGGAGTTCGATTCATGGGGAGAAGTGGTTGAAGCTCTGCATCAGGGAGATATTGACCTGGCATTTGCATCGCCCGGCGCCATGGACCACGGATGCAGGCAAAGTGCAGCCGGTTGTAAGAACATACAATTAGCTACCCGTCACAGTGAAGTGACTACCTGGGTGGTATTGTCGAAATCCGGAACAGATCCGATGCTGGTAGAAAAATTCACAGAAGCTGCCAGCCGGTTAAAACAATCAGAGAAATATTTGCAGTGGGCTGAGCGCTGGGCGAGAGACATTAACCAGCGCAGTAATACCCGCTATTCGGTCAGGGATGGCATCATATATTTATATAGTATCGATAAGACACAATGACACAATTTTCAGAATTACACGCAATTTCCACCCCGCTTCAGGACGCTCTGGGCCGGCTTGGATTCCCGTCAATGACACCGGTTCAGGCCGGTACGCTGCCGCAGGCGCTGGAAGGCCGCGATATCATGGCTCAGGGGCAAACCGGCAGTGGCAAAACTGTTGCTTTTGCGGTGGCAACACTTAACCGGGTTGAAGTCACGGAATTTACTACTCAGGTTGTGGTGCTGTGTCCCACACGGGAACTGGCTGCACAGGTGGCTGAGCAATACCGTGGAGTGGGGCAGTGTATGTCGAATCTGAAGGTGCTTACATTGTGCGGCGGTGAGCCCATGGGTCCGCAAATTCAGTCTCTGAAACATGGCGCTCATGTGATAGTGGGTACGCCGGGCCGTATCCTTGATCACTTACAGAAAAACCGGATTGATTTGAGCGGCGTGACATCGCGGGTGCTGGATGAAGCTGACCGCATGCTCGACATGGGTTTTGCAGACGATGTAGATGAAATTTTTTCCTACACCGCTGAGCAGGTGCAGACATTACTCTTTTCTGCTACCTGGACCGACGGTATTAAACGGATGGCGAATAAATATCTCGCTGATCCGCTCACCTTCACTGCTAAGGCTGATGTGGTAGCGAATCCGGATATTGAGCAACAGGCGTATTCGGTAGAAGAGCATACCCGTCTCAATGCCTTAAAAGCCGTGCTGACCACCATTCAGCCAACCAAAGCGATTTTGTTCTGTAATACCCGTAAACGGGTGACCGAAGTGGTGGATGAGCTGACTGCTGCCGGATTTTCCGTAGCCGGTTTGCAGGGGGAAATGGAACAACGTGAGCGTACCGACGTACTGGCCCGTTTCGCTGCTGAAGCGTTGTCAGTGCTGGTGGGAACGGACGTTGCTGCCCGTGGTCTGGATATCAAGGAAGTCGACTGTGTGATTAACGTGGATGTCAGCGAAGATGCAGATACCCATACACACCGTGTAGGGCGAACCGGCCGGGCCGGAGCGAAAGGTCTGGCGGTCACACTGGTCAGTGAGCGCGAGAAGGATCACTTCGAAAAGATTGAAGCATTCGCGGAAATGAAAATTCCTCTGAAAGGCTCACAGAGCCTCCGTTTTCATGCAAACCGTATCACCAGCCCTGTATATGTTTGTCTGCATGTGAATGCAGGTAAAAAAGAAAAATTACGTCCCGGTGACTTCCTTGGCTCGCTGGTGAAAGACGCAGATATTGCTGCTGATGATATTGGTAAGATTCAGGTGCAGAACTCTCAGAGCTTCGTCTCGGTGAAAGAGCGCAGTGCGAAGCGTGCATTAAAACTGTTCCGGGAAGGGAAGATTAAAGGCAAGCGTGTGCGTGCCCGCAAACTGGGTTAAGAAGACGGTAAACTACACAATGATTCGCTTATGGCGGACATTCACCGCTTTTGGCAGCGGTTATTTTTCAGCCTGATATAGTGGGGAGCGCAACTCACCACTCAGGCTGAAAAGGAGGCTCCATGTACGATGAGTTTTTATCCGTTTCCGTGTGCGATTATGCAGATGCATTGCCGCGTAGTCAGTTCATATATTACGACATCCATTCACTGTGGCAACCCGTACCACGTATTGCCGGGCCGGCCTTTACGGTTAAGTGTGAACCCGGCGACCATCTTATGCTTCATGCCGCAATATACCGTGCAAATCCGGGCGATATCATCGTTGCACAGGCCGATGATATGTACGCGCTGGCTGGCGGGAACGTGTGTGCTATAGCGCAGCAGCGGGGTGTTGCCGGATTTATTATCGACGGTGTAATCCGTGATGTGCAGGAAGTGCGGGAGATGGAATTTCCTGTTTTTGCCAGAGGCGTATGTCCGAAACCCGGCGCGAAGAAGGTATTGTCTCCCCTTAATCAGCCGGTTGAATGCGGTGGGGTTACTGTGAACCCGGGCGACATCATTGTTGCAGACGAAGAGGGGATCGCGGTTATTCCTCTGGCTGATGCAGCAAGTGTTCTGGATATCGCCAAAAAGAGAAATGAAAAGGATTCATCAGTGTCATTAGCACAATGGCAGGATGATCATCTTGAAAAAGTGGAATCCATCCTCACTAAGCTAGGGTTTAAAGAATAACCCGGACCCTCACATGTTTTCATTTTTTGAACGGCTGACCAGGCCGTTCCCTGACGAAGCCCCGACCCAACCACCAGAGGGGATCGTTGCTTTTTGTCGTCATTATTCACGGGGAATGTGGCGCATTATTGCTGTTGTATCCTTATTGAGTGCAATTATTGCTGCGCTGGAAGTGGCATTGTTCGGCTTTCTGGGTCAGTTGGTAGACTGGTTTTCAGCCCATGACCGTGACACATTCCTGCAGGACGAAATGTGGACCCTGGCGGGAATGGGGTTTGTGGTTCTGGTATTAATCCCGGGCTGTATTTTGTTGCGTTCTCTGTTCAACAGGCAATCGCTGATGGGAAACTATCCCATGCGGATCCGCTGGCAGGCCCACCGTTATCTGCTGGGACAGAGTTTAAGTTTCTTTCATAATGAATTTGCCGGCCGTGTCGCCACAAAGGTGATGCAAACGTCACTGGCTGTCCGCGAAACCGTAATGAAACTGCTGGATCTGATGGTGTACATCTGTGTGTACTTCATATCAATGGTGGTACTGGTTTTCTCAACGGACTGGCGTCTGGCTATGCCACTCATCATCTGGTTCTTCGTTTACATTGGTATTTTGCGCATTCTGGTACCGAAGCTGAAAGCGGTATCGCAAGCTCAGGCAGATGCAAGAGCCGTAATGACCGGGCGTATCGTCGATAGTTATACCAATATCACTACCGTAAAACTGTTCTCTCACAGCCGGAGAGAAGCGGATTACGCGAAAGAAAGTATGGATGGCTTCCTGCAAACGGTTTATCCGCAAATGCGACTGGTGACCATTCTGGAAAACTGTGTGGAACTGGCTAATGCCATACTCATCTTTGCTATCGGCGCATTGTCTGTCTATCTGTGGATGCATGAAATCGTGTCACCGGGAGACATCGCTGTGGCCATCAGTCTGGTATTGCGCTTAAACGGCATGTCTCACTGGGTTATGTGGGAAGTATCATCGCTGTTTGAGAATCTCGGTACGGTACAGGACGGAATGAATACGCTGGCGAAGCCTGTTGAGGTGAAAGATGCCGGCGATGCAGACGCCCTTGCCGTGAAAGGAGGCGCTATCCGTTTTGATAACGTGAACTTCTCCTATACCGGTAGTGATAATCGTGACATCAACGTGTTTAATCAACTGGATATTGCCATCAAGCCGGGTGAAAAGGTTGGTCTGGTAGGGCGTTCAGGGGCCGGAAAATCAACCCTTGTTAATCTGCTGATGCGTTTTTACGATACCAATAGTGGTGAAATTCGCATTGACGGACAACCGGTAAAGTCTGTTTCACAGGAGACGTTAAGAGAAAAAATCAGCATGGTGACCCAGGATACATCTCTGATGCACCGTTCTGTGCGGGATAACATCATCTACGGGCGTACTGACGCCACAGAAGAAGAAATGATAGAAGCGGCGAAGCAAGCTGAAGCCCATGATTTTATTCTTTCACTGTCCGACAGTGAAGGGCGTACCGGCTATGATGCCCACGTGGGTGAACGGGGCGTGAAGCTTTCCGGCGGTCAAAGACAGCGTATCGCCATTGCCCGTGTACTACTAAAAGATGCGCCCATTCTGATCCTTGATGAAGCGACTTCGGCGCTGGATTCTGAAGTTGAAGCAGCGATACAGGATTGCCTGAATTCAGTGATGGACAACAAAACCGTGCTGGCAATTGCCCACAGGCTGTCTACCATTGCACAAATGGACCGGCTGCTGGTGCTGGACCGGGGAGAAATTGTGGAGTCGGGTACACACAGTGAGCTTGTTGCCCGTAACGGCATTTATGCGAAACTCTGGGCGCACCAGACCGGCGGCTTTATCGGTGTGGAATAGGGTAAAGAGACGGATTGAAACCATACCGGAGAGGCAGAATAAGGCGCCCCGGTGAAAGAAGATAAGTGGCCTTGTGATTCAAAACTGGCTGCACCAGAGGGATTTTGATGACAGCCAGTGTTGTATCTGTAGCGAGGATGGGTATAATACGCGTCCCTCCCTTGCGAATCCGCGATTTTCCTTAAAGAAACGCCTCAGAATTCACAAGGGAAGTGCAACTGAAATTTGTCCGTACAGACAACAGGGGTGTAGTTCGAATTGGTAGAACAGCGGTCTCCAAAACCGATGGTTGGGGGTTCGAGTCCCTCCACCCCTGCCAGAATTAAAATGCTATAGCGAACGTTGTAGCGACTGACGACGCAGTATTGCTAGGATCGTGAAATGAGCGAAAAAACGGAAAGTACGTCCAATCCGTTGGACATGATGAAATGGTTAGTGATCTTTGCATTACTGGCCGGTTTGATTGCTGCAAACCACATGTTCGGTGAGGTTTCAGTGTTGGTACGTGCGCTTGTCGCCGTTGCAGTCGTTGCTGTAGCCGGCTTTATTGCGGCCACGACTGAAAAGGGCAGTGCGTTTCTCACATTTGCCAAAGAATCCCGCATGGAAGTGCGTAAAGTTATCTGGCCAACCCGTCAGGAAACTAACCAGACAACACTAATCGTAATGGCTGCGACGTTAATCATGGCACTGCTGCTGTGGGGCCTTGACGGCATTATCGTACGTTTAGTTGCCTTCATCACCGGAATTGGAGTGTAAGATGTCTGAAGAGAATCAAACACCAGAAGAAAATCAGGCAGCATCAGAAAGCGCTGCACCAGAAAATAAAAAGCGCTGGTATGTTGTTCAGGCTTATTCGCAGTACGAATCCCGCGTAAAGAAAACGCTGCTTGAATACATCAAAATGCACGAAATGGAAAAGTTCTTTGGTCAGGTACTGGTACCTACTGAAGAAGTGGTTGAAATGCGTGCTGGTCAGAAACGTAAGTCAGAGCGTAAGTTCTATCCTGGCTACGTGCTGGTAGAAATGGAAATGAACGAACAGTCATGGCACTTAGTGAAGAGCGTACCTCGTGTACTGGGCTTCATCGGTGGCACCTCTGACCGTCCTATGCCTATCACTAAGCGTGAAGCAGATGCGATCCTGAACCGTCTGGAAGAAAATACAGACAAGCCAAGACCAAAAACTCTGTTCGAGCCGGGCGAAGTGGTTCGTGTTACCGACGGTCCTTTCGCAGACTTCAACGGCGTTGTCGAAGAAGTGGATTACGAAAAGAGCCGCGTAAAAGTATCGGTTCTGATCTTCGGCCGTTCTACCCCTGTCGACCTGGAATTTGGTCAGGTAGAAAAAGGTTAATCGCACATAGCGTATTTGAAAAAACCTGCTCCGGCAGGTTTTTCTGTTTTATGAGAGCCCTGTTTCAGGATTTCTCAAACTTAAGGTTGCATAAGTCGACTATTTGTTGTACATTACGCGCCCTTCGAAACCGAACGGGAAGCCGATTGAGTAAATATTCTCGAGTATTTACGAGGCGTTATACCCACTAACGAGAGCATTAAAATGGCTAAGAAAGTAACTGGCTTAATTAAGCTTCAGGTTGCAGCAGGTGCTGCTAACCCTTCTCCACCAGTTGGTCCTGCACTGGGTCAGCATGGTGTGAACATCATGGAATTCTGTAAGGCTTTCAACGCAAAAACTGAAAGTCTTGAGAAAGGCGCTCCGGTACCAGTAGAAATTACTGTATACGAAGACCGTTCTTTCACATTCGAAACCAAAACTCCTCCTGCGTCTTATCTGCTGAAAAAAGCAGCTGGCATCAAGAGTGGTTCTGGCCGTCCTAACACTGAGAAAGTTGGTACAGTTACCCGCGCTCAATTGGAAGAAATTGCCAAGACTAAAGAGCCTGATCTGACTGCTGCTTCTCTGGACGCTGCTGTACGCACTATCGCGGGTTCTGCTCGCGCCATGGGTCTGAACGTAGAGGGTTAATCGAATGGCTAAACTGACTAAACGCGCTCGCCTGATCCGCGAGAAAGTAGACGCGACTAAAGATTACGATATCAACGAAGCTGTTGCTCTGCTGAAAGAACTGGCTACTGCTAAGTTCGCAGAAAGCGTAGACGTTGCTATCAACCTGGGTATCGATGCGAAGAAATCTGATCAGAACGTACGTGGTGCAACTGTACTGCCTAACGGTACTGGTAAAGATGTTCGTGTTGCAGTATTCACTCAGGGTGCAAACGCTGAAGCTGCTAAAGAAGCGGGTGCGGACATCGTAGGTATGGACGACCTGGCTGAGAAAGTTAAAGCGGGTGAGATGGACTTTGACGTAGTGGTTGCCAGCCCTGACGCAATGCGCGTTGTTGGTCAACTGGGTCAAATCTTAGGTCCACGTGGCCTGATGCCTAACCCTAAAACTGGCACTGTAACGCCTGACGTTGCAACTGCAGTTAAGAACGCTAAAGCTGGTCAGGTTCGCTACCGTAATGATAAGAACGGTATCATCCACGCCAGCATCGGCAAAATTGCTTTCGAAGCTAACCAGATTCAAGAGAACCTGGAAGCCCTTCTGGAAGCACTGAAGAAAGCTAAGCCTTCTTCAGCTAAAGGCCTGTACATCAAGAAGGTAAGCCTGAGCACCACTATGGGCGCTGGCGTATCTGTTGATAAAGGTACTGTAGGTCTGTAAGACTTTTTACAGATGGCATAGCCCGTCTGTCTCTTAAAGGTTATGGGTTGGAGCTGTTGTATATCGCCAAAAGCGAATAACGATAGCTCCCGTCCAAGACCGCAGGCGCTAAGCGGCAAAAGAGGTAAGAGAACTTTTGCACCAACGCTTAACTTAATACAACAGCCTGCGCAGACGGTGGTTTCGACTCAGACTCTCTGGGATAACGAACACCGTAGAGCGGTACATCTACTTTAAGTAGATGTATCAATCTGTGAACACTGATGAACGGGAAGGGTAACCGGAACGGACATCAGATTTTATGAGGTGAACTCAGTGGCACTAGGTTTAGCAGCAAAAAAAGAGATCGTAGCAGAAGTTTCTGAAGTTGCGTCTCGCGCTCTATCCGTAGCCGTTGCTGAATACCGTGGGATGGAAGTTGCAGAACTGACTGACCTGCGTGTTAAAGCCCGTGAGCAAGGCGTATACCTGAAGGTTGTACGTAATACTCTGGCTAAGCGTGCATTGGCAGACAGCAATTTTGCAGACTTAGAAAGCGCCTTAACTGGCCCGCTTATCTATGGTTTCTCTATCGACGCACCGGGCGGTGCGGCACGTCTTTTCAAAGACTTCGGTAAGACTAACGATAAGCTGAAAGTTACTGCACTTTCAATTGGTAGTGGTTTACTTGGTCCAGAGAAACTGGATGCAGTAGCAGCCCTGCCTACCCGCGACGAAGCGCTTGCAAGACTTCTTGCGACCTTCAAAGCACCAGTTGGCAAGTTCGTTCAAACTATCAACGAAGTTCCTGCCAAATTTGTGCGTGTATTGGCGGCGGTCAAAGACACCAAGTAATTGGCGTTTTTGGCATATTGATTTTTTTAACTATTTAATCCCGGGAGTTTAGAGAAATGGCTCTGACTAAAGAAGATATCTTAAACGCGATCGCTGAAATGCCAGTAATGGAACTGGTTGAACTGATCGAAGCAGCTGAAGAAAAATTCAACGTGTCTGCGGCTGCTGTTGCAGTTGCTGGTCCTGCTGCAGGCGGCGAAGCTGCTGCTGTTGAAGAAAAGACTGAATTCGACGTTGTAATGACTTCATTCGGTGGCAACAAAGTTGCAGTAATCAAAGCAGTTCGCGGCGCGACTGGCTTAGGTCTGAAAGAAGCTAAAGAACTGGTAGAATCAGCTCCTAAAGCTATCAAAGAAGGCGTAGCTAAAGATGAAGCTGAAGCACTGAAGAAAGAGCTTGAAGAAGCTGGTGCAGAAGTAGAAATCAAGTAATCTAATTTGCTTAGATTACCTGCCTGAAACGGCAAGGCTGGTGGTTAATATTGACCACCAGCCTTTTTGCGCTGTAGGGTGTACAGTTTTTAACCCTTTACTGTATCCACCAAAAGCATATCGGAAATTAAATAAATGAGCAGAAAACCAAAGTCTTAACTAACTATTTGGTTAAATTTTGGTGTATGCTATTTAATTACCCCGAAAAAGGGTCGTGGAAGTTTGTTGTTTGACTAGTTCAGACAGCAGGTTGGGTCAAAAATCAGCAGGCTGAGGAACCCATGGTTTACTCTTATAGCGAAAAGAAACGTATCCGTAAGGATTTTGGCAAACACCCACAGGTATTGGAAATTCCATACCTCCTTTCAATTCAGCTAGATTCATTCAAAAAATTTATTGAAATCGATGCAGATGGTCAGTACGGACTGGAAGCTGCTTTCCGTTCTGTCTTCCCAATTAAGAGCTACTCTGGCAGTTCAGAGCTGCAGTATGTGAGCTATCGTCTGGGCGAACCGGTTTTCGATGTTAAAGAATGTCAAATTCGAGGCGTCACGTATTCAGCCCCATTAAGAGTAAAACTTCGTTTAGTGTTGTTCGATAAAGATGCAGCGCCGGGCACGGTTAAAGACATCAAAGAACAAGAAGTGTACATGGGCGAAATTCCATTGATGACAGAGAACGGTACGTTCGTCATCAACGGTACTGAGCGTGTAATCGTTTCTCAGTTACACCGTTCACCCGGTGTGTTCTATGATCACGATAAAGGGAAGACTCACTCTTCCGGTAAGGTACTGTATAACGCACGTGTTATCCCTTACCGTGGTTCGTGGTTAGACTTTGAATTCGATCCTAAAGATAACCTGTTCGTTCGTATTGACCGTCGCCGTAAGTTGCCTGCAACGATTATCTTACGTGCGCTGGAAATGACGACAGAAGAAATTCTGGATCTGTTCTTCGATAAAGTACAAATCCGCATTCAGGACAATAAGCTTCTGATGGAAGTTGTGCCTGATCGTCTGCGTGGTGAAACTGCACAGTTTGATATCAAAGACAACGAAGGCGAAGTCATCGTTGAAACCGGTCGTCGTGTATCTGCACGTCACACCCGTGCGCTTGAAAAAGCGGGTATCACTGAGTTAGAAGTACCTGCAGAATACCTCATCGGTCGTGTATTCGCGCGTACTTACGTGAACGAAGAAACTGGCGAAGTACTGGTTAATGCGAACGATGAAGTAACACTGGAATTGATGGCTGAGTTAAGCCAGGCCGGTGTTAAAGAGTTTGAAACTCTGTATATCAACGAACTGGATCACGGTTCATACATCTCAGATACACTGCGTATCGACAGCTCAACAAATCGCCTCGAAGCACTGGTAGAAATCTACCGGATGATGCGTCCTGGTGAACCACCAACTAAAGATGCTGCTGAAACGCTGTTTGACAATCTGTTCTTCTCTGAAGATCGCTATGACTTGTCATCTGTTGGCCGTATGAAGTTCAACCGTCGTTTAGGTCGTGAAGAACTGGTTGGTTCCGGTACGCTGGACAAAGACGATATCGTTTCTGTAATGAAGCAACTTATCCTTATCCGTGACGGTAAGGACGAAGTTGATGATATCGACCACCTGGGTAACCGTCGTATCCGTTCTGTTGGCGAAATGGCCGAGAACCAGTTCCGTGTAGGTCTGGTACGTGTTGAGCGTGCGGTTAAAGAGCGTCTGTCTCTGGGCGACCTCGACAACGTAATGCCACAGGATCTGATCAACGCGAAGCCTATTTCTGCAGCAGTTAAAGAGTTCTTCGGTTCTTCTCAGCTGTCTCAGTTCATGGACCAGAACAACCCGCTGTCAGAAGTAACGCACAAGCGTCGTATTTCTGCATTAGGTCCGGGTGGTCTGACACGTGAACGTGCAGGCTTTGAGGTTCGTGACGTTCACCCGACACACTACGGTCGCCTGTGTCCAATCGAAACCCCTGAAGGTCCCAACATCGGTCTGATCAACTCATTGGCGAGCTTTTCTCGTACCAATGACTTTGGTTTCCTGGAAACACCGTTCCGTCGTATTATTGATGGTGTTATCAGTGACGAAATCGACTATTTGTCGGCCATCGAAGAAGGTCAGTTCAAGATCGCACAGGCAAACGTTGCAGTTGATGAAAACGGCGCACTGATTGATGACCTGATCCCTTCACGTCACCGTGGTGAAACCACGCTGATGCCAAAAGAAGAAATCAAGTACATGGACGTGTCGCCTCAACAGATCGTTTCTGTTGCTGCCAGCATTATCCCGTTCCTGGAACACGATGACGCTAACCGTGCATTGATGGGTGCGAACATGCAACGTCAGGCAGTACCTACACTGCGTGCTGATAAACCGCTGGTTGGTACTGGTATGGAGAAAACCGTTGCGGTTGACTCTGGTGTAACTGTTGTTGCTAAACGTGGTGGTATGGTTGATTACGTAGATGCGAGCCGCATCGTAATCAAAGTAGATGAAGACGAGATGCTTCCGGGTGAAGCGGGTATCGATATCTACAACCTGACGAAATACACCCGTTCTAACCAGAACACCTGTATCAACCAGAGACCTACCTGTAACGTTGGTGACCCGATTGTTGCCGGTGACGTACTGGCCGACGGTCCGTCTACAGACCTGGGTGAACTGGCGCTTGGTCAGAACATGCGTATCGCGTTCATGCCGTGGAATGGTTACAACTTCGAAGACTCGATTCTGATCTCAGAGCGTGTCGCACAGGAAGACCGTTTCACCACTATCCACATTCAGGAACTGAGCTGTATCGCCCGTGATACTAAGCTTGGGCCAGAAGAGATTTCTTCTGATATTCCTAACGTGGGTGAAGCTGCACTGGGCAAGCTGGATGAATCCGGCGTTGTTTACATCGGTGCGGAAGTGAAAGGCGGCGATATTCTGGTTGGTAAAGTAACGCCTAAAGGCGAAACGCAACTGACGCCAGAAGAGAAACTGCTACGTGCTATCTTCGGTGAAAAAGCATCTGACGTAAAAGACACGTCTCTGCGTGTACCTAACTCTGTTCACGGTACTGTTATCGACGTACAAGTCTTTACCCGTGACGGTGTTGAAAAAGATAAGCGTGCACTGGAAATTGAAGACATGCAGTTACGTCAGGTTAAGAAAGACCTGTCTGACGAATTCAATATCCTGGCCGACGGTATCTTTGCCCGTGCACGTAACTTGCTGATCAACGCAGGCGTTGATGAAGCGAAGTTAGACAGCATGCCTCGTGAAAAATGGTTAGAGATCCCTCTGACTAACGAAGATGCACAGAACGAACTGGATCAAATCGCTGAACAGCACATTGAAATCAAATCTGATTTCGATAAGAAGTTCGAGAACAAGCGTCGCAAGATCACCCAGGGTGATGACCTTGCTCCGGGCGTGCTGAAGATTGTTAAGGTTTACCTTGCGGTTAAACGTCACATCCAGCCTGGTGATAAGATGGCTGGTCGTCACGGTAACAAAGGTGTTATCTCAACAGTAATCCCTGTAGAAGATATGCCTTACGATGTTAACGGTACGCCGGTAGACATCGTACTTAACCCGCTGGGTGTACCATCGCGTATGAACATCGGTCAGATCCTCGAGACCCACTTAGGTATGGCGGCTCACGGTCTGGGTGTGAAGATTGATCGCATGATCAAAGAACAGGAAGAACTGGCTAAGCTGCGTGAGTTCCTGAAAGAAGTTTACACCTTAGGTGAGAATCACCAGGAAGTAGACATCGACAGCTTCACCGATGACGAAGTACGTCGCCTGGCAGAAAACCTGCGTAAAGGTGTTCCTGTTGCGACACCAGTATTCTCTGGTGCGAAAGAAGCAGAAATTAAAGCAATGTTGAAACTGGCTGACCTGCCAGAAAGCGGACAGATTCAATTGTTCGACGGCCGTACCGGTCGCGAATTCGAACGTCCGGTAACGGTAGGTTACATGTACATGCTGAAACTGAACCACTTAGTAGACGACAAGATGCACGCCCGTTCTACCGGTTCTTACAGCCTGGTTACACAGCAGCCTCTGGGTGGTAAAGCACAGTTCGGTGGTCAGCGCTTCGGTGAGATGGAAGTGTGGGCACTGGAAGCATACGGTGCTGCTTACACACTGCAGGAAATGCTGACTGTTAAGTCGGATGACGTTAACGGCCGTACCAAAATGTACAAGAACATTGTTGATGGCGATCACAGAATGGAGCCTGGCATGCCAGAATCCTTCAACGTATTGCTTAAAGAAATTCGTTCACTCGGTATCAACATCGAGCTGGAAGAAAAGTAATACGGCTAACGCCATTGTATGATTTGATGGCCCGGTTCGCCGGGCTATAGAGACTGACTCCGCCGGGAGAGTAATGTGAAAGACTTATTAAAGTTTCTAAAGCAACAAAACAAGACAGAAGAATTCGATAATATTCGAATTGGTCTGTCATCACCTGACATGATTCGTTCATGGTCATTTGGTGAAGTTAAGAAGCCTGAAACCATCAACTACCGTACGTTCAAGCCTGAGCGTGATGGTCTGTTCTGTGCGCGTATTTTCGGACCTGTAAAAGACTACGAATGTCTTTGCGGTAAGTATAAGCGTCTGAAGCACCGTGGTGTTATCTGTGAAAAGTGTGGCGTTGAAGTGACATTGACCAAAGTACGTCGTGAGCGTATGGGTCACATCGAACTGGCCAGCCCGGTTGCCCACATCTGGTTCCTGAAATCACTGCCGTCACGTATCGGTCTGATGCTGGATATGACTCTGCGTGATATCGAACGTGTACTGTATTTCGAATCTTATGTTGTTACCGAACCTGGTATGACAACGTTAGAGCGCAGCCAGCTTCTGAACGAAGAAGAATATCTGGATGCTCTTGAAGAGCACGGTGACGAGTTCGAAGCGAAAATGGGTGCTGAAGCCGTTTTCGATCTGTTGAAAGTCCTCGACGTAGATGCAGATGTTGCTGCAATGCGTGAAGAGC
The DNA here is from genome assembly GCF_056161165.1 of Alteromonas sp. ABV2_168. NCBI lineage: Bacteria > Pseudomonadati > Pseudomonadota > Gammaproteobacteria > Alteromonadales > Alteromonadaceae > Alteromonas > Alteromonas sp. ABV2_168. The sequence continues at coordinate 114,315 of NZ_JBSWYQ010000012.1, read as the reverse complement.
TGCCTTCAATCAACTCTGAAACTAAGCGTAAGAAAATCACTAAGCGTCTGAAGCTGCTTGAGTCATTCCAGCAGTCTGGTAACAAGCCAGAGTGGATGATCATGACTGTACTGCCAGTTCTGCCACCGGACCTGCGTCCTCTGGTACCACTGGACGGCGGTCGTTTTGCGACTTCTGACCTGAACGATCTGTATCGTCGTGTTATCAACCGTAACAACCGTCTGAAGCGTCTGTTGGATCTGGCTGCGCCGGATATCATCGTACGTAACGAAAAGCGTATGCTTCAGGAAGCGGTAGATGCGCTGCTTGATAACGGTCGTCGCGGTCGTGCAATTACCGGTTCTAACAAACGTCCTCTGAAATCTCTTGCCGACATGATTAAAGGTAAGCAGGGTCGTTTCCGTCAGAACCTGCTCGGTAAGCGTGTTGACTACTCAGGCCGTTCTGTAATCACCGTTGGTCCTACACTGCGTCTGCACCAGTGTGGTCTGCCTAAGAAAATGGCACTTGAACTGTTCAAGCCATTCATCTACGGCAAACTGGAAGGCCGTGGTCTGGCGACTACCATCAAAGCTGCTAAGAAGCTGGTAGAGCGTGAAGCACCGGAAGTATGGGACGTTCTGGATGAAGTCATCCGCGAACACCCTGTGTTACTTAACCGTGCACCAACACTGCACAGACTGGGTATCCAGGCGTTCGAACCTACCCTGATCGAAGGTAAAGCGATTCAACTGCACCCACTGGTGTGTGCGGCATATAACGCTGACTTCGACGGTGACCAGATGGCGGTTCACGTACCTCTGACTATTGAAGCACAGTTAGAAGCACGCGCCCTGATGATGTCTACCAACAACATCCTGTCTCCTGCGAACGGTGAGCCAATCATCGTACCTTCACAGGACGTTGTATTGGGTCTGTACTATCTGACCCGTGACAAAGTAAACGGCCGCGGCGAAGGCATGGTATTCACCAGCCCGCACGAAGCTGAAAAAGCGTACCGTACCGATGCGGCAGAACTGCATGCACGCGTAAAAGTACGTATTACTGAATATGACATTGCTGAAGACGGCACCAAAACTGAGAAAGTAACATTAACTGACACTACTGTTGGTCGTGCGATTTTCTCTCTGATCCTGCCTAAGGGTTTGCCGTTTGAAATTATCAACCAGGCAATGGGTAAAAAGCAGATCTCTAAACTGCTTAACGAGTGTTACCGTACGCTGGGTCTGAAAGACACTGTTATTGCAGCTGACCAAATCATGTATACCGGTTTCCACTACGCGATGATCGCGGGTGCGTCTGTAGGTATCGACGATATGGTTATTCCTGATGCGAAGAAAGATATCATCGAAGGCGCTGAAGCCGAGGTTATCGAAATTCAGGAACAGTTCCAGAACGGTCTTGTAACAGCCGGTGAGCGTTACAACAAAGTTATCGATATCTGGTCGAACGCCAACGAAAAAGTTGCCCGTGCGATGATGGATAACCTGAAAACGGACACCGTTATTAACCGTGACGGCGAAGAAGAAGAGCAGGCATCATTTAACTCTGTTTACATGATGGCCGACTCCGGTGCTCGTGGTAGTGCCGCTCAGATTCGTCAGCTTGCTGGTATGCGTGGTCTGATGGCTAAGCCGGATGGCTCAATCATCGAAACACCTATCACGGCTAACTTCCGTGAAGGTCTGAACGTACTACAGTACTTCATCTCAACTCACGGTGCCCGTAAGGGTCTTGCCGATACGGCACTGAAAACTGCGAACTCCGGTTACCTGACTCGTCGTCTGGTAGATGTTGCACAGGATTTGGTTATCACCAATGACGACTGTGGCACGTTTGAAGGCGTGAAGATGACACCACTGATTGAAGGTGGTGACGTTGTAGAGCCGCTGCGTGAGCGTGTACTGGGTCGTGTGGTAGCAGAAGACGTAATCAAGCCGGGTACTGACGAAGTGCTGGTTGAACGTAACACGCTGCTGGACGAAGCGCTGGTAGACATGCTGGAACAGAATTCTGTTGACCAGATGATGGTTCGCTCGGTTATCACTTGTGACAACGACTTCGGTGTTTGTGCTAAGTGTTACGGTCGCGACCTTGCCCGTGGCCACATGGTGGCTAAAGGTGAATCTGTTGGTGTTATCGCTGCTCAGTCAATCGGTGAGCCGGGTACACAGCTTACCATGCGTACATTCCACATCGGTGGTGCGGCATCAAGAGCGTCAGCAGAAAACAGCGTGCAGGTTAAAACTGCAGGTAGCCTGAAAATGCATAACGCTAAGTTCGTTCGTAATACCGACGACAAAGTGGTTATCGTTTCACGTTCAACCGAGCTGACTGTTATCGACAGCCATGGTCGTGAGAAAGAGCGTTATAAGGTGCCTTACGGTGCAATCCTGTCTGTTGATGATGGTGCTGCTGTTGAAGCCGGCGAAATAGTTGCGAACTGGGATCCGCATAGTCACCCAATCATTGTTGAGCGTCCGTCTAAGATCTCGTTTGCAGATATCGACGACTCCAACACTGAGATGCAGCAGGACGAGCTGACCGGTCTGACCCGTATTGTGGTTAAAGACCTGGCTAAGGTTAACGCCAAAGAGCCTAAGCTTATTCTTGAAAGCGAAGAAACGGGTCTGCAGGAAATTCGTCTGCCAAGCTTCACCACTATCGAAGCGGCAGATGGCAAACTGGCTCATGCCGGTGACGTGTTAGCACGTATCCCGCAGGAAAGCTCGAAGACACGTGATATCACCGGTGGTCTGCCACGGGTTGCTGACCTGTTCGAAGCGCGTAAGCCGAAAGAACCTGCAATCCTGGCTGAAATCTCCGGTACCATTGGTTTCGGTAAAGAAACCAAAGGTAAGAAACGTCTGGTTATCACACCGAAAGACGGTGCCGATGCTTACGAAGAGATGATTCCTAAGTGGCGTCAGCTGAACGTGTTCGAAGGTGAATCTGTAGAGCGCGGTGAAGTTCTGGCCGATGGTCCTGAGTCTCCACACGATATCCTGCGTCTGCGTGGTATCAGTGCGGTTTCTAACTACATCGTGAACGAAGTTCAGGAAGTTTACCGTCTGCAGGGTGTAAAAATTAACGATAAGCACATCGAGGTGGTAATCCGTCAGATGCTGCGTAAGTGTATTATTACTGCTGCCGGCGATACTCAGTTCCTGGAAGGCGAACAGGTTGAAGTGGCTCACGTTAAGATCGCGAACCGTGAAATGGAAAAAGCCGGTAAACTGCCTGCACTGTATGAAACACAGTTGCTGGGTATTACTAAGGCGTCACTGTCTACAGAGTCATTCATCTCTGCAGCATCGTTCCAGGAAACTACACGCGTACTGACAGAAGCCGCGGTACAGGGCAAAGAAGACGATTTACGTGGTCTGAAAGAAAACGTAATTGTTGGTCGTCTGATCCCTGCCGGTACCGGTTTCGCATACCACGAGCGTCGTATGCAGAAACGTGCTGAAGCCATTGAAGAGATGTCTGTATCTGCTGCTGAAGCAGAACAGGCACTGACTGAAGCATTAAATGCTGAAGTGAGTGGTGGAGACGCATCAGACGAGTAAGACTTGTCACTGAACGGTGGATATTTCGCCGTTCAGTGCATTCAGGGTATGCAAACGTGAATAATCGCCTGGTTATCCTTTGTACACCTTGACACTGGCTTATGAGATCATTAGAATTCCGCGACCCAATTTCTGGTAAGTCCGCTTAATTTAGCGAAGACATACTGAAACAGGGCCGCGGTTTTTTTGTTTTCGGGGCGGGTAAATGTAGAGCACGTTTACAACAAGCTTCAGATTCAATAAGCCGTTTAACAGACCCGACCATGGATCGGGTTTTCATTTTTTACTAACAGGAGCTAGTTAATGGCAACAGTTAACCAGTTAGTGCGTAAGCCACGTCGTCAGCCAGTTGCAAAAAGCAACGTAGCTGCACTGCAAGCTTGCCCACAACGTCGTGGTGTATGTACTCGTGTATATACCACTACGCCTAAGAAACCAAACTCTGCACTGCGTAAAGTATGTCGTGTACGTTTAACTAACGGTTTCGAAGTGTCTTCATACATCGGTGGTGAAGGCCACAACCTGCAAGAGCACAGCGTTGTTCTTATCCGTGGTGGTCGTGTTAAAGACTTACCAGGTGTTCGTTATCACACTGTTCGCGGTACTCTGGACTGCGCAGGCGTTAACGATCGTCGTCAAGCCCGTTCTAAGTACGGTGCGAAGCGGCCTAAATCTTAACGGTTCTCCGTTAGTAAGGCCAAACTGAAGTAATCAGAGTTTTGGGATTTCCCTGAATTCATACGGAGAATTGTAAAATGCCAAGAAGAAGAGTCGTAGGTCAACGTAAAATCCTACCAGAACCAAAATTTGGTTCACAACTGCTTGCTAAATTCATGAATGTCGTAATGCTCGACGGCAAGAAATCAGTTGCTGAAAAGATTGTTTACGGTGCGCTTGATATTGTTGCTGAAAAAACCGGCAAAGCACACTTAGACGTGTTCGAAGACGCTCTGGACAACATCCGTCCTACAGTGGAAGTTAAATCACGCCGTGTGGGTGGTTCTACTTACCAGGTTCCTGTAGAAGTTCGTCCTGTTCGTCGTAACGCGCTGGGTATGCGTTGGATGGTAGAAGCGGCACGTAAACGTGGCGAAAAGTCCATGGCACAACGCCTTGCAGCTGAAATGTTAGATGCAGCAGACAACAAAGGTTCTGCGGTTAAGAAACGTGAAGACGTTCACCGTATGGCCGAAGCGAACAAAGCGTTCGCACATTACCGTTGGTAATCAACGTTTAAACTGAGAGAGACGTATGCCTCGTAAGACCCCAATTGAACGTTATCGTAATATTGGTATTGTCGCTCATGTAGATGCGGGTAAAACCACCACTACTGAGCGTGTCCTGTTCTATACAGGGTTATCACACAAAATCGGCGAAGTGCATGATGGCGCAGCCACCATGGACTGGATGGAGCAAGAGCAGGAGCGTGGTATCACGATCACTTCTGCTGCTACCACGTGCTTCTGGTCTGGAATGCAGCAGCAGTACGATCAACACCGTATCAACATCATTGATACGCCGGGACACGTTGACTTCACCATTGAAGTTGAACGTTCTCTGCGTGTTCTTGATGGTGCGGTGGTTGTATTTTGTGGGTCTTCCGGGGTAGAGCCTCAATCAGAAACAGTCTGGCGTCAGGCTGATAAATATCGTGTACCGCGCATGGTTTTCGTCAATAAGATGGACCGTGCCGGTGCCGATTTTGAACGTGTTGTGGGTCAGATCCGCAAACGTTTGGGCGCAACCTGTGTACCGATTCAACTGAATATTGGTGCAGAGGAAGAATTCCGTGGCGTCATCGATTTAATCAAGATGAAAGCCATCAATTGGAATGCAGAAGACATGGGTATGACTTTTACCTATGAAGACATTCCGGCTGAACTGGTTGCTAAAGCAGAAAAATACCGCACAGAGATGATCGAAGCGGCTGCAGAGGCTTCCGAAGAGCTGATGGAAAAGTACCTGGAAGGCGAAGAGCTGACCGAAGAGGAAATCCGTCAGGGTCTGCGTACCCGCGTACTGAACAACGAAATTGTTCTGGCAACCTGTGGTAGCGCATTTAAGAACAAAGGTGTTCAGGCTGTGCTGGATGCCGTTATTGAGTATTTGCCTGCACCAGTCGACATTCCTTCTATTAAAGGTGTGTTAGACGACGGCGAAGAAACTGAAGCAGAGCGCCATGCTGACGACAGCGAACCGTTTTCTGCTCTGGCATTCAAAATTGCCACAGACCCGTTCGTGGGTACCCTCACGTTCTTCCGTTGCTATTCCGGCGTGGTTAACACAGGCGATACCGTCTATAACCCCGTGAAGCAAAAACGTGAGCGTTTTGGTCGTATCGTGCAGATGCACGCTAAAGACCGTGAAGAATTAAAAGAAGTTCGTGCCGGCGACATTGCCGCAGCTATCGGACTGAAAGACGTGACCACCGGTGACACCTTGTGTGATCCGAATCATGTTATTACACTTGAGCGTATGGAATTCCCTGATCCGGTAATCTCCATCGCCGTAGAGCCAAAATCTCAGGCAGACCAGGAAAAAATGGGTCTTGCTCTGGGTAAACTGGCTGCAGAAGACCCGTCGTTTAAAGTACATACTGATGACGAAACCGGACAAACAATCATTTCCGGTATGGGTGAACTGCACCTCGATATTATTGTCGACCGTATGAAGCGCGAATTTAAGGTTGAATGTAACGTAGGTAAACCACAGGTTGCTTATCGTGAGACTATTCGCAGCAAGGTTGAAGCGGAAGGAAAGTTTGTCCGTCAGTCAGGCGGACGTGGACAATTTGGTCACGTCTGGCTACGTATCGAGCCACAGGAAGAAGGTGCAGGCTACGAATTCGTGAACGAAATCGTTGGCGGTGTTGTACCTAAAGAATTCATTCCTGCGGTAGACAAAGGAATTCAGGAGCAGCTGCAAAATGGTGTGCTGGCAGGGTATCCTGTACTTGATGTAAAGGTTACACTGTTCGACGGTTCATATCATGATGTTGACTCTTCTGAAATGGCGTTTAAGATCGCCGGCTCTATGGGTTTCAAGAAAGGTTGTGCTGAGGCAAATCCAGTATTGCTCGAACCCACTATGAAAGTTGAAGTAACAACTCCAGAAGATTGGATGGGTGATGTTGTAGGCGATCTGAATCGTCGTCGCGGCATGATCGAAGGTATGGAAGACGGTGTAGGCGGGATCAAGATTGTTCGCGCGAAAGTACCGCTTTCAGAAATGTTTGGGTATGCGACTGACTTGCGTTCACAAACGCAGGGTCGTGCGTCATACTCTATGGAGTTCTTCAATTACTCTGAAGCGCCTAGCAATGTTGCAAAAGCGATTATCGAATCAAGAAACTAAATCTTAATGAAGGTTCGGTCCGGTCTGTATTGGGTCGGACTTTTAACTTAGGAAACGAGAAAAATGGCAAAAGAAAAGTTTGAACGTACGAAACCCCACGTAAACGTGGGTACAATCGGCCACGTTGACCACGGTAAAACCACTCTGACCGCAGCAATCACTACTGTACTGTCTAAGACTTACGGCGGTTCTGCTCAGGCTTTCGATCAAATCGATAACGCGCCTGAAGAAAAAGCTCGTGGTATCACCATCTCTACTTCACACGTAGAATATGACACGCCTACCCGCCACTACGCGCACGTAGACTGTCCTGGACACGCCGATTACGTTAAAAACATGATTACTGGTGCAGCTCAGATGGACGGCGGTATCCTGGTAGTTGCTGCGACTGATGGTCCTATGCCACAGACTCGTGAGCACATCCTGCTGGGTCGTCAGGTTGGTATCCCTTACATCATCGTATTCATGAACAAATGTGACATGGTTGACGATGAAGAGCTGCTGGAACTGGTTGAGATGGAAGTTCGTGAACTTCTGACTGAATACGAATTCCCGGGCGACGATCTGCCAGTAATCAAAGGTTCTGCTCTGAAAGCCCTTGAAGGCGACGCAGAGTGGGAAAAGAAAATCATCGAACTGGGTGAAGCACTGGATTCTTACATTCCAGAGCCAGAGCGTGCTATCGACAAGCCGTTCATCCTGCCAATCGAAGACGTATTCTCAATCTCAGGCCGTGGTACTGTTGTAACTGGTCGTGTTGAGCAAGGTATCATCAAAGTTGGTGAAGAAGTAGAAATCGTTGGTATCAGAGATACAACCAAAACTACTTGTACCGGTGTTGAAATGTTCCGTAAACTGCTTGACGAAGGTCGTGCAGGTGAGAACGTTGGTGTTCTGCTGCGTGGTACTAAGCGTGATGACGTTGAGCGTGGTCAGGTACTGGCTAAGCCTGGTTCAATCACTCCTCACACTCAGTTTGAAGCGGAAGTATACGTACTGTCTAAAGATGAAGGCGGTCGTCACACTCCATTCTTCAAAGGTTACCGTCCACAGTTCTACTTCCGTACAACTGACGTAACTGGTGCCGTTGAGCTGCCAGAAGGCGTAGAAATGGTAATGCCTGGTGACAACCTGAAATTCGTCGTTGACCTGATCGCTCCAATCGCGATGGAAGAAGGTCTGCGCTTCGCAATCCGTGAAGGTGGTCGTACAGTAGGTGCTGGTGTTGTAGCTAAAATCATCAAGTAATTGATGACTACACACTAGTCCGGAAAAAGGTCGCGCAAGCGGCCTTTTTTATATTTGTTATCCGCCTGAGTCAGTTGCAAGCCAGACTGATATTTATTAGGGGTAATCCCCTATGTCGGTTAAATAGTCAATGGGCAATACTCGTTGTGTAAACAAGTGAGGTTACCCATGAAAATATTAAATAAGAAAACACTGCTTTCCGTTGCTGTTAGCTGTGCCTTGCCCTTCGGCGTAGTTAATGCAAAAACTTTCGATTCCGCTCTCGCGGCACAACTTGCCGAAGCGCCTGTTGAGTTACAGGAAGTTATCGTTACCTTTGACGGTTCCGGTCCGGTATCAGCACTGCAGCTTAATGCCCTTAAATCCCTTGGTATCACTACCGGCGTTTCAATGCAGAATTTGCCTATTGTTGGCATTCTTGCGACCAAAGCTCAGGTAGATGCACTGTATAGCCGGGATGATGTGGTATCGGTTTATCACAATGCTCCTCTGGATTTTGAAAACTACGAGTCCACGCAAATTACCGGAGTACAGACCATGCGGGCTGACCGTAACTTGCGGAACGGTGGCGTACCGTATTCCGGTCGCGGCATTGGTGTGGTGGTTAACGATTCCGGTGTAGACGGCACCCATTCAGATATCGCTTATCCGGATCATGTTGTTCAAAACGTCCTGGCACAGACCAACCTCGCGTCTTTCAGCAGCATCCTGCCGGTCACCTATCAGGAAAATGTCGCTAACAGTGACATCGGAGGAGGTCATGGTACCCACGTTGCAGGCACTGTAGGCGGTAATGGCGCCAAAAGTGGCGGACTGCATGCCGGTGTGGCACCCGGGGCTGATATCATCGGCTACGGCTCAGGAGCAGCCTTATTTATTTTAGATACCATCGGCGGCTTCGATTACGCGCTGACCCATCAGTACGACTATAACATCCGCTTGATCTCTAACTCCTTTGGCAGTACCGGTGATATCGGAACGCCCTTTAATCCGGATGATCCAACTAACGTAGCTACCAAAGCACTGGCAGACCGCGGCATTATTACCGTCTTTTCTGCCGGTAATTCCGGTGCCGGTGAATCCACCATTACCGGCAACTTTAAGAAGGCCCCCTGGGTGATAACCGTCGCTGCCGGCGACAAAGACGGTAAGCTGGCTGACTTCAGCTCCCGCGGCGTTGACGGCAAAGGAGGGGAAGTGGTTGTTGACGGTGAGGTGTTTACCTGGGAAGACAGGCCCACGGTTACGGCACCCGGTGTAGACGTCATTTCTGCCCGTGCGTCAACGTCAAGCCTGGGAGGGCTGAGTGCTCAGGATGACGCAGATATGATTGAACCGCAGCATCTGCCGTTTTATACAGTGTCAAGCGGTACCTCAATGGCTGCACCGCATGTGTCGGGGATTGTTGCATTGATGCTCGAGGCAGATCCGGATTTGCAATGGTATGACGTCAAACATATTTTACAGGAAACAGCGACGCCCATGGCGGGTCGCAGTGCGTGGGAAGCCGGGGCCGGTTACGTTAATGCCCACGCTGCGGTTAATGCTGTTGTCAATGGCACAGAGGTTTATGGTGATACCGTCAAACTTAACCGCAGCTTCAATGCGTTTGCCAATGTGACTGAGGGCGACAGTTTCACTATGCAAACGACATACATTCCGGTAGGAGAAAGCCCGACGGAAACCTTCGACGTTTCTGCGGATGTGTCAATGGTGCTGGCTTCCGCAAGTATTGAAACCGGTACGGCATTCGTGCTGGAAGACCCGGCCGGAAACCGTTACGGGTCTGGTATTGGTTTACCGGTATTGGGCTCAGCGGTTGGCGCTGCGGCTCCGGGTATGGCCGGCACATGGAAGCTTTACAGTCGCGGAATTGGCAGTGTAAGCGGAGTGTCTCTTGATCCGCTTGGCGTCACCAATGGTGTGGGTGTACCCGGTACGGTGGACGTCAATATACGTTTGCTGGAAACGGCAGGTTATACGGGCATTGAAGACAGCGAAGGGCACGGCGCTCAGAGCTTTATTGAGTACGTGGTAAGCAGACACCTGATGGACGCCACTGCTAATGGCTTTAAACCAGACAGTTTCATTACCAGGGCTGAACTGGCAGATACCCTTACGTTGGCAACCAGTCTGCGTCAGACGTTGTCAGGGAATGCGTCTGATTTTGCTGATGCCGGCAGTTATGGTGCTTCTATAAACAGCGTGTCAGCTGAAGGCACACTGCTATCAGACCGCGAACAAGCCATGAAACCGGTGATGCTGAATGACTCTGCCACGGTATTTGGGGCAAGTGATCTGGTCAGCCGCGAAGAACTGGCTTACTCACTGGTACAGGGGCTGGGACTGCAGGCGGAAGCCGAAGCCTTTGACCCGGATTCTCCGGTAGTGGCGATTGTATTCGGGGAAGCGGTGGAGATAGACGATGCCGGTGAGATAAGCCCGTCAATGCGGGGTTATGTTCAGCAGGCTCTGGCACTTGGTCTGATGCAGCCTGAGTTATCTGTGACACAGGGGCGGTTCGATTTGGAACCGGTCATATCTGCCTCCTTCGTACCTGCAAACGCGGTTACGCGGGCTGACACCGCCTTCAGTATCACGCTCAGAGAGCAGCTTTAATTATTCCAGCAGGCCGGCTTTGCCGGCCAGACGGATTAATTCTGCAGAGCTGGTGACATTCAATTTTTTATACATATTGCTACGGTGATTCTCGGCGGTTTTGAGACTCATCGTCAGCAATTCAGCTATCTTCTTACTGGTATTTCCCGCCGCCACAAGGAAAAACACTTCCCGTTCTCTGCGGGTCAGCACACTGAGTGGATTCACAATATTACCTGATGCGGGGGCTGCTGCACCTTCCAGGCCGGGAAATACGCTTTTTCCTGATGCAATCTGCTTAATAGCACAAAGCAGTTCGTCAGCGGAGGTTTCTTTCTGAAGGTAGCCCTTTGCACCGGCATCAAACATGGCTTCCATGTATTCACGTTCATTGTGCATGGACAACACAAGTACCCGTGTCATCGGCCGCTGGGTGAGGATTTTATCAATAGCAACCAGGCCACTCATTTCCGGCATGGAGATATCCATAATCACTACATCCGGGTTTTGTGTGATCACAAGGTTGATCAGACTCACGCCGTCACCACATTCGCCGGTGACAGTAAACTGACCGTCTGCTTCGAGCATCTGAATAAGCCCCTGACGCATAATGACATGATCATCTGCCAGCACGATTTTTATAGTCATAGAGGGATCACCACTGTGGTTGTTGTACCGCCACCGGAGGCGGATGCTATTTCCAGAGTAGCATCAAAGGCCCTGGCACGATCGGCAATACTGGTTAAGCCTACACCCTGCTTTACGCGGCCGGTCTGAAAGCCTTTCCCGTTGTCACTGATTTCAAGGCGGATGGTGTTGTAACTGTTTTGCAGCCGCACCGTCACAAGTTCAGCTTCGCTGTGTTTCAGGGTATTGGTCAATGCTTCCTGAGCGATGCGAAAAATCAGGGTGCTGATATCTTTACTGATATCACAATTTATCGTTATCTCACAGCGACATTGGATAGCCTCTTCTTCAAACAGGGAGCGGCATAACCATTTCAGCGCCGGTTTGAGCCCCAGATCATCAAGAATGACGGGACTCATCATGCGGGACAGCTGCCTTACGTCTTCAAGTGCCAGGTTAGCCAGTTCAGCAAGCTCTGCCATTTTCGGATCAGCGGCACTCAATGTATGCAGACGGCGGGTGAGGGCGGTAAGCAACTGGCCCACACCATCGTGGAGTTCACGGGACAAATTGGCCTTATCCGCTTCCTGCTGTGCCCACAAACGTTTGGCCATCAGGGTTAGCTGCTGCTGTTCTTCGTCCAGACGATTTCTGAGGTATTGCTGCTGACGGAGAATATCGTCAATGAGTGTTTGCTGTTCACTGCTCAAGATACGTCACCCTGTATTGTCTGGCCTGATCTTCTGTCAGACGGGATAACCAAATCTCAAGAGACTCGCTGGCAAGCTGCGTATTGCGCTCACCTTTCAGCACCCGGTAATAGAGATGGCTGCGCCAGTAATCAGGGTGAGCGGCCAGCGCCTGTTCCAGCTTCCCGGCGACGTCTTCTCCGGCTTCAGCCTGCAAGTAAAGCAGTTGCAGATAATACTGATAATAAACAGGCTTCACCAGGGCTTGAGCCCGCTGCATCAGTGGACTGTCTTTATCAAGGTTCAGGCGTTGTTGCAGATCCAGTGCAATTTTTATTTCTGTCAGTACCGGAATATTGCCGGGAAACAACGTTGTGAGCTGATCACCGGTCAGTGTCACAGTATTGCCGGCTTGCTGTGATGAGCTTGCCAGCTTCAGCCAGTTCAGCACCGCCATCTGTTCGGTCATTTCGGGGGTGACTGAACCTGTGGCTTTATTGATTTGCCGGGTGAGGCAGGTAAAGTCAGCAATCAGCAGGCAAACCTCACCGTGCCACAGCGTGATCTCGGCCAGCGAGCGGGCGTCTGTTGTATCTACTGCCAGCGCTTCGGCCTCTGCCAGACGGGTAAAACTCTGCTCAAGATCACCTTTAACAAAGTTCAGGTAGCTGTAGAGCAGGTGATTGATCATCTGCTCATGGTGCATTGCCTCAGTCAAAGCGCCGTCTGTACGGGTCAGCAACCTTCCTGCTGCTATCCAGTCACCTTTTACCAGCGACAACTGGGCCATATTTTGCTGCGTACGGATAGTATGGGCTTTATCTTTCGCTTCCATGAATTGGTTCAGCGCCTGCTGCCAGTAAATATCTGCAAGTGAAAAGTCGCCGGTGAGAAAATGCATGTAGGCCACATTACTCATACTGGCCGCTTTTTCACTCTGATTGTTACCGGACGCACGGATATCCAGACCTCTTTTGTAATTTATCAGTGCCCTAGCGTACTGTCCCTGCTCTTCGAACAGGAACCCCAGTGTATCAAGCACGTGAGCAAGCTCTTCGTCGTCACCCAAATCGGCGAGGATATCTGATGCTTCATTCAGAGCTTCCTCTGCTGTGTCGTAGTTACCCAGTACTGCCGATGCATTGGCGAGGTTAGCAAGTGTGGTTGCCCGTTGAGCAGGGAAAGTATCTGCCGTACGTAGCATGAGTGCATCAGTAAAATAGCGGCTGGCAGCTTCGTATTCCGCCAGTCTGAGGTGTGCCACGCCAAAAGCATTTAATACCAGCCCTTCGCCTTCTTTGTCGCCCCTGATACGGAATGCAACGAGGGCTTTGGTCAGCTCGTTATTGATAGCTTCGTTAATATTTCCGTTAATGATTTTAAGGCGGGCAAGTTCAAACCAGTACTGACCATTGCCGGGGGCTTTCTCTGTTGCCTGCAGCCAGGCTTGCATGGCGCCGGCGGCATCACCGTTCCATTCCAGCACCATTCCTTTTTCTGCCAGTAACTCTGCACGACCGGGAAAGCGGTCAGTCAGCAAGGTTATTGCTTCAAGTGCAAGACTGGCATCATCGTTGAGCAATGCGCGGATATATTGGCCTTTCAACTGCCAGTAAGGCTCAGAGTTTGACAGCTCTGACAATCTGTCCAGATAGATGCGGGCCGAGGCCAGATCATTATTGTTCAGCGCTTCCTCTGCTGACAGTACCCAGCCTGCCGGATAGTCTGGTGCGGACTGCCGGAGACTGGCGAGTGCTTCTGCCGCGGTACCCGGGGATGAGGGGGACATAGTTGCAACCACATCACTTATAAACGCCATGTCCGGCACGTCTGATGGTGTATCTGTCACTCCGGCCAGCGCTTCAGATAATTCACCGGCAAACCTGGCGGCATCTCCGGTCAGTGTGTCAGCCGAGAAGGGGGTGGCCAGATCAAACAATACGTCATCAGAGATACCTGCATACCCGGTCGCTCTGATAAGCCAGGTGGATGATGATGCTTCTGAGGCATCCAGGGCAATAACGACTCCGGCATCCAGAGTGATGGCAAGGTCAGTACGGTCGTCCCGGTTTTGCAGCGGCTTTAACGACAAGTTCCGGCTGATCTCAGCCGTTTCTCCGGGGTCCAGCACATCAAACTGAGGTGAAGTACTGAAGGGGAGGGCAGTCATTGCACTTATGACACTCAGAACCGGTACATCCGGCGCGGAGACAATCACAACCCGTTGGGTGCCCGTGAGTACAGGGGCTGCTGAGCGGGTTCCCGGGTAGAGCCCGGTCAAAGCAACGAGCAGCACTGCAGAAGCCACAAGCAGAGTTCTGCCTGCCCGACCGCGTTTTTTTTCTTCCGTCTGCGTTAACAGGGTATCAATGTCCGGCCTTTTCAGCGGTGGTACGGCAGTCATGGCTTTGAGCATATTCCGCTGTCGCCGTTCCCATCGTCGGTCCTGAATAGATTTCGCTGAGAAAATTACCGCATCCAGCGCCAGCGCCAGCACTTTGCCAGCTGAATAAACATCTGATGTGGCTGCCGGTATGCCGGTCTGAAGAATTTCCGGTGCAGTAAAGCTTTCATGACCGCTGGTCTGCTCCGCACTGTTAACCGACTGACCAATGCCGAAGTCAATCAGCACCAGATTGTCTTCCTCATCAATCAGAATGTTATCAGGCTTTAAATCACCGTGGCGGATCCCGCTGTGATGGCAGGCCGCCACGGCCTGCAATAATGACACTTTCCACTGTTCAAACTGGCGGGCAGTAACCGGCTGATTGAGACGCACGTAAAGTGGTTCACCGGCAACATAGGCCATGGTAAAAAAGGCATCAGCGTGATGGGTGTAGATGTCATGGATGCGGATAATGTTCGGGTGTTGCAATTTCCGTCCTGTGAGGACTTCATTGCGCAATACTTCCATTTTTTCCGGGTGGCGGTTTGCGCCCGGGATATATTTCAGCGCAATCTGTGTATCCAGAAGCATGTCACAGGCGAAGTAAACGCTGGCCTGAGCGCCCTGACCTAAGTGTGAAATGATACGGAAACGATCAGACAGGACTGTACCTGCCTCGAGAAGAGAAGCGTTCTGCAATTGCTGAGTAGCCAGTGCGTCACCATGGGCCGCACCATTATTATTATTCTGCAAAACCAGCCTTATTATCCTGAAAAAGGATAAATTCAGGAACGACGTAACAAGGCTAGTTTATGTTCGATAGAAAGGAATAACAAACGTAATGACAAAATATCCGCGATCTGGCGGGCAAAAGCCACTTCTGTGCCGGTAAAATACTGCCTGCCGCTTGTGTTGTCTCCATACAGTACACCAGTCACACCGTGATCACTGATAAGAGGAATACACACAGCCGCGCATATATGATTGTTCAGCACACTGGCTTGCTGATTATATTGAGGCTTTGCACTGATATTGCCGATGGCAAGCGGTTCACCCTGCGTAATGGCGTTGCGGATCACAGTGCGGCTGCCGGTAAAGCGGTTCTCGTTCATCCACTCAGGATGTCCGTCGGCAAAGCTGATATTGGCCTGACGGTCGCAAAAGATGACGGCAGCCCTTTCGCAATGCAGGGTTTGAGTAAAGCAGTTCTGCACCATCTCAATCAGTGAACGGGTGTCGTCGCAATCTGACAGATCCTGTTTCAGCTGGTTTAATCGTTGTTGCCGCCATACGGAAACGGAATCAGTGCGCAAGGTGATGTCGTCGCTCAACCGCTTCACTTCACAGGCTACTGGGCCGAAGTGCAGCACCTGGGCATCGCCGAGACGCATTGACGACACCGGTTGTCCGTTAAGGTAGCAGCCGGTACTGCTGGTATCGTCCAGCGACCAGTTGTCATCGTTCTCAGCACATAACAGTGCATGCTCCCGTGACACCTGGGGGTGGGGAATAATGATATCGGCCTGCTCGCTGCGTCCGAGAACATAGCGGCGGCCGGGCAGCAGCTTGTGTTCAGTCACAATACCGCTTTGCCCGGCAATGGCTAACTGTAAAGGCATAGTGAAATGATTCCGGTCCTTACATTACCCGCAACGCGTAGCGCAGGCTGGTCAGCGAGGACAACAGTTCGCCTTTTACATTTGTCAGGCTGTCTGATGCCTGCCACACATCCGGCATGGCACCTTTGTCACTGTTTTCAATCACGGTAATTAAGGCGTCAGTCTCTTCCAGGGCGGTATCGTAATCCTGCGAAGACACGGCCAGTGACAAAGAAGACAGTAAGCTTTCCACGGTGCTCAGCAGCGGGGCTGAAATTGAATGACTCTGCGCGTTGACGAAGGCATCCAGTGCTGCGGCTTTGTCTGCCACAATGGTTGCCGGTGTGCGGGTGTCGAGCAGGATCATGAAGTCAGAAAACTTACCAGTGTTACCACGGGCACGGATACTGCCGGCAGATACCAGCGTGGTGATATCTTCGAAAGTGCCGTCTGCGTGTGAAGTAAACAGACGCAAAGGCAAATCCGGAGTGTAATGAATTGCTTTGGTATACAGTTCTACGGTGGCCACGCCTTCGAAGGCAAAACCACTGTCAGGATCCGGTGTCAGCGACACGATAACCGGAAATGCAGCAGCCGGTGCAATCAGAGTCGAACCCAGCCTGTCTGTGATGGCACTGTCCAGCGGCGAGAGTAACTCTGCACTGACCGATAATGTATTGGCATTCAGGCCAATGACTTTTTCGAAACTGACGGTCAGGTCAACGGCAATGGTATTACTCACCTGAACAGATGCTTTTAACTGGTTGTCTGTTACGGTAATGGTATCGGGAAGTACAGCAACGGCGTTCGCCATTGGTGCCATCGTTAAACACAGTGCGGCTGCGATGGCCAGCGTGCGAACTACTTTTGCTTTCATGTTGTCACCTCATAACTATTGATTAAAAATAAACCAGATGTGGCGTGGCAGCAAGTATAACTACCACGCTTCTGGTACTTTATTGGTAGTACTGGGTGAAGAAACGTGAAGCCAATACTGCGTAGTGCGCCCGTGTTATCATGCCATCCGGATCAAAGCTGGCTGTCAGTGACGGTGTTAAGTCGAACTGACCCTGAGTCAGACCGAATTCAACATTGACCAGCGACAACGTGATTGCCAGTTGCACATAGCCTTTCAGCTCATCAGGAATTGAATCCTGATCGGCGAGCACAATTTGCTCTCCTTTATATTCAACGATGATATCGTCAGCAGGATCAAAAGCGGTCGCCACATCCTGAAGACCAAGCATCTGAACAAAGGAATACGCAGCATCTAGTCGCTTGTAGGTCCCGTAAGTGTTGGCAACATCCATGTCAGCCAACAAAACGGGGTTTTGGGAGCCGTCGGTATCTTTAAGTGCACCACCACTCACCAGAACAGATTCCATATAAGGTTTTTTCGATTTCGGGATACCCGAATGCCCCTGAGCCGGTTCGTTTAACAAATCACGATATTGTCTTACGGCACCGCCCATAACAGCGTAAGTCGCGAAACCGTGACGTTTAAGCTGGCTGTCAGGAGAAAACTTATTCGGGCTCAGACCATCCATTAAGCGTTCGCTGACGGCAAATTCGATGGCGCCGGCGTAAGGGTGACCTTCCACATCATCCATGCCCTGAAACCCGCCTGACAGCTGGTAAGTCACATCAACAGAAAAGCTTTCCGGCAGGCCGGGTCCGTTGGTCAGGCCCAGAGGGTCAGCCTGCACACCGGATAATGACGTCAAACCGTATACATAGACGCCCCATGTGCCGGCCATGCCGGGGGCAGAAACACGCATGTTTTCACTCAGTACCGGTGTGGTGAGATTGCCGAAATACTCCGTACCGTCAGGGGCAACCAGAACCAGTTTTGTAAGATTCGCCAGCGTGGATGCGGCTGCTTTTACCAGCGCAACATCGTCACCCACTTCAAAATACTGAATATCAGGTTCACCCACTGGTGAATAGAACACATCCAGAGTGGTCACATCATCAGACTCAGTGGTGAGGGCATTGGTATTAAAGGTTTTTTCTGCTAGGTTGTTAACGGTAACGCTGTAGTCCATATCGTAATCCAGAGCAGCAGCCACGGCGGCCTTTGCGTTCACATAGCCGGCACCTACTTCCCAGCGCTCGTAACCCGGCATATTCGTTGCTGTGTCCTGAAGCAGTTTTTTGATCGTCAGATTATCCAGTTCAGGGTTAGCTTCCAGCATGAGTGCAACAATGCCGGCAACATGGGGTGTGGCCATGGACGTACCTGAGATCATGGTGTAGAAGGGCACGTACCCGGCTTCCATCGCGCCAAGGTCGGCATCGCCCCCATTGGCAACAAGGTTGGTAGATGCCCGTGCAGAGATAATATCCACGCCCGGAGCAACAATGGTCACATCATTGTTGTACGTCCATTCGGTGCCGTCAGGCATCGTGAATGAGCCGGACTCTGAAGCCAGCCCCCGTGATGAGAAGTCTGCCAGTTTGCCTGATTTGTCGCCTGCACCCACTGACATTCCCCAGGGGATTTGGGCGTAAGGGTTGTGAGAGTCTTCACCGGGACCATCGTTACCGGCAGCAAATACACTCAGGATCCCCAGTTTATGGGCTTTATAAGTTGCCATGGAAACCGGCCCCAGTGGTTCGTACTTGCCGCTGGAACCCCATGAGTTGCTGATAACTTTAATCGGACTGTCATAGCTGTATAAATTGCTGATAGCGAAATCAAAACCGCCCAGTGAATCAAGAATCAGCACTCCGCCGCCTGAACCGTAACCCACAAGATCCGCATCCGGTGCGGCCCCTTTGTGCTTGCCGTCAGACATAACGCCGGTGCCTGCAATGGTGCCGGCGCAATGGGTACCGTGACCTGAATTCAGATCTGTATTTGGCTGACCTGTTAATGTAAATCCGTTGGTGACACCGGTGAGAGACAGCGCCTGAGCATGGGTGGCTGCCTGCACGTTTTCCACGACTTTATCGCCGAAAAACAAATCCTGATGGGTAGCATCAATACCTGAGTCGTTCACCATAATGGTGACGCCTTTACCCGTGAAGCTCATACCGTTGCGGGTAATAAAGTCGTCACTTTGTAGCTGGTCAACGCCTGTGATTTGTCGGGAAACATCATTGAAAAATTTCACCGGACGGTTGGCAAATACAGAGCGCACTCCGTCCATCGCGGCAATCTGTTCGATTTGAGATTTGGTTGCCAGTACACCGATGATGGGGAGCGTTTTAAACTGCACACCCTCTGTAATGCCTAAATCGAGCAGTTGGCGGATTTGGGTTTCTGCCAGCGGGTCCAGCTGTTCGTAGGTGACTACAGCCATCACAGGCGTATTTTCAGCCAGTGTTGTCAGTGTAGTTTGCATTTGTTCGCCAATGTACGCATCAGCAAGTGCATCTTTTGCCGGAAGTGTTATCATCGCCGCCGCTAAGGCCGAGAGGGTGAATTTTTTCATTTTGTCGCTCCGTCACTTTGTTGTTTACCAGCCAGTATTGATTCCGGCTTTTTGCTTTTGTAAACACAGTGTCGCTGTTTGCTTTTTGCGCCGCTATAGGGGGTTACCCCCATATGCTTATGTTGAATCGCAAAATGCCGGGTAGTGACAGACGCATGCAACAATCCCTTCACATAGCTGCGTTACCCTGAGATGTTTCCACAAAAATGGTGTTCGCCATGAGATTTGATTCCATTAAGTCCCGCCTGATGCTGATGACCCTGATCTGCGTATCAGGAATGAGTTTGCTGGTGGTAAATCAGCATTTATTCACTAAGCGCCTCTTTCATTTGCATGAGCAACACAATTTATTGCTGCATCTGGAGCAGGAGTTGTTGCAATTAAGACGTCACGAAAAGGACTTCCTGCTGCGACATCAGATGGACTACTATCACCGGTTCACGGCGCGCTCCGAGCGGTTTAATAATGATCTTGCCGGGTTGTCGCCGTTGCTGGCCGACTATGCGTTGCCGGTAGAGCAAACCGGCGAACTTGCGCAAAGCATGCATGATTACCAGCGCCTGTTCCGTGAAGTGGTTACTCTGCAAAGTCAGTTGGGATTAACCCGCCAGTCCGGTTTTCAGGGCAAACTCACCGGCATAGAGGATGACATGTCTCGGGTGCCATTCTTTGCCTATGGTAGTGAGGCTTATCAGCTGAAAGTTGCCCTGCAACTGGCTACCCGCAATTATCTACTGACCCGTGAAAGCTTTCACCGTCAGGCTGTACGTCAGGCCCTTGAAAAGTTGCAGCATGCGGCGGTGATCAGTAATGACGGGCAGGCACAAACCCTGACGGCAGAGTACACCCGGGTGTTTAATCAACTGGCTGACGCGGTTACGACAATGGGCGTCACCCATAATGATGGCCTGCAGGGAGCCTTCAGGCGTCAGGCCCATGATGTGGAAGACAAGCTGCGAAGTGTGGAAACCGCATTGCAGCCGTTGATCACCGATCAGCAAAATAAAGTCAGGGTGTACAGTTTGTCGATTGCGGCAGTGACATCCATCGCATTGATTTTACTGCTGGTCAAAAGCTTCGCCACATTTCACCGTGCTTTTGCTAATTTCGTCATGTTCTTTTACCGTTGTAAAAGGCAATATCAGAAAATTGATACCCGGCAGCTCGGGTTTGCTGAATTTAAGTCGCTTGCTGAGCTGGCAAACGAGATGGTGGAATCCCGCAGGGATATCGAGAAAAAGCTGGCGAAAGCCGAAGCCCGGCTTCAGGAACAGAATTCTGTAGCGAAATGAGGCTAAGCGGCAGACAGCCACACCAAAAATGAATGAGAAACAGGTTAACTGCGATATGAAATATACAACGTTGGGCAGCAGCGGGCTGTCAGTCTCTGAAGTGTGCCTGGGTACGATGACCTGGGGCATCCAGAATACCCAGCAGGATACTGACGGGCAAATGGCTCTGGCACTGTCCAGGGGCGTAAACTTCATTGATACCGCTGAGATGTACCCGATACCGCCGAACGAGCCGACATCCGGTGATACGGAGCGTCAACTGGGCGACTGGCTGAGTCGCAATCAGAGCCAGCGTGAAGAGCTCATCATCATGACCAAGATCGCAGGCAGCGGTATCAGCTGGATCCGCAACGGCGATATTATCAACGCTGAGAATATTGGTATTGCCATTGAAGGTTCGCTGAAGCGTTTGCAGACCAGCTACATTGATGTGTACCAGTTGCACTGGCCGAACCGTACCTCTCCGCATTTCGGTAAACACTGGCCAGGCAAAGTGGATCCCACCACCTTCGATAAAGAAAAAGAAACGGAAGGAATGCGCAATATCCTCAGCGGTCTGAAAACCGCCATCGACGCCGGTAAAATCCGTCACTGGGGACTGTCTGACGACACGCCCTGGGGCATTCATACTTTCCTGCGTCTATGTGATGAAATGGGTATACCGAAACCGGTATCCATTCAGAACGAGTTCAGCCTGCTGCACGGAAAGGATCTACCCTACCTGATTGAAATGTGCCACCTGGAAGATATTGCTTATTTGCCATGGTCACCATTAGCAACGGGAATGCTGGCCGGTAAATATCTGGACGATGCGAGACCGAAAGGATCCCGCTGGACGTATGTTCAGCGTCAGGGTCTGTTCCGTGATAAGCAGCCGGCCCACGATGCAACACGGCGTTATGTGGAAATTGCTTGCCGTGCAGGGATTACACCTTCGCAACTGGCGCTGGCCTGGTGTCAGCAGGTACCGGGAGTCACTGCAACTATCATCGGTGCCACTACTGAAGCGCAACTGGCAGAGAACATTGATGCGTTTAATTTAACGCTGGATTCTGCCGTACTGCGCCAAATCGAAGACGTTTACAGAGCGTATCCTGTTCCTTTCTGAGGCATGACTGCCGCGTTCATTTCGCTGTCATAAATCCGCCATACACTTGCTTATCTGAACATAAGTGAGTGTATGCTTTATTATGACGCTATCCCATACCAACATGGAACCGACGGTTGCGGCAGGAACGCCACGTCATTCAATAAAAAACTGGTTTGTACTCCTTGCCCTGGTTTATCTGATGCTGCTGGCAGTATCGATGATTGGCAGTGGCTTTAAATTCGCCACCGCTGACCATGCGCGGGGTTTATTCGAATTTGCCTCAAATCCGGTGATGGGCCTGATCATTGGCATGGTCAGTACCGCCCTCATTCAGTCATCCAGCACGGTGACCTCCATCATAGTTGCCATGGTTGCAGGCGGGTTGCCCGTACCTATTGCTGTGCCGATGATAATGGGAGCGAATATCGGTACCAGTATTACCAACACCATAGTGAGCCTGGGGCATGTAGCCCGCAAAGATGAGTTCAGACGGGCTTTCCATGCCGCGACAATTCATGATTTCTTTAATGTTATGTCGGTGATGATTTTCCTGCCGCTGGAAATGGCGACAGGGATATTAGAAAAAAGCAGTCAGTATCTTGTCTCGCTGCTGCAGATGGACAACAGTGTGGCAATGTCCGGCGTGAATCCGGTAAAGGCGGTCACTGAACCGGTTGTACACTGGGTCACAGAGGGCCTGATGTTCCTGCCGTCTGTGTATCCCGGGGTCGTTAAAATCCTGCTGGGTGTTTTGCTGATTGTGGCTTCAATCACACTGATGGGAAAAGTCATGAAAGTGCTTATGGTAGGCAGGGCGAAAGATATTCTGCACACCAGTATCGGCAAAGGGCCGGTATCAGGCATTACCTCCGGGGCTGTAATGACAGTGCTGGTCCAGTCATCGTCTACCACCACGTCACTGATGGTTCCGCTGGTGGGTAGTGGCATTCTGAAAGCCCGTGATATTTATCCGTTTACACTGGGTGCAAATATCGGTACCTGTATTACCGCGCTTATCGCTGCGCTGGCGGTGACTGGCCCGATGGGTGGTGTTGCCATGCAGATTGCGCTGGTGCATCTGTTATTTAATATCTTTTCAGTGCTGCTGATATTTGGTCTGCCCTTTCTGCGTAACATTCCACTCAGTCTGTCATCATCACTGGCCGGTCTGGCAGCAGAGCGTAAAATTTACGGTGCTGCTTATATTGCCGGATTGTTCTTTGTTATGCCGCTGTCTGTGATTTTTATTTCACAGTGATTTACATTCCGCCGCTTCACATCAATCTGAAGCGGCCCTGTCATCCCCGCCGGAAAATGCAGATTACACCGCAAAAAGCTCGCAGAATCCGGGTTCATCAACAATAATTAAGTGACTGATTTTATTAAGTCACAGCAAAAACAATAAATGAGCCGGAAAAGGTTCGTATCCTCCCTGAATCGTAAGACTTTGGTCGCAACATTCATGATTTATAGGGTAATCCGCTGTAATTTGTCTCACAATGAAATTGTTTTGTTAATGTTAATTTTTCGTTAGAAGGTTGAGGGTGACGTACCTGTTCGTCCCTTCGCTTTATCCTCAATAAGAAAAAAGAACACCATTTAAAAACCAAATCTGATTTTAAAAATGAATCGGGAGAAAACACATGTATACACGCATTGCAGCCTCGTGCGCACTTATCCTGGCGGGTAGCCCTGTCTACGCTTATGATTTCAGCTTCAAAGGCATGATCAAAACGGAAGTCGTGACATCCAGTCAGGGTGTCGGCAGTTACGGAAGTACTTACAGTCATGTTGCACCAACACATGCACTGAGAACGGATATTTTCGGCGGTGCCCCTGCAACTGCGCAAGAAACGAATTATCTGGAATCCCAGTCTACTTCTTTCCAGGCTTCTCAGTCCCGTTTCTCCCTCAATATGAAGCACGATAAAATTCGCGGAGTACTTGAGCTGGATTTCATTGATGGTGAAGACGGCTTTACTAACCAAACCGCATTGCAGGCGCAGGAGCCAAGACTTCGTCTGGCAACGCTTTATTACGATTACAGCGATAATCTGACGCTGTTTGCCGGCCAGAAATGGTCTACTGCATCAGGGATCAAATCCAGCGGCAGCTACAACTGGGTTGGTAATGGTTACCGTGCAGGTAATTCCGGCTTCCTCGCCATGGAAGCGGGTGCAACTTATAAAGTTGATAACTTAACCCTGACCGGCGCAATCACCGGTAAGGGCCGTAACCTGAGTAGCAGCGGTGTGAATAATAATGAGCTGGGTGGTATGCCGGGCTTCGCTGTAGATGCTAACTACAAAATATCCGGCCACGTCATCGGTTTTGCGGCACACGTAGCCGAACTGCAGTTTGAAGATGAGCCGGGCTATGTTGAAGGCAGTAACCAGGATGCCAACCTCTTTAAAGTGTACACAACACTTAACTTCGGAGCGGTTAGCCTGAATGGTGAATACTACACCGGTGAAGCACTGAACAACCAGAATGCGTTGGGTGTAGCGCCGGCAGTGACATTAAGTGGCGGTGTGGTTAGCGAAAGCTTCTCAGAGAGTGGCTATATGATGTACGCAAGCTGGACGCCGGCAGCAGGGCATAACGTGAAAGTAGGTTACGGTAGTGCGTCGGTAGACTCCGGTGACCGTGATCGCCTGTCTGCAACCAGCCTGAACGAAAACACGACTGCCTATATTAACTATGGCTATCAGGCTACCGAAGGCTTAACCACTTTTGCTCAGTTAACTCACTTCGATACTGAGTATGGTTCTGACTTTGAAAGCTTCACAACCGTGGTTGCACGTGCCGGTGTGATCTTTAAGTTCTGAGGCAAATTTAGCGGCATCCTGCCACCCGTCTGCTGTCTGCGTGATATTCACTATCAGTTGCGCAAATAGCCGGTGAGGGTGGCACTGTTTACCTGAATACTTTCAGCTTTTGTTCATCGGGTCTGTTGAGCAATTTATCCGGATTATCTTCTTTTACGCAGTCAGGTTAAAGGTAAGATAATTGTGATTTTTTCGTTATTTTTTCAAAAGAGGATGTATTCCTCTGAATTAAAAAACTGGCTGTTGGTCTATGAGACTAAGGTTGTATCTTTTTGTCTTAAAAGAGCAAAATCGCTAAGACCAAAGTCTCATTTTGCTTTACCTTAGAATGGCTACCCTGTTTAACAGACAATTATTACTGGATTAACATGACATCGGAGGCATTATCCATGACTGCCAGCAAGACGTATCCTGTACCGGACAACATTCTGGAAAACACGCATTTGACGCAAGAGCAGTATGATCAGATGTATAAGCGCTCTGTAGAAGACCCGGAAGGCTTCTGGGCAGAGTACGCTTCAACGTTAGAATGGTACAAGAAACCAACTAAAACCAAGAATACGGTATTTGGCGCAGATAACGTTTCAATCAAGTGGTTCGAAGACGGCGAAATCAACGCCAGCTACAACTGCATCGACCGCCACCTGGCGAAGAATGCAAAGAAAACGGCGTTGTTCTGGGAAGGTGATTCCCCTGAAGACAGCCAGGAAATCACTTATCAGGAACTGCATTACGAAGTATGTAAACTGGCAAACGGCCTGAAAAAGCTGGGTGTCGGTAAAGGCGACCGCGTTGCGGTATACATGCCTATGGTACCGCAGGCTGCTTATGCCATGCTGGCATGTGCCCGTATCGGTGCGGTGCATTCTGTTATCTTCGGCGGATTCTCGCCTAATGCAATCGCGGACCGTATTAACGACAGTAAAGCTAAAGTTGTTATTACTTGTGATGAAGGCCGCCGTGCAGGCCGTTCTGTCCCTCTTAAAGTGAATGTAGATAAAGCGCTGGCTAACGGTGCGTGCCCGTCTATCACTAATGTCATTGTACACAAGCTGACCGGCGGCGATGTTAACTACAACAGCGACGTTGATGTGGTGTGGGACGAGCTTACTGAAGACTGTTCAGCCCAGTGCGAACCGGAAGTCATGAACGCGGAAGACCCGCTGTTTATTCTGTATACATCAGGCTCAACCGGCACGCCAAAAGGTGTGGTGCATACTACCGGTGGTTTCCTGCTGTATTCATCTATGACCTTTAAGTACGCCTTTGATTATCGTGAAGATGACATTTACTGGTGTACAGCGGATGTGGGCTGGATCACAGGTCACAGCTATATGGTTTACGGACCGATGATCAATGGTGCTTCTCAGGTATTCTTTGAAGGTGTGCCTACTTACCCTGACGTACGCCGTATTGCTCAGGTAGTAGAAAAGTACAAGGTGAACAGCCTGTACACAGCACCTACTGCAATCCGCGCCCTGATGGCCCATGGTGAAGCGCCGGTGGAAGGTTGCGATTTGTCTTCTCTGCGTCTGTTAGGGTCTGTGGGTGAGCCAATTAACCCTGAAGCATGGGAATGGTATTACCGCGTGATTGGTCAGAGCCGTTGTCCCATTATGGATACCTGGTGGCAAACAGAAACCGGCGGCATGATGATTACTCCGCTGCCGGGTGCGACGCCACTTAAGCCTGGTTCGGCTTCCCGTCCGTTCTTTGGCATCCAGCCTGCGCTGTTTGATGCAGACGGTAATGATCTGGAAGGTGCCGCTGAAGGGAACCTGGTGATTAAAGACAGCTGGCCAAGCCAGGCCCGTACTGTTTACGGTGACCACGAGCGCTTTATCCAGACTTACTTCAGTGCCTACAAAGGCGTGTATTTTACCGGTGACGGTGCCCGTCGTGATGAAGACGGATACTACTGGATCACAGGTCGCGTGGACGATGTACTGAACGTTTCCGGTCACCGCTTAGGTACTGCTGAAATTGAAAGTGCGCTGGTGGCTCACCCTAAAGTGGCTGAAGCTGCGGTGGTGGGATATCCCCACGATATCAAAGGGCAGGGTATCTATGTGTACGTTACCCCTAACGAAGGTATTGAGCCGGACGAGGCGTTGACGAAAGAACTTCGTGCGTGGGTACGTCAGGAACTGAGCCCGATTGCCACACCGGATATGATTCAGTGGTCCCGCGGACTGCCTAAAACTCGCTCAGGTAAGATTATGCGCCGCATTCTGCGTAAGATTGCCGCTAACGAGCATGAGCAACTTGGTGATACCTCAACGTTGGCGGATCCTTCCGTTGTTGATACACTCATCGAGGAGCGCTTAAACAAATAAGGGAAAAGAATGATAACGCTGCTGATTGCTGATGACCATCCGCTGTACCGGGATGCACTGCGGGGAGCGTTATCGTTAACCCTGCCGGATCTCATTCTACGGGAAGCCGGCGATCTGACTACCACGGTCGATATCCTCGAAAAAGAAGATATCGACCTGCTTCTTCTCGATTTACATATGCCCGGCAGCCATGACATGTTTGGTCTGGTACACATCCGTAAACTTTATCCCGAGCTTCCTGTAGCCGTTGTCTCCGGTACAGAGGACGCTGCCATTATCTCTAAAATTGTCGGTGTAGGCGCGCTGGGATTTATTCCGAAAACAGCCAGTTCCGGCGATATCGCTAATGCTGTGCAGTCTATTCTTGACGGTGATATCTGGTTACCGGAATCGGTGAGTGAAAAGATTGAAGAGGTCGACGAAGCGTTTTCCGAACTGGCAGATAAAGTGGCGTCGTTAACACCTTCTCAGTACAAAGTGCTGTGTTACATGCGGGATGGTTTGCTGAATAAGCAAATTGGCTATAACCTGGATATCGCAGAGGCAACGGTGAAAGCACATGTCACCGCTATCTTTAAGAAGCTGGGTATTAACAACCGTACACAGGCGGTACTGATTGCCTCCCAGCTTGAGCTCGAGCCGCCGAAATAATTATCCGGCGGGACGTTTTTCCGTCAGAATAAACTCATGTTCCGGGTCTACAATAAAGCGCCCGTTCATGGCTTCTCTGCCAAACAACATAAGATAAGTCATTTCACGCCGGTCGGTGAGTGTTAACTGGATCCGCCAGGCTTCACCGGACATCACCACTTCCGTGTCGATAACATATCTGCGCTCCAGGGTTGCCGTGGAGCTTTTCACCTTCTTGCGGGCGACGACTTTCGCCTCACGGCGCACAATGCTGTCTACATTGTGAATGTCAGGATGAATATCGAAACTCACCCATAAATCGCCGTCACGGTCGAACTCGTCGATATTATCGACATGTAATGACGACGTTGCCGCCCCCGTATCGACCCGGATTGTCAGGTCGTTAATGGTCAGCTCGGGTAAATCACAATATTCCAGTGCACCTATCAAGCGTTTTTGTTGCTCTTGCATCAGTGTTCCTCTAACAAAGGTAGTCAACCTATGGTTGGGATTGTTCGGTTGTTACCAGGTTATCCTGTAGTAATTCTACGTGTTCAGCCACCGTGTCCGGTTGTTTGAAGTAGCCGATGTGATAAATCGCTTCGCCTTCCTGCGCCAGCGGAATATTCTGCTTACCTACAATTACACCATCCATAGGACTGTACATAATTTCCAGTACCTCACCGAAAGGATTGGAAATCGTCGCCAGCTTGTCACCTTTAACAATATGGTCACCTAACTGGGCGATATGATTCACCAGACCACTTTCCGGTGCCCGCACCCAGCCACTTTCTCTGGCAATAAAGCGCTTAATGTCGTGACCTTTACTGCGACTCTTGTTCAGCATGCCCACGTGGCGCATGGTGTTAATAATGCCTCTTACGCCGGCGCGGATAGAAAACTCGTCATAACGCAGTGCCTGGCCAGCCTCGTACAACAGAATTTTTACGCCATCTTCGCTGGCGGCCTGACGCAGACTGCCATCTCTCAAATCTGCGTTCAGTAATACCGGTACACCAAATGCTTTCGCCATTCCCAGCACTTCCGGATCGTCCAGATTCGCGCGGATCTGCGGCAGATTACTGCGGTGTATGGCTCCGGTATGCAGGTCGATGCCGATATCACACTTACTCACCACTTCTTTAAAAAAGAGGTTCGCCAGACGGCCTGCCAGAGAGCCTTTTTTGCTGCCTGGAAAGCTGCGGTTCAGATCTCTGCGGTCAGGCAGGTAACGTGACTGGTTCAGTACACCGTACACATTCACCATAGGAACAGCGATAAGTGTTCCGCGAAGCCTTTCAATAGCTTTGGAATGAATAAGACGGCCCACAATTTCAATGCCATTCAGTTCATCACCGTGGATAGCCGCCGACACGAACATAGTCGGGCCGGGTCGTTTACCTCGTTTTACATAGACCGGAATACTCATGTTGGTAGCGGTATAAAGCGGCGGCATTTCAAGCTCAATCTTTTTGCTTTCGCCGGGCAGAATACGCTGACCACCAATTTCCAGTGCTTTTTCTGCCATTAACCTTTACCTCGTGTACGGGTGTTGCCCGGTTTTGCTGATTTGGCAATAAAGTCGATAATCATGCCCGCCACATCTTTTTTGGTGGCTGCTTCAATACCTTCCAGACCCGGTGACGAGTTTACTTCCATCACCACCGGTCCATGGTTAGAGCGGAGAATATCTACACCACAGCAATTCAGACCCATGGTCTTTGCCGCTGCAATAGCCGTTTTTCTTTCTTCCGGTGACAAGCGCACCAGACTGGCTGAGCCGCCCCGGTGCAGGTTAGAGCGGAATTCACCGGGCGCCGCCTGGCGTTTCATGGCCGCAACCACTTTATCACCGACAACGAAACAACGGATATCAGAGCCACCGGCTTCTTTGATGTATTCCTGGATCAGAATGCTGGCATTCAAACCCATAAAGGCCTCAATGATTGACTCTGCGGCTTTCTGGGTTTCCCCCAGTACCACGCCAATACCCTGAGTACCTTCCAGTAGTTTAATTACCACCGGTGCGCCACCCACGTTTTTAATCAGATCTTCAATGTTATCCGGATGATGGGCGAAGCCTGTACGTGGCAAACCAATGCCTTTACGGGATAACAGCTGCAATGAACGTAATTTGTCCCGCGAACGGCTGATAGCAACCGATTCGTTAATACTGTAAGTCCCCATCATTTCGAACTGACGGACAACAGAGGTGCCGTAGAAACTGACTGATGCACCGATACGGGGGATAACCGCGTCATAGAACGGCAACCGCTTACCTTTGTACCTTACTGAAGGCCTGGCACTGGTAATATCCATGTAGCAGTGCATGGTGTCGATAATATCGACTTCATGGCCTTTCTCTCTGCCTGCTTCCAGTAGCCGGCGGGTGGAGTAAAGTTTAGGATTGCGGGACAGAATTGCGATACGCATAATTTTTATTACACCTGTAATGGTAGAATAAGGGCTGCTGCATCCGGCGAACAGGTGCGGATGAAAACACAGACAGACCAAAGCTTTAGTTGATAATATAATACGAACCGGACATAAGAGGTGATATAATTTTGCCTCTTTGTCATTTTCATTTTTTGTCGTGTCGATAACTCAGTATAGGGAACCCGGTCAGGGGTTGTCCGGTTTACTTTTTTTCCGGTTTTTGTGCCCCGCAAACGCGACAATTAACATCTGTTCAGGAACTTACCATGCAGTGGTTGGAACAAGTGACGCGCTGGCTGGAAACTTACCAGACCAACGTGATTTGGACAGCGGTCATGCTGTTGCTTTATTTGCTGATGACCCGTTTTGCCATCCCCCGTCTCGAAAAGAATGTAGAAAAGAGTAAACTCAAATCTTCCAGTGCGCTGAAAGGGTTGTTTACTGCCAGAATTTTAAGTGCCACTGTCACCCTGGCGTTAATACTGATTGCCTGGGGAGTGGATATTTCCGGCCTGCTGGTGCTGTCTACGTCAATTCTTACCTTACTGGGTGTTGCCCTGTTCGCGAACTGGTCGCTGATCAGTAACGTTACCGCATACTTTATTCTGCTGACGAATGTGACATACCGGCGGGGGAACTATGTGCGTATTCTCGATGGCGACAACTTCATTGAAGGTTACATAGCCGACATCAATTTGTTCAACACCCGTCTGGTCACGCAGGATCGCGAAACGGTGCTGTATCCGAATAACCTTATTCTTACCCGGCCTGTTCTGGTTAATCCCAAGGGGCGCTGGGGAACATTAGGCAAGGTCACTGCCGCTAACGGTACGAACGTGCAATCAGCAGACAGCCAGACGCCGGTACAGCCTGTTCCGGCCACTTCACCCGTTCAGGGCGAGGGGCAAAGCCCGCCCAAAGCGTAAATTTCTTCTCCGGAGCCAGCCGGCAATCTACTGCTGCCGTGGCTCCCTGCGGCTATCTTTTATATGCCGGGTCAAACTTTGTAATAACGCTCTCAGTTTGGCTGGTTTTAAAGGCTTGGTGAGGTAGTTCACGCCCTGTTCTTTACACTGTGCAATCAGACTTTCTTCATGATTGGCCGTGACAAGAGATGCCGGCACGACGATATTCAGATGCCGGCGGATAGCCTCAATCAGGTCCAGCCCGTTCTGGCCCGGTCCTAACTGATAATCCATTAACAGAATTTGCGGCGAGAATATATCTGCCTGACGTATCGCGTCGTCCCAGTTATTCGCCAGCACGACTGTGACTCCCCATTTTTCCAGTAAGGTTTGAAGTGCATCCAGGTTCTCCTGCTGATCATCTACGCACAATACACGGACCCCTCTGAAGGTTGAAGAACGGCTCAGTTTGGTTGGATCAGTCTGACGGCGGGGCGACGCCTGGCCCATGGTCAGGGTGAAACAACTGCCTTTGCCCGGCACTGAGGTCACCTGTATTTTACTTTGCATCTGCTGACTGAGTCTGCGTACCACTCCCAGACCCAGGCCAACACCGTGTTCAGCGGATTCGTGGGTACGGTAAAAGTCACTGAAAATCATGCCCTGTTGCTCAGACGAGATACCGATACCCGTGTCCCTGACTTCAATCAGCACACGATCGCCCCTGGGACGTACGGTGAGCAGTACCTTACCGGATTCTGTATACTTCACTGCATTTGACAGCAAGTTTTGCACAATACGGTACAAGAAGGTTTTGTCGCCGAGTACCCAGCAGTCCCGGATCCTGGCCCGTAACTGAAGACCTTTCTCCCTGGCCCGCATACCCATTTCGTCGGTTAACTGAGACAACAGGGCGGGAAGGTGTACGGCTTCCACAGAAGGTTTCAGTTCGCCCTGATCCAGACGGGATATGTCGAGCAGGGTGCCGATAAGCGCTTCACTGGAGGTGACTGAATGATTCAGCTTCGTAACGATATCTTTAACCGGTGCAGAAAGTTCAGCTTCTTCGAGCGCGGTCACATAAAGCTTCGCCGCATTAAGTGGCTGCAAAACATCATGACTGGCCAGCGCCAGAAAACGGGTTTTGCTGGCGTTAGCATCTTCTGCCGCTTTTCTTGCGCGGATAAGTTCTTTTTCAGCTTCAGAGCGACGCTCTATTTCCAGTCTCAATTCGGCATTGATGGAGTGTACTTCTTCCGTGCGCTTTTTAATTCTGGCTTCCAGGTTGATGTTCGATTCTTCCAGCGCCTGCTGAATTTCGATGTGACCGGTGATGTCATTGAAACTGGTTACAAAGCCGCCGCCGGGTAACGGGTTGCCGACCATTTCAATCACACGGCCATCACTGCGCTGGCGGGTAAACCGGTGAGGCGTACCGGAGCGTAAATGTTCCAGCCGTTTTTCTATCTGGATTTCCACATCACCGGCACCGAACTCACCTTTCTCTGCGTTATACCGCACCAGCTTTTCAATCGGTGTACCCACTGCCAGCATGCCGTCAGGATAGTTATATAAAGCGGTATAGCGTTTATTCCAGGCAACCAGATTCAGGTGCTTGTCTATCACACTGATCCCCTGATCCATATTCTCCAGCGAAGTGAGCAGGGCAGTCATGTTGAACTGCATAGCCTGAGTCGTATCGTCGAAGAAGTTAATGATTTCGGTAAAATCCAGCTTCTTTCCTTTCAGGATGGAGTCGATTAACGCTTTAGCACTGGATGCACCGATTACACCGCCTAGTGCCCGTTCGGAAAAGGCCATAAAAGATTCATCGGGCGTTTCGTCACGGTTAATTTTGCAGTGATTCAGTTGCTGATATTCTTCCACCAGTTGCTCACACCGGCCGCTGCCCATAAACGTGGACAGCAGAGTAATGAGGTCAGCAATGGTCACATGGGTGTTGTGCCGGCGGTTCGATGCCGTTCTGTTATCTGCCGGAGAAACGAAGGCTTCCGCCTGGATCCGGTCAACTAATCTTGCAGGAGCAAAAAGCGAAAAGCCGATGTAGGCAGCAAAATTTGCAGCAAGGCTGATTAGTGCTCCCTGGCTGATTTGTTCGTTTTGCTGCAATGTGGTCGCGCTGTCATTCACCAGCGGCAGCACCAGCCAGAGTACCCAGGTAACCAGTCCGGCAACCAGACCGGCATACACACCATGAGCATGAGCACGTTTCCAGTAAAGCCCGCCAACAATGGCAGGAATGAGCTGGATCACCAGTGAAAAGGCAATCAGACCGATGGAGTGTAGCGAACGGCTATTGGTCATTTGCTGGTGGTACAGAAAAGCCAGCAACAGAATAAGGCCAATGACAATACGCCGGATCAGCCGGATACGCCGGCCATAATCTTTATTGCCCGGGTTACTGTGTTTGGTTAGCAGAACCCGCGGCAGGATCACGTCGTTTGTCAGCATGGTACTTAAGGTCAGTGTGGCGACGATGATCATGGCGGTGGCGGCCGACAGCCCGCCAATAAAGACAATGATCTGCAACAGCGCTGACTCCGAGTAAATTGCCATGCTCAGTACATAGGTATCGGGCTCCACATTCTGCCCTGCAAATATGGCATTACCGGCAATGGCGATGACCGGAATGACTGCGGCGGTGATCCCCAGATACAGGGGAAAAAGCCAGCGTGCTGTTTTCAGGTGCCCCAGGCTCAGGTTATCTATAATTGCCACGTGGAACTGTCTTGGCAGGCACACTACCGCCGCGGCGGCCATGATTGTCTGGGATATAAAGGAGTAAGAGCCGAACTGCGACAGGGCTTCGTCGCTGAAAAAAGTATTGAACTGCTCAGGATTATCAGTGGCTTGCCAGGCGCTGTAACCCACAATGGCCACCAGCACCAGCGCGGTCAGTTTGATACTGGATTCGAACGAAATGGCCAGCATCAACCCCCGGCGGTACTCTGTGACATCGGTTTGTTTTGTGCCGAAATAAATCGCAAAAATAGCGATGAACAGGGTCGCCACAATAATGATGAAGTGGCTGTTCGGTTGCTGCGTCAGTAGCTGAAATGTTGAACCGATGGCCTTAAGTTGCAGTGCGATATAAGGAATGGTCGCCAGCAGTGCAATAAGTGTTACCAACAGCGCCACACCCTGACGTTTGCCGTAGCGCGAGGCAATAAAGTCGGCAATGGTATTGATGTGCTGCTTTTTACTGACCAGCGTCATTTTATAAATAAACTTATAGCCCAGCACGTAAACCAGTACCGGCCCTAAAAGAATAGGCAGATATATCCAGGTGTCACGACTGGCAGATCCGACCGCACCAAAGAATGTCCAGGCGGTGCAGTAAATGGCCAGTGCAAGGGAATAGATAGCGGGATGGGACGTCAGCCAGCGTGCGGTGGGGGAGTTTTTGTCTCCCCAACTGGCAATATAAAAGAGAAAAAACAGATAAACCAGTGCAAGTGAAACCCAGGCGAATGTCATAGTTTTATATACATCCTTTTAACATGTCTGTATGTATTATACTCACTCTATAATCCTCCTACCTACGACCATGGTCTCATTCCTCGAAAGCCAAGCCGCGACTAGAGTATAGAGAAAGCGAGACCCGACAGGGTTTTTGCGTGGTTTTTGACAAAAGTAAACAGAAAAAAGATTACTGAGGCCACACAAAAATCCGGTCGTTAGATAAATGTAAAAATAAAACATCCACTTAACCTGACATGAGGACGGAAAGATGGCATTTAGAAATGAAGACGACAAGCAGGCGTACTGGAAGGAGAACCTCTCCCTCCTCGCCAAATTGTTGGTGATTTGGTTTGTTGTGTCATTTGGCGCAGGCATCATTTTTGCCGATGCACTTAACCAGATCCAATTCTTTGGATTCAAACTGGGCTTCTGGTTTGCACAACAAGGTTCCATTTATGTATTCGTAGTACTTATTTTTGTTTATATGGCAAAGATGAATGCACTGGATAAAAAATACGGCGTAGACGAGGAGTAGGCCCATGGATGTTCAATTACTGACCTTTATCATCGTCGGCGCATCTTTCGCCCTGTATATCGCTATTGCGATTTGGGCCCGTGCCGGTTCAACTAACGACTTTTACGTAGCAGGTGGTGGTGTACCCCCTGTCATGAATGGTATGGCGACAGCCGCTGACTGGATGTCTGCTGCCTCATTCATTTCCATGGCCGGTTTGATTTCCTTTATGGGATACGACGGTGCCGTTTACCTGATGGGCTGGACCGGTGGATACGTACTGCTGGCACTTTGTTTAGCACCTTACCTGCGTAAATTCGGTAAGTTCACTGTACCGGATTTCATCGGTGACCGCTACTACTCGCAGACTGCCCGTACCGTGGCGGTATTCTGTGCCATCTTCGTTTGCTTTACTTATGTAGCAGGCCAGATGCGCGGCGTGGGTGTGGTATTCAGCCGCTTCCTCGAAGTAGATATCGTAACTGGCGTGGTTATTGGTATGGCAATCGTATTCTTCTACACCGTACTGGGTGGAATGAAAGGCATTACCTATACACAGGTTGCTCAGTACTGCGTTCTGATTTTCGCTTACCTTGTACCTTGTGTGTTCATCTCCATGATGGTTACCGGTCATATCCTGCCACAAACTGCATTTGGCGCCACACTGGCCGACGGGTCGGGGATATATATGCTGGAGAAACTCGATAGTCTCTCGGTGGAGCTGGGCTTTAATGAGTATACCAGCGGCACTAAGAGTACCATTGATGTGTTCTTTATCACCTTCGCCCTGATGGTGGGTACAGCCGGTCTGCCACACGTTATTGTTCGCTTCTTTACCGTACCTAAAGTACGTGATGCCCGTAAATCCGCTGGCTGGGCGCTGTTGTTCATCGCCATCCTGTATACCACTGCGCCGGCACTGGCTTCCTTCGGTCGTGTAAACATGATTGAAACCATCAACGGTCCTGATATGGCGGGTACTGATTATGCTGAGGCTCCGGCGTGGATTAAGAACTGGGAAAAAACCGGCCTGATCACCTTTAAAGATAAAAACGGTGACGGCAAAATGTTCTATGCAGCGGGTAGCATTGATGATCCGGCGAGCAAGAACGAAGTGAATGTTGACCGTGACATCATGGTACTGGCTAACCCTGAAATTGCGAATCTGCCGGCATGGGTTATCGCCCTGGTTGCTGCGGGTGGGGTAGCTGCGGCGCTGTCTACCTCTGCGGGTCTGTTGCTGGTAATTTCCACTTCAGTGTCTCACGACCTGTTGAAACGTAACTTTGCACCGAATATTACCGATAAGGCTGAGCTTTTCTATGCCCGTCTGGCTGCCGGTGTGGCGATTGCAATTGCCGGTTACTTCGGTATTAATCCGCCGGGCTTCGTAGCACAGGTGGTCGCCTTTGCCTTCGGCCTTGCTGCCTCCAGTTTCTTCCCTGCTATTATCATGGGTATCTTCAGCAAGCGCATGAATGGTGCAGGGGCAATCTCTGGTATGGTGGCGGGTATTGCGTTCACTGCGGCCTATATCATTTACTTCAAGTTTGTGAATCCGGCAGCGAATACGGCTGATAACTGGTGGTTCGGTATTTCACCTGAAGGTATCGGTACGCTGGGTATGATTGTTAACTTCGTGGTTGCCTTCGTTGTCTTCAAGATGACCGGTGAAGCACCTGCAGAAATCCAGCAAATGGTAGAGGATATCCGTTATCCGAAAGGTGCAGGTGAAGCGTCAGCGCACTAAAACCTGTTGCACTTAACTACTGACGACAGAAACTGTAAAGCTCACCCTCAGCGGTGAGCTTTATTCTTTTTGAGGATTAAACAATGAGCGTTGTGCCACAACAAGTCACAGACTTTCTGAAAACCTCTGCACCTTTTGATCAGTTGAATGAAGAAGAGATGATTCATCTGGCGAAACAAGCCAGCCTGATTTACCTCACTGCTGACAACACAGAGACATTGCTGAAAGAAAATGAAGGGCGGTTGTTTCTGATCCAGAATGGTCAGTTTTCGGTGAAAGACGCAGAGCAGAGTGAACGTCACCTCAGCGAGGGAGATTATTTCGGTTATCCGAAGTTGCTGGATAACATAGATTACCCCTTGTCGGTAAAAGTCGATAAACCCGGGCTGGTGTATTGTTTCACCGCCGCTGCGTTTCATCATGCCCTGAGTTTCCCTGCGATTGCTGATTTCTTTCACGGTACCCGTACCGGTGCATTGCAAAATCAGGCTGTCGTGGAATCTAACTCCATGTGGCTATACAAGGCACTGCATGAGGTCATTGAACATGAGCCAGTTCAGGCGGCAGAATCTGTCAGTATTCAGCAGGCCGCGCAAATCATGTCGGAAAACAAGGTGTCTTCTTTGCTGATCACCCGTGACGAAAAGCTGGTGGGTATTGTAACCGACAGAGATCTGCGCAACCGTGTAGTGGCAAAAGGCGCTGATATTTCTCTGTCTGTCGCTGACATTATGACGGCTACGCCGGCCATGATTCATCAGTACCGGACCATGTTCGACGCTATGGCACTGATGAGTGAACGTAATATCCATCACCTGCCGGTGGTGGACAGGAACAGTCGTAAACCGCTGGGAATGATCACCGCATCAGATATTGTCCGTCACCAGCGGGGTAACGTGCTTTACATCATCGGTGAATTGTCGAAAGCCGATAACCTCTATGAACTCACCCGCCTGTCCTGGCAAATGCCACACTACTTTGCCACCCATGCAAAACGGCCCGGTGACTTCGATATTGCCGGTAAAGTATTGTCTCAGGCCACGGATATTATGACCCGCAAACTGATACATTATTACCAGCGGGAACACGGACCGGCACCGTTGCGGTACAGTTGGGTGGTGTATGGTTCCCAGGCCCGTGAAGATCAAACAATGGGCTCAGACCAGGATAATGGTCTGTTACTGGAAACCACGCCGTCTGACAGCCAGGCAGACTACTTTGCCGGCATGGCGGACTATGTATGCAATGGTCTGGCGAAGTGCGGTATCAAGTTATGTGACGGCAATATCATGGCATCGAATCCGGAATTGCGTTTGTCACTG
This sequence comes from Alteromonas sp. ABV2_168, assembly GCF_056161165.1. NCBI lineage: Bacteria > Pseudomonadati > Pseudomonadota > Gammaproteobacteria > Alteromonadales > Alteromonadaceae > Alteromonas > Alteromonas sp. ABV2_168. The sequence goes on along the minus strand of NZ_JBSWYQ010000012.1, from coordinate 76,223 downwards.
GCACAGGCTGAGAAGGAAGCCGGTGAATGGGTCAGGCAACCTACGTCTAAAGCGATTATGCATTTCAATATTTTTCTGGATGCCCGCTGTGCTGCGGGAGACGCAGAGCTGTTCAGAAAGATGCAACTTGTCAGAGTGCCGCTTTTGAAGCAAAAGATGTTTCTGGCTGCGCTGGCGCGTCACAATAATGATATTCCCGTCCCTCTCTCGATGTTTCAAAAATTTGTTTACGAGAAAGGTTACGAGGAAAAGGATGTGATTGATTTGAAGGTTAAGGCCATCGCAATCATCAATAATCTTGCCCGCATTTATGCGCTGGCAAACGGCTTAACCATGCCCTCTACACTGGCACGGCTGGCGGCATTGCCGTCAGGTTCCGGATTGTCGACTAAAGATGCGCAAAATCTCCGGGATATCTGGCTGTTTCTGAACCGTCTGCGCTGGCGTCATCAGTTGTCCGGCAATGTCACAGACAACCGGGTATCAGTATCTTCATTGTCATCCATAGAAAAGCATCAGCTTAAAGCCGCGTTTAAGGCTATCGACAGAGCGCAGCAGGGTGCGGTGATGAATTTCTCCGGAGGCATGAGCTGAGCATGCTGAGTATGTTAAAGCGCTGGTTGGCAGGAGCCCCGCCACTGCCGGAAGGCTGGGCGGAGAAGTCGCTGGCAACGCTGCCGTTACTGGCCGTTGATCTGGAACTGACATCACTGGATGTCCGTGAAGCGCAAATTACCTCTGCCGGCTGGGTAGAAGGACGGGGAAGTCACATAGATATCAGCCGTTGCTTTTATTCAGTTGTCAGAACCAGTGCGGATCTTGCCCAAAGCCCGGTCATCCACGGTCTTACCGGTGCCGACATAGCGCAGGGGGCGCATATTAAAGAGGTACTGGAGCAACTGGTCGGTTATGCCGGAACGCATTTGTGGGTATGTCACAACGCTAATCTGGATTTAAGCGTGTTACAGGCGGCATTGTCGGCTCAGCAAATATCCTGTCCGCCGGTGGTGGTACTGGATACGTTAAAGCTGGCAGTCTATCAACTTAAAAAGCACCATGAAGTACTGCCGCCAAACAGTGCAACGTTAACGGTTTGCCGGCAGCGCCTGGGGTTACCTGCTGCACCAGCTCACAATGCGCTGGATGATGCTATGGCAACCTTGCAACTCTGGTTTGCGCAAAATCAGGTGCTGAATGGCGGGAAAGTAGTCAGTGTTGGCGATTTACTGCACACTCAGGCCATTTCTTGCAAAAAAATGGAAAAAAACTGAATTTGTTGATTGACAAAGACACCGAACATCCGTAAATTGCGCATCCACAACGAGACGGGGCAAACGCCCGATACACAAAGTCTCTTATGCCCAGGTGGTGAAATTGGTAGACACGCTAGCTTCAGGTGCTAGTGCTCTAACGGGCGTGGCGGTTCAAGTCCGCCCCTGGGCACCATTTTTTATACTCTTCTTTAGTAAATTTCAAAGCAGTACAATCTATATTCTCAGCAACCTGCTGATATTCTGCAAAAAATTCATTATTTGTCTGTTTTAGTTATTCTTTTAGCTGTTTCAGCGCAAATTACTTATAAACTTATTATTTTGTTCCTTTTGTTTTGATAGCGGAAACGCTTGATTCCCCGCCGTATTATTAGACGAAAGTTCAGTGATTAGTCATGTTGGTCATAACAGCTTATCGAAAACTATACTTTATAAAACTGTCATATCGGTAATATCATTGACATTAACCAATGGGTTATTGGATTTATAAATACTTAATAATTTACCGGAAATGGTCAGCAGAACTCCTTCTTCACTACATTCAGCACTCTTTTCACTGCATCTGTATAAGTATGCCTTTTCCGGCCTTGCTTTTATCAGTCTGATGCTGGTGACGTTCAGCTATTCGCCGTTTAACCTGGTCACTGAAGATGTGCTTGCCAGTGGAAGCGTGGTGGATGTAGCCGGCTACCGGGAAGAAAGTCAGTTTGAAAAAACAAAATCAGGCTACGTTCTCGACTGTTCTGTGTCTGAGCCAAGGTTATTTGAATTATGTGGTTTAACATTCAAATACATTGCCGCGGATAACACTTCATCACTGCCTTCATATGCGAATCTGGACGAAGTTGAAATAGATGCATTCATTGAGACAGATAACCCGGGGGCTCAGCACCGCGCCGGTGTGACATTTATTTCGCTGAGGGATGACGTTGAGTACGACGAAGACGATCTCAGTACCAAGCGCTTTCAGTCCGTCTATTTTTTACCTGATGACGGCGTACAGCTTATTAACCGTGATCGCATCGTGGTGGATGCCTGGTGGGAAAAGCACTATCAGGTACCCTACGACATCGCGGCAAGTGATTTGTCTGCGGTAGCCAGTATTTTGGTGTCGGTTGAAACGTTGAATCAACTGGATCCCGGACGCTATAAACTGTATCTCAATAGTTTCTTGTTAAAACATCACATCATTACACCTGCATCGGTGAATTTGTTTCTCGCACTGATTTGGCCGGCGGTAATGCTGGTTTTTCTGTGTCACTTTGTTGTCATCAAGCGGGTAGAAATGCAAAAGCTCCAACTGCTCGCAGACAGAGACCCCGACTCGGGATTTATTAACCTGAATGGTCTTAAGCGACTTTATCCGGGTAAGCTGAATAGCCCGCTGACGATTGTGAATATCAGAGTGAGGAATTACCTTGCCCTGCAACGGGAATTCTCAAAGGAAACGGTCACATCACTGATTAAAGCCACATTTGGTCCTTTCACTCAGGACAAACACCGTGAAGCATTTCTGGTCCGGAAGCAGGATGAGAATATCCTGCTGGTGCTGAAAGACTTCGACGAGGCTTTCTTCGGTAATTTAATCTCGGCTTCCCGGAAAGGGGTGAATATTCCTTCTCTGGGGCATTTAAGACTGGATGTAAAGCTGGGGATTGCCCGTGGTGAGAGAGGGATGACTGTTGATGAGTTACTCGCTCAGACGACTATTGCCATCGACGCGATCATGGACAACGAGCTTGGCTATAAAATTTATCAGCCTGAACTTAAGAAAGAGTATCGTCAGGCGAGATTCGTTGAGCAGGAACTGCGGATCGCACTGGCGAACAAAGCCTTTCATCTGGTCTTTATGCCTGTTTACGACAGTGAGGAAAACCGGATTGCCGGTGCAGAAGTGTTGTTGAGAACGTCCCATTTGCCCCTTAAGAGCTTTTCTCCCGAAGTTTATATCAGAGTGGCAGAAAAGGCCGGACTCATTCGTGAAATAGACTTCTGGGTGCTTGAGCAGGCTATTCTGGCATTACAGAAGATCCAGCAGCCGGATTTTGTCTTATCGGTAAACATTTCTTCAAAAGAGTTGATGGATACCCGGTTTGCGGAAGAGCTCAGCAGGCTGATTGACCAGTATCATTTCAGGCCGGGCAGTCTGTGTCTTGAAGTCACAGAAACCTTCTTTATTGATGTAAATACCATCTGTTTTGAGTCTATTCAGGCCATCCGGAATCTTGGCGTTAAGTTATCGCTGGATGACTTCGGTACTGGCCATGCTTCTCTTCAACATTTGCTGAATATGCCGGTTAATGAAATTAAAATTGACCGAAGTTTTGTGTGGACGCTGGAGAGTGAAAAAAGTGCAGTGATTGTGGATGCTATCGTGTCGATTGCCCGCATATGTCAGTATGACGTGGTTGCAGAAGGGGTGGAGACCGCAGAGCAGCTGGATAAACTTATTGCATTGGGTTGCCGTTATTTCCAGGGGTACCTGATTGCAAAACCGGACTCACTGGATGCACTGTTGCGCTTTTGTCATGAAGTACGGCATAGCCCTGCGATGATTCAGAAAATAAGGGCTACCGGTTAGCGGTATCCTGATGCCGGAATTCAGGCGGCGGGGTTACCGGGAGCCGTTATGTTCAGTATGCGCCGGATTTCCGCAATCACATCTTCAATTTGATCTGCAGTGACATGCTCCGGCGCTGTTTTCAGGGTCTGATCAATTTGCTGCAGGGTGTAAAACAGTCTGGTGGCACCCACTTCTCCGGAAGATCCTTTCAGTGAATGCAGTGCAAGGTGCTGATCTGCTATCTGGTCTTGCGGCAGTGCTTCCAGCATGGTCAGCATCTCCCCGGCCTGCTCAGTAAACATGACCAGCACTTTGTTATACAGGCTGTGATTATTTGCCAGCCGCGATAATGCGGTTTCTTTATCTAATACCGGAAAGTCATTCATCCTGCACCTACCCGTGATTCTCCGTCCGGACCGACAAACGCATAGGAGTTACGGCCGTTTTCTTTTGCCAGATATAAACACTTATCGGCCGCAAGCATGGTTTCATCAATCATGTCTGCAGAGTTCGGGTGATAAGTTGCAGCACCGGCACTGACGGTTAAAAAACCGGAAGGAGACAGGGCGTGAGCTATATGCTCAGTACTCACTGTCTGAAGTATGCGCTCACATACTGTTTGCGCGCCTTCTTCATGGGTGCCCGGCAGGATAATCAGAAATTCCTCACCACCTACCCGAACTAACCTGTCCATCGGTCTTAGCAGTGAGCCTTTCAAAGCCTTGGCAATTTTCCACAAGCAGGTGTCACCTTCAATGTGGCCATACTTGTCGTTGTACTGCTTGAATAAATCAATATCGAAAATCGCAATCGAGAGCGGTGTTCCTGTGCGATCAGCCTCTCTGACAATATCCGGTAAGCTTTCTTCAAGATAATGCCTGTTAAAGCAGCCTGTTAGCCTGTCGGTATAAATAAGCTGCTCAAGCAGGTCAGTTTTTAGTTTATGGGCCAGGTGAGACTTTACGCGATTTATCAGTGTGGTGGCATTAACCGGCTTTTGCACAAAATCCACGCCACCGGCATTCCAGCACTTTTCCTGCTCTTCATCGGACACTGAAGCAGTAACGAAGACGACGGGAATATGCTGGGTTTTAGGGTTGTTAGCCAGTTGACGACACGCTTCGTGGCCATCCATATCGGGCATAAAAACATCCATAAGGATTAAATCAGGCAGGGTTCTGCTGCAAAACTCCAGGGCTTCTTCTGCACTGGCAACAGAATCACAACGGGCCACGTTCTCCAGCAACGTCGACATGACCAGACGACTTGACGCCTGGTCATCAACGATAAGAACATGACAATCTGCCAGTGAGCGGGAAGTCGACCGGATTACCACCTGATTACTCCTTTGGTTGTACTCATTCGACCACTATAAATGCCACATTAACGGCAAGCCAAATTTAAGTAAAACTTTTTATTTTCTATGAACGGATTATTTAGCCAAAACTGTGTACAACTTTATATCTGTAAGCTCTGCCACCGCAGCAACATATTGTGCCAGTTCATCGGGCATCGCCAAATCTTTAACCATTGTCAGGTTTCTTAAAACCGGGAAAACAAAGATATCATTCCATCCCAACTGGTTCATTTGCTGAGCCGGCAAAGGGGGGGCAGGCATATCTGCCAGTGCAACTTCTACTGCCTTTTTATACTTCTCTGTATTATCAAAAGCCTCTTCAAATGACATACCTAGGGATTTCTCTTTCTTCTTCCTGAAATACTCGCGGGCTTCTTCTGTTGCAAACTCCGGCTGCTCAATCATGACATTACGGGGAAACAGCAACGCATTTATTTCAAACGAGACGGATTCCAGGTATTTGGTATACTTTTCCGGTTCTGTCTTCGGTAACAACTTCTTCCCCGCAGGGGCCATTTCAATCAGCTTTTCGACAATATCCAGGCTTTCACCCATGGCTGTGCCGTCGTCAAATTCCAGAATAGGAACCATTTTTGCGCCGATGAGTTTGTGACAGGTCGCTTCATCATCATTAAGCAAATACGACTTTTTATGCTCTATGCCCAGATAGTTAGCTGTCATGTCTGCGCGGACACAATAGGGGCAGTGCAGGTACTGATGTAATGTAGGCATTGTTACTCCGTAATCCGGTAGTTAATTGTAGACTATATTGAGAATGATACTTCTTTAAGTTTGATTTTTCTGTCAATACGCGGCAAACACACGTTTGTTCGACGTGATACCGTATATTATTTGATACTACTACCGGTGTTTACGGGCAGAACTGAAAAAAGTTCGCCGTCCCGGAGGGGCTGACGATATGCAGGAACTAGTAGCGTGGGTCAGCCGGAAAATAAGATCAGAGAGGGGCAGGGGGCAACCCGGTCAGCGTTGCCCTTCCAGTTCCTGCCACAATGCAGCCAGTTGTTGACTGACCTTGTGTGAAGGCGCGAGATACGGAAGCGGAATACGTTTCGAATGGGACTCTTTCACTTTTACTGTACTGTTAATTTTGCTGTCCAGCACAGGTAAGGATTTCTCTTTGAGTGAAGCAATCAGTTCTCCCGGTAACTTTGCCTGCGGGTTAAACTGATTAATGATGATGCCCTCCAGCTCCAGCTCCGGATTATGATCGGTACGCAATTCCAGAACGTTGTCGAGCAGACGGCCGATAGCCTGAACAGAGAAGTCATCGCAGTCAAAAGGGATAATGAAGCTGTCTGCAGCAATTAATGCAGCCTTGGAATAGAAGTTGAAATTGGGCGGCGTATCAATGTACACGCGGTCAAAATCTTCCTCCAGCGTTGCCAGTGTTTCCTTCAGCTTAAACATCTTATAACGGGTTTCCAGTTCCCGCTCCAGCTCGGTAAGGCTGGGATGGGCGGGTAAAACAGACAAGTTTTCAAATGCTGTTGGTCTGACAAAAGCCGATGGCGGCTGAGGTTTGGAAAACCAGCCAACAACCTGTTTAAACATATCTGCAACAGTGAGGCTGTCATCGTTTATATCCACCCCGCAGTAATGCGTACTGTTTCCTTGGGCATCTAAATCGACCAGTAGCGTTCTGAACCCGTTTCTGGCACTTTCCGCGGCTAAATTAGCACTGATAGTCGACTTTCCCACGCCCCCTTTCTGATTGAACACGACACGTTTCATTGGATCTCCGGTGAGAGTTCGACGGTAAGGTTAAAATATGTCCGATTTTGGTCACTGTTGTAAAGGGATCAGCGGTTCACATTGAAAATAATCAGGGTTACCGGTGAGATTTCCGGCTCTGCGATGAACGGTTGAATATACAGTGTGAATTAAATGTAAAATAATTGTTATGAGTTATACTTGAGTCACGCCAATTGAGCAGGGGTGACGATATGAAGCAGATTCGACTTTTAACCGGTATGCTGTTTGTTGTCCTCATGTCCGGCTGTGCATCATTACCGGAATCCTTTACCGCCAGCGAATTGCCCCTCAACGATGACGTATTTACTCAGTACCATGAGTATACGCCGGAATCCGCAGACGAAATATTTAAGCTTGATGCTGCTGCCAGAGAATTTGTCGATAATTCACAGTCACCTTTATCCGGCGACGGAGACAATCTTAAGAATTTGATCCGACAAATCTTCGATGGCGGAGAACTGGGGATCCGCTATATCACCAATGCGAACACTATCGCTTCTGAGACATTTGCGAACCGTGCCGCGAATTGCCTGTCGCTGACTATCATGGCGAAAGCCATGGCGGATTATGCCGGGTTTAATGCCGTATTCTACGAAGTGGATATTCCGGAGTACTGGACCCGCCGCAGCGGAGTGAATTTACTCAATGGTCATATTAATTTGCGGGTATCCGTTGCGGACACGCTGAGAAAGAACCAGATTTCATCGCATTTCATCGATGTGGACTTTGATCCGCAGACCATCCGCTCCCATTTCCCCCGTAATGCCATCAGCAAAGAGAAAATCACGGCTATGTTCTATAACAACAAAGGTGCTGATGCGTTGCTCAACAATGACGACATAAAAGCCTATGCGTATTTACGTGCAGCCGCTTTGCTCTATCCTGAGTTTGGTTCCACATGGGTGAACCTCGGGGTGTTGTACCGGCGTCACGGATTACTGGACAGCGCCCGTGAAAGCTATGAGCTGGCACTGAAGCTCGACAGTGAAAACTTAACCGCATGGGAAAATCTGGCGTTACTGCATGAACTCGAAGGTCGTACAGCGCAAGCCAGAGACATTGCCAGAAGTGTGCGTAATAAACGGGAAAGTAACCCCTTCTATCACTTCATTCTGGGTGAAGAGGCGCTGGATTTCGGTGACGCGGAGCAGGCGCTTATCCATTACAACCGTGCCCGCAGGCTGGATAACAGCCGCCATGAAATTTTTTTCGGAATGGGGAAGGCGCACTATGAGCTGGGCAATATAGACCGCGCCGCTGACTTCATGAAGCTGGCGGCTAAGCATGCGCAAAACCGCCAGGATGAATATCGTTACATGAGTAAGCTGTCTGACTTACAAAGCGCCCGTTAGATAACGCCAAGCTCTCTGAGACGTTCCTGCAAATAGGAATGTGCAGTATGTCTTTCTGACAACACTACATCAGGGCGCGGGTGAAGGAACAGGGGTAATGAAATCCGTGACTTAGTCATGTCCGTTCCGGCAGGATTAATCACCCTGTGAGTGGTTGACGGGAAATAATGCCCTGATGCTTCCTGCAACATATCGCCAATGTTGACGATAAGGTTACCAAAGTCACAAGGCACATCAATCCAGCTGCCATCTTTACCTTTAACCTGTAAACCCGGCTCGTTCGCGGCGGGCAAAATGGTGATAAGGTTAATGTCTTCATGGGCTGCCGCACGGATAGCATCCGGTTCTTCATCACCCTGGAACGGCGGATAGTGCAGAACCCGTAGCAGGGTCTGATCACTGTCTTTGATCATATTCGACAAAGGCTGACTGTACAGCTTACTGACTTCAGCCGGCGAATGCTTCTCAATCCAGCCCAGTAACTCTTCTGCCAGCGTGTTAGCTTTTGCGTAGTATTCCGCCAGTTGAGGACGCAACGCTTGCGGGCACTGACCCCAGGGATAGAAGTGGAAGTACTCTTTAATATCTTTTTTGGTAAATCCTTTTGCCACTTCAGATACGCTTTGCGGGAAGAATCCGTCCTGAGTCCCTTTGTTGTAGACGTAGTTATTCTTTTCTTCGCTGTCGAAGAAAGTTTGCCAGGACTGATAAATGCCGGTCACCATTGCCTGGCTGATTGGGTGATTTTTCAGTACGCCAAACCCTGTCTCACGGAGGGATTCTACGAATGCTTCCTGTGCACCGGGAGCCTGATAGTCAACAGCTTCTAATTGCATAACGATACCTTAATTAAATGACCGCAGAATTATAGGGAATCCCGCGTCTTCGTAAAAGTAACGGCCTTTGATATACGTCAATTACCGTTAGGTTAAGTGGTCAGTTTTCGTTACAAAGCTGACCATTTAGTCTGGTTTGTCTGGTTAAAAAAGTGAGCCACGCTCACTTTTTTACGGTGCCGGGTGTATCCGGCTCAGCCAAGCGAGAGATAAAAGCCGGCAAGTGATGCACTCATCAGGTTCGACAGTGTTGCGGCGAAAACCGCTTTCAGACCCAGTTGTGCAATTTCTTTACGGCGGGTTGGCGCCATTGCACCAATGCCTCCCATGAGAATAGCAATGGAGGAGAAATTCGCGAATCCGCACAGGGCAAAGGTAATGATTGCCTGAGACACTTCGGATAATTCACTTTGATGCTTAAGGAAGTCGAGGTATGCCACGAATTCGTTCACCACAAACTTCTGACCGATGAAACTGCCTGCCAGACGAGCTTCTTCCCAGGGAACACCGATGATCCAGGCCAGCGGCTGTAGTAAGTAGCCTAAAATGCCCTGGAAGGTTACATCCTCATAGCCAAACAAGGTGCCTGTCCAGCCGATAAGACCATTCAGCATGGCGATAAGTGCCACGAATGCCAGCAACATAGCACCTACGTTCAGTGCCAGTTGCAAGCCTGATGCAGCACCGCTGGCAGCCGCGTCGAACACGTTAGCATAGCCGGTTTCAGACGCATCAATCTCTTCCAGTCCGTCCTTCGCTTTCTCAGTTTCCGGCAACATGATTTTTGCCATCAACAGGCCGCCGGGAGCCGCCATGAAGCTGGCCGCCAACAGGTATTTAAGCTCCACACCCATGCCGGCATAACCCGCCATGACCGAGCCGGCAATAGACGCCAGGCCGCCGACCATAACAGCGAATAACTCAGATTTTGTCATGTGGGGGATAAACGGGCGGACTACCAGGGGGGCTTCGGTCTGGCCAACAAAAATGTTGGCCGCGGCGGACATAGACTCAGGACGACTGGTACCCAGGACCTTTTGTAAGAAGCCGCCAATGAGTTTGATGACCCAGCTCATCACACCGAGGTAATACAAGACGGCAATTAATGATGAGAAGAAGATGATGACCGGCAGCACGTTGAAGGCGAAAATGAAGCCGAGGGATTTGTCACCGACCACGCCGAAAACAAAATTAATGCCTTCCTGACTGTAGCCGATGATGTTGCCCACGAAGTCAGTCATACTGAGCAGTAATTGAATGCCCGGCTCAAAATAAAGAATAAATGCGCCGATCAATGCCTGAATCGCGAATGCTCCGCCCACTGTGCGCCAGTTAATATTCCGGCGTGCAGAGGACAATAAGAATGCAATTCCGGGCAATAGCAGTATGCCCAGTAAACTCACCATAATGACGTTCCTTTGTTATTGTAATGCCTGTTGTATATGTGACTTGATCACATCCAGGGCGATTTGGTTTTTGCCACCTTGTGTAACGACGACATCTGCTGTGAACCTGCTTGGTTCGATAAACTGATGGTACATCGGTTTTACCGTTGATTCGTATTGCTTGGCAATGGATTCAAGGGTACGGCCACGCTCTTTAACATCACGCATCATGCGGCGCATAAGGCAAATGTCGAGCGGTGTGTCGATGAAGATTTTTACATCGTAGTGAGGTAATAACTCTGGTCTTGCCAGCAGCATAATACCTTCAAGAATGATCACCGGAGCCGGGTTCAGACGCTCTGTTTCCGGTAAACGTGTATGGGTTTTAAAGCAATAGTGCGGGTAATCAATGGGTTCGCCATTGCGCAACGCCTGCAGGTGCGCTTTCAGCAATTCGTGTTCGAATGCATTAGGGTGATCATAGTTATTCTTCTCCCGCGCTTCCATTGGCAGGTGGTCCTGCGCACGGTAGTAGTGATCTTCCCGTAATATTTGTACTGGGCGACCTTGCGCACTGAAGGCATTTAACAGATTTTTAGTAAAAAGTGATTTCCCGGAGCCCGAAGCTCCGGATATAGCGATAATTAATGGCGACTGCATAACTCTGGACGGCTGATATTCCTCCTGCAAAGATACGCATTTGGCCCTCGCGAATCAACGTATAATTCACGATCAGTCAAAAAGTGGTTCAGTCTTTGCAGACCGGACACAACTGGTTGAGCTAATACCTGCCGTACCTGGTACGGCGTTTTCTCTGGGCTGGTGGAGCAATCAGGCTTATTTTCCGAGTATAACAATGTCCTCATCAGTAATCGGGGGAAGTGCATAAGAATGCTGTTTGGATCTGGAGCCTTCACCCTGTGCTCTGGGCGGGTAATATTTTTCTTTTTCCACCGGGAAGGGCTCAAAAGTTTCATCCAGCGTCGCACGGATCTCACTTAAAGTTTTATCCAGGTTGGCATTAAAGTCCGGTCTTTTACGTTTGGTATGGCCCAGTTCGATCAGACGCAGGAAAACCCGGTTAGCAATCGTTATGAGTTCCTGGGGCACATCTTTATTTTGTGGCAAGGTCGCATCAGGATTCTCAATGCAGTATCTGACCAGCGCTGCGTAAAAGCAGAACGGTTTGTTTTGCATCAGGATAGCCCGGCCGTCTGCGCCGTTGCCGATACATTTCGTGTTCAGATCGATAACCAGTTTAGGTTGGGGTGGTGGCGGTGCTTCTTCTTTCGCAGATTTACGCTTACTTCTGGCCCGCGGTTTGTAGCCAATTAACACCGGAGCAGCAATCAAAGCCGCCAGAATGGCCAGCGGATGGATATGCACCGAAAAGTATAGCGGGGTAAGACTCAAACCAATGTCGATATTTTGTTCTGCGGTGGATAATGTGAATGTGGCGGTTTCAACCGTTTCTTCCACCGGTTCTGCAGTGGCAGTAACGTGCTGGATTTCACTGATTGTAAGGGGGTAAGACTGCTCCGCCAGAGTTGCATTAATGCGGCGCATATAATGACGGACCGCGGCATCATTCACCGGTGTTTTCAGTGTTTCATTGCCCACATCCAGATAGGCGAGATCAAGACTTATCCGTCGTTCCACATTATCAATAGCCTGGTGACGGTTAAGCCAGGCACCGGCAAACTGACCCGTGAAAATACAGCTTTGAAACAGAGCAAATAGTCCCAGCGCGGCTGCCGCTGTTCGTCCCCACTGAGAGGCTGTCATTTCACTGAGCGTTTGCATTTACACAAGGCTCCTTCAGTTCTACCTGCTGATAGTATTTTTTATTTTGTGCGGCAGAAATGGCCTGAATCACGTTTTGCACGGCGCATTTTAAATCTGTGTTGCGGGTCTGCATTTTCAGGTACCAGCGCATGCCTTTTACACTGTTTTCAAGCGGTGTGATATAAGTGCGCGACAGGATTTCGCCGTCATTTTTATCCCAGTAGGATGAAATAATATCGACGTCACCGGAAAGCAACGCTCTGCGCATCTCTTTGTGAGAGCTGTAATAATGCAGCTCTACATTATTCGGATTCAAATCTAGAGTTTTCAGTACCTTCTTAGGCACAATATGGCCTGAGCGGCTGCTCGGATAATCCAGTATGCCAATACGCTTGCCCAGTAAATACTCTTTAGATAGCACCGGTTTTTCCTTTAAAGCGATAAAGTAGGCTGCATAGTCCTGATGGGAGGCAACTTCTTCGTAGCCATAAATCTCACTGGCACCAAAGGCACTGACAACATTGTTCTTTACGAGGGCAAGATCACTTACGCCGTGGTTGATGTAGCGGTATGTATCGTAGTCATTTTGTCCCACCGTAATTCTCACATTACCAAACTGACGCTTAATCACCGGGTTCTGACAGAAAGCTTTCAGCGCACTTTCTGAGAAGGTTTGCTCTGTCAGATAGATGTCGAAATCGTCTGCATTAGACGAAAATCGGTCCTCGCAGCTCAAAACCTGACCAGTTTGCGGCGCAACTAAGGGCAGATTTCTAAATTTTTGAAAAAAACCTGTGGCAAGGCAGCATGCAGCAATAAGCACGACGATGATGACCCTGTATTGTTTCAAAAATGAAAAACTGACCACTTGAATAAATTTACGTAGGTTTATTTGTTGGCGCAATTTCACCAGTTAAGCTTATTTAATGCAATAGGTAAGATTATTTTAATCGTGTAAATGTTTGTAATTAAATAACTTTAAATCAATGAAGCTGAATTCAAATAAGCGGTGTTTATCTGAAAAAAATCTGCGTTGAATAGTCGGGCTGGCGATAAGCTGCACGTTCTGAAGTTTTTGCGTAAATTTTCCGGACCATTTGTTCCGGATAATAATAAAAAAATCAGCATGGTCAGTGTGTTAGAAGTTCCTTCGTTTACATTGCTGTCATAAAGCTGACATAAAACTCGCGAAGAATTGCAGCCGTTTCCAGTTAATGCCGGTAGCGCCATTTTCTCTGTTTTGATGTTGCTACCGTTTGTCGATTATGACCAGGGGAAAAGCCAAATCTCCAAAGTGCATGGCTTTTCCCCGGTCAGAATCACAAAAACATACCTGTAAGAAGAATAAGAAGGCAGGTTGTTGCAGCCACAGTGGTCAAATTTGCGGTCACCTGGCGTCAGAAAACTTACCAGCCAACAAGCAATTGTTGGCTGGTTCCTTTCCGTTGTATCAGAGGGAAGTGGCGGTTTATCTGTGAAAAATAAGACTGGATAGTATTTCTTTAGAGTGAATGTTTCTTCCGGGTTAAGTCACCGGATAGTTCGCTCTGAATCGTGATGTGCGTGAAGTTGAAAACGAAAGTGTCATGAACTGTCACATTTCTGAGGTCATGGCCAGTCAGCATCACGGGAAAGTAGTTATCTTGATCCGTTGGACAAAAATAAAAACCCAACGTTCAGAGAGTTTTTAAAAAACGATAGGGAAACACACATGTTCACTAAAAGTAAGTTCAATCGCATTGCGATGGCTGTTGCGCTTTCAGTAGGCGTAGCATCTGCTGCAGTTGCAGCCGAAGGCCAGTCTTCTGCGATGCGTGGTGTAATTTCGGGTCCTCAGGGTAATCCTGCAGCGGGCAGTGTTATTACTATTCTTCACCAGCCTTCCGGTACGGTAAAGGAAGTGACTGTAAATGCTGACGGTCAGTTTTCTGCCCGTGGTCTGCGTGTTGGCGGTCCTTACACAATTATTATCGAGTCTGATAAGTTTCAAAGTGCCGTTATTGAAGATGTCTATCTGGACATCAACGATGCATTCGTTCTTGACCAGGCTCTGGAAGCCCAGGGCGACGTAGAACGTATCACTGTTACCGGTGCACGTGATTTCTTCGCTAATAAAGGTTCAAGCTCAGTGTTCGGTCAGGAACAGCTGAACAAAATGCCTACCTTTAATCGTGATATCAAAGACGTACTGCGTGCTAACCCGCTGGCAGTCGTAGACGGTGACGAACTGTCAGTAGCCGGTTCAAACCCGAAGTACAATGGACTGACAATCGATGGTGTGGGCGTAAACGATACTTTTGGTCTGCAAGGCAATGGTTACCCTACTAACCGTCCGCCAATTTCTCTGGATGCAGTATCTCAGGTCTCTATCGATTACTCTCCGTTCAGTGCCCGTGCCGGTAAATTCGGTGGCGGTAACATCAGCGTAGTCACTAAATCAGGTACTAACGAATTCCACGGTACAGCTTTCATTGAGAATGTTCCATGGACTGGTGATGCGAAAGACAATCGCCTGAATCCGGGCAACGAAATTGAAGTGAGCAACGACGAAGAGTCATACGGCTTTACTGTTGGTGGTCCGATCCTGAAAGACAAATTGTTCTTCTTTGGTGCTTATGAGCATTGGGAAGAAGATGTAGCCTTCGATTATAACCTCAGCAATCTTGAAGCTTCTGGTCATGATGTGACTAATGCCGAAGTGGATCAGGTAGTTAGTATTCTGCAAAATACCTATGGTCTGACTGATTCAATCGGTGGTGCACCAGCGCCAAATGAAGATGAGAAAATCCTGATCAAACTGGACTGGAACATCAACAGCGATCATCGTGCTGATTTCACCTACAGCGACCAGGATACCTCTGAACTGAATGGCTATACCCAATATTCGGACACGGTAAGTCTGTTATCTAATCAATGGACTATGGCACAGACCAACCGCTTCTACACCGGTCACCTGTATTCAGACTGGTCTGCGGATTTCCAGACTGAAGCTTCTTTGTCTTACAAAGAATACAAGCAAGCATCTAACACCAACTCCAACTGGGGTGAAATTAACATTCGTACTGCAGACGGTACCATCGTTGCAGGTCAGGACGAAAACCGTCAGGCCAACGAACTGGCTAACGAAGTCTGGAACTTCGGTCTGCACGCTACCTATCTGGCTGGCGACGTAGAGTACAAGTTCGGTGTTGAAATTGAAGATACCTGGAACTACAACCTGTACGGTCGTGACTCTGCCGGTACCTGGACCTTCGACAGCATTGAAGACTTTGAGAACAAAGCGCCTTCTTATGTTGAATACTCCAATGCCTACACCAACAACGTGCAAGATATTGCCTACGACGTAAGCAGCACTCAGTACTCATTGTACGGTGATGCGACCTTCGAACTGTTTGATGATTTTGAAGTGACTGCCGGTCTGCGTTATGAGTATCTGACAATTGACGATACGCCACAGGAAAACGCTAACTTCGTAAATACTTACGGCTTCTCTAACACAGAGAACATGGACGGCTTCAACATCTTCCTGCCGCGTGTAAGCTTTAACTACGACGTCACTGAAAATCTGACTATCCGTGGTGGTATTGGCCGCTTTACCGGTGGTATGCCTCTGGTTTGGGTATCCAATGCTTATACCAACGATGGTGTGACTAAAGACGGCGCGACATCTTCTTCCATCGATGCATCAGAAGTTGATTTCACTACTGTACCGGCATCTCTGCAGGCTGAGCTTGCGCAAGGCGCTGGTAGCACTAACCAGATCGATCCTGATTTCGAACTGCCTTCAGACTGGCGTTATAACATCGCCGCTGATTACACCTTTGATATTCCGGGTGTAGGCGAAGACTTCGCGTGGACTACTGAGTTTACCTATACTGATAAGCAAAACGCAGCATACTGGGTTGACCTGTCCCGCGTAGACAATGGCAGACGTACTGCTGATGGCGGTCGTATTATCTGGGACAGCGTGTATGACGGTACTGAGTACGAAGGTAACTATGATCTTCAACTGACTAACTCAGACGATGGCGGTCGTAATATTCTGCTGACTACCATGCTGAACAAATCATGGGATAACGGTATCAAGTGGAGCGCAGCTTACACTTACACTGATATCACTGAAGCAAACCCGGGTACCAGCTCTACCGCTGAGTCTAACTACCAGTACGAAGTGGGTGTTAACCGTAACGTTCCTATGGTTGGAACTGCTTACTACGAGATTAAGCATCGTCTGGTTATGACTTTAGGCTACGATCACGAGTTCTTCAGTGGTTACAACACTAACGTAACTATGTTCTTTGAACGTCGTTCAGGCCGTCCTTTCTCCTGGACTCTGGGCGCGTACAACGATGTTGGTCTGGGTGATCAGTATACCTTCGCTGGTTCAGATACCTATCTGCCTTATGTACCAACAGGTGCAGATGATCCTGCTGTAGATTGGGCGAACAGTTCTCTGACTTACGAAGAAGTAATGGCATTTGCTGAAGCTGCCGGTATTGCCGGTGCTGCGGGTGGTTATCCTGATAAGTATACTTCTACTCAGCCTTGGGTAACGACAATGGACCTGTCTATTTCTCAGGAAATCCCGGGCTTTGTTGAAGGTCATAAAGGTAAGTTTTACCTGAACATCGACAACTTTGCTAACCTGCTGAACGATGAGTGGGGTCAAACTTATGACCTGTCATATCCGCAGAACCTGCTGTATGACTACGACATCAACGAAAATGGTCAGTACGTTTACGATGAAGCGTATGGCGGTACTAACCTGAGCAACTTCGACTCGTTTGATTCTATTGAGTCAACCTGGCGAATCAAGGTAGGCGTGAAGTACATCTTCTGATAAGAGATGACTAACGGATTATAATAATAATAACCTGACGACAGTCCATTCAGAGCCAGCTTTCTTCCGGATAGCTGGCTTTTTTCTTTATGTTTTTTTCCTCCGCAATATACCTCTTCGATACAAAATCTCTCTTGTAATAAATATGACACAAAATATTGCTTCACTAGGACCGTTTTATGTCAGTAAACCGTAAATTTCTGCTGGATAGCGCAAATAATGTCCAGTAATATTAAACGGGGTCGGCGCATGAAATGCCAAAATTTTCCGGCAAACTGGCTACGTATTTTTTCATTTGTACGGAACCGGCTGGGAAGAGCCATAGATTTGCGTCGAAAACGACAGAAAAAGCATTTTAGTAAAAAAGGATTTTAATCGTTGTCTTGGCAGTTTCAGACCAGTTGGTCTGATTGGCCTATACGCTGTACAGGAACCAACACGGCAAGCTGTTTTTGTCATAAAAGTGTCATCCTGTGTGGGTACTCAGGTCTTAACCGCTCAGCACGATATGCCTGCAGGCATCCTGAATGCGGATAAATTAAAATACTCAAGGGAAAACACACATGAACACACCCGTTAAACTCACGCGCATTGCGCTTGCAGTGGCATTGTCCGTTGGTCTTACCGCTGCAGCCGTTGCACAAGAGACATCGTCATCGATAAAAGGTAGCATTGTTGGTCCTATGGGGAACCCTGCACCTGATACGGTTATCACCCTGAAGCACATCCCAACAGGTGCTGTGAAAACCATCTCTACTAACTCTGCAGGTCAGTTCTCACTGAGTGGTCTGCGTGTTGGTGGTCCATATGAAATTACTGTAGATTCTGATACCTTCAATGACACTAAAGTGTCTGACATCTACCTGACTTTGGGTGAACCACTTAACTTTAATTACCAGCTGGAAGAATCCAGTAACATTGAAGTTATTCAAATCACCGCTTCTCAGCTGGGTGCTGCTGCATTCGGTAAAATGGGACCGTCAGCGAGCTTCGATCTTGAGTCGATGAAAAGTGCGCCGGCTATTAACCGTAACATCACGGATATCATTCGTATTGACCCAAGGGTTTACGTTGACGAAACCCGTGGTGACTCGAACCCTGTTCAGTGTGTGGGTAAATCTAACCGCTTCAACAGCCTGACTGTTGACGGTGTAAAAATGAATGACTCCTTTGGTTTAGGCTCAAACGGTTATCCGACTATCCGTATGCCTTTCTCTTATGACGCATTAAGTCAGGTTACCGTAGAAATTGCACCTTTTGATGTAATCTACTCTGGCTTTACAGGTTGTAATATCAATGCCGTTACGAAGACCGGTACCAACGAAATCCACGGTGGCGCTTTCTACGATTACGGTTCTGATTCTCTGCAAGGTGACTCACTGGAAGGTGATTCTATTGCTTCTCCAAGCTACAGCGATAAGCGTTACGGCTTTAATGTAGGCTTTCCGCTGCTTAAAGATACTGTGTTCGGTTTCGTTTCATATGAAAAGTATGAAGGTTCAAGCATCTTTACCCGTGGCGCAATTGGTTCCGGTGCCATTAATGAAGTTGGCCTGCGTCAGGAAGATCTGGATGAAATCGTCCGTATTTCTAACGAGCTGTACCAGTATGACCCGGGCCCGGTGCCTACCAGCATTCCTGAAGAAGATGAAAAGCTGCTTGTTCGTCTTGACTGGAACATCAATGATGCACACCGTTTAAGCTATACCTACAACTATAACGACGGTAACTTCTTTGCTGAGTCCGATGGTGATCTGGATGAATTTGAACTGCAAAACCACCTGTACGAAGTAGGGACTGAATTACAATCTCACGTACTGTCATTGTACTCTGACTGGAGCGACAAATTCTCTACCGAAATCCGTTACTCTTACCTTGATGTTGATAACCGTCAGAACTCTCTGGAAAACCAGACCGGTGCTGTTGGTGGTATGAACTTCGGTGAAATGCAGATTTACGTTGAGAACCCGGATACCGGTGAAGAAGTTACTGTGTATATCGGTGGTGACGACAGCCGTCAGGCTAACGATTTGAACTACGATGTGACGGGTCTTATTCTTCGTGGTTATTACGCTCTGGATAATGGTCATGACCTGACATTCGGTTACGAGCGCGAAGCCCTCGATGTATTTAACGTGTTCGTTCAGCACACTGAAACAGAAATGCGTTTCTACGGCGGCATTGAAGCATTTGAAGCGGGTTTACCGGGTGCGATTTACTACAACAACGCACCATCCGGCGATCCTAACGATGCAGCTGCGGTTTGGAGCTATGAAATTAACGCACTGTATCTGGAAGACGAGTTTGCCTTTAACGATGACCTGACTCTGACAGTCGGTTTACGTTATGACTGGTACACCACAGATTCAGCGCCGGAAGAAAATGCAGAATTCGTAGAAAGCTACGGTTTCTCTAACAGCGGAACGCTGGATGGCGAAGGTCTGCTGCAGCCACGTATCGGCTTTAATTATTACCTGAACGACAGCACTGAACTACGTGGTGGCTTGGGTCTGTTCTCTGGTGGTAACCCTAACGTTTGGTTATCTAACAACTTCTCAAACAACAACGTATTGCAGTTTGGTGCCCGTGGCCGGGACTACGGTTACACAGACGGCTCACGCTCACTGTTTGACGCAGACGTGGTGTATCTTGGCGTAGAAGACGGTGTACCAGCCGGTCCCGGTTACGGTATCCCATCTGAAATGTTCAATGCCGTTGCTGCAGGTACCGGAGCGAATAACGAAATCAACTATCTTGACCCTGATTTCGAAATTCCGTCAGAGCTTAAAATGGCACTGGGCGTGACTCACCAGACCGAAGACAACTATATCCTTCAGGCCGACCTGTTAGTGTCCCGCACACAAAACCAGGCAATTGTTTTGCGTGGCGATCTGGACCAGGTTGGTACTACAGATGATGGTTATGCCATTTACGAAAGCAACCGTGTTGGTTCTTTTGTACTGACTAACTCTGATGTTGAGTCTACCTCTTACACAGTATCTTTCGGTGTAATGAAGCAGTACGAAAACGGCATCAACCTGGCCGGTGGTTATGCGTATAACCATGCTGAAGACGTTCAGCCTATGACCAGTTCTGTGGCGTTCTCTAACTATCAGTACCGTGCATTTACCTCGCCGAATGAGCAGGTTTCTTCGCTGTCTGATTACAACATTGAACACCGTTTCACGCTGAATGTGAGCTATGACATCGAACTGATTGATGGTTACCCTACAACTCTGGGCGCCTTCGGTCTTATTCAGTCTGGCAAGCCGTACAGCTACACGCTGTCCCGAAACGACTCCAACGGCGTATTCGGCTTTACACCATACCTGGATAGTAACAACGTGCTGCCAGTTGGCGGAGAGCGTAACGGCGAAGACGGTTCATGGTGGAACAAGATTGACCTGCGTTTAACTCAGCAACTGCCGGGTTTCACAGATGGTCACAGTGCCAGTGCATTTATCGTATTTGATAACTTCACTAACTTCCTGAATGACGACTGGGGTGTCGCTGAGCGTGTGCTTTTCAACACTGTTGAAGTCGGTGCCTCAGAACCTGAAGCCCGTATGGGTGATGCGTCTCTGTGGGAAGTACGTGTAGGTGTAAACTACAACTTCTAATCTGACGACAGGTAGCTCAGCTTCTTAACTCAGAAAAAAGCATATAAACCGCCGTTTTTACGGCGGTTTTTTTTAGCTTAAAGAAAAACTACCTCAGCATTTACCCTCCGGCAGTTTCAGCACTGCCATCATCAACATCACCCAGACCTCCGCCCATCACCCGGTAAAGGGTAATGCGGTTGCTTAAGTCAATTAACTGTGTAGAAATCAGCGACTGTTGTGCACTGTACAGGGTTCGTTGTGAGGTGAGGGCATCCTGAAAACTGTTCACGCCATTTTCATAGCGGGCCAGTGACAGGCGGTAACTGTCTGATGCGACATCGACTAAATCCTGCTGCGCGCCAAGCTGACGGGCAATGGTGCCCCGTCTTGCCAGTGCATCTGCCACGTCAGAAAATGCGGTTTGGATGCTGTATTCATAAGCGGCAACCATTTTGTCCCGATTGGCCTTCGCGTAATCAAGTTGCGCATCGTTGGCGCCACCAGTGAATATTGGCACCGATACTGAAGGGATAAGACTCCAGATTGTGGACGCGCCACCGCTAAAAATGTCTGCCAGCACATTACTGGCCAGGCCGCCGGTCGCGGTTAGCGTAACAGACGGGAAGTAGTTTGCCCTGGCGGCACCAATATCTGCATTGGCGGATTTAAGGTTATGCTCAGCGGCAAGTATATCCGGTCTGTTGAGTAAAATGTCGGACGTCAGCCCTGCCGGGATCACGCTAATGAAATCATCGCTCTCCGGCAGACCATCAGGTAACCATTGCTTATCTATGCCACTGCCTGCGAGTAACATGAGCGCATTAATATCCTGTGCGACCTGCGTGGTGTAGCTGGCAATATCTGCCATTGCAGTGTGGTAGGTGGTTTGCGCATCCAGCACATCCACTTTTGAGTCGACGCCCAGCTCATTACGGCGGCGGGTGATCTCCATGGCTTTCTGTGCGTTTTGTGCGGTTTCTTCCGCCAGTTTCAGCAAGCTCTGATCCGACGCCAGCGTCAGCCAGGCATTGGCGGTTTCGGCAATAAGCGTGATCTTTGCCGCTCTGGCTGTTTCCACAGAATAAAGCAAGCTTTGCTTATCAGCTTCGGTTGCGCTCTGATTCTTGCCGAACAAATCAATTTCGTATCCGCTTAGGCCGGCATCAGCTTCATAGCTGGTGCTAACGGAGCCGTCTGACGATTTCGCCCGCGTACCGGTTACACTCGCATTCAACGTAGGAAACAATTCAGCCCGCTGAATGCGGTAGGTGGCTCTTGCTGCCTCTACATCTGCAAGGGTTTGTCGTAAATCGCGGTTGTTATCCAGTGCCGTCTGAATCACTTTCTGCATTCTGCTGTCGGTAATAAACGACTGCCAGGGAAGCTGCAAAATGGCGTCAGCATTCTGCAGCGACGTTTGTTCAACATTCGTTGAATCAGTGTAAGCCTCGCCTGCCGGCCACTCAGAGGGCACCGGTGATGCAGGGCGCTCATAATCCGGCGCCAGGGTTGCGCAGCCGCTCAGCGACAGGGCGACAACGACGGCGCACAGAGATATCTTGCTAAAATGACGTGTAGGTTGCATTGATTACTCCTTATCCGCAGCAGTGTCATAAACGGGCTTTCTGGCCGGAAACGCAGTTCTTACCAGTACGAAAAACATGGGAATGAAGAATATGGCCAGCAAAGTCGCGGTTAGCGTACCGCCCAAGATACCTGTTCCGATGGATATCCGGCTGTTTGCTCCTGCACCCGATGCGATAACAAGGGGGAAAATACCAAAGACAAAGGTAAGCGAGGTCATAATGATCGGGCGCAGACGTTGTGCTGCTGCCTGAATGGCGGCATCCACGGCGCTTTGCCCTTTTTCATAAGCGGCTTCGGCAAACTCAACAATCAGGATGGCATTTTTAGCGGATAACCCGATGGTGGTCAGCAGCGCAACCTGAAAGTAAACATCGTTTTCAAGGCCACGGAAAGTGGCTGCCAGTGCTGCACCAATTAATCCTAGCGGAATAACCAGCATTACCGAGAATGGAATAGACCAGCTTTCGTAAAGTGCTGCCAGTGCCAGAAAGACTACCAGAATAGAAATGGCGTACAGGTAGACAGATTGCCCGCCGGACAGATTTTCCTGATAGGACAATCCGGACCAGGCATAGGTCACCTTGCCGTTACCCACTTCATCTGCAAGGCGCTCCATTTCCGCCATCGCTTCGCCGGAACTGACGCCCGACGCTGCGTTGCCTTGAATCTCATAGGAAGCCAGGCCGTTAAAGCGGCTTAAGGTTTGCGGCATCTGCGACCAGGAAACACTGGAAAAGGCACTGAATGGTGTCATGGTGGTGTTGCCGTCACTGTCAGTACCACGCACGTGCCACTGGCGCAAATCTTCCGGTTTGGCGCTGTAGTTACTGTCGCCCTCAATGTAGACTTTTTTCACCCGGCCGCGGTCAAGAAAATCGTTCACATAAGAACCGGCCCAGGCCGAAGATAAGGTGTCGGCCACATCTGACAAACTTAACCCCATGGCAACCGCTTTCTCGTTATCAATATCGATATCCAGTTGCGGGGTTTCACTTAGCGTACCTTCACGCACACCACTCAGCAGCGGATTGGTGCGGGCTTGTTGTAAAAAAGCATTCTTTATTTCTGTCAGTTCGTCACGGGTTGTGCCCGCTGCTGCCTGCAACTCAAAGGTAAAGCCGTTACTTTGACCGAGACCCTGAATCACCGGCGGCAGCATAGCTATAACACTGCCATCGCGGAGCTCGCTCATCTTCATCATCAGGCGACCGGCAATGTCTGATGCCGATTCACCGTCGCCGGTTCTTTCGTCCCAGTCTTTCAGTGACAGGAAGCCCATACCTGCGTTCTGGCCGCTACCGGAAAAGCTGAAGCCTGAAACTGTAAAGAAGTGATCAACCAGATCCGATTCCTCTTCCTGAATATAAGTCTGAATTTCATCGGCAATGGCGGTGGTACGGGTAATCGATGCACCGGCAGGTAAGTTAAACATCACCATTACATCACCCTGATCTTCTTCTGGCAAAAAGCTGGAAGGGAGTTTCACCATCATCAGGCCCATCACCGCAATAATTACCACATAACCGGCCAGCCAGAATTTAGGGCGCTTAATCGCCGATACCGCACGCAGGTTATATTTGTCGGCAAACTTATCGAACATACGGTTAAACCAGCCGAAAAAGCCCCCTGTCTGACGGCTTGCGCCGGTATCTTTTAGCAGTGATGCACACAGCATTGGGGTTAGCGTTAACGCTACAAATACCGATAACAGCATGGACGAAATCACGGTTACCGAAAACTGACGGTAGATAACGCCGGTTGAACCACTGAAAAAAGCCATAGGCAGGAACACGGCGCAGATCACAATGGATGTACCGATAAGGGCAGAGGTGATCTCTTTCATAGATTGGATCGTGGCATCCCGGGGCGACATCTTTTCCTCTGACATCAACCGTTCCACGTTTTCAATCACTACGATGGAGTCATCTACCAGTAAGCCGATGGACAGCACCAGGCCAAACATGGTCAGGGTATTAATGGAGTAGCCCATTGCGGCCATGATGCCGAATGTACCCAAAAGCACCACGGGCACGGAAATGGTCGGGATAATTGTTGCCCGCCAGTTTTGCAGGAACAACCACATGATCAATACCACCAGAACAATGGCGATGATCAGGGTTTCCACGACTTCCAGAATTGATAACTTGATAAACGGGGTAGCGTCTTTCGGAAACGCCATTTTGTAGTTGTCCGGGAAATTCTTTTCCAGATCACTCAATACCGCTTTAACCCGTTCTGATGTATCCAGCGCATTGGCACCGGGAGCCAGCATAATGGCAATACCGGATGCAGGATGACCGTCGAGACGGGGAACAGCTGTGTACGATTCACTGCCCATTTCAACACGGGCAACCTGAGATAACCGTACATCGGTGCCCTGGCGGTCAGACTTCACAATGATGTTTTTAAAATCGGAAACACTCTGCAGCATGGACTGAGCCGTTACGGTAGCATTCAGCTCCTGCGTATCGGGAGAGGGCATGTCACCGATTTTACCGGCGGGTACCTGCACGTTCTGGGCGCTCAGGGCAGAGGTAATATCTGAGGGCATCAGTTCGTATGCCGCCAGCTTTGCCGGGTCGAGCCATATGCGCATGGCATACTGGGAACCGAATACGTTGATATCACCCACACCTTCAGTACGGGCAATGGTGTCCTGCATATTTGAGGCGATATAATCCGAGATATCGAACTCAGAGTCCTCGTCGGTTTCGTCGTAAACAGCAGCAATAAGCAGCATATCGCTTTGCGATTTGGTTACCGTCACCCCTTCAGATTGCACGGCAGAAGGCAAGCGGGAGTTCACCTGTTGCACTTTATTCTGAACCTGTACCTGCGCGTAATCGGCATCCGTTCCCTGCTCAAATGTCAGCGAGATACTGGCACTGCCGCTGGATGAGCTGGAGGAAGAAAAATATAATAGTCCGTCAAGACCAGTAAGCTGCTGTTCCAGTACCTGCGTGACGCTGTTCTCCACGGTTTGGGCGTCTGCACCGGAATAGTTGGCACTGATGCTCACAGTAGGCGGCGCAATATCAGGGTATTGGGCAATGGGTAAAGAGAGTATGGAAGCGGTTCCCGCCAGCATAATAATAATGGCGACAACCCAGGAGAATACGGGCTTATCTATGAAGAATCGGGCGAACATTACTCATTTCCTTCCTGATTTTTTGCTTTCGGCGCTGCCACTCTGCCATCTTCGTTCAGCGTGACTTCAGTAACGGTGATGTCTGCGCCGTCCTGTAAACCGTCGATGCCTTCCACTATCACTTTTTCACCGGCCTTGATGCCGGACTCAGTCAGCCATTTATTACCGGTGGCTTCCTGTAAGGTCAGCGACCTTTTCACTGCTTTACTCCCTGAAGCTACCCAGGCGAAAGCATTGCCTTTATTGTCAAACTGCACGGCTTGCTGGGGTACAAGAATCGCGTTTTCGTCTACCGCTATGGTGACTTTGGTGCGGATAAACATGCCAGGCATGAGAATGCCGTCCGGATTGGGAAAAGTCGCCCGTAAGGTAATAGAGCCGGTGGCTTCATCAACAGCTACTTCATGCATAGTGAAGGAGCCGGTTTCATCATATTCAGTATTGTTTTCCAGCATGGCGATAACATCACTTGAGCCGGATGTTACGCCCTCACGCTGCATCATGGCACGGCGCTCAAGCACACCTTCGCTGGTTTCTGTCATATCTATATAAATCGGGTCGAGTTTGCGAATGGTGGTTAACGCCGTGTCCTGGCCCTGAGTAAGCAATGCGCCTTCGGTCACATTAGAAATACCGGTACGGCCACTGATGGGTGCAGTAATGCGGGTGAAAGCAAGATTAACGTTGGCAGAGTCCAGTGCCGCCTGCGCTTTCGCCAGTGAGGCCTGAGCAACCAGATAGTCTGCATGGGCGTTATCGGCATCTTGTTGGGAAATGCCTTCTATCTTTAATAAGTTCTGGTAGCGCTCATCAATAAGCCGGGTTGACTCCACAGACGCTTTGGCGCTCACCAAGTCTGCTTTGGCTTCGTTTACGCTGGCGCGATAGGTTGAATCGTCAATCTGATAGAGTAGTTGCCCTTTTTCTACAAAACTGCCTTCTTCAAACAAACGCTGTTCGAGCACGCCGCCGACCTGTGGCCTAATCTGAGCGGTTTGTTGTGCAACAACACGGCCTTGCAGCGTGCGGGTAATCGGGAACGTTTGTGTGGCTATGGTAATTGCACTAACGGCGGTGGCGCGGGGCGCAGAGCTTTGATTTTGTGTTGTGTCACTGCAGGCTGAAAGGGTAAGCAGGCTGGTGAGAACACAGAGGGTGGTGGCGATCTTCATGGCGATTCCTTGTTTAATCCGGAGCTGACGGCACTAAGCGCTTTCCCGTCAGTTTGCTGAAGCAGAGTGTATCGACAAGGAGGGTTAAGGCAGGGTTAACGCGGTTTTATGAGAAGGCAGATTAGCGAAAAAGCGGGACGAATTTACTCATTCACCGGCGTTTTTGCCGTGAATGAACGCGCCATTTACAAAGGGGGTACAATGCTGAAGGAATAAAAAAAGCACCTGAAAAGGTGCTTTGTGCAATAGCAACTGTGTCAGACGTTTTCGAACAGGTTCTCTACGCGCTGACGAATTTCTTCGATACGGGTGACGTCAGCCGGGGCGATAAAAATCGTATCATCACCGGCAATGGTACCCAGCACGCCGTCTTTCTGACTCAGAGAGTCAAGCAATCTTGCGATAAGCTGTGCGGCACCGGGGCTGGTTCTTATGATTACCATCACATTATTGTGTACAATGTCGAGCACGAGCTGTTTAAGCGGACTTTTCGCCGTAGGCATGCCAAGTTCAGGTGGTAAACAGTAAACCATATCACCGCGGGCATTTCGCGTTCTTACCGCGCCGAATTTACTCAGCATACGGGACACTTTTGATTGGCTGATGTTATCAAAACCCTGTGATTTCAGTGCTTCAACGATTTCACCCTGAGACCCGAAGCTTTCTGCTTTCAGGATCTCTTTGAAGGCTTTGATCATCTTTTCTTGTTTTACGTTAGCCATATTTTCCTGTCGTATTTGGTGTTTAAGGGTACAAACCGCTATTATTGTGCCGTAGTCATCACATTTAAGCAATATTTATGCATATCCATTCAAATTATTGCATAATCTTGCGGCTTATACCCATTATGCATGCATAAGACCATTGGGTGATTGAGTTTTTTTACGCGTTGATTTACTGTGACGCTCCGTTTTTTTGACGAGTAACTATTCCATAGGAGAAATGGTATGAAAGTAGCCGTGTTAGGTGCTGCCGGTGGTATTGGTCAAGCGCTGTCATTGTTGTTGAAAACACAATTGCCAGCAGGTTCTGAATTAGCGTTATATGACGTTGCGCCAGTTGTTCCTGGTGTTGCTGTTGACCTGAGCCACATCCCCACCGCGGTGAAAGTTACCGGTCATGGTAAAGATGATCTGGCTGATGCGCTTACCGGTTGTGACGTTGTTCTTATTCCGGCCGGCGTTCCGCGTAAGCCTGGTATGGACCGTTCTGACCTGTTCAACATCAATGCCGGTATCGTTAAGAACCTGATTGAAGGTGTTGCTGATAACTGTCCTTCTGCTTGTGTTGGTATTATCACTAACCCTGTAAACACTACTGTTGCTATCGCTGCTGAAACGCTGAAAGCAAAAGGCGTTTACGACAAGAACAAGCTGTTCGGTGTTACTACTCTGGATGTGATCCGTGCTGAGACTTTCGTGTCTGAACTGAAAGGTCTGGACGTATCAAGCGTACATGTTCCTGTAATCGGTGGTCACTCCGGTACGACTATCCTGCCTCTGCTGAGCCAGGTTGAAGGTGTTTCTTTCACTGACGAAGAAGTAGCAAGCCTGACTACACGCATCCAGAATGCAGGTACAGAGGTTGTTGAAGCGAAAGCTGGCGGCGGTTCTGCGACGCTTTCTATGGGTCAGGCTGCAGCACGTTTCTGTCTGTCTCTGGTTGCTGCAATGCAAGGTGAAAACGTTGTTGAGTACACCTATGTACAAACTGACGACAGCGATGACGCGGCATTCTTCGCACACCCTGTACGTTTAGGTCCTAACGGCGTTGAAGAAATTCTGCCATACGGCGAGCTGAGCGCTTTCGAACAAAAGGCGAAAGACGACATGTTGGAAGGCCTGCGTGGCGACATCAAAATTGGTGTTGAATTCGTAAACGGCTAATCCCGTTTCAATAATGCATTGAAAACCGGCTTTCAAAAGCCGGTTTTTTTATGCCCTGATTTCAGGCACAGAATGAATTGTTTGAAAGTACAGGATGATTTAAGGATGACTGCGTTCCACAGCGATATCAGAGCGACTTAATACACATCCCTGTGATAACGGTGGCTGTCGGTTAACTGTTGCACCTGTTCCTCTCCGAGCATCCTGATTAATGTGTGGTGTACGCCTTCACCCATACCATCGTAGCTGCCACAAACGTATATCTGGCCGTCATTGTTTACCACATCACGCAGCGCATCTTCGCTTTGTTGCAGTGCTTGTTGCACATACATGGGATGGTCCGGACAACGTGAGAATACCCGTTTCACGTTAACATTGGCTGCGTTCAGCGCCTGTGCAGGAATAACTTCTGACAGGATGTCATCATGTTCCCGTGTGCGTTCACCGAATAGTACATAGACCGGTGCTGTATGTTGCTGTTCTGCTGCCTGCATCCACTGAGCACGAATACCTGCCAGTCCACTGCCGGCAGCTATCAGAAGTAGTGGTTTGTTGTTAAGTGTAAGGTGGCATGCGGGGTTTACATGCAACTTAGCTTTAACTGTGTTGTTAATCTTCAACTGCTGTGTCAGCCACCCTGAGGCCAGGCCCTGACTGCCGTCCTCTTTTATCGCCAGCCTTATAATCAATTTAATGATGTTACTTTCGCTGCTTACAGAGGCGATAGTATAGCTGCGGGCGATTTCCCCTGATGTATTCAAAGGCAGTACATCAAGAATATCACCGGCTTGCCATTGCTGAACATTGTGCCCGGCGTACAGATCGATTTCAAAAAGCGGGTGACGGGGACCACTGTTGAGTTGTCGCCGGCGGATAAGCGTGAAATCCTCATACGCGGGTACAGCCACATTTGCAGATGAGTATTGTGCCAGTGCGGCAGTCTCTTCACCTTTACTGTGATCAAGCTTAACCAGTGGTGCAACGGGGCTTGCACCCAATGCATTCAACCGCTTATCAATATGTTCGCCGAAAGCACAAAAATGCGGATACTTACTGTCTCCCAGCGCGACGACTTCATACTCGAGATGAGATAATTCAGTTTCGTTCCTGCGGGTGCGGTTCAGGGCTTTAAAAAATGAACGTCCGTTATCGGGCGGCTCACCATGACCGTAAGTGCTTACTACAAATAAAGCCCTTTTGAATTCTTTCAAACGCTCCGGTGTGATGGCTGATAATGGCATCAGCACACCGTGTTTAAATTCACTGTGGTTTGCAGCATATGCTTTTGCCAGTGCCTGTGCGGTACCTGTCTGGCTTGCCCAGGCAATCACAATGTTGCTTTCCTGAGTGTGCTGCCTCAGCAAGTTCTTCCCTTTGTTTTTCCAGAACAGATAGCCAACCCAGAGGGTGTAGGCCGCTACCATAAAAAGACCCGTCAGCAGACGTTCAAACTCGGTCACAACCAGAATACCTTAATGAATAAAAACCAGCATAATAAAAACAGGGATGAGGAAACCCAGTGCCGTTACCGGCCAGGTTGACGCTTTGTGCGGCGCCTGTTTAATCAGTAATTGCAGTCCGGTGACGGTGAAAATAATCACTACCACAGAAAAAATATCAATAAACCATTGCCACACTGTGCCGGTATTCCGGCCTTTATGTAAATCGTTAAAGTAAGCTATCCAGCCGCGATCTGAGCCTTCGTACACTAATTCACTCATTTCGGTATCCACCGACAACCAGTGATCCTGACCGGGACCGGGCCAGGAAACATACAGCTCAACACCATCCCATTCTCCTTCCTTATCTGACGGCGGCGTGATGCGCTGAGCGTCAGCCAGCCAATTTCTTAATGAAGCGGGCAGAGCGACAGAGCCTTCAGGCAACTCACTGATATCAGACAGCACATGATCCGGTAATTCCGCCTCAACATTTCTTACCTGCGGGGCGACTTCAATATCCGCCGCGTGATTAAGCGTGATACCGGTTATGGCGAACATGAACATGCCAATTATACAGATGGCGGCTGAGATCCAGTGCCATTGCCGGGCACTGCCAAGGGAAAATCGCATAGTGTTACTCTAATTCGGGAATACAGGCTTTGTAACATAATTCAAAGCAGGATAGGGATATGATAATGGGAATTATTATTTTTTGAAGTGAAGCCGGCCCGCATAGCAGGCCGGTTATCGTCATATCAGAGTAATTTGCTTATCAGAAAGTGTAAGTGATATAGGCACTTGCGCTTCGTCCCGGTTCAGAGAACCGCTGGTAACCGGTACCGCTGACACCTGAGAAGAAACCACCATTACCTGAGCGAAGATTGTCCACAACACCCCAGTTGTAGAACTCCTTATCTGTCAGGTTGTAGATAGCCGCTGTGAGTGTCAGGTTTTCTGTGATCGCATAGAAACCTGTGAGGTCAAACACGGTATAGCTTTGCGGGTAGAAGAAAGGGCCACTGCCGTTGTTCAGCGAGGTGAAACTCTTCTGATCAGACTCATCCATTCCGGCTGAATAAACCATGTGGGCTTTAATACCCCAGTTGCGCTCGTCTGAAAGGTAACCAACGCTCACCGTCGCAGAATCAGGTGCCAGCGTCTCAAGATCATCTCCTTTATCATAAAAGTCGAAATCACCCTCGCTGGCCGGCGTGTATTCAGACAGGTATTCACCGTCCAGGGCAGAATACGTCAGGCGACCGGTAATGTTGTCTGTGAATAAATAAAAGGCACTGAATTCAATCCCTTCAACTTTTATTTCACCGGAGTTCTGTGCCTGGGTATAGACGTCTTCTGTCAGTACTTCACTTGTACAGGTACCGGTGTAGTAACTGCAGGTCTCAATATTTACTTCAGCATCGTAAGGGGTAGAAAAGGTTTCGCTTTGGATGCGGTTTGTATAGTTTGTTCTGAACGCGCTCAGGCTGATAAAGCCTCGTTCGAACTGAGCCAGGTAGCTGATTTCATAGTTAACAGACTTTTCCGCATCCAGGTTCGGATTCGATATTTCGTCAATGTCCTGATAAACCGTGCCGGTAACTGTATCCGTAATTTCTTCGCCGGAGTTAGTACCAAAATAGAGTTCCTGCAGCGTCGGTGCTTTATAGCCCTGACTGATTTTTGCCTGAATTTCCTGACCGGGTATGAATTCATAGCTTAATCCTACTTCACCGATTAGAGCGTTAAATTGTGCATCGGAAACGCTCTGGCCCAGCGGATCGGAAAAACTGTCATTTAATTCCGGCTCATAGTCTGTTTTGTCGTAGCGTGCACCTACATACAGTTTTACTACTTCGTTCAGTGCCATGGTGTCGGCAGCATACACAGACAGGACATGTTTATCTGATGCAGGAACAAAGCCCTGATCCAGAATAGGGTAACCATCCAGTACCGGGTCGCTGGTGGTTTCACCATCGTAGCGGCGGTCATACATGATGTTTTCTACAGACACAGATTGATAATTCACACCATAAGCAAAGTCATGGTTGATATCTCCCTCAACCGACTTTTTAAGGTCGATTTTCAGACTGGTGGAATCCTGTTCAAAGCTGCGATCTTCCTGACGAAGGATCACGGCACCCTGGCTTGAGTAAAGAAAAGAGGTCAGGCCGGATGTGTACAGTTGTTGATAATCTGCTTTCACTTCAATGCTGTCGAAGAAAAGGTTACCGGCATTGTCCTGTTTATAGAAAATACCCGCGCGCTCGCGGTTATTTTCGTCATTACTGCTGAAATTGTAATAGCTGGCAGTTTCACCTTCAGCCGGTTCACGGGATAACGGCGTGCCATCTGAAGAGCGGTCAGTTTTTTCGTAAACCACACCAATTTGTGCATCTTCAGATAAGTTATAGGCCAGCTTCAGCAGCACGGCATCTGAAGTGTTATCCATCGGATCGGCCTGTCCACGTGCAGGTCCGGAAATATCTGCACCGTTGCTGTGGGCTTCCGTTTCATTGCCGTCACGTCGGGTGTATTGCAACAGGCTTTCAAAATTGCCGGTACGGTTTGCAACAGAGCCGTTGATCAACCATTCGTTTGAACGTGAATCGAAACCGGTTTTGACTCTGCCGCCGGTTGCATCGCCGGACACAGGCAGAAAATCTGCGGCATCATTAGTGACATAGGTTACTGCCCCGGCCAGTGCGCCTGAGCCGTTTGCGACAGCACTTGGACCTTTCGAAATTGTTACGGTTTTAACGTGTTCAAGTTCTACCTGACCACGGCTCGAACCGAACATACCGTAAGCCGCAAAGCTTGACGGGTTAAGGGTTTCACCCTGAGAGATACCGTCTACGGATACGGCAACAGCATCGCCTTCCAGACCGCGGATATTGAATCCGTCATCACCGAAGCGGTTTCCCGAATCATTAATTTGAACGCCGGCTTCATAGCGGGCGGTATCTTCGATGTTGGTAATTGATTGTTCTGCCAGCGTTTTAGCATCCAGAGTAACCGCAGTGGATGTCATTTCTTTACTGTCTTCGCTCTGTACTTTGGTTGTGGCGAGTTGTTCTTTTTCTTGTGCGAAAACATTACCAGACAAGATCGCCGTGACTGCAAAAAACAGGGCTGACCGTTTGAAGTTCATGAGTGGCTCCGTGCAATATTAATAAAAGTGCAAATAATTAGTATTTAGATCTAAGTGGCGAAAAAAGGAGAGTTATGCGATGCGCAGAAAAGGTGTTTAACACTATCGCCGCTCAGATTTGATTGAGGATGATATTGATAACAATTCCCATTTGCAATAAGATCGGGAAACTTTTTACAACCTAAGTACTAAAAAATGAAAATAAAATCCTTAGCACTGGCAAGTACAATGATGATGCTTGCACCCATAGCGAACGCCCACACTCCTTACCTGAAACCGCTTAGTTTTGAGCCGGTTAGCCGTGACTCGATGACCCTGGATGCGTCATTCGCAGAGCAGTTTTTTGTGCCCGAAGTGGCCATCAGTAATGCACCTTTCGAGGTTGAGCAACCCGATGGCAGTATCGTACCGGTAGAAACGGTGGTGAATCTGAAAACCCGTAATGTCCTTGAACAGACACTGGAACAGGAAGGGACCTATAAGTTTTCCACCGGTAAGCGGTTGGGGGCGATTTTTCGCGTTTACGATTTGAATGGTGAGCGCGGTTCGGTGAGAGGAAATGAAGAACCTTTACCGGAAGGGGCTGTGTTGACAGAGCACTTTCAGTCGGTGACCAGCGCGGTTGCCTATGTAACGAAGAAAGGCCCTACTGAAAAAGTATTAGCCGGCACGGGTAAAGGACTGGAGATTGTGCCAGCGACCCATCCTAATGGTTTGTTTGCGGGAGACCGGTTTGAATTCACCCTGCAGTACGAAGGCAAACCACTGGCTGAGCAGACGGTAACGGTGTATTTCGCCAATGATCAGTTCAGCGAAGAAGCAGATTTTCAAAAGTTAACGACCAACTCAAAAGGTGTTGCATCGGCCACCCTGGATAAACAGGGATTGTACTTGCTGCAGGTCCGCGTGAAAGAAGCCGCACCGGAAGGCGAAGCGGTACCGCTTTACAGCTACACAACCACGTTAACGTTAGAAGCTTTTTAAGGAGCCCATCATGAAAACACGTATTTCTTTTATCGCTACAGTTTTAACCCTGCTTAGCTGCACCTGCCCACTGGCCGCCCCTCACAGTGCCAGCGGTATTATTTTAACCTACGATCTGGATGGTAACGAAAAGCTGTCTCTGGAAGAATTTGTTGATGCCCGCAGACAGCGCTTTGCCGCAACGGATACCAACCACAACGGTACCATCGAAGAAGATGAGTATGTTTACGAGTGGGAAGGTCATATGAAAACACGCATGGCGGCTGACAGAAAAGCATCGGTGAAACAGACACATATTCGCTTCAACGCCATAGACAAAGATGACGATAAACAAATCACCAAAGCTGAAATGGATGCAGTGGGCGGTCGGGGCTTTGACTTCATGGATCAGAATAAAGACGGATTGATCCTGGCCTCTGATCCTGACCCGGTACGCGAAGGCCGCAGTGCAGACAGTGATGACAAGCCAAAGCTGGAGCAGCGCCCCATGTTGCGCATGCCGACCACACATAATATCAAAGGCTTCATGGATTTATATGACACCAATGGTGACGGCAAAGTCGATAAGGCTGAATTTCAGGCTGTCAGAGATGAGCAATTTGCCCGCACTGACGAGAATGGCGATAAGGTACTGACTGAGCAGGAATATGTGCTGGAGTTTGAAGACCGTCTGGACGCGCAGTATGAAAAAACCTATGAGGGACAGGTAAAACAAACTTACGTGCGTTTTGGTGTACTGGACAAAGACGAAAGCGGGCATATGACATTTAACGAATACATGCAGTCCGGCTTCCGTTCTTTCAGCCGTTACGATACCACCGGTGATGGTTTCATCACCATCGACGATCCGGCTCCGGTATTTGAACGTGAAAGCAATGATAATGACGACAAGGCAACGCAAACTGCGAGTGTCAGTAATCCATGAAACGTCGCTTCATTATCTGCCTTCTGAGTGCCTGGACAGCGGCAACTGTTCAGGCCGCCGGTTCAGCTCAACCTGAGCCGGCAAAGCAATCTTTCCACATTCAGCAGCCCGGTTACGACGTCACGGTTATCATGGAAAGTGGCCATGCAAGTGTTGAGCAGGAAGCGCTGAATGCACTGGTGCACGACACAGCAGAGGCTACAAACCCGCAAGGCAGCTTACTGACTAAACTCTCCCGCGGGGGAACGCATGAATTGCCATCCTGGTTGTATGAGGGCATCGCGAAATGTGAAGCCTGGTTTCAACTGACTGAAGGGAAAGTCAGTTGCCGTAATGGTGCGCTGTACCGTTACTGGGTGCAGTATGTTGCCGGGAACGAGTCTTTGGAACGGCGGGATGCACGGAAACTGGCGAGAGCATCCAGAGTTACGGCAGTGTCATTAACTGCGCCGGCACAACTTACCATGCCGCAGGCTATGCCTGACGGACCATTCTGGAACACAGGCATTATTGGTGATGCGCTGATGGTTAACCGGATTTCCGGTTATCTCACTGAGAAAGCCGGTGCCGGGGCTGCGTTTTCCGTTCAGGTGAACGATACAGTGTCCTTTTACGGGGCGTCGCCGCAGGACCGTATGCTATTTGGTGAACCTGTGGCTGATCATAACGAACCCTTTTCCGGCACGGTCATAAATACTGTCACGAGAAAGGTTGTTGCCGGAGCAAAGGAAGCCGGCGTGCTGGACAGCAGTGATGGCTGGCCTTCCTCCGGTTTAACGTCTCATGTGGTGGCGAAAAATGTGTTTGATGCGGCTCTGGCCGCTCAACTGGCGGTGATAACCACAACGACACAGATGCAGGATTTACTCAGCGACAAACAGGATGTGCTGGTAAAAACCACTGATAAGAAAGGCAGGGTGAATACGTCAGACGGTTACTTTGCCTTCTGGCGGGGGAAGGATGATGCCGGTGTGACTGCGCTGGATATCGATGTGACGCTGCCCCGTTTTAATGTCAGTAATTATCATGGTCCCTATGCGTCGGTATGGCTTACCGGTGAAGATGCTCAGCTGGTGAAAAGCTTATTAATTCGCGGAGACAGCCAGCGCTGGCTGACAGAATTAAGAGTGTGGTGGCGTAAAATTGGACGTACACATGAAGATTTCATTGACGGTTTTGCCGGTGCGACCCGCAAGAACAAGCCTCTGCACGTACACTGGGACGGATTTGACGAACAGGGAAGGCCGGTAACGGATAAGAAGCTTGTGCTGAATGTGGAAGTTGCAAGAGAAGATGGCGGTCGTAACTATCAGAAAATCCCGCTGGACCTGGATGCCCTGATCAAGCAGCCCCTCCATACAGCCGGTAAAGGGGAGATTGGTGACATAACCGTATCGTTGTAAGTGTGTGTGGCGGACAAGCCGCAACAGAAGCAAAAAAGCCGTCATAATGACGGCTTTTGCATTTGGCACCGCCGACGGCGGATTAACCGGTGTTCCGCATACCGATTGCGATACCTGCGATGGTTACCATCATGGCACGTTCCAGCACAGGGTTTTGCGCGTCGTCACCGGCGGCACGGATACGTTCCAGTAACTCAATTTGCAGATAGTGCAGAGGCTGTAAGTAACCGGCGCGGATGTTCATGGACTCTTTACCCATAGGATCTTTATCCATGATGCTTTCCTGGCCTGTAAGACTCAGCAGCGAGTCAATACTTTCCTGCAGCTCATCACGCAGTGCTTTACCGAAGTGTTTCAGTTCCGCAGGTACCAGACGCTCATCATAGGCTTCACTGATTCGCGGATCGGCTTTGTTGAATACCATGTCCAGCATAGACAGACGGGAACGGTAGAATGGCCATTCAGCGAACATTTCCTCAACCACTTTCGGGTCGCTATCCGCTTTAACGGCATCGATGGCGCGCATTACGCCAAGCCATGACGGCAGAACCAGACGGGTTTGCGCCCAGGCGAAAATCCACGGGATCGCACGCAAACTTTCAATCCCGCCCTGCGGCTTACGCTTGGAAGGACGACTACCTAAAGGTAACTTACCCAGTTCCTGTTCGGGTGTAGCAACACGGAAATACGGCACAAAGTCTTTGTCCTGACGAACGGTACCGCGATAGTTATCGCGACCATTTGCTGCCATCTTGGTGATCAGCTCTCGCCATTCCGGTTTTGGCTCCGGTGGCGGGAACAGCATCGCTTCGATAATGGCTGATGCGTAAATGCCCAGACTTTGCTTCGCCAGTTTAGGCATACCGAACTTATAACGGATGGTTTCACCCTGTTCAGTCACACGGAAGCCACCGTCTAACGAGCCCGGAGGCTGAGAGTGAATAGCTGCGTGTGCAGGCAGACCACCACGACCAATCGTACCGCCACGTCCGTGGAACAGGGTCAGTGTGGTTTCAAATTCGTCCGCCACTTTTACCAGCGCTTCCTGAGACTCGTACTGTGCCCAGCCCGCTGCCAGTGCGCCGGCATCTTTTGCTGAGTCAGAGTAGCCAATCATGACAAACTGTTTGCCTTTGATATAGCCACGGTACCAGTCGATAGACAGCAGCTTACGCATGACGGCAGGAGAGTTGTTCAGATCGTCCAGCGTTTCGAACAACGGCGCCACCGGCATTGGCCAGTCTACACCGGCTTCCTGAAGCAGCAACTGCACAGCCATAACGTCAGACGGTTCACTGGCCATGGAAATGATGTAAATGCCGAAGCCTTCCTTGCCGTGCTGGGAAATAACCTTACAGGTATCCAGCACTTCTTTTACGTCGGCAGACGCATCCCACTCGGCAGGGAACAGCGGACGCTTCGAGCTCAGTTCGCGTAACAGGAATGCCTGTTTGTCAGCTTCACTCCACTGCGCGTAGTCACCCAGACCCAGATAGCGGGTGATTTCACTGAATACAT
This sequence comes from Alteromonas sp. ABV2_168, assembly GCF_056161165.1. Classification (NCBI taxonomy): domain Bacteria; kingdom Pseudomonadati; phylum Pseudomonadota; class Gammaproteobacteria; order Alteromonadales; family Alteromonadaceae; genus Alteromonas; species Alteromonas sp. ABV2_168. The sequence continues at coordinate 38,243 of NZ_JBSWYQ010000012.1, read as the reverse complement.
CAGCATGACGCTCAGAGTCCTGGCGCACATCCAGTTGCAGCAGGTGAATACCGAAACATTTCACCCGGCGGATGGTATCAAGCAATAAACCGTTGGCGGTTACACTCATGCCACACTCAACCAGTGAGTCGTAGCACAGTAACAGAGGCTTCAGCAGTTCATCGTTATGTTGTACCCAGTCAGACTGGTCGACTTTTTTGCCGGACAGATAATCTGCAATACCGTCGCGGGTAGCACCACAGCGGCGAACCAGCGGACGCAACAGAGCGCGGTATGGTTCGTTAGCTTCTTCGCCCACTTCTTCACGAAGGGCAGCGCTGCAATCGAACATGGACAGTTCGACCTGTAAGCGGTCGAGGTCAGAGGCAAACAGTTTTGCGGCGCGTTTACGGGCCAGCAGCAGAACCTGCTCAGTTACTTTTGCGGTAACAAACGGGTTACCGTCACGGTCACCACCCATCCAGGAGCTGAAGTGCACAGGTGCTGCATCCAGCGGCAGACTAACGTTGTAATCGGCTTTTAAGCGCTCATCCAGATCACGGAGGAAATCCGGTACGGCTTCCCACAAAGAGTTTTCGATGACGGAGAAACCCCAGCGTGCTTCATCAACAGGTGTCGGACGAACTGAACGGATTTCTTCGGTATGCCATGCCTGACTAATCAGATCAGCGATACGGGTTTCAATACGCGTACGCTCGTGATCATCCAGAGATTCCTGGTGAATGCTTTGCAGGCATTGGGCAAGTTCTTTCTGTTTATGGATTAGCGTACGGCGGGTCACTTCTGTCGGGTGAGCCGTGAGTACCAGGTCGATGTTCAGCTTCGACACTGCTTTTTGTACGTTTTCAACTGACAGATCAGCTTTATCGAGGTGTTTGAACAATGCATCCATAGATGCATCAACACTCATTGCACTGTTGTATTCCTGCTCGGCAATATTACCTAATGTCAGGAACTGTGCGAAAGCTCGTCCGACCGTCAAAAGATCAGAATCCGTCAGATTTTTGAAAATTTCTTTCAGATTTTCGCTACGGGTTGCATCGCCCTGAAATGAAGAACGACCATCTTTTCTGATGGTCTCAATGCGGTCTAACCATTCCTGACCTAGTTCAGCTTTAATGGTTTCGCCAAGGACTTTTCCCAAGTACCGGACTGTGTCTTTCAGTTCGGCATCATAGTGTGATTGCATAGCATCCTCCTACTGTATATGCCCATAACCTTACTTCAAAATTGTTAAACTTGTCTAACCACTTTGAGTTATAAATTAAACCTTAATGAAAAGTTCATTTAACAAATCCCAAGCCCCAAGCATGTTGCAGCCCGATATGATAAACTTGCCGGCAGGTTATTTCTTGGCCTTCAATGTAGTCATAATTAGCCCAAAAAATAAACAAATCTTGTAATTTAATTTCAGGAGTCAATGTGACCGATAAATATACCAGCGTAGAAACGCAAGCAAGTTACGGTGTTGGTTTCCAAATGGGAGAGCAACTTAAATCTAACCCATTCGAAGGCCTTGCGCTAGAAGCAGTTGTAGAAGGGTTAAGCGATGCGTTTAACGGCCAGGCTGCACAGGTTGACACCGATACCCTGCGTAATGCGTTCGGTGAAATCCATCAGCGTATGCAGGCTGCTAAAGCTGAGCAGAGCAAAGCGGTAATCGAAGAAGGTGAAGCCTATCTGGCAAAGAACGCCGAGCGTGAAGAAGTCACTGTGACTGAAAGCGGCCTGCAGTATGAAGTCATCGAAGCCGGTGAAGGCGACAAGCCTGCTGCTGACAGCAACGTGCGTGTTCACTACCACGGTACACTGATTGACGGTTCTGTTTTCGACAGTTCTTACAAGCGCGGTCAGCCTGCTGAGTTCCCGGTGAACGGTGTTATCCGTGGCTGGACTGAAGCACTGCAGCTGATGCCTGTTGGCTCTAAGTGGAAACTGTATATTCCTTACGAGCTGGCCTACGGCGAGCAAGGTGCAGGTGGCGCAATTGCACCGTACTCTACATTAGTATTTGATGTAGAACTGCTTGATATTCTGGGCTAACTGCCTGCTGCGGCAGTCACCGGACTGCCGCTCTTTGCATCTTTGACGACTTTTCTCTTTAATAATTCAGAGCTGGATCTGCTCAGAGTTGTTATCCCGACAGACGCTATTACAATACGCGCACAATTAATAAAGGAAAAACTACTATGGTTATCAAGCCTAAAGTCAGAGGCTTCATCTGTACAAATGCGCACCCGGCAGGCTGTGCAGCTTCCGTAGCTGAGCAAATTGAATACGTTCGCCAGCAGGGCGTTGCGGGTGAAGGCCCGAAAAATGTTTTAGTGATCGGTTGTTCAACAGGGTACGGTCTGGCATCGCGGATCACTTCCGCCTTTGGCTATGGTGCTAAAACCTTAGGTGTTTGTTTCGAAAAAGAGCCGTCTGAGCGTAAAACAGCTACTGCTGGCTGGTATAACACTGCTGCATTTCATCAGCAGGCAGAGAGTAACGGACTGTACGCGAAAACCTTAAATGGCGATGCGTTCTCTGACGAAATGAAGGCGCAGGTGATTGAGCAAATTAAGGCAGACCTGGGTTCTGTGGATCTGGTCATTTATTCACTGGCATCTCCCCGCCGTACCGATCCTGTTTCAGGCGAAACCTATAAGTCTACGCTCAAGCCTGTTGGTCAGGCGTATACCACTAAAACCTACGACACAGATAAAGACAAAGTTCATGATGTGACGTTAGAGCCTGCCAATGATGAAGAAATTCACAACACCATCAAAGTGATGGGGGGCGAAGACTGGGAACGCTGGATGGATTTCCTCGGCGAAGCCGGTGTTCTGGCTGAAGGCTGTAAGACCACTGCCTATACGTATATCGGTAAAGAACTTACCTGGCCGATATATGGTCAAGCGACTATCGGTAAAGCCAAAGAAGACCTCGATCGCGCAGCCGCTGCGATTATTGGCAAACACACAGAAAAACTGGTTGAAGCGAATGTATCTTCACTGAAAGCGCTGGTCACCCAGGCCAGTTCTGCTATTCCTGTGATGCCTCTGTATATCTCTCTGATCTATAAAGTGATGAAAGAAGAAGGTACCCACGAAGGCTGTATCGAACAAATCGCCGGCTTGTTCAGCGAGTGCTTGTACAGCGACAGCCCGACACTGGACGAAGCGAACCGTTACCGCATGGACGGGAAAGAAACCAATGATGCAACACAGGCGAAAATTAAAGCGCTTTGGGATCAGGTAACGCAGGAAAACTTCCATGAGTTAAGCGATTATGCCGGTTATCATCATGAGTTCCTGAAACTGTTCGGCTTTGACATTGACGGTGTTGATTACGACGCCGATGTGGATCCGCTGGTGAAGTGGTAATTCATTAATATTTTGCAGAAGCCGTCGTGACAGACGGCTTTTTTGTACATTTTTTAATGTATCTGCAAAGTGTGTTTTGACAATGTGGATGAAATTTGTGCAATAAGGGTTAACACGCAGTAATTAGGCGTTAAGTCTTAGTCAGTTTCGAAAAACTTTGTGGTAAACTTTCGCCGCCAATCCCAACCAGTGACTTATGTCATGGCATTACAATGTGTGACCCCGTTAAGCGTCAGACCAAAGATAGACTACAATAGAAGAGTTTTGGCTGAGGCGGATGTAACGATTACATAGCGAAATACACACAGTGGTTATATTAAAAATTAACAAAAATTGTGGATAATCCATTATTTGCATAGCCTAAAGTGCTGCGATAATGCTAAAATCCCGTAGTTAAGTAGAGGGTATTTATATCCCTGCTTCCGGCTCACGCTTCAGTACCGCACCGGCAATAGCATGTGTGCAGGTTTCAGCTGATGTCCGGCCCTATAAAAATATAACGATAATATCCCGGCACGTATCGAGGTTTGCAACGCCGCAAGGTGAGTGCATGAACGCTGCAACGGAAAATCAATAAATAGTTTAGGTGACGGATACCTAATTTAGTAAGTGCGCTTCTGCATGCAGGCAGCGGATGCTGCAGTCATGCATAAGGGTTCTTCTATTAGAGTAGTGCGATTACGTATGATAAAAATCAAGAAAGGTCTCGACCTCCCTATTAAGGGAGCGCCGCAACAGCAAATCTCCGATGGATCTGCTGTCACGCGCGTTGCCGTTCTGGGAGAAGAATATGTTGGCATGCGTCCTACCATGCATGTCCAGGTTGGTGACAAAGTGGCTAAAGGCCAGATTCTTTTTGAAGACAAAAAGAATCCGGGCGTTAAGTTTACTGCACCAGCTGCGGGCGAAGTGGTAGAGGTAAACCGTGGTGCTAAACGTGTTCTTCAATCTGTAGTAGTGAAAATCGAAGGTAACGAAGCTGTTACTTTTGAGAAAATTGCTGCAGACCAGATCGCAAACGCTTCTCAGGAACAACTGCAAACCTTACTGGTAGACTCCGGTCTGTGGACTGCGTTACGCACGCGTCCGTTCAGTAAAGTACCTGCTTTAGGTTCTGTACCATCCTCCATTTTTGTGAATGCAATGGATACCAACCCCCTTGCTGCAGATCCTGCGGCAATCATCGCTGAGCGCAGTGATGATTTTGTTGCCGGCCTGAAAGTGCTGAAGCAACTGAGTGGTGGCAAGGTTTACGTTTGTAAAGCCGCAGGCGCGTCAGTGTCTACCGGTGATGCGACTGTAGACGTTGCTGAGTTTGGTGGTCCGCACCCTGCAGGTCTTGCGGGAACGCACATTCATAACCTTGATCCGGTTGGCGCTAAGAAAACAGTCTGGTCTGTTAATTACCAGGATGTTCTTGCGTTTGGTGCTACCGTGACTACCGGTGAACTGGATAACCGTCGCGTTGTTTCGCTGGCAGGTCCTGCTGCGAAAAATCCTCGCCTGGTCAGAACACTTCTGGGTGCTGACATTGCAGAGCTGACAGCCGGTGAACTGGTTGACGGTGAAGTACGTACAGTGTCAGGTTCTGTCCTGAACGGTACTACAGCGCAAGGTGTTCACGGTTTCTTAGGCCGTTATCACTTACAGGTTTCTGCGTTAAAAGAAGGTCGTGAGAAGAAATTCCTCGGCTGGATCACGCCGGGTTCTGATAAGCACTCTGTAACCCGTGCTTATTTGGGTCACCTGTCGTCGAAAGATTACGACATGACAACCACCACTAATGGTTCAGAGCGTTCAATGGTACCAATCGGTAACTATGAGCGTGTTATGCCATTAGATATTCTTCCTACACTGTTGTTACGTGATTTGATTGCGGGCGATACGGACAGTGCTCAGGCAATGGGTTGCCTGGAATTGGACGAAGAAGATTTAGCTCTGTGTACTTACGTGTGCCCGGGCAAATACAGCTACGGTCCAATCCTGCGCAGTTGTTTAACCACCATTGAGAAAGAGGGTTAAGTCATGGGTTTGAAAGCGTATCTGGAAAAAATCGAGCCGGATTTTGAACCGGGTGGTAAGTATGAAAAGTGGTATGCACTGTATGAAGCAGCGGCAACGATTTTTTATACTCCCGGTAAAGTAAACAAAGCCGGTACTCATGTTCGTGACAGCATCGACCTGAAACGTATTATGATCATGGTATGGATGGCAACATTCCCGGCCATGTTCTTCGGTATGTACAACATCGGTTTGCAAGCGCAAGACGCGCTGGGTGCCGGTGCAACTGTACCAGACAGCTGGCAGGCAGCTATTTTCACTGCATTAGGTGGTGATTTGGCCAGTGCCGGCGGGTTAGGCCTGTTCTTTTACGGTGCCTGCTTCTGGTTACCAATCTACGCAGTAACGTTCGCAGTAGGTGGTTTCTGGGAAGTCCTTTTTGCATCAGTTCGTAAGCACGAAGTTAACGAAGGTTTCTTTGTTACTTCTGTTCTGTTCGCACTGACACTGCCCGCAACGATTCCATTATGGCAGGTTGCCCTGGGTATTACTTTTGGTGTTGTTATCGCTAAAGAAGTCTTTGGTGGTACTGGCCGTAACTTCCTTAACCCTGCACTGTCTGGCCGTGCTTTCTTATACTTTGCGTACCCTGCACAAATTTCAGGTGACCAGGTATGGGTAGCAGCCGATGGTTTCTCAGGTGCTACATCTTTAAGCCAGGCGGCTTCCGGTAACTTAGATTACAGCAACATGGATCAGTGGATGAACAGCTTCATCGGAACCATTTCAGGTTCTGCGGGTGAAGTATCTGCACTGGCTATCATGATTGGTGGTCTGTTCATCATGTATATGCGAATTGCAAGCTGGCGTATTGTTGCCGGTGTTGCAGTAGGTGTAGCCTTCTTTGCTACTCTGCTTAACATGATTGGCAGCGACACGAACCCGATGTTTGCAATGCCTGCTCACTGGCACTTCGTTGTAGGTGGTCTCGCCTTTGGTATGTTCTTCATGGCAACTGACCCTGTATCAGCGTCGTTTACCAATAAAGGTAAGTGGGCATACGGTATCTTCATTGGTTTCATGACGGTACTGATCCGCGTCCTCAACCCTGCCTTCCCTGAAGGTGTAATGTTGGCCATTCTGTTTGCCAACCTGTGGGCGCCACTGTTCGACTATTTCGTCGCGCAAAGCAATATCAAGCGGAGGGTAGCTCGTGTCGGCTAAGAAAGAATCTTTAGGAAAAACAGTTGGCGTAGTCGTTGCCGTCTGTCTGGTTTGTTCAATTGTTGTGTCGGGTGCGGCTGTTGGTCTGCGCTCACTGCAACAAACAAACGCCCAATTGGATAAGCAAACAAACATTCTTACTGCTGCAGGTCTGTACGAGACTGGCATGAGCAACGACACCATCAATGCAAAATTTGATGAGTTTGTTGAGCGCCGTTTTGTCGACTTAGACTCTGGTGAATTCACTGAAATGCCTTCACCTGATTTCGACATGTACAAAGCTGCAAAAGTAACTGAGACAAGTACGAAAGTGGTAAACAGCAATGTTGGCTTCCAACGTCGTCCTAATGTTGCCAGTGTCTATCTGGTGCACAATGACGCCGGTGAAGTTACCCGCGTGATCCTGCCGGTACACGGTAGCGGTCTGTGGGATCTGATGTATGGTTTCCTGGCAGTTGATGCCGACGGTGAAACTGTGAAAGAACTGATTTACTACCAGCAGAAAGAAACGCCGGGACTTGGCGGTGAAGTGCAAAACCCTGCATGGCAGGCAAAGTGGGATGGCAAGAAGCTGTATGAAAACGGTGATGTTGCTATCGAGGTTAAGAAAAATGCTAACCCTGATAATCCTTACTCTGTAGATGCACTTTCCGGCGCAACCCTGACCAGTAATGGTGTTGAAAACACGATTCAGTACTGGGTAGGCGAGCAGGGCTTCGGTCCGTTCCTTAAGAAACAAGCATGGCGTTCATAAAGGGGTCTTATCGTGGCTGACACTAAAGAAATGAAAAAGGTCCTCTTTGGACCGATTTTAGACAACAACCCGATCGCCCTGCAGGTACTGGGTATCTGTTCTGCACTGGCGATTACAACTAAGCTGGAAACAGCTCTGGTTATGTCGCTGGCGCTGACAAGCGTTGTGGCGTTCTCTAACCTGTTTATCTCGGCAATCCGTAACCAGATTCCGTCAAGCGTACGTATCATCATTCAGATGACCATCATCGCTTCTCTGGTAATCGTGGTAGACCAAATCCTGAAGGCTTACTCTTACGAGGTATCCAAACAGCTCTCAGTATTCGTTGGTCTGATCATCACCAACTGTATCGTAATGGGTCGTGCAGAAGCGTATGCGATGAAGAGTCCTCCGCTGATGAGCTTCCTGGACGGTATTGGTAATGGTCTGGGTTACTCTTTCATTCTGATTTGTATCGGTACAGTTAAAGAGCTGTTCGGCTTCGGCACCATCCTTGGTTTCGAAATTCTGCCGCTGGTACAAAACGGTGGCTGGTATCAGGGCAATGGCCTGTTGATCCTGCCATTCAGCTCATTCTTCCTGATCGGTGGCATGGTATGGATTATTCGTACTTTCCGTCCGGAACAAGTCGAGCCTAAGGAGTAATTCGTGGAACATTATCTGTCTTTATTCGTTCGCTCGATTTTTATCGAGAACATGGCGCTGTCGTTGTTCCTGGGTATGTGTACGTTTCTGGCCGTATCTAAGAAAGTAAAAACAGCGATGGGTCTGGGTGTAGCCGTTATTGTGGTACTGGGTATCTCTGTACCGGTAAACCAGGTTATCTATGTAAACATTCTTGCTCCGGGTGCGCTGGCATGGGCCGGTTTCCCTGATGCAGACTTAAGCTTCCTGAACTTCCTGACGTTTATCGGCGTTATCGCTGCGTTAGTACAGATTCTGGAAATGGCGTTAGATAAGTTTTTCCCTGCGTTATATAACGCTCTGGGTATCTTCCTTCCGCTAATCACAGTTAACTGTGCAATCTTCGGTGGTGTGGCATTCGCGGTTCAACGTGAATATAACTTCACTGAAAGTATTGTCTACGGTGTAGGTAGTGGTATGGGCTGGGCGTTAGCTATCGTTCTGCTGGCCGCTGTTCGTGAAAAACTGAAATATGCTGATATGCCAGATGGTGTACGTGGTCTGGGCTCTGTGTTCATGATCGCAGGTCTGATGGCGTTAGGCTTCCAGTCTTTCACTGGTATCGCACTGTAATAACGCAGAGGAGCATATAAATGAGTATAGAAATGTTACTTGGCGTTGGCATGTTCATTGTCATCGTTCTGGCGCTGGTATTTATTATCATGTTTGCCAAATCTAAGTTAGTACCAAGCGGTGACGTGACCATCATGATCAACGATGATCCTGAAAAAGCGATTACCACGCAGCCTGGCGGTAAACTGCTTGGCGCACTTGCTGAAGCGGGTATTTTCGTATCATCTGCATGTGGTGGTGGTGGTTCTTGTGGTCAGTGTCGTGTAGACATCAAAGAAGGTGGTGGTGAAATTCTGCCAACCGAACTTGACCACATCACTAAGCGTGAAGCCCGTGAAGGTTGCCGTTTATCATGTCAGGTTGCTATTAAGCAGGACATGAAGATCGAACTGGAAGAAGAAATCTTTGGTGTTAAGAAGTGGGATTGTGAAGTTATTTCTAACGACAACAAAGCCACGTTCATTAAAGAGCTTAAGCTTAAAATTCCTAACGGTGAAAGCGTACCTTTCCGTGCTGGTGGTTACATTCAGATTGAAGCACCTGCTCACCACGTGAAGTACAAAGATTACGACATTCCTGAGAAGTTCCGCGGTGACTGGGAGCGCTTTGGTTTCTTCGACATCGAGTCTAAAGTCGACGAAGAAACTATCCGTGCTTACTCCATGGCGAACTACCCGGAAGAAGAAGGTATTATTATGCTGAACGTGCGTATTGCTACGCCGCCGCCTAATAACCTGACTCTGCCTGCCGGTAAAATGTCTTCGTACATCTGGAGCCTGAAAGAAGGTGATAAAGCAACGATTTCTGGTCCGTTCGGTGAGTTCTTTGCGAAAGAAACTGACGCAGAAATGGTGTTTGTTGGCGGTGGTGCAGGTATGGCACCTATGCGTTCACACATCTTCGACCAGCTTCGTCGTCTGAAAACCGATCGTAAGATCACATTCTGGTATGGTGCCCGTTCACTGCGCGAAATGTTCTACGTAGAAGATTTCGATGAGCTGGCTGCCGAGAATGAAAACTTCGAATGGCATGTTGCACTTTCTGACCCTCAACCTGAAGATAACTGGGATGGCTATACCGGCTTCATCCACAATGTCTTGCTTGAGAACTACCTGAAAGATCACCCTGCTCCTGAAGATTGTGAATTCTATATGTGTGGTCCTCCCATGATGAACGCAGCTGTTATCAACATGCTGAAAGATCTTGGGGTAGAAGACGAAAATATCCTGCTTGATGACTTTGGTGGTTAATCAGCAAACGGTATAATTGAAAAAGGGGGCATCGCCCCCTTTTTTAATAGATAAGGATAAGAAGTGATTAATCAGTATCTGCGTTTTAGTGTACTTGCTTTCGTTGTACTCTTTCTTAGTGCCTGTGGTGAGGAAGCCAAACAGGTTGTGCATTTACACGGAAATACCATGGGCACCACATACAATGTTAAGTATGTAGTGGATGAGCGTGGTCAGGTTGATGGTCTGCAAGAGGCCATTGATGCCCGGTTAGTAGAAATTAATAAACTGATGTCGACCTATGACCCTACATCAGAATTATCCCGTTTTAACCAGAATCGTTACACCACGCCCTTTCCGTTAAGTGACGAAACGTCATTGGTGGTGACTGAAGCTATCAGGCTCGGCAAGCTAAGTCATAACGTACTGGACGTAACTGTGGGGCCGCTGGTGAATTTGTGGGGATTTGGTCCGAACAAACGTCCTGAAAAGGTGCCATCTGAAGAGCAGATTTCTGAAGTCCGAGAGTATGTCGGGCTGGATAAAATCAGTATTTCAGAACAGGGTCTGAAGAAAACGCATCCAATGGTTTATGTCGACCTGTCGACTATTGCCAAAGGCTACGGTGTAGACCAGGTTGCTGCGATTATGGAAAAGCATGATCTGCACAACTACCTGGTGGAAATCGGCGGTGAAATGCGTGTTAAAGGCGAGCGGGGGAATGGTGAGGAATGGTTAATAGCCATTGAGAAGCCGGTCTCAACGGAACGCTCGGTGCAGAAAATTGTCTCTATTGGTACGAATGCCATTGCCACCTCAGGGGATTACCGCAATTACTATGAAATGGACGGTAAGCGTTATTCTCATCTGATTGATCCCCGAACCGGTAAACCCATTACTCATAATCTGGTATCGGTAACGGTGGTGGACCCGTCATCTATGACTGCTGATGGCCTTGCCACTGCGTTCAATGTGATGGGGTGGGATGAAGCTAAAGCGCTGGCGGAGAAAGAACATCTTGCCGTTTTCTTAATTCGTCGCACAGCAGATGGCTTTGAGGAGTATGCATCTCCTGAGTTTGATACTATGGTTGAAGTTAAGAATTAGGAGACGATGATGTCTACATTTATCCTCGCGTTTGTGTTTTTTCTTGCCATGGTACTGGCAATGGCCGTGGGTTATCTGATCCAGAAGAAGTCCATTTCCGGTAGTTGCGGCGGTTTAGGCGCACTGGGTATTGAGAAAGCCTGTGATTGTCCTGAGCCGTGTGACCGTAAGAAGATGCGCCTGGAGCGTGAAGAAGCCAGACAGAAAAAAATTGCTGAGTGGAAGGATAACCAGATCCTGTAAATTTTCAGGTTTATCAGTACACATCAAGTGATGATAAAAATGGCCGGACGAATGTCCGGCCTTTTTTTTGTTTCTACTCGTAGCTGTAACTTAACGTTACGTTACTGTAAGTGCTGTAAGCTCTCAGGCCGATATGCCAGGTGCCGTCAGCCGGTGCAGTAAACGTGCATACCTCACTGTTGCCGTTCTTGTAAGGACGGCAATCATAGGCCGATGTGGAAGGCTGGCTGCCGTATCTCACATACAGATCGGCATCACCACTGCCGCCGGAGATTTGAATTGTCATCGTGGAAACGCCAGCCGGGATATCCCAGGTGTAGCGATCCCAGGATGACCGTGAACCTGATAATCCTGTTAATTGTCCTGATACCGGTTCCACACCCGGATCGGTCGGGTCTCCACCGCCGTTACTGCTGCCATCACAACCGTTGTTATTCAGGTAGCTGTTCGCCTCCGCTACCCGCACAATGCCGTAACCGTACTGATTATCTCTGCCTGAACTGCCACGATCTTCTGCGGTGGCATTTAACGCGTTTCTAATCTGCGTGGCGCTGCACTGGGGATGAAAGCTCCACACCAGGGCCGCCGCACCGGCAACGTGTGGCGTGGCCATAGATGTGCCGCTCAGGGTGGCGTAGGAGCTGTCCGGATAGGTGGAGTAGACTGAACTGCCGGGGCCGGCAATTTCCACCTGTGAGTTGTACTGTGAATAGCTGGCGCGGTTTTTACCGGAATCAACTGCTGCAACAGACACTACGGCATCGTAGGAGGCAGGGTAAGACAGTGAACTGTTGCCGGCATTACCGGCTGCGGCGACCAGCAGCATGTTATCGTCTGTGAAACCCTGCATGGCAGACGCTTCTGCCGAAGACGAGCCTGAACCCCCTAAACTCATGTTAACCACATCAGCGCCGGCATCCTGACACTGGTCGATAGCAGTGATGATGTCAGAGGCGTAAGTCCAGTCACCGTTGTCGTTGAATATTTTCACAATATGCAGGCTGGCACCGGGATAGACACCGATCACACCCTCTGAATTGTCATAGGCGGCAATCGTACCGGCAACATGTGTTCCGTGGCCGTTACCATCGTTATACCAGTTACCCACTGCACTGTTATTGCCAATTCCGGTTACCCCGTCATTGGTGCCCGGTAAATCCGGATGACCCAGATTATAACCGGTATCAATAATACAGACTTTGCGGGCGCTGGTATCAGACTGGATTAGCTGATTCGCCTGTATCATAGTGTAGCCATATGGCGTGGACTGGGCCATTAACTCCCGCACCGGATCAGGGGCGATATCAACATCTTTATTCTTGCGCAGGGCGTTAAGTGCTTTCTTGTTTAATGTGACGACAGCCATGCCATGGCGTTCCATCACTTTAAGAGTCTTGCCACCTGCCTGTTGTATGGCAGATTTCACTGATGCTACATCCAGCGCCTTATCACTGGCATTAATGCTGCCTTTGCCCGCCACTGCGCCTTTACCATTTTTAAAGGTGACAATGTAGCGTTCATTGCTTTCCTGTAAACGCAGATCCTGGCGCAGGTTCTTTAACTGCTCAAAGGTAAGTGGTTCAGGGGAAACACTGACCGGCCCGTTGCCGGCAGACGCTGCAGTAGCGGTTAATGTGATTAAACTTAACGATGTAGCGAGTAACGATTTGGATGGTAATGTGCGTAATATGGACATTATTTTTTTCCTGTCTTGTTGTTATCCCCTCCCGCTCTGTGGCGTGTTACTACGGGGTATTTTTACCGGGTCTGTACACATCGGTTTATCTGCTTTAGTGATGACAAAAACTGTTCCGTCAGCTTGTCATTCAGGAGAAATAAACCGGCTATGCACAAACGTTGTAAACGCTGCTTTTTTCTGCAGCTCGAAATCCATACTACTTAAGTCTATCGGGAGTTACGCATATAGCCGTATAACTATGAATGGCATTTAATACGTATAAAAAACGGGGGTATTGGTATGCCGGCCAGACATTACGGGCAGCGGAGAAACAAAAACTGACTAAAATTTAAGTTAAGAAAAAGATAAATAAAAACAGATTTATCCCGAAATCCAACTTAAATTTTGTGTAAATATGTAATCAGGAAAAAGGGACGATAGCGTATCTGGGGGCGGAGCCGGAAAGGTTTGCTATGCAATACCTTTCAGTGTCCGGTTTATCCAGCCAAGAAGGAACTTTGCCTGTGAGGGATTATGATTAACAATTTCCGCATAACGGGCGACTTTCTTGAGTGCATAGCCATGCAGAAATACTTCCGGTGGCATGTTGTTGATGGCCTTTAAGGATTTCGTACCGATGATCCCGTCAACGTACACATCAGCAACTTCCTGAGCCAGTTTCGACGCTGCAGACAGGCCGGCATTAACGGCGAAATCAAAGAGGGTTTCAGCTACACGTTGAGAATCAATAAAGTCTCCGCGGATCCGTTCCCAAAAGTGCTGCTGGTAGAACGCTGCGACATGAGGCATCAGTTGACTGTCGGGGACGCCGGCATCAAGTAGTGGCCAGCCTTCCCAGTCAGGATGAAAATTGCGGGCTATACCGGCGTAGGTAGCGCCACCGCGGTCACCCTCCACACGATGAAGTGTATAGCCCCCTTCGTTATCAATCATTTTTTCAAAGGCGGGTAAAAAAGCAGCCATGACATCCTCCCTGATGAATGGTTAAATTTTACGCTTATTACCAGTTTATCTTTTCAATAAGGTTTTACAATCCTGTTGTATTAACTTTTTGCAATATTTTGACCTTTTATTCGGTGTTGAACTTTGCACTGGCATAGTTGACATAATCCGCTAAAATGCTGTTCATATATACAGTGTGGTGGCAGAGTGCGAAAGATTATTCACGTTGATATGGATTGCTTTTACGCTGCAGTTGAAATGCGCGACAATCCGTCATTGATCAATAAGCCCATAGCGATTGGCGGCAGCGCCGATCGCCGTGGCGTGATATCAACGTGTAACTATCCGGCAAGAAAATTTGGTGTGCGCTCTGCCATGGCAACAGCCTATGCAAAGCGTTTGTGCCCTGAGCTCATTCTTGTACCCGGCAGAATGGATATGTACGTCCGCGAGAGTCAGCGTATCCGTGAAATTTTCAATGACTATACCGACCTCATCGAGCCTTTGTCTCTGGATGAGGCCTATCTGGATGTCACTCACACCACTTTGTTTAACGGCAGCGCCACACTCATAGCACAGGATATCCGCCGGCGAATTAAAGAAGAACTGAATCTGACTGCCTCGGCTGGTGTGGCATCATGCAAATTCGTGGCTAAGGTAGCCAGTGACGAAAATAAACCGGACGGGTTATGTGTGATCACACCGGATAAGCTGGATGCATTTGTCAGAAATATGTCGCTGTCAAAAATTCCCGGCGTGGGCAAAGTCACACAGCAGAAGTTGCAGCGTCTGGGCCTGACTACCTGTAATGATGTCCGGCAATATCCCTTTGAACGTCTGCAGAAAGAGCTGGGGAAATTCGGTTCAGTGCTGTGGAACCGTGCTCACGGTGTGGATGAGCGGGATGTCAATGTCAGCCGGGTAAGAAAATCAATCGGAGTGGAACGTACCTTCAGCAGCGATTTGCATACACTTGATGAATGCAAGGCGGTACTGCCTGTGTTGTGGGAGAAGATGCAGCAACGCATTGAAGGGCATTTAAAAAAGACCGGTGAGCGGAAATGTCTGATAAAATCTCAGGGCGTGAAGCTCAAGTTTCAGGACTTCCAGCAAACCACCGTTGAGCACCGTCATCACGATATCGAAGAAGCATTTTTTTATGAATTGCTGGATGAAGCGTGGCAGCGGGCCAGAGGCCGGGGTGTCAGGCTGGTGGGCATTCACATTGGATTAGCCGGCGGTTTGCCGGCAGAGCAACTGCTATTGCCACTGGAGGATGAATAATATGTCAAAGCCGGTTGTGCCCGGAACGTATCAACATTACAAAGGCAACTTTTATACTGTCATCGGTGTGGCTAAGCACTCAGAAGATGAATCGGAACTGGTGGTGTACCGGCCGGAATATGGTGAAAAAGGGCTTTGGGTCCGTCCGCTGACCATGTTCACTGAGCAGGTGGAAGTGAACGGAGAAACGGTTCCCCGCTTCAGACATATTGAAGAGCAGGACCGGGATTAATCATCCGGTAGAATAAAATCACAAAAGGGGCGCAAAGCGCCCCTTTTGAATTACTTGTATCCGCTGTTTTGGCCGTTACTGGTTGCGTTCAGCATCAAATACCTTAATTCCGGCTGTCCAGGTTTGCAGCACCCGGGTGCGCCAGATATCTTTCGGATCCACATCGAAGATATCCTGATCCACAAGAATAAAGTCAGCCCATTTCCCCGGGGTCAGCGTACCCAGACTGTCTTCCATATGTGCGGCGTAGGCAGCATCCAGCGTAAAACCTCTGAAAGCCTGCTGAACGGTCATCGCTTCGTGAGCATACCAGCCCTTTACCGGCTGGTTGTTTCTGTCCTGACGGGTAACGGCAGCATGAATACCGTAAAACGGATTGGCCAGCTCTACAGGAAAGTCTGAACCCAGCGGAATGGGGATCCCTGAATCCAGCAACGTCTTCCACGCATATGCACCGGCCATGCGATCCTTTCCGAGGCGGTCTTCTGCCATATTCTTATCGCTGGTAGCGTGGGTGGGCTGCATGGAAGGCAGTACACCCAGCTCCGCAAACCGGGGCAGATCGTCGGGATGAATCACCTGAGCATGTTCAATACGGTTTCTGAAGTCAGCATCAGGATGTTTTTTCATTTCCTTTTCAAATTGATCCAGCGCCATACGGTTTGCTCGGTCGCCGATAGCGTGAAAGTTGAGCTGAAATCCGGCGTTCATGACTTTACTGAACAGGGGAGCCATTTCTTCAGGCTGGGTAAGCAGTAAACCTGTCTGATGGGGATCGTCGGTATAGGGAGCCAGCAAAGCCGCACCACGGCTTCCAAGTGCGCCGTCACCATAAGCTTTTACGCTGCGGATAAACAGAAAATCGTCACTGCTGCGTACCGGTCCGTTATCCAGCATGGCGTCCAGGTCCTTGTCTGTAGCACTGACCATGGCGTAAATACGTACCGGCAACGATTGTTCTGCCGCACGGGCCAGATAAAAATCGTAAACCTGATGAGGTACACCGGCGTCATGCATGGCGGTAACACCCACAGACAGTAAATGCTGACCGGCGGCATTTAACTGCTGATGGTAAAGTTCTGCGCCCGGGGCAGGCATCACCTTTTCCATCAATCCCATGGCATTATCAATCAGCACGCCAGAAGGATTACCACCGGCATCACGCATAATTTTTCCGCCCACCGGGTCTGGCGTATCACGGGTAATACCGGCCAGTTTTAATGCGGCTGAATTGGCCCAGCCTGCATGGGCATCAACTCTGGTCAGCCACATCGGGCGACGCGGGATCGCTTTATCCAGAATGCCTGCGTCCGGGAAGCTGCGGTCCGGCCACATTTCCTGATTCCAGCCACTGCCAGTGATCCAGCGCTGTTCCGGATTGGCAAATGCGTAGGCAGCAGCCAGCTTAGCCGCATCCTGCGCACTTTTACTCTCACGGACATCCACTTCCAGTAAACTGCTGCCAAGGCCAAGCAGGTGACCGTGGGCATCAATAAGACCGGGCAGTAAGACATTGTTATAGCCATCTACAACTGCATCGGCGCGGGGAGACTCCGGATCCAGTTTTTTCACTTTGCCGTTTTCTATCAGCATTGAAGAAAAGGCGATCAGCTCGCCTTTTTTATTCAGGGTATAGCCGCTGATATTATTGATTAATGTCGTGCCGGCAAGGGAGTTAAATGAGGCAGTAAGCAATACGGCGGCACTCCACCGTAATGAACGTTTAAACAATGACATGGCTTAGTCCTGCTCCTGTTCAGTTAAGTTAGGTGGCTGAAGTAAATAGTCTGTCGCCCAGATTTTTTGCATGCTCTGCTGGCTGATATTACCGCCGGTAAGTATTACCAGGGCGGTCTGGCCTTTTGGTGCTTCCAGTGCCCATGAGGTTACCGCTGCCATGCTCATGGCACTGGTGGGTTCTACATGCAGTTTCAGCAAATGTTGTAACCATTGGGTCCAGTAGGCAATCTGGATTTCATCAACTTCGTAAAAGTCATCCAGTTGCTGTAAAAGCGGGAAGGTATGCAAGCCAACTGCAGGTGTGGCCGCACCGTCTGCGAGCGTGTTTGCGGGCCCCGGTAGTGATTCAATAATACCGCTTTGCAGAGAACGCGATGCATCGTTGGCTACCTGAGGTTCTGCGCCGATGACTTTGGCATCCGGTTGCAGGGCTCTGGCAGCAAGTAAGGTGCCACTGATAAGGCCACCGCCGCCGCAAGGCGCAAATACGGCATCCACTTTACCGGCATCTTCCAGCGCTTCCATACATGCTGTGCCCTGACCGGCGATAATATCCGGATGATCAAAGGGCGGGATCCATACAGTTCCTTCTTCTTTTGCTGCTTCGGCCACCGCTGCATCGGCTTCGGGCCGCGTAGGGTACAACGCCAGTGTCGCGCCATAGCTTTTAGTCGCAGCGGCTTTTACCGCAGAGATATTTTCAGTGGAGTAAATCGTTGCTGGAATATTCTGTTGTGCAGCAGCATAAGCCACGGCCTGGGCATGGTTACCTGAACTGTTTGCCACAATGCGTGAAGGGAGAGCATTTTGCTCTGCCAGCTTGCTGATAAAGTTTGTTGCACCGCGCATTTTAAATGCGCCGGTAGTTTGCAGGCATTCTGCTTTAAACAAAATACGCTGACCCAGCCAGCGGTTTAATAATGAGGATTCCAGCAGAGGTGTGCGGCTTACTTTTCCCTTAAGCCGTAATGACGCCGCATGCACGTCATCGAAGGTGGGAAGGCGGATATCTGTCACTTTTGTTCCTTGATAGTCTTCGCTATTTCAACCTTCTACACTATCACTGTTTCTGTGATGCTGCGACTTAATAAAAGCTTCATACTTTTGTAGTATTTTTCCCGGTTTCAACATAGCCGGGTAGTGATGTGATGCCAGAACGAAAGAAAAGCAGGGTTTACCTGCTCCCGTTCATGCTGTTTTTGTTATTGAGTTTCCTGTTCGTCGCGGCAGGCTTTTACCTCATTAACGATGAACGCCAGTCACGTATATCCAAGGCCACCTCACTGGCCAGTCAGCTGAAAAACAGCCTTGAACTGTTTTCTGCAGAGCGTCGTCAGGCAATGATCAGTCTGATGCAGACCTGGCCTGCTTTCTCTCCCAATGAAATTGACTGGTTCAACGTTCAGGCTGTGTCGCTGATGAATATTCAGCACGGCTATACGTCATTGTCTGTGACAGACAGAAGCGGGAAGATCCGCTGGATGACTATTCCGGAAGGGCAGGGGGCAGAAGCTGCCGGCTTTGCAAAGCCTGAAAGGAAAGAGTCGCCGTTACGGCTCCCTTCACTTCGCCTGTCTGATGATTTTCAGAGTATGCTGGTGCAGTCACGGACAAGTGGCCATTATTTCTTAGTATACGCCCGCGCCATCAGTACGCAGGAGCCTGAACTGGGTTTCCTGGTAGCCACTTTCGATGTCAGTGAAATTCTTAACGCCATGGTCGGGGAGCTGGTTGGGCCTCAGTTTAATTTCATGATCCGCGATATTGATGCACATTTACTGGAAGCCGGTGATTTTGCTGATGACGGTTCAATTGTCGAAACCGGCAAAATTGCTTTTCTGGGGCGCGACTGGTCACTGCAAATACAGAGCCGGCCCGCCAGGTTCGACGCCGGATGGTTGCTGGGCGCGGCGGGTGTGCTGATGTCGTTGCTGGTAAGCTGGATTTTCCATAAACAGTTAAAAGGTGCAGTCAGGTTATCTGTCAGCCAGAAGCGCTATCAGATAGCCAGCGAAGCCGGTCTGGATGCACTGATGATTTACCAGCCCGCGTCCGGTGGCTTTGTACTGCTTGAAGCCAATACCGTTAGCTATGAACTGTTTCCCTCTCTGAAAAACCGGCAATTGCCACACACACTGCACTACCTGATGGCATTTCTTGGTCATCCTGAGCTGACAACCGCAGCAAGGGAAGTGTCAGACTCGGGAGTGCCTTACGAGACCTACGTAAAAGTCGATACAGATGCTACGGCGGCAGGATGGCTGAAAATTCAGATGGTGAAGGCGGGAGAAACCCTGGCGCTGACCATGCGGGATGTATCAGAGCGGTTCCGTGCACAAATTGATTTAAAGAAAAGCGAGGAGCGTTACCGGCGTTTACTGGACAACATGCAGCGCCACTTCGTGTACACCAGAACACCTGATCACCGGTTTGTTTTTGTCAGTGCCGGTCTAAGCGCCATCACAGGATTGAGTGCAGACGAATTTTGTGAACAGTCTGCCAGTCTGACTTACCGCGTACCGGATAATATTCACGCTGTTACAGAGGCTATCGAAAAGGGGGTTAAGCCCGAACCCTATCTTGTTCATTATCAGGGAAAAGACGGAGAGATTTTTGTCATTGAATTCACCGACACACCGGTGTGTGACGACAACGGCAAACTCATTGCCGTGGAAGGGATTGCCAGGGACGTGACAAAAGAGCAGGCTCTGCAGGAAGAGGTGGTGTTTCAGGCCAGTCATGATCAGCTCACAGGACTGGTGAACCGGTATGCTTTTGATAACGAACTGCACGTGTTGCTTGAAAGCGTTAAACGGGGAGAGCAAACCGGTGTGATGTGTTTTATCGACATGGACAGATTTAAACTGGTGAACGACAGCTGCGGTCATCCCGCCGGCGACCGTTTACTGAAAGAAGTCGCCGGTATTTTTGCCCGCCATCTTACTGAAAATGAATTGCTGGCGCGCATTGGCGGTGATGAGTTCTGCATTATTTTTTCCAATCAAACGCTGAAAGCAGTTACGGCAAAGCTTGATGAAATTATCAGAGCCGTGTCTGAATACCGTTTTGTCTATGAAGACCGGCTTTTCTACGTAGGCGCCAGTATCGGCGTCATTTCTATTGATCAAAACAGCGGTTCAGCGGCAGAACTGATCCAGGCGGCTGACAACGCCTGCTATCAGGCAAAATATCAGGGCCGCAACCGCTATGTGGTGCATCAGCCTGATGGCTGCGGAAGCGGGCTGAATAAAGAAAGCAGTGTGTTACATGCACTGCAGCGGGCAATCCAGCACGGGCTGTTTGAATTGCACAGTCAGTCCATAGTGCCAATGCACAAAGAAGAGCAGGCGCTGGAACACTACGAAATATTGCTCAGGCTGCCGGATGGCAATGGCGGGCTGATTAGTCCCGCATTGTTCATTCCGCTGGCTGAAAGACATGGCCTGATGAATCAGGTTGACGGCTGGGTGGTTGACCGCACCTTGTCGGTACTGGAAGCACATCCTGCTCACCTGGAAAGACTGGGTAAAGTGGCAATTAATTTGTCCGGTCTGACTTTAGGCGACCCGTCGGGGCTCGCGGGCATCGTCGACAGGGTAATGCGCTCAACAGTGCCTGCACACAAAATCTGCTTTGAAATAACGGAAACTGCCGCAGTAACCAATATTAATGCAGCCAGACATTTCATTGAGACTTTACGTAGTAAAGGTTGCCTGTTTGCACTGGATGATTTCGGTGCAGGGATGTCATCGTTTACCTATCTGAAAAATCTGGAAGTCGATTTTGTGAAAATTGACGGCTCTTTCGTGAAAAATATGGCCAGAGACAGTATCGACCATGAAACGGTGAAAGCGATCAGTGCTATCGCGCAAAGTATGGGCAAGAAAACCATCGCTGAGTTCGTTACTGACCAGGCTACCTGTGATGCATTGCGGGAACTGAACGTAGATTACGGTCAGGGTTTTGCTCTGGGTAAACCACTACCATTGATGAATCGTCTGCATACCCGTGATAATGTTAATCTGCTTCGGGCATAAACGTCATTTTAAGGAGAACCCATGGGATTGTTTGATGCGTTGTTAGGTAATGCCAGTGAAACTGATGCGCAGGCTGTGGCTGAAGAATTAGCTCCGGTACTGGGCGCAGGTGAGTCTGTTGTAAGTGCTTACAAACTTGTCAGAGACTTAATCGTCTTCACTTCAGGGCGTATGATCCTTATTGATAAGCAGGGGCTGACAGGCCGCAAAGTGAATTACCATTCAATTCCCTACAAATCCATTACCCAGTTTGTAGTGGAAACGGCGGGACACTTCGATACGGATTCTGAACTGAAAATCTGGGTGTCGGGTCAGGATGCACCAGTTGAAATTGAGCTGAGCAAAAATGCCGCGCAGGGCGTACAGAACGCACTGGCTAATCAGATGTTCGGTTAAATCCGGACTGCATGGAAATCAAAACGGGCTGCAATTGCAGCCCGTTTTTTGTTTAATCCGCTTTCGAAGGATGCAGATTACGGTTAAAGAAGTTGGTGATGGTCTTGTACAGGTGAATACCGGTTTCTTTGCCGCGGATACTGTGTTTCTTACCCGGGTAATCCATGGTTTCAAATGGGATCGCCATATCCTGAAGATGCTTGTACAGTTTAGTGCTGTGGGTAAACAGTACGTTGTCGTCTGCCATACCGTGGTAAATCAGCAAATCGCCTTTTAAGTCTTTCGCGTAAGGAAAGACGCTGGAGGCTGTGTAAGCATCATCATCAGTTTTCGGGTTACCCATGTAGCGTTCAGTGTAATGCGTGTCGTACAAACGCCAGTCGGTGACAGGCGCACCGGAGACACCGGCAGCAAAGTAGTCACCGGCTTTGAACATCGACATCAGTGTCATGTAGCCGCCATAGCTGTGACCATGAACACCGATGCGGTCTGCATCCACATACGGCAGTGTACGCAGGAATTTCACACCCGCCACCTGGTCGTCCACTTCTACCGTTCCCATTTTCTTGAAAATAGGATCTTCAAACGCTTTGCCGCGATAGTTTGAACCACGGTTGTCGATGCTGAACACCACATAACCCTGATCTACCCAATATTGCATCAGCAGGCCGCGGTTTCCGCCCCAGCTGTTAGTCACAACCTGTGCATGAGGGCCGCCGTAAAGATAAACAATTACGGGGTGTTTCTTTTCCAGATTTTCCGGCTTGTACAGACGATAGTAAAGCTCTGCGCCATCGTCAGTGGTAATGGTGCCGAATTCAGGTTTTGTCCAGCTGTCCATGTAGGCACTGAGAGGATGATTGTCGTCTACAGCATTCTCTTCAAGCCAGGTAATTTGTTCGCCACCGGCTTTGTGCAGACTCACCTGAGCAGGGTGATTCACCGTTGACATGCTGTCTACATAAATCGAGGCGTCGGAAGAGAAAGTGATGCTGTGGTAGCCGTCTTTCTCTGAGATACGCTGAATGTCACCATCATCAATTGAAACACTGTATAAGTGACGCTCAAGAGGCGTGTCTTTCCTGCCGGTAAAGTAAATGTTGCCCGTTTCAGGATCGATGGCTTCAAGCTCATCCACGACCCATTTGCCTTTTGTTAGCTGCTTTACCAGAGAACCATCATTGTTATACAGGTAAAGATGTTTGTAGCCGTCGCGCTCTGATGCCCAGATGAACTGATTGCGCTCTGGCAGGAAGGTCAAATCATCGTTCAGATTAACCCAGGTATTACTGTTTTCTTTAATCAGTACGGTCTGTTTTTTACTATTCAGATCATAAGCGCGTAATTCCAGCGCCTGCTGGGTACGGTTTTGCCATTGATAGGTGAAAACGCCGGAGGATGGCATCCAGGCTCCGCGGGCCAGATAAATATCTTTATCTTTGCCCAAATCCACCCATTGACGGGCACCGCTGCCAATTTCCTGAATTGCCAGCGTCACTTCCACATTCGGGGTGCCGGCAGCGGGATACTTCTGCTCAATCATTTTTATGCTGTCCGCATAAATTTCAGAGCGGGTAATAATGTCTACCGGCTTTTCATCTACACGGGTAAAAGCAATGTATTTTTCATCGGGTGACCACCAGTAACCGGTCATACGACCCATCTCTTCCTGTGCAACAAACTCGGCCATACCATATTTGATATTGCCGCCACCGCCCTGGGTAATCGCCGTTTCTTTGCCACTGGCGATGTTTTTCACATAAAGGTTCTGATCACGGATGTAAGCAATAAAATTGCCTTTCGGAGACAAAGTGATATCTGTTTCAAATGCGTCCGTATCAAGCAGTTGTCTGGCGCCTGCTTTTCCCAGTTCGTGATAAAACACGTCACCACCTAAAGGAAACAGTAAGGCTTTGCCGTCGGCTGACCACTGGTAGCTGACAATACCGCTGCCGGATAAGCGCATACGTTCACGACGGGCCTTTTCTTCGTCAGACAGTTCACCGTCGCCTTGTGCAAGGGTGGCTGAGTCGAATAACATGCGGGTTTCGCCGGACTGGATGTGGTATTCCCACAAATCCAGCTGATCATAATCTTCCTGCTTTCCGCGCAGGAAGGTGACCCGCTGTCCGTCAGGGGAGACCTGTAAATTCCGCGGGGCATTTCCGTCCAGTGACGGTGATTCAAATATACGTTCGATGGATAAATCTTTGGCGTGAACGAGTGAACTGAGCATAAGGGCTCCGAGTAGTAACGTTTTTTTCATTATTATCTTTGGCAATCGTTAGTTATAAAAGTCTGTCGGATATTTAAAGGATGACACAAGGTGAATAGCAATAAAACCGCTTTAGTGCTGGGTGCGACAGGATTGGTGGGAAAGGCGTTAGTTCGCCAGCTATTGCTCGATCCCAGATATGATTCTATTACTATCCTGGTCCGGCGACCCGTTCCCGCGAGCTTGTTCAGCGATCCGCTGGGTAAGTTGACACCGCTGGTTATCGATTTTGAGCAGCTACAGGATTATCAGGGCTATTTCAGTGTTAACCATGTTTATTGTTGTTTAGGTACAACCCTTAAACAGGCCGGTTCAAAGGCGGCTTTCCGTAAAGTCGATTTCGAGTATATACATGTTTCCGCGCAGCTCACCAGGGCGCAGCGCGCCGACAGTTTTGTGTGGATATCCTCAGTGGGAGCAGATGCGAAAAGCAGCAACTTTTACCTGCGCGTAAAAGGAGAACTGGAAGATGCGTTAATGCGGATGCCCCAACTACCAAACGCATCCGCGGTCAGACCTTCATTACTGCTGGGAGAGCGAAATGAAAGCCGTCCGCTGGAAGCTTTCGGGCAAATGATAGCACCTGCTCTGGGTGTGTTTATGGCCGGGCCACTGAAGAAATACCGCCCTGTGTCTGCCACGGAAGTTGCCCATAAAATGATTACTCTGCAGGAGTTTGACAGCCAGTAATGGGAAGGGGATTTCGCTGTAAGCAGTTCGAGGTGGTCCAGGATAACTGCGCCATGAAAGTAAATACTGACAGTATGTTGCTGGGAAGCTGGGCGCAGCCCGGCAATGCAAAGCGGGTGCTGGATATTGGCACGGGCAGCGGCATACTTGCTCTGATGATGGCGCAAAAGGCCAGTTCTGCTGCACAAATAACGGCGGTGGATATTGACGGGCCGGCAGCCGCACAAGCTGCACAGAATTTTGCCGCATCTCCCTGGTCAACTCAGTTACAGGCGTTAACCGGTGACATCACTTCCCTTACATTGTCTGGCCGTTTTGATGTGATTATAACGAACCCGCCTTACTTTGAATCAGTGTCCGGGGGCTCCCGGGCATACACAACGCTGACCACAGAACGGGCAACCGCCAGAATTGACGACAGCTTGTCGCCCGCTACACTTTTTGATGTTGTTTCCCGTCAATTGACTGACGACGGCACCTTCTACTGCGTATATCCGGCCTCCCGGGAAACATTGATTTCTGAAACTGCAGAAAAGGCCGGACTGTACGCCAGTCAATGGCTGTACGTCAGTGCAGAGGTTGATAAGCAGCCTTATCTGATTGCCTGGCGTTTTAAACGGCAAAGAAATTGCTTAGGTAGTAAGCAACTGGCGATTCGGGACGGTAACGGAGAGTACTCGTCAGAATTTCGCCGCTTATGTCGTGAATTCTACTTAAAATTTTAGCGCATCATTGAATCCATTTTTCTGGTGTTATAACTTCATATAAGTATCAGCCATAAGTTGAATTTATCCTGCCAGGGCACGGCTTTAAACTATGATCTAAGAAATCAGCACGTTTTCCGGTTATCCGGAAAGGCGCTACATTTCCGGGAGCCTTGTGTAATGTCGTTTGATAATTTTCCGCTTCAGGTCAGTGAAGGCGAAGCTTTGAGCAGTGAGTCTGAGAGTTTTTCCGGCACTGAACACTTCCGTGATAACACGGTTTATCAACTGGAGAACTTATGGCAGAACCGTTTACGGCAGTTCTGTGCGGCAGAGAAAGCCCTGCAACGGGCTAAACGTATGATGTTAATCTGGCTGGGGGTGGTGGTGATCAGCCTTTGTATGCTGTGTTTTTCACTGTTTGTCTCGCCCGTATCACCAGTATGGCTGTTTACGCTGGAGTTTATTGCTTTCTTCAGCGGTTGTGTGGTACAGCCGGTATGCTATCTGCTGGTTAAAGAGCAACGTCGTCACAGAGATGCTTTATCAAAACGTTTTTACCAGAGTAATCATGAAGTTGAAGTTACTGACAGTCACCTTGTACTGATTAACCGCGGGAATTATTCAGCAGTTACCCGCGTTCCCATTTTGGAGCGCTGATTTGTTTTCAAATTCTGTTTTCGGTCCCCGTTCCGGGGGGCTGGTGATTGTTTTTATTGCCGGTTTAAGCCTGCTGGGTTTGCTGTTACTGGTGCCTATGGATGCCTGGTCTCAGTTACTGGTTTCCGCCGTACTCCTTATTGCCGTGCACCTCTGTTCCCAGGAGTCACGGGCCTATCACAGGTATCAGCAGTTTTTTCGCATGGTGGCTATTTTCCTCGGCCTGGCGCTTACTGTCCGGTACCTGATCTGGCGCGGGCTGTATACCCTTACGGCAACAGACGTTTTGTCGCTGGTGGCTGTATGGTTGCTTTATCTGGCTGAAATTTACGCCGGCATTACCCATGTAATGGGATGTATTGTGAATTCGTTGCCATTGAGCCGTCCTCTCAAAACTATCCGCAATATTCCTGAAGAAAAGTTACCCACCGTTGATGTGCTTATTCCCACTTACAATGAGCCTGCGGAACTGTTGGAAGTGACCTTGCGCGCGGCGCTGATGTTGAAGTATCCGCAGGAAAAACTGGCTGTGCATCTGCTTGACGATGGCAGTACAGAGCAGAAAATCACGCAGCAGGATGTGACGGCGGCAAACCGCGCCGGGGCACGTAAAGCTGAACTGTCGGCCATGTGTGAACGGCTTGGCGTACATTATCATGCCCGCAAACTGAATCATCATGCGAAAGCGGGGAACATCAACGATGCTCTGCTGGAAACCAATGGTGAACTCATCGTTGTGCTGGATGCTGACCATGTGCCTACCATGGATTTTCTTGATCATACCGTGCCCTGGCTGGTAGAAAACGAAAGAGTTTTTTTGGTACAAACACCTCACTTTATGGCGAACCCCGACCCGGTGGAGCGGAACTATTTCTCTGCATTCAGCAGAATGCCTTCAGAAAACGACATGTTTTACGGCACCATTCAGCGGGGGCTGGATTTCTGGTCAGCCTCCTTCTTTTGTGGCTCTGCGGCGGTACTCCGGCGTAGTCACCTTGAAATGGTGGGAGGGTTGTCCGGAGAGTCGATCACTGAGGATGCTGAGACCGCCTTTGATTTGCACGCCATGGGTTATGAGTCCGTTTATGTAGACCGCCCGATGGTCAGCGGTCTGGCGCCGGAGACATTTGACGCTTTCGTGACGCAGCGTATGCGCTGGGCGCAGGGCATGACACAGATCCTGTTGCTGAAAAAGCCGTTTATGGAAAAGAAGCTGAGCTGGCATCAGCGTATGGGCTATATGAGTTCAATTCTGTTCTGGCTGTTTCCCTTCGCACGTATTATTTTTCTTTTAATGCCGCTGGCCTATCTGGTTTTCGGCATGCAGGTTTACCACGCCTCCATGACTGAGATCATGGCTTACACCATGCCTCACGTCATTGCGACTTACATGCTTTCCACCATGTTATTCGGTAAAACCCGATGGCCGCTGGTATCAGAGCTTTATGAGATCCTGCAGTGTATCTTCACTCTCAGGGCGCTTACAAAAGTGTTCAGGAATCCCCGTGCGCCATCGTTTGTTGTGACGCCCAAAGGGGAGAACCTGACTCAAACCTTTATTTCACCTCTTTCCGGTGTATTTTATGCATTGCTGTTGCTGGTGGGCGTTGCCATGGTAGCCGGAGTGGTAAAAATGGTGAATGAACCCCTTACCCGTGAACTCACCGCCGTGGTGTTGGGTTGGAACGCATTTAATCTGTTGTTGCTTGTCAGTGTAATGGGTGTGCTGGTAGAGCGTAAGCAAGTGCGGGAACAGGCCCGGTTGCCGGCCAATGATTACATCAGTCTTATCGGCTCTGATGGGAATGCCTGGACCGGTCACCTGATAGATTTGTCTCTGGGGGGCGCAAAGCTCAGGCTGAGCGGCGACACTGCCGGATTGCCGGAGAAAGTGACGCTGATCACAGACAGAGAAGGTGACTTAGGCAAGGTCCGACTGCCGTGTCAGGTGCTGTCTGTATCTCCTGACAATAAATTTGTACGATTTCAGTTTGTTCAGGACGAAGGTAATATTGACCAGATCGTCCGTTTTGTTCTGGGCGACAGCCGGCGCTGGCAGAGTTTCCAGCGTCGCAGAACCCGCCCGGTGTCCTACTGGTTCGGTGTTAAACATGTACTGAGGGTAAGTGTCAGACCGGCATTTCAGCATTTGTATCTGAACAGCCGCCGCTACTGGCAAAAGATGCGCACAACTAAAGGAAGCACATAATGAAAAAAATGGTTTTCGTCCTGTTATTTGGCCTGGGTCTGTTAAGTCAGGCAATAGCAGCAGAAACCCACAAAGTGCGACTGTCTGATTTGTATGCAGGTGACAGTACATTGAGAATGGAAGGGGCAGTGGCAGAATTTGAATTATCTGTGCCATTGTCCGGTGGTCTGAAGGTGGAGAAAGCCACACTGGACATGCGGGCGGTAAATTCTATCGCTCTCATCCGGCAGCGTTCGGTTCTGGCGGTCCGGTTTAACAATGCCACCATCAGTCAGATTGCGCTGGATCCTAATGCGCCAAATTTCCGTCCTGAAATTGATATTCCTGGTGAGCTCTGGCGTGAAGGATTCAATACCCTGACGTTCGCTGTGAGTCAGCATTATGCCAATCAGTGTGTTGATAACGCCGCGCCGGAACTGTGGAGTGAAATCGATTTATACCGTTCGGTGCTGTCCGTAGAAACATCTGCAGTTAATGGCCCTGCCGTGCTGGCTGATTTAAAGAACCGGTTTAATCCCGGTATCGGCCGGCAACAGGGCGTCACATTGTTTACTGCGTCCGGAGCTGAACAATCTACTCTCACCACTGCATTGCCACTTGTTGCTCAGGCGCTGGCGCTACGTGCAGATTACCAGAATCTGGCAATCCGCCATGGCGTGCTGGACAATACCCGTGCGCTGCCGGCCAGAGATGATCTGACGCCGTGGAGCGATGAACAGGCGGAACGCTATCGCATCAGCAGTTTTTATCTTGATAACAGGTCGAAGGAAGCCTTACATGTGGTAGTGGGAACGGCGTCTTCTTTGCGTCCGTTTTTATCTGAGCAAACCTTCAATCAAATCCAAGATGCATATTTAGGTATCGAGTCCACACCAGCCATTGTGGTGGATGACGAGGTGCTGGTGCCGGCGCGGCAGCGCCTGATTGTGTCCGGTACTAATGAGGGGCAGGTACAGCGTGCTGCAACTACACTGGCTCTGATGGATGATGCACTGAATCCGGATCCCTTTATTCTTATTGACGGCTTCCAGACTGCCAACAATCAGGTACCGCTGGTGGCCGACACCCTCACGCCCGGGGAAAGTTACTCTTTTCAGGAGATGGGCGACGGTGGTGCGGAATACCGCGGAGAAACTGCCACTACCAAGCGAGTTGAATTCAATTTACCGGCGGATTTCTATGTGCCTGAAAATGCCACGGTAACCTTGTTGCTGGATTTTGCCTACGGCGCTGAGTTTGGTCAGGGTTCAATGATGAATGTGCTGATAAACGGCAAACTGGTGCATGGATTGCCGTTATCAAATCCCAATGGTAATTCCTTCCGCAAGTATCAGTTAAATGTGCCTGCAAGGCACCTGAAAGGAGGCCGTAACCGTCTCGATTTCGACGTGGCGATGCGTGCACCTATTACTGATGTGGTTTGTGATGATGTGGCAGGGCGTCATCTTTACTTCCAGTTGTTACCTGACAGTCGTATAGAGCTGCCGGAAGCGGGACATGTGGCGAGGCAGCCTGATCTGCGCTTGTTTGGAGAAACCGCTTACCCCATGGCATCTGTTGTGCGCAAGTCTGCTGATATTTACGTGACCCGGCCGGACATGACCGGTGGAGCACTGACACTGGCCGGTAAACTGGCGCAGACAGCAGGTACGCTGCTTCCCGATATTCACGTTATTGAAGGCGTGCCAGGCACGACAACCGATACCGCATTTTTGATGACCACACCGGACTCTGTACCGCAGGGTTATGCCACTGCGTTCGGCGCGTCGCTGGAGAGTGCCAAAAAGTGGCCCTACCGCCTGCAAAACATGCTGCACAACCGTCTGCGGGAAGCGGCAGAAGACAAACAGCATAAAAATCTGATCATGCACGGCGTGACAGTGCAGCAAAGCGGGCTGGGCGATCTGGCAGTCCTGATTGCTCAAAAGAACCCGCAGAGTGACGGTACCGGCACAATATTTATGATGGCCGCTGATACCCCCTCACAACTCAATGACCGTGTGCAGGATCTGATTTCACCGTCCATCTGGGGGCAACTGGGGGGAGACTTCTTTGCCTGGGAAAACTCTGAGCAGCCGGCGCTGGTGATGCAGGTTGCCGATGTTTACGTGGTCGGAGAATTTGAAGATAGCTGGCTGCAAACCCGCATGTGGCTGTCGAACCATCCCTGGTACTGGCTAATTGCGTTTATTGTGCTGGTCCTGTTCTGTTCATTCATTGCTTACTGGTTGTTACGCCGCCGGAATAACAAGATGCAGGACCAATGGTGATGAGACGGTTTGGCTTTGTTTTAATTTCTGTGGCGGTGCTGATGACTGCTTGCTCTCCTACCCGCAAAAGTGAGTTCGCTCTCGCCTGGGACACCTACGCGGCCAGATTTTACGACCAGGGTCGTATTGTCGACACCGGTAACAATAATGTGTCCCACAGTGAAGGGCAGGGGTACGGTATGTTGTTCGCTGTGGCGGCTGACGACAAGGCACGGTTTGACGAATTATGGCAGTGGACAGCCACTACCTTACAGCGGGCCGATAAGCTGTTCAGCTGGCGGTACACGCCGTGTCCTCAACAGGACAGAACCTGTGTGGATGATCCCAATAACGCCTCGGACGGGGATATACTTATCGCCTGGGCGTTAATTAAAGCGGCAGATAAATGGCAGGAACCTGTGTACCGTAAATCAGCCATGGCGATTTTGGAGGCTGTAAGGGCCACTATGGTCGTGGCTAAACACCCGTACGTACTGTTGCTGCCGGGGGAAAATGGTTTTATTTACCCCAACGGCGATGTGCAGGTGAATTTATCCTACTGGGTATTTCCGGCGCTGAATGCTGCCGCTGATGCTACCGGCGATGAAACCTGGGACGATCTGGCCGTATCCGGCATTTCACTGATACAGCAGAGTAATAACCAGTGGTCATTAACCCCGGACTGGTTAAGAGTGACAGACGATGGCATCAGTCTTGAAGGTGTAGTAAACCCTGAGTTCGGGTTCAATGCCTGTCGTATTCCGTTGCAACTTGGCTGGCAAAATATCGATAAGCAGGTAGCGAAGCCTTTTCTGGATTACTGGGCAGATACCGCTGCACCGGCAACTAAAAACTTACTTACCGGTGCGGTGGCAGAATATCCCCTGACGCCGGGCATGAAAGCGGCAAGTGCCGCGACGGCACAGCTTTATGGTGAGCCGGTGAAGGGGGATAACGCCGCCGGTGTATTTACCCTTAACGGTGAGCTTGATTACTATTCAGCAAGTCTCATTATGCTTAGCCGTCTGGCAATTCAAGAAGGAAACCGGCATGGCAGTTAAGCGGTTGTCACTTTTAACCGTAGCAGTACTGACGACTCTGGGCCTGAATGCGCCCCTTCAAGCGGCTGAAGCACCGGATCTCACCGGCGTGTGGTATCACATTAAACATAAGCAGGTGGCGCTGGCGAACGCCGAATATCAGCGTTTACAAAGCCGTTATCCTGACTGGCAGCCGGAAGAATCTCTTAAGCAGGCTATCAGCTTGCTGAATAAACCGTTAAAGCCGGTGGTCCCTGTCGAAAGGAAAAAAGAGACCGTTAAAGAAGACCCCGATGCGGCATTTATGGGCCGGCTGGCAGCGATGAAAGAAAAGCAGTGGCAGAGGCTTTCTGTCGTTGCAGTGTCCCGTGCTGCAACCATTGCTAACAGCAAACGTAATGACGCGGACTTGTTACTGACCGGTTGGATTTACATGGCCAGGCAGCAATATAACGAAGCCATGACTCTGTTCTCTCTGGTCAGTGAAGGCAGTGCCGGACAGAAAAAAGATGCCATTGGTGCGGCTGTGGATGCACTCAGCTTTCAGGCCATGGCTGCAGACGATCTTAACGGGTTGCAAGCGCTTTATGATGCATGGCCGCAGCAAGTTGCCGCACTGATAAACGGTGCTGCCTGGCAGGCTTTTGATGCCGGTGAGTTTACCCGCTCGGGATCTTTATTCAGGATAACCGGTAACCGTTACGGTGAGGTATTGAGCCTGGACGGGCAGGGACACAGTAAAGACGCACTTGTACTGGCTTGTACTACTCCTGCCACGACTGAATTAACAACATGGTGCCGTGACGGATTGTCTTCACAGCAAACAGCTGCATGGGAAGCGAAAGATTATGCAGCCAGCATCCGTGCCGCAGAATCCCTTAAAGAGCGTAATCTTCTCAGCCGTGACCAGGCAATGCTGTACGGCTGGGCACTGGATGAAAGCGGTAATAAAGCGGCCGCTTCGAAGGTGTTTCTGTCTGTGCTGGCAGACTCCCCGGCTGACGAAGAGGTTCAGTCTGCCGTTATTCACAGTTTTGATTACAATGCTGAAGCGCTGATGCCGCTGTCAGCAAAGTATCCCTTTATTGCCACGTTTATCAGCAGTCAGGAAGGCGGACAGGCATTCGGGAGAAAACAGTTCGACCTGGCTGATCGTTACAATGCTAATCCGGCAAAAGAATCAACCGCCGGCGATGTGCAGGTTTATGCCGGCTTATCAGCCCGTCACCGTAGCGGTGAAAGGGGGCTTGGCCATCTTGATGAGCATGCCGGTTATACCGGCTTCACTGATGTCTTTAAAGATACCCGTGTCGATGTCAGTGTGCGTCACGAGCAGGTGTTCAGCGGGACACCGGATGCCGGTAGCTGGTTTGGTACAGGCTTGTCTGATGCTGACTTTGCCGGTGAGGCAAAGCAGGCCGGGCAGGGCATCGATGTTTCCTTAACCCGTCAGGAACAGGACTGGACCTGGTACGGTCAGGCCGGGTACTTGCTGCTTGATCAACCTGTCTCTACCCGTCTGACCGGTGCCTTAGGGGCTACCTGGTATCAGGCTGATTTCTTAGTATCAGGTCTGGCTTACAGAGAACGCAGAAAAGACAGTGTTCTCAGTCAGACCGGCACCTGGTTTGATACCTCATCACGTGACAGTAGCGCAGCGTGGGGCGGTGTTATGCAAACAGGTCTGCGTGGATTGGGTGTAGTGGCCCTGAACGATGTGTGGTCAGCATCTTTGTCAGCAGAAACCGCCATGCTTGACGGAGAGCAGGTGAAAGATAACTCCATGCACAGCCTGCGGGTTGAAGTTAGCAGAGAATTATCCGGCGATAAGAAAGACTGGCTGGACTATTTTCGCGTGGCACCGTATCTCGGCTGGCAGCAGTATGATCACGATTTAAGTGGTTTTACGGCCGGACATGGCGGCTATTTCAGTCCGCAGAGATTCTTCAGTACCGGGGTCAGCACTGACCTTCTTACCGCCGAAGGTAGACTGTGGCAGTTGAGAGGCCGTTTCAGTCTCGGCTGGTCTTCAATCAAACAGGATGGCGGGCCGCGCTTTCCGTTAACTGAGGATTCAGTCACGGTGTTACCGTCAACCAATGTGTCAGGCGTCAACGGTGAGTTGCTGATTGAAGGTCAGTATTTGTTTGGGAATCACTGGTCGCTGGCGGGTTATGTCAGCCGCTCACATGCTGTGGCGTATCAGGCAACGTATGCTGGTATTGAGCTTCGCTGGTATGCCGCCCCACGTAAGGGCGTAACCAGCGAAACACTGATAGGGTCGTCTGTGGAATTAAAAGGCTTTGCTTTTTAATAAATACTGACGGAGACCAAATGCCATCAGGATGACGAAAAACAACGCGCCGCCGGGCTCGCTGACAGTAAAGTTACCGAACTGATAGTTATTAATCTGGCCTGTCAGTGTACCCACAGGCGATGTCAGGCTTTTCACAATAAAGTTGCCATCAATATGCCCGTCATAGAATACCGTGTCTGCCAACGGAGCCAGAATACTGCCTTTAAAACCAATGGCGTTCAGGGTCAGTGATGTGGCATCAACAAAGTTAAATAACACATTATTCGCATACGTACCGTCGTGACGGTAAACCCCCGGCTGATTATCTGCAATCTTATTGCCGTCTGCGCCATAAAAACCGGTATTAAACAGAGATACATCCGTACCGGTCACATTGATAATGTTGTAGCTGTCTGTATCAACGTTCAGATAAATGCTTTTGTTTGCTGCAGACAGGGTCGAGGCATCAATAGAGAACACGTTAAAATCGCTGTTGCCATCAAAGCTGATACTCCACACGTCTGTGCCGTTACCGGTTACCGTGGTGGTAGCATTGTCTGACAAAACGCCCCACAACGAAGACGTGGTCAGCAGATCCTGATTGATACTGGTGAAATCAAAGGAGCTGTCATTATAAAAACTGTGTGTATTATTCGTTGCATTAACGCCATACAGGCCAACAGAACTGTCGATATCAATGGTGCCACCGGCAACAGCGTCACCATTGTAAATACGGGCATCCCGCATGGTGACGTTGCCGCCCACTGTAAGGGTGTTTTGTTGACCATTTTCCGGCAGTTCGAGACCAATACCATAGTGCTGCAGGTTTAAGTCGCCACCCACGGCCAGCGTACCCTCTACATCAGACTGAGTGCCTGTCATGTTTTCCATGATGTACGCGTTGAAATCAAAAGCTTCATTCAGATACACAGGCGCGGCACTGGCCAGCTGGCTGCCGAATAACAATCCGATGAAAAGATGTTTTAAACGTAAATGACGCATAAACGCTCCGCTAAGCTTGCCCGAATGCTTCCCTTTTGTGATTTCAGGCATGAATAAAGATAACGTAAAGATTGTATGTTAATTGGCCGGTCAACACCAGCAAAGGAAGGTATGTTGAACAATACTGATGCAAAAAACGCGGCATAAGCCGCGTTTTTAATTTGATAGAAAAGAAATACTGATGGTCAGGATTCTTTCACCAGAACAGATACCTTTTCAATACCTGCAATTTTAACCTGGTTCATTACTTCAACAACGATACCGTGTTCGGTATTTTCTTCTGCCTGAATTGCTGCAGAGTCAGTGTTGTTTTCTGCAAGGAACGTTTGCGCGTTCGCAACAACACGACGGATATCAACTTCACGACCACCCATTGTAATCACGCCATTCGCGTCAATACGGATAGACAGTGATTTGGAAGGCTTGTTGTTGTTTGCCTGGCTGTCATCAGGACGGTTTACGTCCAGACCTTTCTCTTTCACGAAAGAGGTGGTAACAATGAAGAAGATCAACATGATGAACACGATGTCCAACATGGGGGTCATGTCAATCTGAGCCTCGTCATCGGCACTGGTATGCTTTTTTCTTTTCATCTCGTAGTCATTCTTCTCTTTAAGTTCGAGCACCCTAGTATACTGTTTGTTATCAAAACTGGTAGCATTTTGTAATAAACAGACACCATTCTTAACACTTGTTGCTGGCTTTTTAGCCAAAATCACCGGTGAGTTATATTATTACGATGATTTTTTAGTCAGGGCCTTACCCAACTGGTAAAAATACAACATTAATGCATCATTAAGCTGTTTACGCAAATTACCATGAGGATAAATACCAAGTCTAGCCTCAGCAGACTTTTTTGTTCCCTGCACAAGAAACGCATTCTTCACGGGATGATCCTGGATACAAGCTTCGAATGCCCGCGCCGCCATCTCTTGTGGCATAGCATAGTAATACATTTTTAACGTGCGATCAGCCTCTATTGATCGCAAAAGATAATCATTCGGTGCTTTTTGATCGTTCAGGAACATAACCTGAAAACACTCGCAGAGCTTATCATTCAGGGGGTGAGCACGCATTGGCGCACTGTCCAGCCAGGCTTTGGAAGCAAATGATCCCGGCGGCAGATCGCTAAAAACGCGGGATGCAATGTAGTGATCGAAGGCATGAAACCATTCGTGCGCAAGTGCGCCGCCACCGGCGTTCTTTGCCAGAGCCAGTTGCCGCTTAGCACTGTTATAGTGGGCGCTGGCGTGTTTCTGGCCGCCACTGCCAAACGCCAGCGATAATGTGCCGTTCAGCGAGATCACCTGTTCGTTTATTTGTAATATTTCGATCAGATCGTACAGGGCATCGAAGAACAAATTGGCAGCAAGCTGCTGTTCTTCAGCCGTGACCCATTTGCCAATGGTAATTGCAGAGAAATTAAATAACTTGCGGATGTCATTAAAGCTGACGTCCGCACCGTCGCGGTGGGATGGACCGTTGCGGTAGAACTCGCGGTGGAGTCTGCCTGAAGAGGCGTTAGCCGGCGAGTTCATCTAACAGCTGAAGGCACCAGGTGTTGATGCGCTCATCGGTTTGATCAAATTGATTTTCATCGTCGAGGCTAAGGCCGACGAATTGAGACTTATCTTCCGTCAGTCCCTTTGATTCGGCAAACTCATAGCCCTGATTGGGCCAGAAGCCGATAAAGCGGCAACCTGACGGCTCAAGGGCTTCATGCAGCATGCCCAGCGCATCCTGGAACCAGTCGGCATAGCCGAACTGATCACCCAATCCGAACAGGGCAACAGTTTTTCCGGCAAGGTTCAGCTTGTGCACGTCTTCCCAACTGGATTCCCAGTCTTCCTGCAGCTCACCAAAGTCCCAGGTGGAGATGCCGAATAAAAGAATGTCGAAAGCTTCTGCCTGTTGCAGCGCAGTATCTTTGATATTAAAAACGCTGACGACCTGCGCATCAAAAATACTGTTCAGCTGAGCCTGAATTTTTTCGGCTGCCATCTCGGTATAACAGGTGGTGGAACCATAAAACAAACCGATGGACAGGGCTTCATCGCTCATTCTTTTACCTCTATTCTTCTTTCCTGGGCGGGAATTCTACCGTATCCCCGTTACTGCACAACGCTTTGCAAATTACAGTGGTGTCATTCTTGTGTAAAACAAGCTGGCCGATTGCAGAGCGGTTCAACAAGGTTTTACCGTCGATGCCATCGGGAGAGCGCGATCTCACCGACATATTCCGGCGCCGTGTAAACACGTTTAGCGGCGATTTATGACCATAAAACCAACGGTTTAATCTTTCCAGCCAGCGCAATAGTCCTTCAGGAAACGCATTTTTAATACCGCTGCAGGTAAACTGAGTGATATGGGGGCTGTTCCGGCGGAAGCGCAGGCGCACATCATACACGAAAGAGTAGTGCACATCGCCGGACAAAATAATAAATTCCGGCGGCGTTTTATAATGGCGGAAAATATTCAGAATGACGTTTGCCGTGCCACGGTGGGCCATCCAGTTTTCTGCATCTACGGTGAGTGCTTTGCCAAAAAACGTAAATACTTTCTGGATGGCTTCAATCATCTTTACGCCGTAAATGGGGGCGGCAGACACCACAATCACCGCTTCCTTTCCAATTAATGCCTGCTGGAATTCACAAAGTGCTTCCCAGTCCATCAAACCGGATGGCTTATTCAGACTGGATTCTGAACGCCACCGGCGGGTTCGGGTATCCATCACATACACCGGCGGTGACGTCTCCAGTGTGTAGTGCCATTCTTCGAAATCCAGCAGCGTATCAATAAAAGCATCATGTTCCTTCAGGCCGGCGGGAGTGAAAACGCCGGCAGCAGTTTCCAGAATGTCCGTAAACTTATCCGGTTGGTTACCCCAGCCCTGGCAAAGCCAGTAACCCATCAGTGCGTTACCCACCATACGTTTTGACAGGGGATGACCATACACTTCCTGCTCCCATCCTCGGGTCAGATTCCAGTCATCGGTCACGTCGTGATCATCGAATATCATGTAGACCGGCAGGTGTGCCAGAGAACGGCGCACTTCCGGCAAGGTGGCTGCGAAAGCCTGAATAACTGTCAGTTCCTGATTAAATTGAGCTTTGTAGGGTTCAGGGATGTCACTGTCTGAAAATTTGATGTCGCGCCACATCGCCGGCGACCACACCAGGATATACATGGCCATGATTTCTGAAAATGAAATCAAATGGTTTTTTGCATTTACTGAAGTAAACACCGGCTTTTTCTTGGCGCCGAAAAATAGCTCCGACAGTGCCGTGTTCATGGCTATTTTGGGGAGGATTTCGTCCCGCTGATAGTAATTCAATGAGTGAGAGGTCAGTGCATCACTGTGGTCCACCACTGCGCCTTCAAGGGGCTCACCGAAAAGCCCCAGCGCAGTAATGACTTGCTGTATCGCCTGAAGCATTGGACCGGCGACATCGTCGCTGTATACCTGATCGCCGGTCAACAGCAGCATGTCCGGCCGGCAGACACCGCCTTTGAATTCCTCTTCAATTAATCCGTGAACACGGGTAAGCGCATCTTTTTCATCATGATGAGGTTTCCGGCAGGAGCCGTGTAACACGTTTGTCAGT
>NZ_JBSWYQ010000011.1:0-208300 GCF_056161165.1 Alteromonas sp. ABV2_168 | reverse complement strand
GGGGGGGGGGGGGGGGGGGGGGGGGGGGGGGGGGGGGGGGGGGGGGGGGGGGGGGGGGGGGGGGGGGGGGGGGGGGGGGGGGGGGGGGGAGTGGGGGGTGTGAGTGAACGCGCCGCTGCGGAAATAAAACAGGCCGGAAAACCGGCCTGCCTGAATGTCATACCACTGACGTATTAACGGATATTCAGAATTGTCTGGTTCAGCTGGTTATTGACCTCCAGCGCCCGTGAGTTTGCCTGGAAATTACGCTGAGCGATAATCAGGTCAATCAGTTCGGTAGTCAGATTAACGTTCGCCTGCTCCAGAGCTGATGAGTTAATTTCACCGTAGGTACCGGTTGTGGCTTCACCTGCCAGTGCCTCACCGGAAGCGATTGATTCTTTCCACTGGGTGCTGCTTTGCTGGGTCAGGCCCTGCTCATTTGAAAAGCGCACCAGCGCAACCCTTACAATAGGCTCAGAAGTACCGTTCGAAAAGGTTGCCCGAACCAGACCGTCGGCACCAATATCAATACCCGTTAAACGGCCAACCGGTAAACCATCCTGTTCCAGTGAAGTAACCTCAAACGCTGACGCAAACTGCGTCGGTTCGTTGGTGGTTGCTCCCGTCGGATCAAGGTTAAAGTCTATTGCAATTTGTTGTGACGGATCAGAACCGTTTGACAAAATAGTTCCACCTAAGGCTTCTGTTTGAATCTTCAGGTTAGTCTGAGCCACACCATCCGGCGATTCAATGCCCACAAAATCACCGCCCTGACTGAAAGACATTTTCGCCACGGTGACTGCTGAACCACTTGCAGTACCCACCACGTTAGTCGCCGTTGCCGGGTCTGAGTTAGTCCCGTCAGAGTTCACCAGATCGACGAGATTGTCATCAATGGCAGTAGCAACATACCAGTCATTAGTGGTTGTAGCCGCCGGGTCTTTGATGAAATAGTAAGTCATTACATGGCTGTCACCCAGTGAATCGTAAACGGTGACTGATGTGGCCGCGTTATAAGTCAGCGGATCGTCCGGATTAAATAATGTAGGGTCTAGTGCCTGATCCCCTGCCGGCAGGTTCATCCGGATATCCACTTCGCTTGTTTGTTGCGGCGAACCGGATGAGTCAGGAATGCGTACGGGGATAGTAGTACTTAATGCTACAGATGAACTTGTGCCATCTGTATTTACGGGAAACCCTAATAAGTTGTCACCGTTACTGTTAACCACGAAGTTATCTTCATCCAGCTTGAACTGTCCGGCACGGGTAAATGAGAAGTCCCGTGATGTGATTTCAGGCACCGTGGCAAAGAAGCCGTTACCTGTGATCGCAAGATCCAGAGAAGTATTAGTAAACTGTAAACTACCCTGAGAAAACTGCTGTGCCACATCTTGTGTCAAAACACCGTCACCGACTTTTGTTTTACCGCCTGCCAGCAATGACGATGCATAGACATCACCAAATTCTGCGCGGGACTCTTTAAAGCCCACCGTGTTGACGTTCGCGATGTTATTGGCGGTTACGTCGAGATCTTTCTGCGCGGCTGCAACGCCACTAAGTGCAATATTAAAAGACATAACTCTTTCTCCTGTTAACTGCCTATCTGGATGACGTCGCTAAGATTGATACTCACATCACCCGCCAAATTCAAAATAATGCCCTGACTGCTGCCAGTCATGCTGACACTGCCTACCTGCCGGTTAATAGCAGTAGGAACGGTTGTCCCTTCATTGTCGACGGTGCCGTTAGCATTAACCACATATTCTCCGGCCGGCATAGGATTGCCGTTTGTGTCTGTTCCGTCCCAGTTAAACTGGATATTTCCTGCCGCCTGCGTTCCTGCGTCAATGGTCTTAACAATTTCACCATATTGATTTTCGATGGTGATCTTCAGATCCTGCACGGTCTGATCGTTAACCAGTACGCCACTGAAGCCGGCACCTTCTTCTGCCATATAGCCTACATTACCTTCTACCAGCACCTGCTGACCAATCAGACTGGAAGCCTGCAATGCCTGGTTGGAGGTCATAGACGCGGCAAAGGATTCGAACTTTTCATTTAACTGGGAGATCCCGTCTGCCATCGTGAAAGATGTCATCTGGGCAACCATCTGATCATTGTCCACCGGTTTGGTCGGATCCTGATTCGCCAGCTGCTCTGTAAGCAATGAGAAAAAGTCTTCCTGAGTCAGGCGCTGTTCGCTGCCATCGGCAACGGCTACACCTTCTTCCTGCCAGTAGAGCTCTGAATTTAAGCCTGTCGTATTTGAAATAGTACTCACGAAAATACCCTCTGCTCAGCGCGGTTACTGACCGCGACCAAGCTGCAGTACCTGACGGAAAATACGTTTGGTTGTATCAGCAACCTGAACGTTTGTTTCGTAGCCTTTCGAAGCGGACATCATATTTGCCATCTCTTCGACAATGTTGACGTTGGGCTTGTAGATATAACCGTTTTCATCAGCCATGGGATTGTTCGGTGCATACTCAATTTGCAGAGGTGCATCGCTTTCCACTACGCCTTTAACCTCAACACCCACGCCTTTACTCTGTTCATCTGATGCTCTGGCAAGTTCTGCGGCGAAAACCGGGTAGCGTGCCTTATAGGTTTCTTCGTAACTGCTGCTGACGCTGTTAGCGTTAGCAATGTTACTGGCGGTGGTGTTCAGACGGACACTTTCTGCTTCCATACCGGTACCGGAAATGGACATGACATTAAACAGGCTCATTAACTTTGCCCTCCACTTAAGGCCTTCTTCATACCTTTCAGTTTTCCTTCGAGAAATTGCAGGGTTGCCTGGTATCTCATTCCGTTATCCAGAAAGGCATTTCTTTCAGCCTGCACTTCAACGGTGTTGCCGTCCCCGGTGTCGGGCTGATTTGGGATTCGATAATCGATGTCGAAGCTGTTGATATTGAGACCGCCACCAATGTGATTTTCATGAGTGCGTTGCAAAGAACCCTGGCGCTGTTCACTGCGGGCGCTTTCCATGGCTTGCTTAAAGTCTATATCGCGGGCTTTGTAGCCGGGGGTGTTTGCGTTTGCCAGATTACCGGCAATCACTTCCATCTTCTGCTCTCTGATATCCAGCGCTTTTTTATGGAAACCGGTCAGATTGTCTAGGTTGATGGCCATGTAAAACACTCCACAGGCAAAGATTTCAACAACATCGAATTAAAAAGAGACTCAGAGTATGAATCGTCGTTTTCTTATTGTTGAAAACTTTGCAAATGAAGTGCCAAGTATTTTTTGACGCCCCGGGCGGGGCGTCAGGAGATTATTTATTTCTTTGATAGTAAAGGCCGGGATGGCACTTCACCATGGTAAAATGAGATCCGGCTTCACCGATAGATTCGGAAGCGCCGAGGAACAAAATCCCCCCGGGCTGCATCTGGGCGGCAATTTGTTGCAGTATCTTTTGTTTCACATCTGCCGGAAAATAGATCAGTACATTACGGCAAAATACGATGTCGAAGCGACCCAGGGCCGTATAACTGTGCAGCAGATTCAGGCTTTTAAAAGAAACCATTCTGCGTACTTCCTCATTGACCTGAACCATCCCCTCACTGTTGGGAGAGAAATAGCGTTGACGGCGTTCTGCCGATAACCCGCGGGCCAGAGAAAGTTCGTCATACACACCTTTGTTGCACTTCTCCAGCATGGCAGACGACAAATCTGTGCCGGTAATTTCCACGCCGGCTCTCAGAGCGCCGGGTTTTTGCCGCTGAAATTCCAGTACTGACATAGCGATGGAGTACGGCTCCTGCCCGGAGGAACAGGCGGCACTCCAGACCCGCAACCGGCGATTTTCACTGGCGTACTGCGGCAAGATATTATTAATAAGTAACTCGTAGGGATAATTATCACGAAACCAGAGAGTTTCATTGGTGGTCATGGCATCCAGAACGGATTGCAACAAATTACGGTTTCCACCCCGTACCACAGCTGCAATCAGTCCGTCCAGGCTGTCGTAGTCGTATTCGTACATCAAAGACGACAAGCGGCTACGGACAAGATATTGCTTGTTGTCGCCTAATGAAATGCCACACTGTTGCTGCAGAAAAGTTCCGAATTGACGGTAACTGTCGGCAGACACTTCTTTATTTTTCAAGCTTCCCTGGCCTCGTCAATCAATTAGACAACCATTTACCTACAGCAGTAGCAAGTTCATCAGGATGGAATTTTGCAATGAAATCATCGGCACCGACTTTTTGCACCATCGCCTGATTGAATACCCCGCTTAATGACGTGTGAAGAACCACTTTTAATTTCTGCAATTCGGGGGTGTTTTTAATTTCAGCCGTCAGTGTGTATCCGTCCATTTCCGGCATTTCTATATCGGAAACCAGTACGCCCACTTTATCTGTAACGTCGCCGGTTTCAGCAGCAATCTCTTTGAGACGGTTCAATGCTTCCAGGCCATTCTTAGCCAGCTCCATTTTCAGTCCCAGTGCCGTCAGCGCTTTTTTCACCTGACTGCGGGCAACAGAAGAATCATCGGCAATGAATATAATCTTATCTTCCTGAGCAGTGGTATCCAGCCCGGCGATAACATCTTTACTAACCTCGGCTTTGAGGGGAGAAATTTCGTTAAGAATTTTTTCTACGTCCAGAATTTCCACCAGCTCTTTATCCACTTCCGTAACGGCAGTAAGATAACTGGCGCGACCCGTCCCCTGCGGCGGTGGCATAATGGCATCCCAGTTCGTATTGATAATGCGTTCAACCGCGCCAACCAGAAAGCCCTGTACTGAGCGGTTGTACTCTGCAATAACGATAAACGCTGTTTCGAGGTTTTCAATCCGTCTGCCGCCTGTTGCCATGCTCAGGTCGATGACAGAAATGGTTTGCCCGCGGATATGCGCAATTCCCCGTACCAGTGAATTCAATTTAGGCATTGCTGTCAATGGCGGGCACTGCAGTACCTCCCGCACTTTGAACACGTTAATACCAAAGCGCTGACGGCCGTTGAGTCTGAACAACAGTAGCTCCAGCCTATTCTGCCCCACTAACTGCGTGCGCTGGTTAACGGAATCAAGAATGCCTGACATACATCACCTCTAATTTAAATTGGGCACGAACATTGCGTTTCACCATATCACTTAATGTTTAAAAACAGAATCGCCAAAAAAGTGACACTTTAACCATTACGAATCTAAAGGTTCTGCTTTTAATCATAGTCAAAATACAATGAACTGAACACGAAAAAAGTCATCATGCAGAAAAAGTTATCGAAATTATTGCAGAAATCTTTAAGCAGGCCGCTGATGGTTATGTTGCTGATGATGCTAAACATAGCCAGTATTCCGGCATTTGCCCAATCTTCAGCGCAGATGCGGGAAAAAATTAAGCAGGAAGCTCAGGCTTATCTGTTAAGCGCTATTGGGGACGCTCACGGCGACGATAATATTCAGGTAAGTATTGTGCCAGTTGATGACCGCATTCAGATCCCAGCCTGCCATACGCCTTTTCAGTATCACGCAGACAGCAGCGCCCTCACCCAGTCCTATATTTCAGTAAGAGTGAGTTGCGGCAACAATGACTGGTATCTGTTTACCAACGCACGGGTTGT
This sequence comes from Alteromonas sp. ABV2_168, assembly GCF_056161165.1. NCBI lineage: Bacteria > Pseudomonadati > Pseudomonadota > Gammaproteobacteria > Alteromonadales > Alteromonadaceae > Alteromonas > Alteromonas sp. ABV2_168. The sequence goes on along the minus strand of NZ_JBSWYQ010000011.1, from coordinate 202,746 downwards.
GCGGACCCGCACGGTGGTGGTGACCTCCGGTCTTATCAGTCCTGGCACAGTGCTGACATCAGCAAACCTGAAGCTGGCTGAAGTAGACATTAACCAGTTACGGCACACCAGTTATATGTCGCAAAAGGAGCTTATCGGCGCGAGAATGAAAAGACGGGTCCGTGACGGCCAGCCTGTACAGGCAAATATGCTATGCTTTGTCTGTAAAGGTGATCGCATCACCATCCGTGCTCAGGCCGCGGGAATGCAGGTGAAAACGGCCGGCATCGCTAGACAGGACGGGGTAATAGGCGATAGTATTCAGGTAGTTAACGCATCGTCGAAAAAGACGCTTATCGCTGAAGTTGCCAGCACGCAAACAGTGGTTGTGAATTTATAGCCTCAAACAGTAAAAAACACTGAAAAAAGGTTAAAGATGCGCCAGTTCAGGCCGATAACGTGTATGAGGTGTTATTGGTAGTGGAAAAAATTTATGGCAATCAACAATGTTAACAATGGAACCCCTAAGGCGCCCATTGACAATGCAAAGCTGAATAATCAGCAGGCACAGACACAAACGGCGCAGCAACAGGAAGCTGCGGCGAAAAATACACAGACAACGGCTCCGCGCCAGGACTCTGTCTCACTGACTCAGTCTGCCCAGCAGTTAAGTCAGGTACAGAAGAAAGGCACTGAGGCGCCGGTCAATCAGGAAAAGGTCGACAAACTGAAGAAAGCCATTCAAAGTGGTGAGTATAAAATCGACCCGGATTCCCTGGCGCAGAAAATCGCACGGTTAGAAGCGCAGGTTTTTGGCATTAAATCGTAGAGAGTAATTTATGTCGCAGTCACTGGTACAGGCACTGGAGCAACAGATCGCAAACTTAACGCATCTGGCGACTTTGCTTGAACAGGAATTGCACCTGATCAGCTCCCGGGATGCTGAGGCATTGATGAATCTGCTCAAGGATAAAGAGCAAACCCTCGATACCATTCAGCAAAGTGATATTGCTATCAGTAAGCAATACACTGCACTTACAGCGGAAAAAACAGCGCCAGACGATGTTACCGCCTTGATTGCCCAGGCCAAAAAGCTTCTCGAAGAGTGTCAGTACCGTACATCAGTTAATCAAAAAGCCGTTGAACAGGGTCAGCTCAGGTTGACCCACCTGCGTAATTTAATGCTGGAAGTCCGCGCCAAAGAATCTCTGACCTACGATAAAAGCGGAAAGCCGAAAGGCTCCGGACTAGGCAGAGGCGTGAGCGCCTGATAACAGTGACAAGTACCAAAAAGCCCGTGAAAACGGGCTTTTTTGCTTTTTGCAGAAGACCGGAGCCAGTAAACCGGCTCAGTAATAAGTAACGTCTCTAATCCTTTTAGGCTTAGCGGTTGTCAGGTAAATATCGTACACCTTACGCATGTCCAGCTCTAACTCAGTAGCGTAAGTATCCTCGCCCACCGGATAACTTTTTATCACCCTCGCGCCGCGGATCACGCCTTCAACAGATGCTTTTAATTGTGAATCCTGCATCACCATGTTCGCCACCGACTGAGAACCATTCAGTCGCTGACCGTATACCTGCTCAGCCAGTTCGCGGTAGGCATCCAGCTTTGATGCTTTCATTGCCATCAGGGAGCGGTCATTTTCCGTCTGACCCATTTGCTGCGCAACCGGTGCATATCCTATCGCTGTCAGCACGGGGTAACTTTCCGGCTCCACCACTTCCCACTCAACATGCTTATCAATAAGCCCTGAGCAACCACCCAGCAGTAATACCAGACTGACGCCTGTCGCTCTTGCTGATCGCAGGATAATAGATTGCATAACCCACCTGTAGTTCTTAATCAGTTTGCTGAATGTCGCTGAACACCATTGTTCTGCATCCACAGCAGATTGTTTCTGTTACCCGTTTCCAGCAATAACCGTGCCCTGATGTTCTGCGCCATTTTTCAGACGCAATTTCAGGAACGTTTTTTGCTCTTGTCTTTGCACATAAAGCCGGAAACGCTGCTTCGCCAGCGGTTCCGCTTCATTTTAAATATGATTGCGGTGATAAAGATGACTCGAATTGACAATTTGCTCCGGCCAGCGGGGATTAAACTGTTTCTTACAGGGCTATTTTTATTACTGTCGTGGCAAACTTCTGCCGCCTGGTATGAAGCCAGAGGACAGGCACTCATCCAGGGCGGAGATAAAATTGCCGCCAAAGCAAAGGCCACCGAAGAGGCGATCAGACAGGCAATGATTTTTGCCGGCGCTTCTGTGCAAAGTGTTCAGATGCTGACCAACGGACTGTTGCAGGAAGACAGGCTTCAAATTAGTGCCAGCGGAGAAGTAAACAACCTTGAGCTTATTGATGAGAAATGGCACAGCGATTATGTAACAGTAACCATACGGGCAGATATTTTTCCGCAAACCGCTACTTGCAGTGCTGCTGACTTTCAAAAAACCCTGGTCACCACCTGGTTTCCTATCGAACACAGGGCGCAGGCACAGGACGGACAAATCCACGATTTATCCGAACAGGCACCCAGACACCTCCAGCAATTATTTAAAGCCCGCTCTGAATTAACTTCTCTGGCTCAGATAGTGCCCTACACTGTCAGATGGAACCGCGCTAATGTGCTGGCTCAGGCACCTGACCTGGCCCGTCAGAGCCGCTCACAATACATTCTGGCAGCAACCATTACAGATTTGAGTATGCTGCGTCCCGCTCACTCTTCACTGGCATTCTGGAAGAGTGATGATGCATTGCGTCAGTTTTCCCTCGATGTATCTCTGGTAGACGGTATGAACGGTGCCGTACTCATGCAGAAAAATTATGCTACCGAAGCCGTGTGGGAATTCGATCAGTTCTCACAGATTGATGTCAGCAGCTATCGGTTCTGGCAAAGTGAATACGGCAAAGCCGTCAACCGGTTGTTTACCGGCGTGGTTGAAGATATTGATGATATGCTCACCTGTCAGCCTGCTACCGGCCGGGTACTGGCCGTCAGAGGCGATGTCTTGCAGGTATCCATTGGCCGGAGTCATGGTATTCAACCCGGTGACGAACTCACCGTCTATAAAACCAGCCAGGTGCGCGATCCGCAGGGTATGACATTTTTGCAATATAACCTTTATCCCGTGAAAGTGCGGGTAACCAGCGCATCCGTTGACAGCGCTACGGTTGAAGCGGTTGACGGGGGAATTCTTGCCAATATCCAGCCCAATGATTTTGTAGCCAGACGATAGAAAACACGGTAAATCAGAGAATTGCGGGTTCAACTTCCATTCAGGATAGCTATAATAGCGGTTCTCCGGCAGTTCCGGACCGGATGTCCCTATAGTTTAATGGATAAAACAAGGCCCTCCTAAGGCTTAGATGTTGGTTCGATTCCAGCTAGGGACGCCATAGCGTTAAGCGACATATTCTTTGTGTTCGAGGTCAGCCATGCACCACCAGTTCGACGATGATGATTTACGTTCTTTCATGGAAGAGATGGGCGATGTACAACGGATAACTACAGACGACAAAGTATTCAATCACGACGCACAGGACAGCCTTGCGAAAAAGGCCAAAAGAGCCGCACTGGCCAAAGATAATCCGGACATATTCAATCCCCTCAGTATGGAAAACGTGAAACCCGTCAAACCCGACGATTTCATTGCTTTTCAACAACCCGGCATTCAGGACGGCGTGTTTAAGAACTTACGGCTGGGTAAGTATGAACTTGAACAGCGTATATCCCTTAAAAACCTGACCCTCGCTGAATCCAGAGACTTACTTTACAAGCAACTCAAAAACGCCCATGAACGGGGCACACGCGCTCTGCTTGTTCAGCATGGCAAAGGCGAAAACAGTAAACCGCTTCCGGCAATGAAAAAAAGCTACGTAAACCACTGGCTCGCCGAACTGGATTTCGTCATCGCGTGGCATACCGCACAACCCGGTCATGGCGGTTTCGGCGCAACTTATGTATTGCTGAAAAAACATCCGCAACAAAAGTTAATAAACCGCGAAAAAAATAGAAAAAGATAAAGTGGAAAAATTGCGATAGTGATCTATGTTTAAAGACCGGCCGTTAAATGATATATGTGGCGGTTTTGAGATGTGTTTCAGGTGTTGCGTTTGCACCGAAAATCATTCTTGAGTTTACGAAATTGACTACACCAGAAGTTTTTGAAGACAGTACTAACCCACTCCGCAATGCGAAGAGAGCACTGTTAACTGACCCTGCGACTAAACAGCAATCAGATTGATTGCGAGCGCTTTTCGCTCACTTTTAATTCTGCGGAACTTGCGGAAGAACTGAATACAGCGGTCAGAATCATAAACAAGACTGCGACAGCGACACCGGTTAAACCGAACCCCTTACCAGAACGATACATATTCGTCTCTTATTATCTAACGTTAACTGCGGATCCCTAACGATCCTAACCAAACAACCCGCTTCCGTTGCTACCTTTTATAAGTCTTCCTGACACGCCTAATGTAAAACAGTGTTTTACAGATCACAAGAGATCGGTTCAAAAATTTGACACTGAAACAACTTATTTTTGGCGCTCAGTATATGCAGACCACGTCCGGTTAAAATTGTTCCGGAAAATGTAAAAATTAATCAATTTCCGTAAATCTTTGTAACTGAGCAAGAATGGGTATGGAGATGCGGCTTCCGCAAACAGCGAGTGCGGCCGGTTTCGAAAACTGAAAAGGCTGAAGATGTCAGCTTCCGCAACCAGCGAGTGCGGAAGCGACTCAAGTGCTGAACAGGTTGACTAACCAGCGCTCGCACAAAAAAAGAGGGGCTGCGTTTTAAAAACCGTTTTGGCAGGATTTGAAACCTGAAAAGGCTGGAGATTGAAGATTTCGCAGAACGGATTCCGTTGCAAAAGTTAAAAACCGTCAGCCGCAGGGAAGCGGCTGCCGAGCCCCCAGGGATGGGTTTACGGCGTGTTTTTAACTTGCAACGGTCTCCGTTCGTCAGCGAAATCGAAAACTACTAGCCGACGAAAACGCGGGCGTTGCGGAAGATGCGCATCCACGCGCCGTCTTCCTGCCAGTCGTCCGGGCGCCAGGAGTTCGCTACAGTACGGAATACACGTTCCGGGTGAGGCATCATAATCGTTGCCCGACCATCAGCAGATGTCAGACCCGTGATACCCGCCGGAGAGCCGTTCGGGTTCGCAGGATAGGTATCTGCTACCTGACCGTAGTTGTTCACGTAACGCAGGGCTACCTGATTCGCGCTCTGTACCGCACTCAGTGCGTCAGCAGAGGCAAACTCAGCCTGACCTTCACCGTGGGATACCGCGATCGGCATCATTGAGCCTTTCATGCCCTGCAGCAGCACAGAGTTTGACTCTGTTACTTCTACCATGGCAACACGGGCTTCGAAGCGCTCAGACACGTTAGTCACAAAGTGTGGCCAGTTTTCTGTGCCAGGGATCAAGGATTTCAGGTTTGACAGCATCTGACAACCGTTACATACACCCAAGCTGAACGTATCATTGCGGTTAAAGAAAGCAGCAAACTGGTCACGGGCTTGGGCATTGAACAGAATCGACTTCGCCCAGCCTTCACCGGCACCCAGTACGTCACCGTAAGAGAAACCACCACAAGCCGCCAGACCTTTGAAGTTGTCCAGAGACACACGGCCGCTCAGTACATCACTCATGTGCACGTCGATAGCGGTAAAGCCAGCACGGGTAAATGCCGCTGCCATTTCCAGATGAGAGTTAACGCCCTGCTCACGCAGAATCGCTACTTCAGGCTTAACACCTTTAGCAATATAAGGCGCAGCAACGTCTTCAGTAACATTATAGCTCAGCTTCGCGCTCAGACCCGGATCTGCCGCATCCTGCTTGGCAGCGTGCTCTTCGTCAGCACATTTCGGGTTATCACGGAGGCTTTGCATGTTATGTGTGGTTTCTGCCCACATGGTACGCAGGTTCACGCGGGTGTCGGTCAGTACTGCAACATCACCACGGTTGAACTCAACCATGTCTGTCGCATTCAGCGTACCAATATCGTGTAACAGCGCGCCCAGACCGTGAGCTTCAGCAATCGCTGTCACAGCTTCAACATCGCTTTCTGCTACCTGAATAACCGCACCTAATTCTTCGTTAAACAGTACCGCTAAGTCATCGTCAGCCAGACCATCAAGAGAAACGGTTACACCGGTCTTACCGGCAAAGGTCATTTCAGCAACGGTTGTAAACAGACCGCCGTCAGAACGGTCGTGGTACGCGATAACCAGTTCTTTTTCTACCATCGCCTGTACAGCGTTGTAGAAACCAAGCAGGGTTTCAGCGTTGTCCACATCAGCCGGTTTGTCGGCCAGTTGCTGATACACCTGTGCCAGACAGCTTGCACCCAGACGGTTCTGACCCGCGCCTAAGTCAATCAGCATCAGGCGGGTTGCGCCTTTATCTGTACGCAGTTGTGGCGTTAGCGTTTTACGAATGTCTTTTACTGCACCAAATGCCGTGATCACCAGTGACAACGGAGACGTTACTGCCTTGTCAGCACCATCGTCGTCCTGCCATGCCGTTTTCATCGACATGGAGTCTTTGCCCACCGGAATCGTCAGGCCCAGCGCCGGACACAGTTCTTCACCTACCGCTTTTACGGCTTCGTAAAGACCCGCATCCTCGCCCGGGTGACCGGCAGCAGCCATCCAGTTCGCAGACAGTTTGATACGCTTGATATCACCAATGTTTGATGCAGCAATGTTAGTCAGTGCTTCCCCCACTGCCAGACGGGCAGATGCTCCGTGAGACAGCAGTGCTACAGGCGTACGCTCACCCATAGACATGGCTTCACCATGATAGGTGTCAAACGCACTGGCGGTAACTGCAACGTCAGCCACCGGTACCTGCCACGGCCCCACCATCTGGTCACGTGAGACCAGACCGGTTACTGAGCGGTCACCAATGGTAATAAGGAAGGTTTTTTCAGCGACTGTTGGCAGACGCAGCAGTCGCTGAGCCGCATCAGCCAGCGTGATGTCTTCACGCTTCAGCGCTTCCGGCGCAACCGTTGCTGATTGTACATCACGATGCATTTTAGGCGGCTTGCCTAACAGTACATCCAGTGGCATATCAATCGGTTGGTTATCGAAGTCGGCATCGTGTAATGACAAGTGCTGTTCTTCAGTAGCCTCACCCACTACCGCAAACGGGGCACGCTCACGGGCACAAATCGCCGCAAATTTTTCCAGGTTCTCAGGGGCGACAGACAGTACATAACGTTCCTGCGATTCGTTACACCACAGTTCCAGTGGCGTCATGCCCGCTTCGTCGGCGAGCACGTCACGCAGTTCGAATTTACCGCCACGACCACCGTCGTTAACCAGTTCAGGCAATGCGTTAGACAGACCGCCCGCACCCACATCGTGGATAAACTGGATCGGGTTGCTGTCACCCAACTGCCAGCAGGCATCAATAACTTCCTGACAGCGACGCTCCATTTCAGGGTTGTCACGCTGTACAGAAGCAAAATCCAGATCTTCGTTAGACTGACCGGACGCCATAGAAGACGCCGCGCCGCCACCGAGACCGATATTCATTGCCGGGCCACCCAGCACGATAAGTTTCGCGCCAACGGTGATTTCGCCTTTTTCGATATGGGATTTACGGATGTTACCCAATCCACCGGCCAGCATGATCGGTTTATGGTAACCACGCACTTCCACACCGTTGAAGCTGGACACTTCCTGCTCATAAGTACGGAAATAACCTAACAGGTTAGGACGACCGAATTCGTTGTTAAACGCCGCGCCACCCAGCGGGCCTTCAATCATAATATCCAGCGCGCTGACAATACGCTGTGGTTTGCCATAGCTGATTTCCCATGGCTGCTCAGCACCCGGAATGCGCAGGTTAGACACGGTAAAGCCAACCAGACCGGCTTTAGGCTTAGAACCACGGCCTGTTGCACCTTCGTCACGGATTTCACCACCAGAACCGGTAGCGGCACCCGGGAACGGCGATATGGCTGTTGGGTGGTTGTGGGTTTCCACCTTCATCAGAATGTCGATATCTTCATGATGATATTCGTACTGATGCGACTGCGGGTCAGGGAAGAAACGACCCGCCTGCCAGCCTTCCATCACAGCTGCGTTATCTTTATACGCAGAGTGAACAAATTCAGGGTGGGTTTCGAAGGTGTTTTTAATCATTTTGAACAGGGACTTGTCCTGCTCTACGCCATCAATAGTCCAGCTGGCGTTAAAAATCTTATGCCGGCAGTGCTCAGAGTTGGCCTGCGCGAACATGTACAGCTCAACATCGTTAGGGTTACGGCCTAGACGGGTAAAGCTGTCAAACAGGTAATCAATTTCATCGTCGGCAAGAGCCAGACCCAGACTGATATTCGCATCAACCAGTGCCTGTTTGCCGCTTCCCAGCACGTCCACCGAGGTAAAGCTCTGGCCTTCGGCATGTTCAAACAATACTGATGCGCTTTCCGGCGCAGCAAACACTGATTCAGTCATGCGATCATGCAGTTCTGCTGCCACCAGCGATTTATCGGCATCTGTCAGCTCACCATTTACGTCAACATAATACGCACAACCACGCTCAATGCGGTCGATAGCCGTCAGGCCGCAGTTTTGTGCAATGTTAGTGGCTTTAGATGACCACGGAGAAATGGTGCCGGGACGGGGAGTGACAAAAAAGCACTCTCCCTGAGGCGCTTTCGCCTGAGTTTTCGGACCGTAAGTCAGCAATTTGTCGAGAACCTGACGGGCATCGTCAGTTAACGTGCCGGTTGTGTCCACAAGGTGAACAAACTCAGCGTAAATGCCATTCACAGTAATACCGGATTGACCCAGCCTTTCAATAAGTTTAGTTTGTCTGAATTCAGACAGTGCGGGAGCGCCTCTTAGGACCAACATATCGTTTTACCTGATTGTTTGGAAACAGCGTCTGACAGCTCAAACGCTATCTCTTGGATGCACGGGGATTTCGGCGCGGATTATAGAGGAATTCCGCCCACTTGATAACCTACATTCAAAACAAGTTTAGTTTTTTTTCGATTTTCAACCAAAGGTAATACCACTAACTGTGTCGAGTAAGATGTCTTTTCTCCTGCCTGCCCCCCTGACAGTAATGTTACGTTCCGTTACCGGTTTGCTGTTAGTTCTGACCGTTGCCGCCTGCAGCGAACCTGAATTACCCAATCACCTTCGTTCTGTTAAGGAAGCCGGTAAGCTGACAGCAGGCATTGAGTATGCACCTTCACGTTATGAATATGGCCCGCAGGGGCCCCGCGGGTTTGATTACACACTGATCGCCGGATTCGCTGATTACCTTGGCGTGGAACTGGCACTTATCCCCTATTACGACGACCACAGTCTGAACGCTGCTCTGGCCGGCTCAGATATCGATTTGATTGTGAGCAGTGATGCCGGCGCGCAGGCATTGTCAGCAGATATGGTTACCGGACCGGCGTATGCCGGCACCGCCTGGGCATTCTCAGCCCGCCTTGATGACTCTCTTCGCAGTGCAGTCTTTGATTACTTTGCGACGCTCAGGCAACAACGTGTGGTTGCCAAAATGCAGAATGAATGGCTGACGCCGGCGACTCCGCTGCAAGAGGCAGATATTCCGGCATTCATTCTTGCGGCTGCCGGAAAAATAACGGCGCTCAAAGAGCAATTCAGTGCTTACGACAGCGATGCAAAGTGGACTTTGCTGGCAGCTTTCGCCTGGCAATTAAATCAGTGGGAAGATGCCGGTGAAACCGCCGGCGCAGTAGAGCAACTGCTTATACTGCATGAGAAAATCCCGTCACGGATCCCGACTGCGGAGAGGATGATGATGACCCTTGCAGCGTGGCGCACGGGGCTGACACATCTTGAGGATTGCCGGGAACTGACATCCCGCCAGGGCGGCAATAATGATCGCTGGCTGGACGTGAAACAGCGCTATCCATTGCTGGCCGTTAAGGACGTTTACCGTCACCTTGATTATGGCTACGCAGACGGTGCAGATACCGTGAGATTTACAGAAAATATTCAGCAGTACGCAACAACGTTGGAAACACTGTCTGAAAAAGATTGAAAATTGTCATAAAGCCTTCATGTTATACCGGTAGAACGGCATGAGGCATAAGAACAATGCCACCCTGAATACGTTCTCCTTACACATTTAAGGATGAGGAGGGTTTATGAGAAGACAAAAAGCAATAAAGGCAAAGAAAATTTTGAAAAGTAATAACCGCAGAAAATTAATGATTAAACGTGCCCATCAACGGGTCCTTCAACGACGCCGTCATTTTATGACTCATGAAATGTTCGCGAAAAGTCCGGAGTCAACCTGCCAGTAGCAGTTCCGGACTACGCCTTCCCATTTCCCCCGCACTCTTCTGCCTGAGTCGCTCTGGCCAGTAACTTAGCAGCTTTGATTTCAGCCCGGCGACGCCGGAAAAATGCAGACAATTTTTCTCCGCAAATGTCAGCCAGCACCCCTCCGGTGATATCACACTGGTGATTAAGCTCCGGATGTTGCAACAATTGCATCACTGATCCCGCAGCACCGGTTTTTAAATCACTGGCACCGAATACCACTCTGGCGATCCGTGCGTGCACCAGCATTCCGGCACACATAGCACAGGGCTCAAGAGTGACGTAAAGGGTTGCACCGGTAACCCGGTAATTTTCTATATGGCTGGCGGCTGCACGTACAGCCAGCATTTCCGCATGAGCGGCGGGATCATGGTCTGTAATCGGTGAATTCCAGCCTTCTCCGATGATCTTTCCGTCTGCAACGACTATCGCGCCCACCGGTACTTCGTTAATCGCTTCAGCTTTGTCAGCACGAAGCAACGCCTGCTGCATCCAGTGTTCATCACTGAATAATTCTTCGTTACTCATTGGTTATTTTGACCAAACTTTTGGTTATTTCAACTAAAGGAATACAGTACACGAAATAGTAAAAGTCATAACCAATTGAAATATAATGATTTACCAAATTGGTCACAATCTTGCGTACTCTTGGTTATCATACAGCAAAAGCACGGTTAAAAAGGGTCTGTATGCAAAAATTCAGACTGATGAAAAACACAATGTTACGATTTAAATTGTACAAACAGGTTATAAAACAGGCTGAATTAACGACAAAATGCCCGCAAGCCGTTACACTAAAATTTTACTTTGTTGAGGGAACAAAATGAATACAACCGCCGTTGTCATTGTTGCAATCTGTGCCTGGGCACTGGTCTCTATCGTCACTGCAGCGAAAGACAAGAGTAAATCGAAAAAAGATATCCGTAGTGATAAAGCCATGGAAGCCGAAATCGCGGCACTACGGGAGCGCGTTGAAGTACTGGAAAAAATCGTCACTGAAGAAAATTACGATCTGAAAAAGCAATTTAAAGATCTGGAGAGCGGTAAAGTCGCATAGCGGCTTTGTCAGGCACCGTCCATAAAACGACGCTCTGCCCGCTCTACTCTTCTCGGCTTGCCGGCGATGATTAGCACATCACCGGCTTGCAACACCTCATTGCCATCCGGCTGCGCTATTTCGCTGCCATTCCTTCTCAGCCCCTGCAATCTTACCCGCATCCTTTGAAAATCGATGTCTGACAACGACTGACCTAAACAGGCTGCATCGTTATTCAGTACAACAGCATGTACAAATTCCAGTTTATCTTCTGTGCCGTAGCTGATTTCAGTGGTTTCCCCGGGATAAAAGCCGTGCAGGTGATCGTACCGCCCCTGACGTTCCTCCCTCACCCGTCGCAGGATCCGCGACATGGGTACACCGGCATAATGCAGCACCTGGGAAATCAGCATCAGACTGCCTTCCTGTATTTCAGGTACCACCTGACTGGCACCGGCTTTATACAAAGCATCCAGCTGATAGTCCCGTTTTGTGCGTACCATTAGATTGATGTCCGGCGAGATTTGCCTTGCTGCGTTAATGACCTGCTTAGCTTTCTCAGGCTGATCAAAAGTGACCAGCAGTAAACTGGCTCTGCCAACACCGGCATTTTCAAGAATGTCCTTCTGGCTGGCATCACCAAATAAAATCGGTTCGCCGGCATTGCGACTTTCATGCACCCTTACCGGGTCTGCATCAATGGTGATAAAGGCAATGTTCTCCAGTTTCAGCAAACGGGCAACAGACTGCCCCACCCTGCCAAATCCGGCGATGACAATATGGTTCTGCAAAGCTGAAGCTTCAGGAATGGCACTGTCGGGCTCCACGTTGACCGCTGACGCAGGTTCGAGTTTCTGCGCCCAAGCTACACTGCGGGTTACCAGCAGGGGTGTCAGTGCCATGCTGATCACACCCATACTGATGATAATAGAAGATGTTCTGCTGTCGATGACTCCTTCTGCGGTAGCCAGTGCAGCAATAACAAAACTGAATTCGCCAATCTGACACAATTTGATGCCGGTAGCCCAGGCATCCACCGCATCAGAATTCAGTAACCTTGCAACCAGGCGCAACACCAGCACCTTAAGTACCATTAATACCGCCACCCCACTGAATATCCACAGACCATCCTGATAAAGTACGTGCAGATTGAGTTGCATGCCGACAGTAACGAAAAACAGGCCCATCAGAATATCTCTGAATGGCCGGATGTCCGCTTCCAGCTGGTACTTATATTGGCTTTCTCCCAGCATCATCCCGGCAAGAAAAGCCCCCAGCGCCATGGACAAACCGAAAATATAGGTCAGCCCGCCGGCGAGAATAGCCACAAGAATAGTGGTGAGCACGAACAACTCATCAGTTCTGGTTTTCGCCACCTCCCGGAATATCCAGGGTAAAACCCACTTGCCGGCAGACAGAAGCAGGATCACGACCAGTACACCTTTTATGAGAGCCTGAATTAACGCGGTGGCGAGACTGATGTTCTGTTCTGATGACATTAATGGAATGGCAATGAGGAATGGCACCACTGCCAGATCCTGAAACAGCAGAATACTGATGGCCATTTCTGTACGACGATGATTAAGTGCTCCGGCTTCAGTAAGCTGCTTAATGACGATAGCAGTGGAGCTCAGTGCCAGCATGCCGCCGATGATAACTGCCGGCCCCCAGGCAAATCCGAGAAAGTGTGCGATTGCTGAGAACACACCCGTAGTAACGACCATTTGCCCTAATCCGACACCGAAAACCAGTGAGCGCATGGACATAAGCTTGGGCAGTGAAAACTCGAGCCCCAGAGAAAATAACAGAAATACAATCCCGATTTCTGCCAGCAGGTGCATGTCTTCCGGATGAGGGAACAACGCCAGCAGTTCCGGGCCGGTAAGCAGTCCGGCAAAAAGGTAGGCCAGAATCGGTGGCAAATGAAGCTTGCGGAATACTGCTACACTGACTACTGACAGCGCCATTAACACTACGATTTGTCCAAATCCACTTGCTACCACGGCAACTCCTTTAATCCGGCACTACAAGCAGGCACACCACTTGCAAGACTTCAGTCAGATACGCTTAGATGACGATTTTCTGACGTAAAAGTAAACAATTGACTCTAAGTATAACCCATGTTCCCGAGGAGTACTGTTTTGGAATTCTCAACTTCTGTTTATGAACACGTATACCCTGACAGCTTTTATCCTATGGCCTCATCCGGCCCGCGGTTAACCGCCGATCAGAAAAACAGCTTCCTGGGGCAGATCCTGTCAACCATCGATATTTCTGCACTGGGTTCTCTTTACTTTCATCAACTCAGACAACATGTTGCACTCGTTCACCTTAACCTGAGCGATGCGTCACGTCACCTGAGTTATGGCCGCATTAAGCCGGAAGACAATGACTCAAACACCCTGATGCTGCCTATGAACAACCGTCACAGCACATCCGCGCCAGAATACATCCGCTATGTGTTTGCCAGCATGCCATCACGGGAAGAGCGTCAGTGTGTGGCTGAGTTACATGTGCTGTTCAGCCATCAGTTCGCCAATGCTCTGGAGTTCGAACGACTGAAAAAAATGGCGACAAAAGATGCACTGACCACATTAGGTAACCGCAACGCATTTGATGAGTCCTGTGGCCGTCTGACAAGCAGAGCAGATCGCCATGATGAAAAATTCGGATTACTGGTCATAGATTTAGATAACTTTAAGACAGTGAATGACACCTATGGGCACCAGGAAGGTGACAAGGTATTGCAAGCTGTGGCTGCGGAGATTTCGTCTGTGCTGCGTAATGAAGATGAAGCATTCCGCATCGGGGGTGATGAGTTTTGTTGTCTGCTGGACTGCAAACAAAAAGAGTCGCTGAAAGTCATTGCTGACCGAATCAACAAACGAATCGAAAAGAACACGTTACTCAAAGGTCACGGAGTTTCCTGCAGTATCGGCGGTGCGGTCTACCGTCAGGGAGACAACATGCAGTCGTTATTTGAGCGCGCTGATCACGCGTTATACCAGGTCAAAGCCGCCGGAAAGAATGCTTATCTTGCGGCATAATCTCCCCGCAGGCTTTTAAACGAAGAGGCAAAACCTTGCCTCTTTACCAGAAGACTGCCATCTTATTCACCGCTACTTTTGTACATTATCCTGTTGAGATCCTGATTGCCGGCCGCCAGCCAGACCACTCTGTCGGTAAGCAGCAAAGCTGCCGCTTCACCATTGCATAGTAAAACAGGAATGCGTTCTCTTTCCCAGGGCGGTATCTTCCACTGCTTAAACCATTTCCGCGCTGTTTTCCCTGTGGGGTTCCGGCTCACATAAATTTTATCCAGACTCACCGCCGGCACCCGCTGCCAGTCACCCGGGCCGGAGATTTTAAATGTTACCGGCAACCCCGGGACTTGCTGCCACTGCTCTTTATCTACCTGTTGCGGATCCCCGCTTTCCTGCATTATATCGACCGTGCAGTTCCCGCTATCCGCAGTAACCAGCAGTTCGCTGTTGTAGCGGCGGATCACGCCAGTGCCGCCTTTAACGCATGGTATGGCATCGTCTCTGGCATGTAACATAGCAAGGATCTCGTCCATCTGAGCTTTAGAAGGCAAGGTCACACCCCGTCCGGTAAGCCAGTGACGGATAATCGCCCTCTGCCAGCCTGTGCTTTGCAGCAGCAAAGCAGGAACACTCAGTCCACCGTTACCGGTCTCAGCGTCTTTAAGCCGTTCCGCGGTCACTTCTGCCAGCAATGCATTTTGTTCCTGTAACAGTTCACAGGAGCGTGAAGCGGCTTTTGCAAAGCCGGGCCAGCGCCTGTGCATATCCGGCAGAACACGGTTGCGAAGAAAATTACGGTCAAAGCGGTTGTCCTGATTGGACTCATCTTCAACCCGCGGCATTGCCAGTGAATCCGCCGCAGCCTCAATGTCTTCACGGCGAAAATTAAGCAGAGGCCGCAGAATAGCAACGGGTGACTCGCTCTCACTAACTAGCCGGTAATGCAGCCCCGGCATGCCAGCCAGACCTGCCGGCCCGCTTCCCCGCTTTATCGCCAGTAATATGGTTTCGAGCTGGTCGTCCTGATGCTGGCCTAAAACCAGCGCACCGTTGTGCTGCCGGCAATAGCGCAGTAATGCATCATAACGGGCATCTCTGGCACTTGCCTCAAGGCTGGTGCGGGACTGAACCGTCACGTTAACGGATAACGCAGAAAAGATAACATTGCGCTGGTGACAAAAGGTTTCGCAGTGGTTTTGCCACGTGTCTGCGTTGGGACTCAGACCGTGATGGATATACACCCCGTGAACGGGCAAAGAAGAATATGAAGAGAGTGCGTGGAGTAATAAACCGGAGTCTACCCCGCCACTGAAACCTACCACAAGGCAGTTGGGCGACGGGGTGACAGTATCGAGCAACCTGGCCGTTGTGCAGATGATGTCAGAACACAGCGGCTTGACATCCATTTCACCAGCCATCGTTACCCGCTCCGGATCAGCAGTAACCGAAAGACATCAGTCTCTGGTAACGCTCTTCCATCAGGTTTTCAACATCCAGTGTTTTCAACTGGTTCAATTGCTGTTTGATGGTCGCTTTCAGGTTTGCAGCCATGCCGTCATGGTCACGGTGTGCGCCACCTAAAGGCTCTTCAACAATACTGTTGATTAAACCCAGCTCTTTGATTTGCGGTGCACTTACACCCATCGCTTCTGCAGCCAGGGGCGCTTTATCTGCGCTCTTCCACAGAATAGATGCACAACCTTCCGGAGAAATAACGGAATAGGTAGAATATTGCAGCATGTTAACGCGGTCGCCAACACCAATTGCCAGTGCACCACCGGAACCACCTTCACCGATAACGGTACAGATGATCGGCACACGAAGCTGAGCCATTTCAAACAGGTTGCGGGCAATAGCTTCACTCTGTCCACGTTCTTCCGCGCCAACGCCCGGATATGCTCCCGGTGTGTCGATAAGTGTAACGATAGGCAAATTGAAACGCTCAGCCATTTTCATCAGACGCAGAGCTTTACGGTAACCTTCAGGTTTTGGCATACCAAAGTTACGCTTAATTTTTTCGTGCGTATCACGCCCTTTCTGATGACCAATCAGCATAATTGGCTGATCATCAATTTTTGCCAGACCACCAACAATCGCTTTGTCGTCAGCGTAAGCACGATCACCGGCCAGTTCATCAAACTCAGTGAAGATGCGGCCAACATAATCCAGCGTGTAGGGACGCATGGGGTGACGGGCAAGCTGGGAAATCTGCCAGGCGCCCAGATCTGAGAAAATCTTGCGTGTTAAATCCGAACTTTTAGTACGAAGTTTTGTGATTTCTTCTTCAATACCAACGTCAAATTCACCGCCCTGATTAACCAGCCGAAGCTCTTCGATTTTTGCTTCTAGTTCAGCGATCGGCTGTTCAAATTCCAAAAACTGTATACTCATTCTGTGTCCTATCTATACTACCTTTCACGCCTGTCAGTGATAACACATGGCGACTGACTGCTCACCCAGACACTGTTTTAATTCGTGCAACAGCTGGTCTTCCGGCGTCACATACCATTGTGCGCCACAGGCCAGCACTGCTTCCGCATCTGGGTGTACTACACGCATTTGTACCGGACAACTGCCGCCCCGGTACGTTTGAAGAATTGCCTGTAGCGACGAAATTCTGTTTTCATCAATTTGCACGATGTCGAGTTCCAACATCAGTGCTTTTGCGTTCTGTTCTCTGGCCTGAACAATATCCATTGCATCACGGGCAGAGATTGTATTGCCACCGGAGAAATCATCAAAGCTGACCTGTCCTTTTATTAACAGGATACGGTCAGTTTCGAGAATACTCTCATATTTTTCGTACATATCGGGGAAAAAACGTACATCCATGCGCGCGCTCTTGTCGTCGAGAGTCACAATGGCCCAGCGACGCCCCTTCTTGTTTGTCATTACCCTGACGCCCAGCACCAGACCAACGGCGGTAGACATCTGATCTTTTCCGGTCGGTTTTAAATCAACCAGACGACCATCAGAGTAATGCTTAATTTCGTCAGCATACTGATTAATAGGATGCCCTGTCAGATACAAGCCCAGGGTGTCTTTTTCACCATCAAGCCAGACTTTTTCCGGCCAGTACGGCACATCCGCAAAGGCTTGCTTTACGTCATCCGGCTCTGTAGTCAGCAAACCGAACATGTCAGACTGTCCGTAGGATTCCGCTTTTGCATGTTGATCAGCTGCTGCAATAGCTTCAGGTAAAGAGGCCATAATCGATGCACGGTGCGGACCCTTGCCGTCCTGCGGACCAAGATTGTCCATGGCGCCGGCGAGGACCAGCTTTTCCAACACCCGCTTGTTCACCCGTTTGAGGTCAACTTTAGCACAGAAATCAAACAAATCAGTAAAATTACCTTGTTGTTCCCGGGCTTCAATAATGGCTTCAATGGGGCCTTCTCCGACCCCTTTAATAGCACCGATACCGTAAACAATGCGGCCATGCTCATCAACCGTAAACTTATACCGGCCAACATTCAAATCCGGCGGCAAAATGGTCATCCCCATACGGTCGACTTCATCTACCAGCGTTACTATCTTATCGGTGTTGTCCATGTCCGCCGACATTACCGCCGCCATAAATTCAGCAGGGTAATGTACTTTCAGCCACAGCGTCTGGTATGACACCAGTGCATAGGCCGCAGAGTGCGATTTGTTGAATCCGTATCCGGCAAATTTTTCTACCAGATCGAAAATTTTCATCGCCAGCTCGCCGTCGATGTTGTTGTCTCTTGCGCCATCCTCGAAGGTTGAGCGCTGCTTCGCCATTTCTTCAGGTTTTTTCTTACCCATCGCACGGCGAAGCAAGTCAGCGCCACCCAGACTGTACCCGGACATTTCCTGGGCAATCTGCATAACCTGTTCCTGATACAGGATGATACCGTAGGTGGGCTCAAGAATTTCTTTCAGACACTCATGCTGATAATCAGCATCCGGATAAGAGATTTCTTCACGACCGTGCTTACGGTCAATAAAGTTGTCTACCATGCCTGATTGCAGCGGGCCCGGACGGAACAGGGCCACCAGTGCGATAATATCTTCGAAACAGTCTGGTTTCAGGCGCTTGATCAGCTCTTTCATCCCGCGGGATTCAAGCTGGAATACTGCCGTGGTTTCTGCCGCCTGCAGTGAGCGGAAACTCTTTTTATCTTCCAGCGGGATGGCACTGATATCGACATCCACTCCCTGACCTTCTTTGATCATGTCCAGTGCCCACTGGATAATGGTCAGTGTACGCAGACCGAGGAAGTCAAATTTAACCAGACCTGCCGTTTCAACGTCGTTTTTATCGAACTGGGTGACCGGGTTTTTCCCTTCGTCATCACAGTAAAGCGGAGCAAAGTCGGTGATAGTAGTAGGCGCAATAACCACACCACCGGCGTGTTTACCGGCATTACGGGTAACACCTTCCAGAATGCGGGCCATGTCGATAAGGTCTTTGACTTCCTCATCGTCGTTATAAAGTTCCGGTAAACGGGGCTCGACCTCAAAGGCTTTGCCAAGAGTCATACCGGGATCGGACGGGATCAGCTTGGAAATCCGGTCAACGAAACCGTAGGGATGACCAAGCACACGGCCCACATCACGCACAACAGCCTTAGCAGCCATCGTACCGAAGGTGATAATTTGTGATACCGCCTGACGGCCGTAAAGCTCGGCCACGTGGTCAATAACCTCATCGCGGCGATCCATACAGAAGTCGACGTCGAAATCAGGCATAGATACACGTTCGGGGTTCAGGAACCGTTCGAAAAGCAGGTCAAATTCCAGCGGATCCAGATCGGTAATTTTCAGCGCATAAGCCACTAATGAGCCTGCACCGGAACCACGACCCGGTCCCACCGGAATCCCGTTGTCCTTACTCCACTGGATAAACTCCATAACGATAAGGAAGTAACCCGGGAACCCCATCTGGTTAATTACGTCGAGTTCTATTTTCAGACGGTCGTCGTATTCAGGACGCTTTTCTGCTCTGACGGTTTCATCAGGGAACAGGAATTCAAGACGCTCTTCCAGTCCCTCTTCCGATTTTTTAACCAGAAAATCTTCCGTTGTCATACCACCGGTAGGGAACTGAGGCAGGAAGTATTCACCAAGCCTCACAGTGACATTACAACGTGTAGCAATTTCTACTGTATTTTCGATAGCTTCCGGAATATCACTGAACAGCTCAACCATTTCATCGCTGCTACGCAGATATTGCTGTTGGCTGTAGCGTTTAGGGCGACGGGGATCTTCCAGTGTGTAACCGTCGTGAATGGCTACGCGGATTTCATGGGCCTCGAATCCCGCCTGTTCAATGAAACACACTTCATTCGTAGCCACCACCGGCAAACCGTATTCTTCTGCCACAGCCACAGCCTGATGAAGATAGTCTTCTTCACCGGGACGGCCGGTGCGGATAAGCTCAAGGTAGAAACGGTCGGCAAAATGCTGCTGATAAAACTCAAGGGAATCAGCCAGCATTTTCTGGTTGTTCTTGGTCAGAGCAATACCGACGTCGCCGTGCAATGCTCCGGAAAGTACAATCACGCCTTCAGCATGTTCTTCCAGCCAGGCCTGCTCTATCACCGTTTTATGGTGCACCGCACCGCGCAGGTAGCCTTTTGAAATCAACAGGGTAATATTTTTATAGCCCTCGTTGTTCATGGCCAGCAAAGTGAGGCGGAAAGGTTCCTCATTCAGAACATCGTTCTGCACCCAGAAGTCGGTGCCGATAATGGGTTTGATGCCGCGGTTATGGGCTTCAGAATAGAATTTAACCAGACCACACATGTTCATCTGGTCTGTAATAGCCACCGCAGGCATGTTAAAGGCTTCAACCTGCGCGAGGATGGGTTTAACCTTGTTTAACCCATCCATCATTGAAAAGTCGCTGTGAACGCGAAGATGAATAAACGGCGAAGACATGTGAGTTTCTCTTATTTTTGTGCTGCCAGACGCGCCTGTACGGGCTTAAAGCTCATACGATAACACGGCAGGACACCATATGCTTCTAATGCTTCAAAATGGGCTTTCGTCGGATAACCTTTGTGG
Organism: Alteromonas sp. ABV2_168; assembly: GCF_056161165.1. Lineage (NCBI taxonomy): Bacteria > Pseudomonadati > Pseudomonadota > Gammaproteobacteria > Alteromonadales > Alteromonadaceae > Alteromonas > Alteromonas sp. ABV2_168. The sequence goes on along the minus strand of NZ_JBSWYQ010000011.1, from coordinate 182,321 downwards.
CCGGCGAAGTTGTACTGCGGATGAAGGGCATGCAATGCAATCATATCATTGTCACGTTCAACTTTAGCAAGAATCGAGGCTGCAGAGATTTCTGCATGCAGTCCATCCCCTTTCACGATCGCTTCTGCTGCATACTGCCAGTCCGGCAGACGATTTCCGTCTACCCGCACGAAATCCGGCTGTACTGACAATCCCTCAACGGCACGCTTCATGGCCAGCATGGTTGCGTGCAGAATGTTCAGCGTATCGATTTCCTGTGGCGTTGCCCGCCCGATTGCCCAGCAGAGGGCTTTTTGCTTAATCTCTTCTGATAAAGCGATACGTTTTTTTTCGGATAATTTCTTTGAATCGTTGAGTCCGGCAATGGGTTTTGCAGGGTCAAGAATAACCGCAGCGGTCACTACATCCCCCACCAGCGGTCCGCGTCCCACTTCATCAACACCGGCAATATATTCAACCATTGATAACCTCTGCAATCGCATCTGCTGCCATTTTATCAGCATCCAGTTTTAGGGACTGGTGCAAACCGGTAAACCGGCTTACCAGTTCAGTCGTATCCTGCGTGAAAAGGGGCAATAAGTAATCGCAAAGCGTGTCAGGATTCACGTCGTCCTGCAGTAATTCAGGAATTAACGCTTCATTGGCCAGTAAATTAGGCAGGGAGAAGAACGGCGCTTTGTAGAGTCGCTGCATTATTTTATAGGTCAGCGGTGACAACTTATAGCAAGTCACCATGGGGCGCTTGCAAAGCATGGCTTCCAGGGTTGCCGTACCTGATGCCAGCAAAATGACATCGCTGGCAATCATGGCGTCTCTGGCCTGCCCTTTCACCAGCTTGTAGTCGCTGTCACTGAGCCAGGCACTGCAATGCTCTTTCAGATAAGCCTGAATGCCATTAAAACGATACTGATTAGCAGCAGGAATGACAAAACGGATGCCTGGCAGCAGGGTTTTCATTTTCTCCATGGTGGCAGTAAAAACAGGTAACAGTGCTTTTAACTCACCGCCACGGCTGCCGGGCAATACGGCCAGCACAGGACCGGAGCTGCTCAGGCCCAGTGTCTCACGGGCGGCAGACTGATCTGGTTCTAATGGCACGGCATCAGCCAGTGTATGACCGACAAACGTGTAGGGAACATGGTACTTATCGTAAACCTGCTGTTCGAAAGGAAACAAACCCAGCACGTGATTTGTGGCGGCTTTAATTTTATGAATGCGTTTTTCACGCCATGCCCACACGGTAGGACTGACATAATGAACAGTTTTAATCCCCCTGGCTTTCAGGGCTTTTTCCACACGAAGATTAAAGTCAGGTGCATCCACACCAATGAATACATCCGGCGGATTGGCTTCAAAATGCGCCAGCAGTTGCTTCTTCAGTTTGAGAATAGCAGGAAGATGAGACAACACTTCCACCAGTCCCATGACAGAAAGTGTTTCCATATCGAAGAGTGAGTGAAAGCCGGCGGCTTTCATGTGATCACCACCGATGCCTTCGATAATGGCATCGGGGTAACGCTTTTTCAGTTCGGCTATCATACCGGCGGCAAGCACGTCTCCTGACGGCTCACCTGCCACAACGCCAATTCGCAATGTTGATGCGGGCATTTAGCGGATGATACCCCGCTCAGCATTTTCAAGGAAAGACACCAGTAAGCGGATATTTTCATCGCTTTGGGCTACATCAGACAGCTTAGCCACAGCTTCAGCGATGGTATTGTTGTCACGGTAGATGGCACGGTAAGCCCGCTTTATTGCCATAATTTGACCGGATGTAAATCCACGGCGGCGTAAGCCTTCAGAGTTAATGCCCGCAGCGACGTGCTTCTGCCCGTTAACCATGACAAACGGCGGTACATCACGCAAGACTATCGCGCCGGCGCCAACGAAGGCATGACTACCTACTTTGCCAAACTGGTGAATAGCGGCACCACCACCAAAAATAACAAAATTACCCAGTTCAACATGCCCTGCCAGTGAAACATTGTTCGCAAGAATACAATCGTCCCCGATGATCACATCGTGAGCCACGTGGGCATTGATCATAAACAGGTTGCGGGAGCCAATTTTTGTCACCCCTTCATCCTGAATAGTGCCGCGATGCACTGTACAGGTTTCACGGAACACATTGTCATCACCGATTTCCAGACGGGTTTCTTCTCCGGCGTACTTTTTGTCCTGGCATTCTTCACCTACAGAACAAAACTGAAAGAAGCGGTTGCGCTTACCCACAGTCGTCGGGCCTTTGATGACCACATGAGACTCAAGTACACAATCGTCACCGATAACCACATCGTCACCGATATAACAGAAAGGACCTACGGAAACATTATTTCCCAGTGTCGCCTTTTCAGATATCACGGCAGTAGAATGAATCACGTTAAACCATCTCTCTCATTGCACACATGAATTCGGCACTGCAAGCTTCTTCACCATCAACGCTGGCGGTACCCTTAAACTTCCAAATCCCTCTGCGCTCTTTGACCAGACATACATCAAATTCCAGTCTGTCACCAGGCGTAACAGGACGCTTGAAGCGCGCGCAGTCAATGCCGGCATACAAGTATAGCTTATCTGACTTACCCATGGTTTTGAATCCAAGCACGCCGGCAGCCTGTGCCATTGCTTCCAGGATAAGAACGCCCGGGAAAATTGGACGGCCGGGGAAGTGCCCTGTAAAGCAGGGTTCATTCATGGTGATGTTTTTATATGCCTTGATAGACTCGCCTTCCACGTAATCAGTTACGCGATCAACAAGCAAGAACGGATACCGGTGAGGCAATAAATCCAGGATTTCCTGAATATCAATAGTGTTGAGTGAATTGGCCAAAAAAGCTCTCCTAATGCCAAAACCAGTCTGTCATAGGCTTATAGCAGACTGTTTGCCGTATTGTAATTTTAAATGGCGGCAACCATACGCGCATATGCGCTAAAAACAAATCAGACCAACGCCTCACGACGTTAGTCTGCTTGCGGGCTCAGGCCCGGTAATCTTCAGCCGGTAACCGGCCGGACATTACTTAATTTTTTTAACCTGTTCCAGCACTTGCTCAGACAGATCATGCTGGTCGTCTGCGAATGCTACAGCACCGGCATTCAGTACCAGGTCGTATTTTTCTTTCGCAGCTACTGAGTCGATCGCCTGCTTGATCAAGCCCAACAATTTGTTGCGCTCTTCGTTGCTGCGACGCTGGATGTTCTGTTGCAGAGGCTGACCTTTTTCTGCCAGTTGCTCACGAACACTCAGAATTTTCTGTTGCAGTTCTTTTTTCTCATCTTCACTCATCGTAGCGGCATCACGCTGCAGACGCTCAGCATAGAACTGACCATCTTTCTGAAGCTGGTTAACTTCGTCGATTTGCGCTTTGAATTCGACCTGAATGTTATTAGAGATTTCAGCGGCCTGTGGCATCGCCTGGAATACGCCCTGTACATCTACAACGCCAATTTTTTGTTCAGCCATTGCAGAGGCACTTACCAGCGCACTACCTAACATCAGGGTTGCTACGAATTGTCTTGCCAACTGTTTCAAAAGGAACTCCTTTTTAAAATTTAAGCCCGGTTCACTGCCGGATTAGTATTAGAATGTTTGACCGATATTAAACGTAAAGAACTTGGCATCATCACCATCGCGTTCCTGAATAGCACGCGAGAAGCTGAATACCATAGGTCCCATCGGTGAAATCCATTGTACAGAAATACCGGCGGAACTACGATACTGTGTCCAGTCGGAATAGTCCAACAACTTACCGTACGATGAGTTGATCTGGTCTAAGTTTTTGTACTTATCGTAGTCGAATTCAGTATCCCACACGTTACCTACGTCGAGGAAAACACTGGTACGTACTGAATTATCGTATTCCACATCCACAAATGGTGTCGGAACGATTAACTCGATGCCACCCAATGCCATGGCGTTACCACCCAGGCTCCGGCTGGAGATCTGAATACTATCATCAGCTGCATCGCCCGGATACACCTCTCCGTCAGGACCGGTCACCGTATTATAATTACGTCTGATCACACCACGGGGGCCCACGGTGTTATTTTCAAAGCCACGCAGCGTATCTGCACCACCGGCCGTGAAGTTTTCCGTAAACGGCAGGATCTGCTCATTACCGTTAATGTCGCCGTAGCCGTTACCATAACCTAAACGCAGACGAGCCAGCACTGACCAGCGCTGATTACGTGACAGCGGGAAATAGAACTTGGTATCGAATACAGTTTTAAAGTAATTCACGTCAGAGTTCGGCGTAGTAATACTGAAACTCGCACGTTGTGATGAACCGGCTGTAGGGAACAGACCACGGTTCAGTGTACTGCGGCTCCACGCCACACTGGCCTGGAAGCTGTCATAGTTAATAGGTGCTTCCGGATCGGCGGAATCACGGAACTGATTATAAAACTGCTCAGTCTGCTCGTAATAACCGGTGTTATATAACTCCACACTGGAGTAAGTAATACCGAAATTAATACGGTTAACTTCGTTGATTGGATAACCAACGTTAGCCCCCACTGACCAGCGCTTAGAGTTGTACTGGATAACGTTAAAGTCAGAGCCGTCGAACTCGCTGTAACCGATGCTACCACCCAGACTGATACCGTCGATGGTGAAATAGGGGTCGTTATAGGTAATTTGAGCTGAACGCTGATACGATACCGTACTGATGTTCAGACCCACCTGCTTACCTGTACCCAGGAAGTTATTTTGTTGAATACCGGCATTCAGACTCAGTTTCGTTCTGTCACCGTAACCGATACCGGCGTTAAACGAGCCTGAAGGTTGCTCCTTGACTGAGAAGTCCACATCAACCTGATCATCAATACCTGGCAGACGGTTAGTTTCGAACTCAACTTCTTCCATGTAAGTCAGACGGGAAAGCTGCGCTTTTGAGCTTTCCAGCAGTGAATTCGACAGCCACGTGCCTTCCATCTGGTTAACGTTATGACGTAATACATTATCAGACGTAACAGAATTACCTTCGAAGTTTATACGACGCACATAGATACGCTTACCCGGATCGACTGACAGGGTCAGTTTAACTGTTTTATCTTCGTCGTTGATTTCCGGCACCGTGGTCACTGTCGGATAAGCGTAACCAAAACGGCCCAGGTATTTACTGATAAATTCTTCGGTATAGGTAACTTCAGCCTGACTGTAAAGCTCGCCAACAGTCAACGGCAGCACCCGCTCGATATACTCTTCGTTACCCAGCAAATCACCGACAAGCTCCACATCAGAGATGGTGTATTGCTCTCCTTCGGTGACATTCATCGCAACGTAGATGCCGTCTTTTTCCGGCGTCATGGAAACTTGCGTAGAATCAATATTGAAACGCAGGTAACCACGGTCCATATAGTGGCTTCTTAATGTTTCCATATCCCCTTGCAGGGTTTGCTGCTGGTAGCGGGTTTCAGACAGAAAATCCCACCAGGGTGTGTCGAACTGCAGTTCAAGGTCCTGCATCAGTTCTTCATCAGTAAATACTGAGTTACCGACGATATTAATTTGCTGGATTTCTGCGGCATCGCCTTCTTCGAACAGCAGTTTCAAATCAACACGATTACGGGGCAACGGTGTCACAATAGCAGACACATCAGCATTGTATTTACCAATGCTGTAGAAGAAGTCTTTGAGGCCATTTTCAATTGACGTCAGCACGGTTTTATCCAGCGGCTCTCCCACACGGATCCCGTTACCATCCAGACTCTCCTGTAACTGCTCATCTTTGATGTCATCGTTACCTTCAAAGATAATGTTACTGATAGTAGGACGCTCTGACACTTTCACGATAAGGGTATTACCGTCGCGTAATACCTCTACCCGCTCAAAGTGAGTAGAAGAATAAAGAGAGCGAATAGCCTGGGTGATGCGGAAGCTGTTAAGGCGGTCGCCTACCTGAACAGGCAGATAGGTCAGTGCCGCACCCAGTGCCACACGTTGCAGGCCGGTAATTTTAATATCTTCAACAACGAATTCACTGTCAGACGCTGCAGCATTGGCGAAGCTAGCACTGGAAACCATGATTCCGGCTGCTACTAACTGATTTAACTTCATCTATTCTTTTATTCCTGGCCGCGTTTGCTGTTCTAATGTAAAACTGCCGTTTTGTCCCTAAGAAACAAAGCGACTAATATCGTTAAATATGGCGATGCTCATCATCATGAAAAGCAGTGCGCCGCCAATTTTAAACCCCCACTCCTGCACATGTTCCGGTACAGGTTTGCCCGATGCCCACTCGATGATATAAAACAGCAAGTGACCGCCATCCAGCATGGGGATTGGCAACAAATTGATAATGCCGAGACTGACACTGATCAACGCTAAAAAACTTAAAAAGTATGCCAGTCCGTATCCGGCACTGACGCCTGCGCCCTGCGCAATGGAAATTGGTCCGCTGAGATTATTCAGCGATACATCGCCGGTAACCAGCTTGCCGAGCATTTCTACGCTGACGGCAGTCAGCCGCCAGGTTTTATCCAGTGCTTTACTCACGGCTTCAACAGGACCGTACTGATGAGTAAAGACATAACCTTCAGGCCAGGGTTCAGCTTTAGGGCTTACCCCTAAGAAACCATCCTGACCGTCAGGGGTATCCCGGCGCGCTATTGTAGCACTAACTGTCTGTTGCTGACCGCCCCGCATTAATGTAATGCTGACGGTTTCACCGGGTAACCCTTTAATAGTGTCAACCAGAGACATCCAGCTTTCTATCTTTTCGCCATTTAGCGCAATCAGTTCATCATCGACCAGTAACCCCGCCTGCTCTGCAGGACTGTCTTCAGAAATGAATGCCACCACGGTGGTAATTTCAGGTCTGAAAGGTACGATGCCCAAACTGTTTAAAGCAGACTGTTTTTCCGGGTCAAAGTTCCAGCCGGCAATGTGTAAATTCGTCTGACTGGTCACACCTTGGGCAGATTTCACGGTAATTCCCACCTGAGGTGTACCAATCGCAGAAATCAATTCCAGATTTACCGATTCCCAGTCAGGCGTTTCATGACCACCCACTGCAATAATTTCATCACCGGCTTTTATCTGAGCCTGCGCGGCGAAACTGTCCGGCGTTATATCGCCAATCACCGGTTTTACTGTATTCTGACCAATCAGGAACATCATATACAATGCGAGCACTGCAAAGATAAAATTTACACCGGGGCCAGCGGCAATAATTGCCATACGTTGTAATACAGGTTTGTTATTGAACGCCAGGTGACGTTTTTCCGCAGGCACGACATCCACACGCTCGTCGAGCATACGTACATATCCGCCCAGCGGTATAGCGGCTACCGCAAATTCGGTGCCCTTCTTATCTTTTCGTGTCCAGAACGGTTTACCAAAGCCGATTGAAAACCGTTCGACATGCACGCCACACATCCGGGCAACAATAAAATGTCCCCACTCGTGCACCGCGACTAAAATACCCAGTGCGACTATGAATGAACCTAAACTCCACAGAAACGTGAACACTACACCTTACTCCGTACCAGTTCTGTGGCGACTTCTCTCGCCATTCTGTCTTCTTCAAGGATCTGTTGGAGTGACGATACCGTTACAGGTTCCATTCTGTTTAACGTTTCCTCGTTAATTGCTGCAATATCGGTAAAACCAATGGCGCCATCCAGAAAGGCGGCAACGGCAATTTCGTTGGCCGCATTAAGGCGCGTTGTGGCAGCCTGACCGCTGTCACAGGCATCAATCGCCAGTTTCAGGTTAGGATACCGCGCGTAACAGGGTGACTCAAAAGTAAGGCTTGCCATTTTCGCAAAATCCAGCGGTTCAACGCCGGCATCAATACGTTCAGGCCAGGCGAGGCCATAAGCAATGGGCGTACGCATATCAGGGTTGCCTAACTGGGCAATCACCGAACCATCGGTGTACTGTACCATGGAATGGATCACACTTTGAGGATGCAGTACCACCGTAATATCTTTTGAAGAAGCACCGAATAACCAGCAGGCTTCAATAAATTCCAGTCCCTTATTCATCATGGTCGCCGAGTCCACCGTGATTTTCCGTCCCATGGACCAGTTCGGGTGATGACAGGCTTCCTCTACAGTGATGCTGTGAAAGGTGTCAATATCGCGGTGACGGAAAGGTCCGCCGGAACCGGTGAGCAAAATTTGACTGATCCCTGCCTGCTGCAATTCACCATAGCGAAATCCTTCAGGCAAACACTGGAATATGGCATTGTGTTCACTGTCTATGGGAAGAATTTCTGCCCCGCTCTGATTAGCGGCATCGATGAAAAGCGCACCGGACATAACCAGCGCTTCTTTGTTTGCCAGCAATACACGCTTACCTGCTTTTACCGCTGCAAGGGTTGGTAATAAGCCTGCTGCACCAACAATGGCCGCCATCACCGAAGTCACCTCCGGTGCACTGGCAACTTCTTCCAGCGCCTTAGGGCCACAAAGAATTTCCGAACTGACTTTCATCGACTGCGCCAGCTTCACCGCATCGTCATACAAATTATCGTCTGCGACTACCACGTATCGTGCTGCGCAGCTGATTGCCTGCTGCATGAGCTTTTCAAGCTGACTGTTGCCGGTAACAGCGAAAACCCGGTATTTATCCGGGTGTCTGTTGATAACGTCGAGGGTACTGCAACCGATGGAGCCGGTTGCGCCAAGTATGGTAACTGTCTGCATCAAGCCATCCAGGTAACATAGCAAAATGCAAATACGGGAAAGGCCGCAGTGAGGCTGTCGATACGGTCAAGAATACCACCGTGTCCGGGCAATAATTTGCCACTGTCCTTAATGCCTGCACAGCGCTTCAGCATGCTTTCGTTTAAATCACCCAGCGCAGATACCGCCACGGTAATGCCACCAATAAGCAAGTGCAGCCAGATGCGGTCTGTTGCTACCTGATAATGTAATGCTGCAAAAGCGATAATAGCGAAAGATGCACCGATACCACCGATTAAACCTTCCAGCGTTTTGCCGGGTGACACATTAGGCCGCAGTTTATGGCGACCGAATTTAACGCCGCTGAAGAATGCGCCGATATCTGCCGCCCAGACAATACCGAGCACATAGAAAATCAGCGATGAGCCATATAAGGTATCAACATCATGAAGACTGGTTCTGAGACTGATAACGGCAACCCAGGTCGGGATTAAGGTCAGCAGACCGAAGCCTAAACGAATCAGGTTATTGTTCCGCCAGAAGGCTGAATAACGGGGATAGAAAATGATCATCCACAGCGAGAACATCCACCAGATAACGGATACGCCAAGGATGAAATGGTAAAGCCCGTGGAGTTGCCCCTGGTACCAGATGTATTGAGCATCCACAATGGACGACAGCACCAGACACAGCGCAAAAACAAAAGCAGCGAACATGGCTTTGCGGGGACGTGCTGTGATGCCGGACATATTCGCCCACTCATAAGCACCCAACCCGACGACACCGGCAATGGCAACTTCAAACTGCCAGACCGGTAAAAAAAGGATGGCTATCAGCGCCAGAGGCGCCAGAATTAATGCTGTTATTATTCGTTGTTTTAGCATAATTGGCGATGTGCTCCTGATGGCGGTGCCGGCACCGCCGTTAGTTGCAGGCTTCAGTTCCGTGGAACGCTGACCTGTTCGCCCGTAAGACCGAAACGGCGCTGGCGTTGTTTGTAATCATTGACTGCCTGCTGAAAAACATCTTCAGAAAAATCAGGCCATAACACGTCAGTAAAATAGAGTTCAGCGTAGGCACATTGCCACAGCAAAAAGTTGCTGATGCGATGCTCACCGCCTGTGCGGATAAGTAAATCCAGCTCCGGCAGCCCTGCTGTTGACATTTTTGCGTCGAAAGCCTCTTCAGTGATATCTGCAGCAGTCATCGAGCCTTCTGCTACAGCCTGAGATAACTCCCGTGCCGCATTAACGATATCCCAGCGGCCACCATAATTGGCAGCAATATTGAGAACAAGATCCTTATTGTCAGCAGTCATTTCTTCTGCTTTACGGATCTTATCTTTCAATTTATCATCAAAAGCTGAAACGTCACCGATCACTTTTAAACGTACACCGTTTTTATGTAATCGCTTCGCTTCATTGTTCAATACCAGATTGAACAGTTCCATCAGCACCGACACTTCTTCTTCGGGACGCTTCCAGTTTTCACTGGAGAAAGCGAACAGCGTCAGTGATTGTATTTTGTTCTGGCGGGCAAAACGCACTACCGCGCGAACAGACTCAACGCCGGCCTTATGGCCAAACGTTCTGATTTTGCCCTTTTTCTGCGCCCATCGACCATTTCCGTCCATGATGATCGCAACATGCTGAGGACCCGGTACATTGACCGGGGTCTCAGTGGTTTCAGGCGCTGTGTTAGACCGCATTCCTAACATAGTAACTTTTTAAATTTCCATCAGTTCTTTTTCTTTGTCTGCCAGCATGGCATCCACTTTTTTAATAAAATCATTCGTCAGAGACTGAATGTTTTCTTCCGCAGCGCGGCTTTCATCTTCACTGATTTCTTTTTCTTTCAGCAAATCTTTAATGTCACCGTTTGCGTCACGGCGGATGTTACGGATAGCAACACGACCACCTTCCGCCTCGTTACGTACAACGCGGATAAGATCTTTACGACGCTCTTCCGTCAGCGGAGGTAACGGGATACGAATCGACGCTCCTGCACTCATCGGGTTGAGGCCCAGATCAGATTGCATGATAGCTTTCTCTACAGCCTGAATAGCACTTTTATCAAATACACTCAGCGCCAGCGTGCGGCTGTCTTCTGCGACAACGTTCGCAACTTGCTTCAGCGGCGTATCCACACCGTAGTAAGGCACCATGATGCCGTCAAGCAGGCTCGGGTGAGCACGGCCTGTACGAATTTTGCTTAACTGACTTTTCAGTGCACTGATGCTTTTATCCATACGCTCTTGCGCATCTAATTCAATTTCATCAATCACAGTTGTTTCCTATTTCTTACTTAAAATTTTCAGGATGGTCAATCAACGTACCTTCCTGCTCACCCATGACAACCCGCTTCAGACAGCCCGGTTTGTTCATGTTGAATACGCGGATAGGCATACGGTGATCACGTGCCAGAGTGAAAGCAGATAAATCCATCACTTTGAGTTCTTTTTCCAGCACTTCCTGATAAGACAGTTGGCCATACAGTGTAGCGTCAGGATTTTTTACCGGGTCGTCACTGTATACACCGTCTACCTTAGTGGCTTTCAATACGGCTTCAGCTTCAATTTCAATGCCGCGCAGACAGGCAGCAGAATCGGTAGTGAAGAAAGGATTACCGGTACCTGCAGAGAAGATCACAACGCGGCCGGATTTTAATAAGCTGATAGCTTCTGCCCAGTTGTAGGCGTCACAAACACCATTTAAAGGAATAGCAGACATCAGGCGGGCGTTTACAAAAGCACGGTGCAATGCATCACGCATAGCCAGACCGTTCATGACAGTGGCTAACATACCCATGTGGTCACCCACTACACGGTTCATACCCGCTTTCGCCAGGCCTTCACCACGGAAAAGGTTACCGCCACCGATAACTAAGCCAACCTGTACACCCAATTCAACCAGCTCTTTAATTTCCTGAGCCATGCGATCGAGCACTTTAGGGTCGATACCGAATCCTTCGGAACCCATTAGCGCTTCACCGCTGAGTTTTAACAAAATACGTCGATAGGCTGATTTTGGTGTGATACTCATTGTTTGAATAGTCCTTATGAATTCGGCTTGTCTCATGCCTCGTTATACATAACAAGAAATGACGCAAGCCGACTCGTTACAAGCGATATTTTTACTGTCAGGCAGTTGATTGCCTCACTCATAAAAAAGCACCCCCGAAGAGGTGCTCTGTAGTGTATCCGACATTGGCCGAATGAAAAAGCGAAACGCAGAATTATTTCTTCGCCGCTTCCATTTGAGCCGCAACTTCAGCTGCGAAGTCTTCAGTTTTCTTCTCGATACCTTCACCCACTTCAAAACGGATGAAGTTAACAACGTCAGCGCCTTTGCTCTTCAGCAATTCACCAACAGAAACAGAAGGATCTTTAACGAAAGGCTGACCTGTCAGGCTGATTTCGCCGGTGAATTTCTTCATACGGCCAGCAACCATTTTTTCAGCGATATCAGCAGGCTTACCAGACTGGATAGCCAGTTCAACCTGGATTTCTTTCTCTTTTTCTACTACTTCAGCTGGCACTTGCTCAGGCTTAACGAACTGAGGGCTTGCCGCTGCAACGTGCATTGCTACGTCTTTAGCCAGTTCTTCGTCGCCACCGTTTAAGATAGCGATTACGCCGATACGACCGCCGTGCACGTATGCACCCAGGTTGTCGCCTTCAACGTTGATAACGCGACGAGGAGAAATGTTTTCACCGATTTTAGCAACTAACGCGTCACGTACTTCGATAACTTTCGCGCCGTCTAATTCAGCTTCGTTCAGCTCTTCAACAGAGTTGATGTTACCGGCATGTGCAACGGCCAGAACTTTGTTACCGAAGCCAAGGAAACCTTCGTCACGGGCAACGAAGTCAGTTTCACAGTTTACTTCCATCATGGTAGCGCGGTTGCCTTCAACCTGAGTCAGGATTACACCTTCAGCGGCGATACGGCCAGCTTTTTTAGCGGCTTTAGCCTGACCAGACTTACGCATGTTTTCGATGGCCAGTTCGATGTCACCGTCGGTTTCAACAAGCGCTTTTTTACAATCCATCATACCTGCGCCGGTACGCTCACGCAGTTCTTTAACAAGTGCTGCAGTCACTGCCATTTTTCAATTCCTCAGCATTAAACATTTAATAAGGTAAAAGGGGCTATTGGTGCCCCTCTTGAGATATTCGGTATTTTTGATGACAGTGGCATGTCATTGCCATGACCACTGTCACCGGTCAGATCTGATTACTCAGCGGCTTCTACGAAGTCGTCTTGCTCAGCCTGAACTTCAAGGTTGCTTTCGCGACCTTTGTTTACTGCATCAGCAGCAGCATCAAGATACAGCTGGATAGCACGGATCGCGTCGTCGTTACCAGGGATGATAAAGTCAACACCGTCAGGGTTAGAGTTAGTATCTACAACACCAACTACAGGAATACCCAGGTTACGTGCTTCAGTGATTGCAATGTGCTCGTGGTCAGCGTCGATAACAAAGATCACGTCAGGCAGACCGCCCATGTCTTTGATACCGCCAAGGCTGCTTTCCAGCTTGTCCATTTCACGTTGCAGCATCAGCGCTTCTTTTTTGGTCAGCTTGTCGAAAGTACCGTCTTGTGCTTGTTGCTCAAGATCTTTCAGACGCTTGATAGACTGGCGAACTGTTTTCCAGTTAGTCAGCATACCGCCCAACCAACGCTTGTTCACGTAGAACTGGTCACATTTCTGTGCTGCATCTTTTACAGCTTCACCAGCCGCACGCTTAGTACCAACAAACAGGATTTTACCTTTCTTGGAAGCAACACCAGACAGGTAGTTCATTGCTTCGTTGAACAGAGGTACTGTTTTTTCCAGGTTGATGATATGAACTTTGTTACGGGCACCGAAGATGAAAGGCTTCATCTTAGGGTTCCAGTAGCGGGTTTGGTGACCGAAATGCACACCGGCTTTCAGCATGTCACGCATTGATACGTTAGCCATGATATTTTCCTCTTGGGGTTAGGCCTCCATATACCCCTTCCATCGATCCGCGCAGTCTGTGAAGACCTTGCAGACACCCCGATGACAAGTGTCGGTATATGTGTGTTATTTAAAAAGTTAATTTACGAATATTGCGGTCCGGATAAACAGTGTTTTTCCGACTCTCACAAAACGCGGGCGCTTTATACCACAACAAGCCCCCATGCTCAAGTTTTAACGTCATCTGAGGCTGTCAAAATGCAGGATGACTATACAGTTGCGCTGTCAGACGTTACCATAACAGCAATCATGCGCCTGCCGTTTTAATTTGTGATAACTACAAATACCTGAGTCAGGTATATCATCAGACTAAACACATTTCCGGCGCATTCCCGTTTTCTCTGTTATCAATAATCGAGGGTACAGTGGCAGCTATAATTAAAACCGCTGAAGAAATTGAAAAAATGCGCGTTGCCGGCAAACTCGCCGCAGACGTGCTGACGATGATTACACCACATGTAAAAAAAGGTGTAACCACTGACGAACTGAATACCTTATGCCACGACTATATTGTCAATGAGCAACAAGCGATTCCGGCACCATTAAACTATGGTCATCCGCCCTTTCCAAAATCTATTTGTACGTCGGTAAACCATTGTATTTGTCATGGCATCCCGTCGGATAAAAAACTTAAAGACGGCGATATCATTAATATTGATGTAACCGTGATAAAAGACGGTTACCACGGCGATACCTCAAAGATGTTTATCGTCGGTAAGCCCGCCATTCTGGCTGAACGCCTGGTGCGGGTAACACAGGAGTGTTTGTATAACGCCATCAGGCAGGTAAAACCCGGCATGCGCCTGGGGGACATCGGTCACCTTTGTCAGACACACGCTGAATCGCATAATTATTCTATTGTCCGTGAGTACTGCGGACACGGTATTGGTGCAGGTTTCCACGAAGAACCTCAGATTGTGCACTATGGCCGTCCGGGCACGGGGGATGAACTGGTTCCGGGTATGTGCTTCACAATCGAACCCATGGTAAATGCCGGTAAGCGCCACTCAAAGGTACTGCCGGATCAATGGACTGTGGTCACTAAAGACCGTAGCCTGAGCGCCCAGTGGGAGCATACTTTGCTGGTTACTGAAGACGGCGTTGAAGTACTGACGCTGCGTGAAGAAGAAGATTTGCCCAGAGTCATCAGCCACAGTTAATTCCGGCCGGTAAGTTTTTCCGACAGGCGTATCCCGGCGCCTGTCCTTCTCCCTTAGTTATAACTTTTTCGACTAATTATTCACTTTTTAGCTCATTTTCATCACCTTTGCATAATGCGAAAATATGACGTTTCATGTTATTGTTCGCCAGATTTTTCCTTTCTGAAGTAATAAAAGGCACATTTTGAGCTTACAAAGACTAATCGAACAGGCCGAAACCATCACCTCCGCTGAAGATATCGCAGGTATCAAAGCGTGTATTACCGCGTCTAATCAGTGGCTCGAAAGTGCGTTTGATACGACACCGGTGGATCAACTGGTCACCGGCCGTGCGAAGTTTGTGGATGCCATGCTTGCCCACCTCTGGCAACTGATGGGTCTGGATGTTGTATCCGGCCTGGCGCTTTGTGCGGTAGGGGGATATGGCCGCGGTCATCTTCAACCGCATTCAGACATCGACTTATTAATTGTCAGTCACAAAAAGCTCAATAAAGATGTGCAGGAGCGTATCAGTCAGTTCATCACGCTTTTATGGGATATCAAACTGGATGTGGGTCAATCTGTCCGTACAGTGAAAGAAACACTGCAACTTGCTAAAGAAGATATCACGATCACCACAAATCTTGTGGAGAGCCGCCTGCTCACCGGTGATATGGATGTGTTTGAAACACTGTGGGATAAGCTGAACAGCCGCAAAGCCCTTTCATCGAAAGACTTTTTCAAAGCCAAGTACGACGAGCAAATGGCCCGCCATGCCAAATTCAATGGCACGTCTTACAACCTTGAGCCTAATATTAAAGAGAACCCGGGCTGTTTACGTGATATCCAGTCCATTGGCTGGGTCGCAAAAAAGCACTTTAAAGAATATGACGGCTTTAATCTGGTTGGCCACGGTTATTTTACCGAAGAAGAACATGGCGAACTGATAAGCTGCCGCATGCACCTCTGGCGTATGCGTTTTGCTCTGCACCTTATAGCCGGACGCAGTGAGAACCGCTTACTGTTTGATTACCAGCCGGATGTAGCAGAAAAACTGGGTTACGGCCGCGACGGAAAAGCATCAGTAGAAAAAATGATGCGGGACTTTTTTCGCATTATCCGCCGTGTGAGTGAACTGAATAAAATGCTGCTGCAACGGTTCCGCTACGATATGCTGAATCAGAGTGTGCAGTCTGAAACGCCGGTTAACGCAGACTTCAAACTCCTGGACGGAATGATATCCCCTACCCGCTCCGGTGTATTTGATTGCCCGGAAGCTGTGCTGGATTTTCTCAAAGTCGTGGCCGACACCCCTGCGGTACAGGGACTGGACACCGATACCATCCGCCAGCTCAGGAATGTCCGCAGAAAGTTTGAAAATAACTACTACGTAGAACGGGAAGGTTGCCGCGAACGGCTGATGCTTCTTTTCCGCCATCCGCACTTTTTCGATTTCGCATGGGATATCATGCATCAGTACGGCATTCTGGAATGTTACCTGCCTGAATGGGATAAGATTGTTGGCATGATGCAATTCGATTTATTCCATGCCTACACCGTTGATGAACACACCCACCGTGTGGTGAAAAATGTGAATCATTACTTCCAGCCGGAAAACATTGAATTTCCCCGGTGCGGCAGAATTGTCCGTAACCTGGACAAACCTGAGCTGATTTATATTGCCGCAGTATTTCACGACATTGCAAAAGGCCGGGGCGGCGACCACTCAGAACTGGGCGCTGAAGATGTGGCAAAGTTTGCCGGACTACATGGCATAAAGCCGAAAGATGCAGAGCTGATTGAATGGCTGGTCGAAAACCACCTGCTGATGTCAGTGGTTGCCCAGCGTCGTGATATTTATGATCCGGATGTGATCAGCGAATTTGCCACCGCCGTGCGCAGCCACACCCACCTGAACCTTTTATACGTACTCACTCTGGCGGATATCCGCGCCACCAATGATAACCTGTGGAACGACTGGAAATCATCGCTGCTCAGAGAGTTGTATCTCATGACCCAAAAGGCACTGGACAATGGTTTGCAATGCCAGGTCACGCTGGACGACCGGGTAAAAGAACATAAACACACAGCGCGTATTATTCTGGACGCGCAAGGCGTGCCGGAAAACGATATTCAGTCGCTGTGGGATCGTCTGGAAGACGATTACTTCGTGCGCTTCAAGCCGGCGCAGATTGCCTGGCATACATTGGAGATTTTAAACGGGGAAAAATCCGTACTGGCAGACAATCCCGACGCTCTGGTTGTTAAAGCTAATGACAACTCCGCAAAAGGCGGCACTGAAATTCTTATTTACGGGCGGGACCGGAAAGCACTGTTCGCTCAGGTTGCCTCAGTCATAGACAGCAGAAACTGTTCAATTCACGATGCCCACATTACAGTCACCCGTGACGGCTATGTGTTTGACAGCATTCTGGTGCTGGAAAATGACGGTTCCAGATTAAGCGGTGAAAACCGTACGAAGAGTCTGGAGAACGCCATTCTTTCTCAACTGGAAAAGCCGGGACGGGCCCATGACAACAAGCGCAAACTTTCCCGCCAGATGCGTCAGTTGGATGTCCCCACGAAAGTCCGCTTTTTTACATTAAATGATGAAAGCACACTGATAGAACTGGAAGCGCTGGACGCCCCCGGGATTCTGGCTAAAATTGGCCATGCATTCGTGGATAAAAGCGTGGTTCTGAAACTGGCAAAGATTGCCACCATCGGGGAGCGTGCCGAAGATATTTTTATTGTCAGCAACGACGCTGGCAAATCATTAACCCAGGAGCAGCAGGTTGCCCTTAAAAAGCAAATCCTGTTTAAACTCGATCAACTTGAAGACATCAACATATCATGACTGAATTGAAATCCATCATTGAAGATGCGTTTGAAAACCGTGACGCTTTGTCACCCTCTTCTGCGCCGGACGAAGTAAGACAAGCTGTTGCAGACGCTATCGCTATGCTGAACAGCGGTAAAGCCCGCGTAGCGGAAAAAATTGCCGGTGAATGGGTTGTTCATCAATGGCTGAAGAAAGCGGTATTACTGTACTTCCGTCTTCACAACAATGACATTATCGATGGTGCTGAAACAACATACTTCGATAAAGTACCTTTAAAATATACCGGCTACACTGCTGAACAATTTGCCGCGGAAGGCGTACGTGTTGTGCCACCGGCTGCAGTACGTACCGGTTCATTTGTCGGTAAGAATGTGGTTGTGATGCCGTCTTACGTAAACATCGGCGCATTTGTTGATGAAGGCACTATGGTAGATACGTGGGCAACTGTTGGCTCGTGTGCACAAATCGGTAAAAATGTTCACCTGTCTGGCGGCGTAGGCATTGGTGGTGTACTGGAACCACTGCAGGCCAACCCGACGATTATTGAAGATAACTGCTTTATCGGTGCACGTTCTGAAATCGTTGAAGGCGTGATCGTAGAAGAAGGCGCGGTAATTTCTATGGGCGTTTACATCTCCCAGAGCACCCGCATTTATGACCGTGAAACCGGCGAAATTACTTATGGTCGCGTACCGGCAGGTTCAGTTGTGGTTTCAGGTTCTCTGCCTTCTAAAGATGGCTCTCACAGCCTGTATGCAGCGGTCATCGTGAAGAAAGTGGACGCAAAAACCCGTGCAAAAGTAGGCATCAACGCCCTGCTCCGTGGGGTAGAATAATTCTGCGGATCACATAAATAAAAAGCGCAGCCGGGAGTATAAACTGACCCGCCTGCGCTTTTTTCGTTATAGCTGCCTGCTATAAACACACTGACGGCGATTACACCACCAGTTCATCTTTGATAGATTCAACAAACGCCAGCACCGGCTTTTCCGGCTCAAAGCATTCAATAGCATCCACCTCCAGCATCTCAGCCACGGCTTTACCCTGCAATTCGCTGAGCAATTCAAACCACTGGCGTCCTGCTGCACAATACGTATCTCCGTAGCTGCTGTCACCTAACGCACAAACAGCGAATGGTTTTCTGTCGAGCAACGGAAACTGGTCTTTTAGATCTGAAAATACAAATTCCAGATTCGGTGGCACATCTCCCTGTCCGGTTGTTGATGTGATCACCAGCAAAGCACCGGCGTCAGTCACATCTGAAACTTGCGGATCACTGCACACCTGACACTCGATTCCTTGCGCACTCAGGGATTCAGCTACCGTTTCTGCGGCATGCTGCGCATTTCCGTAAACACTGCCGGTAAGAATGGTTAATGCTGTCATATCAGCCCTCTTTAATCAGTCATTAAGTCACCTCGTACCCGGCCAGGTTGCTGAGCATACTGGCAAAAGGCGCATGAGGCGTAGTATTGATGGTAACGGTTTTTCCCGTCACCGGATGTGAAAATTGCATTAAAGTACACGTAAGGGCTAATTGATTAAAACCAAACTGCTCCCGTGCAAATTTATTTTGTTTGCCATCACCGTGTGAGGTGTCACCGATGATTGGATGGCGTAAATGAACAAGGTGTCTGCGCAACTGATGTTTGCGTCCGGTAAACGGCCTCAGCGCCACCAGCGAATAACGCGCAGAATCATACCTTCCCACCGGCACAGGCACACTGAATTTTTTCATAACCGTGTATTCAGTTACTGCATGCTGCGGGGCTACGTCTTCTGCCCGGTGAGCATCGGCAAACTTGTCCCTTTTAAATGTGAGGGCATAATCGATTAAACCACAGCCATTCATCCATCCGCGCACAAGGGCCAGATAGCCTTTACGGATCTGTTTGCCCATCATTGCCTGCCCCAGCTGACTGGCGATCTGTCCGTTAAATGCAAATACCAGTACACCGGAAGTAGGCCGGTCCAGACGATGGACCGGATAAACGTGCTGCCCCACAGTATCCCGTAATCTCTGAACAGCAAATTCAGTTTCCCGCTTATCTATCGGGCTGCGGTGAACCAGCAAACCCGGAGGCTTGTCCATGGCAACAATGTGATCATCCCGATATAAAATCTTCACTGGCTGATGACCGGTTATCAATCCCGCTTCACTCTCCACAAACAACCTCGTCAAGTTGCTGCAGCACCAGATGCAAATCCACCTCGCCCGGCAACGCAATTTGCGCCATCGGCAGTAAAGCCATATTGGCGGGTAAAGATTGTCCTGCAGCGATTAATTGCTGAAAGCGGGGAATGAAAATAAATTGCAGCCATGCTTCAAAGGCCAGCGTATCGCGGGCGAAGGGCTGCGTACTTTGCAACGCTTCCGGCGCCGGTGCTGTTGACGACCAGTAGCCACCTGCTTTAAGGACTATTTCCAAATCTTTCAGTAACAGACCAATGTGTTCAACCTGTGACATAACGGCTCTTTATGATGAAAAGCGGCCATTATAGAGTCACTGTTACGGTAGTAAAAGCCCCGGCACACCGTTATCATACCGCCTTTGTTTTCAGGTGGAGCAGTTCAGTATGTCCGGTCAGTCAGCCCAATCTATTCAAACACTCAGCGAATTTCTGCTTCACGCAGGAACGGACTTTCAATTGTTTGATTTAGGCCGCGGTGTACACCCTCTGGACACACAGCAATTCCTTGAAATGGAAAGCGGCATGCGCCCCTGCCCCAGACCACGCCAGCAACACGCCTGGTTTGGCATTGTCTTCTGGTCGGGCAAGCCGGTAAAACATCATTATATCTGGTTTCTGAAGTTCCCGGTTGATGAGCGGGGTTTACTGGTCATGGCCGCCCGTAATCATTTTTTGCAAATTATTGTCGATGTGCTCGGTAGCAGTCCGGAAAATGAAAAGCAGGATACATTGCCGGATAATCCTTACTCTTTTGTGCCGGTACAGTCGCAGATGGCGCAGTTCAACGCCCTGACCCGAAATATGCTCGGCCTGCCGGCGGCGCCGGGCACAGATAAAGTTGCGCAGTATGTAAAAGCCCCGGCAGTCAGTGACTGGCGGGAACTCTCTGTACAGGCCATTGCCGATTATGCTACTACGCTGACATCAGATGACGCGGTCACCGCTGTAATAACTAACCTGTCACTTTTTCAGCAGGATTTTGTCAAGACACTGATGGAGAGTTGCGAACCCGTCGACCTGGCACCAACATTGAAACAGGCCATCGCCGTTTACTGTCAGGAAACGCTGATTGAGAACCCGGTAACGGGTCTGGCAGCATTGCGGGCGCTGGCCAGCGAAACAGCAGATGAAAGTGTCACAGCACTGTTGACAGATTTACTGAACGGGGAACAGGCAGATATTCATCTGCTCAGCGTGATTGCCGGCCGCCACTATGCGCAGCTCGATGAACCCCTTCTTGTTCGCTTTTTTGAAAATGCTGCCGCTGTGGATGATAAAGAAAGCAGGCAAGGCGCAGTATTTGGCGGTTTTTTCTCTGACCTGGTTCAGTTACCGGTGCTGAGATTACAGGTATTGACCCTGTTGAGAACAGATACGTGCAGCGAAAAGCTGAAGCTGGCCTTCGGGCGGTTGTTTAACCAGGCACAGAAGCAGTAAACAAATGACTTTAGGTGAATTAACTTTATTTCTGTTGATTGGATTTGCGGGCTTTCAGTTCTGGCGGATCCGCAGCATTTCAGAGGCGGCATTCGAACACGCGCGCCGGTACTGCGACACACATCATCTCCAGTTGCTGACACTGGCCCGGCGCTCCACACGACTAACTTTCAAATATGCTAAGCCAGACTGGCATTCACGATTTGAGTTTGAATTTTCCGGAAACGGAGAAGACAGATATACAGGAGAAATGGAAATGGTGGGAAAACGGGTACTCAGAACGCAATTACCGCCTTACCGCGTATAAAAACGCAAAAAAAGCGATAGCCCGACGCTATCGCTTTTTCTGAATTTTGAGCGTCCTTCTCTGCGATCCATTGCGACTTTCACCGTCCAGTAAAAATCCGTATGCGCCCCTTTCCTTCTTTTCCTGCGTCATCCTGAGCAGGCCACTCTGTTCCGTGAGCGGATCCCTTTCCATTTTTCCTGTATTAACTACACATCCTTCGTGCAGCATTCTTCAATCCCTGAAGTTGTCCATTGCGTTCATCATGAACGCTATCCTTATCCCTTAATCCATATTAACCACTCATCCGTGCAGTGGTAATCCCCGTTCCTGAGGTTGTCCCTGATGCGCTTTCCCTCGCGCTTCCAATGTCCTTGTGACCATAATCCCCTTGGTATTCTTCATCCTGAAGTTGTCCCTGACGGTCATCCTGACCGTATCCCTTTTCCGTTCTCCTGAAAACTGGCTCTTCCTGAGTCAGTATTCCGTTCCTTCGGTTGTCCGCAGTTCATCCATGAGTGTCGTAAAGTTCATCCCTGACTCGTCGTGTTTCCCTGTGACATGATTAATAGTACTGATCCTGAAGATCTGTGCTACATGCTTTTTTCAATTATTTTCACCGTCATAAATCTGTCATTACCGGCATTACCAAAAAGTCTAATAAAAACAGCTACTTTATACTTTGGTATAATAAAAGCGTCATAAAAAAAACTTCAAAGTCCCACACTTTTGTAAGACATGTCTTACAAACTTTTGGGTAATGTCTACAGGGGAAATTTTGTGAAAAAACACCGGTAGCAGAATAATGATGAAAAAAAGCGCAACCATCAGGTTACGCTTTCAAAACAGGTAGATAGAGGCTAAGTGATCAGACCAGTGGCTTTGGCTTAAAGAGGATCTCTCCGGTAACGTCAGACACTGTGATCACCGAGATCTGTTGATAGAATCCGCTTCTGAAGAACTTCAGATATTTGGGCAGGCTCACAAAAACGCCTACCCCTTCGCTGGATGGGTCTTCATTAACAATACTGTCTATTGCCCCCATTAATAAATGACCCAGACCATGATGCTGATGGTCCGGATGGACGGCGATAAAAGATACCATATGATAATGTTCAGCGGGCATTGCACTACGGATCTTCTCTTCTTTCTCAACCATAGCACGGGTACTGAAATAGCCTGCTGTCAGCAGCATTTTCAATCGCCAGTGCCAGAAACGCCCGCTGGAAAAGCTGCTTCCGGGTTTCGTCAGACAAGTGACAGCCAGCAAGCGACTGTCTTCGAACAAACCTATCATGGGTTGACCTGCATCCCAGAAGGCATCCAGCTCTTCTCTGATGGCACTGCGCAGACGGCCTTCATAGCCTTCTTTTTCTGCCTGAAAGATGTCCATGAACAGAGGATCATCATGATAGGCGTTATAAAGAATGGAAGCGGCTACTTTCAGATTGTCGGCAGTGAGGAATACTGCACGCACGTCTTCGATATGTACATCTGGCTCAAGAACGGTATTCATGGGACGATCTCCTGTAAATGAGAACAGGCGGATGTACTACTGACGCCTGACAAACAGTTATAGCCTGTTTTTTAATCACTTTACAGAAGAACGCCTCACTTGTTAACTAAAAGTTAATTCACACTATTGAGCGGTTCAGAGCTGGTTGTAAGCACCCTCACCCCAGCCCGTAAGAATTCCGTCACGGAATACCAGAGGCGTACATTCGTCTTTAGATGTGACACCATCATCCATGGTGCGTTGAGTACGGTAGAACAGTACGCGATAAGCGTGATCATTCTTATCGTGCATTTCGTTAAAATCGGCTACACCCATTTTGCGGACAACAGACTCGTAGGTCATACCGGTTTCTAACTGCGAAACATGCTTACGGTTATTGTATTCACGATCCTGCCAGTCTGAAGAATAATGTCCGTCATCTCCGCCTACAGAGATAACACAACCGGTGAGTGTGAACGGTGAAATAAGAGCAGCGGCCAGAATGAGATGTTTCATTGTAATCCTTTTTATAAAAAATAATTTCAGTGGTTTTATTAACACCTAAAGAATCAAATTTCAGACCACAAATTAACTCACTGATTTTGTTTAACATTATAAAATTTAGCAAAATAAACTGGGTTAAAATTTAGTGTATTACACTATTAACTGGTGCTTTATACTATTCCCGAAACCTCTGTATTCTCAGTAACCGAAGTAAGGAAAAATGATGTCTCAGGCCGACCAGTCACAACAACTCGTTATGATTTGCCACAAAATGCACCAGGAAGGTTTGCAGCCCGGCGTAGGGTTGTTGCGCGCGCGGGCTCCTTTCAAAGTCTCAGTGACGCAGGCTATCGATGCCATAAAAGCCTGGAATGCCAGCAGCAAAATGCCGGCAACACCAGCTTCAGATGCCGGCGACCGGGTCGCTGCGCTGGAAAAACGTGTCAGCGAAATGGAATCGGCTATTGCGATACTTGAACAACGTCTCGCACAATTGAGCGATAAAACAGCGTAAAAATTAAGGACGCGGTATAAGCGCTGACAGAAAATCAGCCATTGAAGGGGCAAGCACCTGCTCAGCACGTTTGCCAACTCTCTCCAGCAACACCTCTCCGGTACTATTGTCCAGTGAAATCAGGTAGTCATCGTCGTCTGTGAGTGCGAAGAATAACGTAGCAGGCTGTTTCAGGCGACGTTTCATCATAATGTGCCCTATGAGATTTTCCTGAAGTCTTTCAAAATCTTCATCGCTGCAAACCTGCAGCAGTTCACAGTTGCCCTGCTCTGCCTTTGCCGGTAAATGAAAGCTGAAGTAGCGGGTGAACCAGGTAACAAAATCAGGGTGCAATTTAATATCCAGCGCCTCTTCCAGACCATTGAAGTTATTGTTGCCAGTTTGCTTAACAGGTTGCCAGTTTATCACTTCACCATTTTCAGCATTCCGTGAATAACACGGTGAAGGCCAGTCTTTATCAAATTCAATCGTCAGAAAATCGGGATTTTGTGACGCAGCGGTAAGGCATTGCTGAATAAAAGCATCTAAACTTTGTGTTAATTGGTCGGGCATTTCGGTGGCCTTTTGGTTACACTGAGGACCTGCTTCATTCTGGTTTTATCAGATTGCGGGCCCGTTGACTTTTCTGCCCGCTATTTTAAGGTTGAATCACACATTATGACAAACCCAAAGCCTTTCAAGGTGCCTTCAGATCTTTCCCTTGGAAAAACGGTTGAATATGAAACGTCCTACAATCCTTCATTGCTACAAGCTGTACCACGGAGCCTGAGCAGAGATACACTGTCATTATCAGCGGAAGCCTTGCCTTTTCAGGGCTGCGATATCTGGACCGGCTACGAGTTGTCATGGCTGAACAGCAAAGGTAAACCCTGTGTGGCGATTCTTGAATGCAGAGTACCGGTCACGTCTCCTTCATTAATCGAGTCTAAATCTTTCAAGCTTTACCTTAACAGCTTTAATCAGTCGAAATTTGATGATGCAGAAGCGGTAAAGGACGCCCTGACCAGAGATTTATCTGCCTGTGCCGGAGAAGTTGTCGATGTCGTAATTATCCTGCCAGACGCATTCAACACGCTGGGAATGGAAGAACTGTCAGGGCAGGTGATTGACGATCTGGATATTACGGTGACGTCATATTCCCCTGACAGCGGGTTATTAACTACAGAAAATCAGGATGTTGCCGAAACAGTAGTCAGTCATCTGCTTAAATCGAATTGTTTAATCACAAATCAGCCAGATTGGGCTAGTATTCAAATCAGGTACAGCGGAAAACAAATCAATCACGCATCGTTACTGAAATATCTAATTGGTTTCAGACAACACAATGAATTCCATGAGCAGTGCGTTGAACGAATATTTTGCGACATTATGAGCCAGTGTAAACCGGAAAAACTTACCGTCTTTGCCCGTTATACCCGACGGGGAGGACTGGATATTAATCCGTTCCGGTCGAATTATGAAACTGCAGGTTTAAACACCCGTTCGGCTCGCCAATAGTGGGCGGTCACTCCGCCGGTATGCAAAGGAAAATGATGGATTCTAAGCAATTATCTTCATTAGCTTCACATAATGAGACGCTGGTACAGTTCATAATACGGTTAAGTTCCTTTTATGAGGGTTTGTCAGCCGAAACAGATAAAGAATTACGGGTTCTGCGGGGACACTTATCCGGAAAACCTGATTTTACTCTCGCCACGGTCAGTATTAACAAGCTGAATACCCATATTCAGCATGCTGACACGTCAGTGAAACAGCACACCCAACTTACCGTTAAAGAACTTGAAAAGGCGATCAAACAGTTTCAAAGCACATTTCAGCAGAATAAGACATTGCGTCAGCAAAGTACGCATTTACTGATTGCCGCTCAACAGCCCGTCGATAACCTGTTTCAGCTGCAGTCATTGTGTCTTAAAGCAATCAAGCTGTTCTCTCTTGTGTCAGCAGAAGCCGTTGATGAAAACGCCGGCTCATCTCCCCGACTGCACAAGAGGCCTGAAGCACGGACGAGCGGCTCACTGTTTGAGGAAATTCAGAACGAACTGAGTCAGCTCATCGACAGCTATGCAAAAAAGCAACCTGATGAACCGAAGGTCGTTGATTTGCGCACGAAACTGGAGTCGCAACTTTCTGAAGAAGAGCTGCTGCAGACTTGTATTATTGTTATCAGGCTGGTAGTCACGGAATCCATGCATGAGGCAACCCTGTCCGGACGTATGATCTACCGTATCCATCACGCGTTAGGCGGGATTCAGGAAGGCGTTGAAGCCAGTATGGCTTCGTCGGGCAAAGCCTTTGAAGCGCGAAATGCCAGTGCAGATGACATTACCAGCCAGCTGACGGAAATGGGTCAGACCGTTCAGGACTCTGATTCACTGGAGAAACTGAAAACGCAGGCTCAGGCACACATTACGTCTATTTCTGCGGCCGTGGCTAACCGGAAAGAGGCAGACAATAAGGAACAGCAGGCACTGATGGGCTTGCTGAGTGCTATGCAAACGCAAATGGAAACCCTGCAGCGTCAAACCCAGGTTTACCGTCGCAAGCTGGCTGAGCAGACTGCATTTAGTCATACTGATCCTCTTACCCGCCTGCCAAACAGACTGGCTTACAATGAACGCTTCAACCGCGAGTATGAAGATGCCCTGAATGACAACCGTGCGTTATCACTCGCTGTGATTGATATCGACTTTTTTAAATCTATTAATGATCGCTTCGGCCATCAGGCCGGTGATAAAACCTTGCAGGTGGTGGGACACCATCTGAGAAAACAGCTTCACGGTGATGAGTTTATTTCACGCTGGGGTGGTGAGGAGTTTGTCATGATCCTGCCATTTATCGAAACCTCAGCGCTGGAAAAAAAGCTGGATGACATGCGGGAGTCACTATCCCGTTTACCTTTCAAATTTAAACAGGAAAAAGTCAGTATAACCGCATCATTCGGTGGTACCTGCCTGCGTGAGAACGATGAACCTCATTCCATGTTTGAGCGGGCCGACGAATTACTCTATCAGGCGAAAAAGAACGGCAGAAATCGCGTTGTAGTCGAATAGGACTGTGATATGAATAAAGTGCAACTGAACCCGGTAGGCTGGATGAGCCAGCTGTCACAAGACGAAGTCGCCAGACTTCAGGACACCACTAACAGCAAGTTATTCGATGTTTTTAAACGATGTTGTCTCGCAGTCCTCAACAGCGGCGTAGACGAAGACAATTTCGAACTGCTCTTTGCACCATACGACGACTTTGATATTCGCCTGATACGACGTGAGCGCGGAGTCAAAATAGAGCTGATTAATCCCCCTGAGGTTGCCTTTGTGGACGGCAAGCTCATGCGTGGCGTACATGAGCACATATTCGCGGTGCTCCGTGATTTACTGTTCATGGGCAATAAATACGCTTTTGTACATGAAAAAGCGCCCACAGAAGGCAGTGCTGTTACCAATATGGTGTTCGATATGCTGCGTCACGCCCAGGCACTGGAAGGCAATGATGAACTGAATACCATTGTTTGCTGGGGTGGTCATTCCATCAGGCAGCACGAATATAAATACACCAAGGAAGTCGGATACCAGCTGGGTCTGAGAGAAATGAATATTTGTACCGGCTGTGGTCCCGGCGCCATGAAAGGGCCGATGAAAGGGGCTGCCATCGGCCACGCCAAACAGCGTTATTCCAAAGGGCGCTACATTGGCATTTCAGAGCCGGGCATTATTGCTGCCGAGCCGCCAAATGCTATCGTCAATGAACTCATTATCATGCCGGATATAGAAAAGCGTCTTGAGGCTTTTGTTCGTCTTGCACACGGCATTATCATCTTCCCGGGTGGCGTGGGTACAGCAGAAGAATTGCTGTACCTTCTCGGTATTTTGATGAACGACCGCAACGCCCAGCAGCCTTTCCCTGTCATTCTTACCGGTCCCGCTGAATCAAGAGTCTGGTTTGAAGCGATAGACGAGTTTATTGGTGCAACTCTCGGTAAAGAAGCACAGGATAAGTATCAGATCATTATCGATGATGCCGCAGAAGTCGCCCGTACGCTCAGCGCCGGTTTGAAAAAAGTAGAAAATTTCCGCCGCGCAATGGGGGATGCATTCAGCTTCAACTGGTCGGTGCGTATCGATGAGTCATTCCAGATGCCTTTCGAGCCCACTCACGAGAGTATGGCTGCCCTTCCTCTGCACACTGACCAGCCGGTTTCAGAAATAGCGAAAGTACTGAGACAAGCCTTTTCCGGCATTGTCGCCGGTAACGTAAAAGCGGACGGTGTAAAACAGATTAAAGAACAGGGGCCGTTCCGTCTTACCGGCGATCCCGCCATGATGGAACGCATTGATACGCTGTTGCAGTCATTTGTATCACAACAGCGAATGAAATTGCCCGGTTCGGATTACGTTCCCTGCTATACAATTAATACCTAGTTCCGGTTAAAGCTTGTTACGATTTAGTCGTTACAGTTGAACGGTGTTTTAAGGTACACTGAGGGCAATTCGCAGTTAAAAGTGAAAAAGGATGAATGGCAAGGTTTTAAAACTGATTTTGCTGGGCGCGTGCGCCTACGCCCTCTTTGTTTTTCTGGTAATGTCATTTTACCCTGACAAGCCGGAAAATATGGACTGGCAGGATCGGGAAGAATACAACAAGGTTCAAATCACCAAACTGAAGTTAGGTGCCACCCGTGAAGAAGTACTTGCCCTGCTCGGGTCTCCGGACATTACCGAAGCAAAGATGGACTCTGGCACAACTATCCAGGTGATGTTTTACCGTACTCAACATGTCAGGGCTGATGGCCTGACTACTCAGGATGAGTGCACACCTTTGTTGTTTGAGGGCGATCAGTTGATCGCCTGGGGAGAAGGTGCCTATCAGAGTTATCTGAAGTCATAACTCCCCTGCAATGCACAGTGCCATTGAAGATCTTGTAAACCATATCCATCAAACCAGCCTGCTGTTTACGCAGGCGTGTCCTCCCGCAGAAATAACGAGGCAGAGTCTCTCTCTGGCCATCCGGCTAATTAAATCCGGCCGCACATTACCCGACTCACTTCTTGCCATAGGATCGCTTCCGCAGGACTCTTCTGTTCACAATCTGTTGCCACAACGTGCAGCTTGTTTAATGACCTTTCTGGGCCTTAAGTTTCAACTTAATGATCACTATCTTCAGCACCTCGTAGCCGCTACTTTCGCCGTTTGCAGTCTGAAGGACAATGCTGAACAACAAGAAGGTTGTCATCTTTTCTGGCGGGGGAAGCGACTGCTTTTTTTTTCCGGTTTACTGAAACTTAAAAAAGTGGTTCAGGCACCCGCCCCCCACCGTTTCCTGCATCCTCACCGGTTAAACGAAGAACAGTCTTTGTTTATCTCCGTCATTTCACTGATTAAAAATCAGCAGGGCTCAATGGTAAGCAGATTGAAACCGGTTATCCCCCGCACTAATGAGAGGGATCTGCACCGGTTTGAATCTTTGCTGAAGTATCCCGGCGAATTTATGCCCGGCTGCGCAGTGTCTTTTCCTAAAGGCGAAGGTGTTTTCCTGTTCACTTTAACGTCCACCACAGGTGCTGTATTGACAGCCTCCGGGGATGTTGAAGAGAAACACCTTCGTCAGATTAAAATAACACGCTATCAGGCTCTGTCTCTGAATGAATGGCTATCAGAAGTAAAAGCCTGCGATGCGGCTTTTAAACCTGCCGTCAGACAACTGATACCCGATACCTACCCTGTGAGTCGTTTACCCGGTGATCTGCAGACTATCATTACGAGTTTGCACGATACCAATACCGACATTCACAAGCTCTCACGCAGGCTTTCACGCATGCCGGTATTTTCAGACTATCTGAAGAAAACGGCCAGTCTGGACAACCGGCTTCAGTTACCGGTGAAAGACGTTAAACAAGCCATTATGACTTACGGCCTTACCCGGGTAGGCGATATGCTTATCATGCGGGCACTGAACCAGCGTCTGCACCAGCGGCACTTCCCGCAGCTTGCTGTTTGTATCCGGTTCGCTGAACTTGTTGCTGCGATTGCATCAGAACTGGCTGAGAGGAGTAATGTTAAGCAGACACCGCAAACGGCAGCTTTGATTGCCACCTTCACAACCGCACCTTTATTTACTTTGCATGCACTGAAGATTATAAAACACTGGCCGCTTCAGCGGCAGCGGCTGTATCAGCTAACAGCATTGCAGGAGACGGAGACCCAGCCCCTCCCTGCCCTGTCTGCTTCACTGGCAAAACAGTGGCAACAGCCGGCGCGCTATCAGGCTGTGATCAGCCATTGTTCAACGTTACCGGCTCATGTGCCTGAAGTGGTACGGGCAGACGCGGCTTTAGCCGGACTCAGTATCCTACTGGCTAACAAATGGCTGTTTGGTGGCACTGAATGTGAGGATACGAAGCTGTTTCAAAGTCAGGCATTACAGACTCTGAAGCTCACACCTTCTTCTTTGTCACAGATAGCCGGCGCTACCGGCTATCTGATGTGGTTACCTCTTCGCCAACGCTCATAGCCAACATTCATGAAATTTATGGCGAGTGACATGCAGTTTTCTGTTACACCCTGTCGTCTTGATATAAAATAGAGGGGTTAAGACTTTTGCCGCTGGCATCGGTTTTACGCATTTCCGGCTTTGGCGACTCTCCGTAGGTGACACAACTTTACCGCTGTCACAGTAGCGCCTGGCAACCTGACGATTAATTAAAAACAGAAACCCAAAGGATTCCTCAACATGACTCAGCAACGCATTACAGTCATTCGCGGCGACGGCATTGGTCCGGACATCATTGATGCCACTATTAAAATTCTGGACAAGGTGGGATGTAACTTCGCTTATGACTATGCTGATGCAGGTCTGGTAGCGCTGGAAAATCATGGCGAACTGCTACCACAAGAAACCCTCGACCTTATCGCCAAAAACAAAGTGGCACTGAAAGGCCCGCTGACGACGCCGGTTGGTGAAGGTTTTACATCAATCAACGTAAGCCTGCGTAAGCAGTTTTCTTTATATGCTAACGTACGTCCGGTGTTATCTTTCAAGGGTACCAAAGCCCGCTATGAAGATATCGACATCATTACTGTACGTGAAAACACCCAGGGTATGTACTCAGGTCTTGGCCAGGTGGTCTCTGAAGACGGCCAGGAAGCTGAAGCGATGAGTAAAATCACCCGCCAGGGTGCAGAGCAAATCGTAACGTTTGCCTATGAACTTGCCCGCCGTGAAGGACGCAAGAAAGTCACTGCAGTGCATAAGGCTAACATCCTGAAGTCTACATCCGGCTTATTCCTGAAAGTGGCCCGTGAAGTGGGTGAGCGTTATCCGGACATCGAATCAACAGAAATGATTGTTGATAATACCTGTATGCAACTGGTTATGAACCCTCACCAGTTTGATGTCATTGTTACGACCAACCTGTTCGGTGACATTTTGTCTGATCTGTGCGCCGGTCTGGTAGGCGGTCTGGGTATGGCTCCGGGAGCAAACATCGGTAAAGACTGCGCCATCTTTGAAGCGGTACATGGTTCTGCACCGGATATCGCTGGTAAAAACCTGGCAAACCCGACATCAGTGATCCTTGCTGCAATCCAGATGCTTGAATATCTCAACATGGGTGACAAAGCAGAAAAAATCCGCAGTGCACTGAAAGAAGTTATCGAAACCGGTGACCGTACAACCCGTGATCTGGGTGGCCAGGCCGGAACGACTGAGTTTACCGACGCGGTACTGGAACGTCTCTGATAGCGAACGGCTGAATGAACTTTGTAGAAAGCGGACATCATGTCCGCTTTTTTATTGTCCTGACCTTTACCTGTACAAAAACTGGCCTCTCATTTTATCTTCTTTGGATTTAAGCTTTTTATGTACACCGGTACACACAAATCACTTAATTCAACACAAGGAAGATACAATGAACAAATCCAGACTGGCACTGGCCGCTTTATTTGCAACACTCTTTTTGAGTCAAAGTGGCGCTACTCTTGCCAATACTATTGAAACAGATGTCACTGAAGCAGCCGGAATTACTCTGCCCGATGCATTAGACTTAAACACTGTTACGGCAGAAGAATTGACTGCCTTACCTGGCATCGGACTGAGTAAAGCGGAAGCCATCATTGCTTACCGCAATGAAAAGGGCTATTTCCATGAAGTAGACCAACTCACCGAAGTAAGAGGTATAGGTGAAAAATTGCTGGCAAAAGTACGGGACCGCGTAAAAGTAGTTCAACATTGATCACCGCACATAAAAAAGCCCGCAAAACGCGGGCTCCATTATTATTCTCGTTGCGGCATTAACCATTCAGTGAAGCAATGTACTGCTTGAACTCTTCACCCAGGTCAGGGTGACGAAGAGCATATTCAACATTTGCTTTCATATAACCAAGTTTACTACCACAATCATGGCTCTTGCCCTTCATGTAATACGCATCAACCTGCTCAATTTTCATCAGTGAATCAATGGCGTCAGTTAACTGAACTTCACCACCGGCACCTGGAGGCGTGAACTCCAGCAGATCCCAGATTTTCTCGGACAGCACATAACGACCGACTACTGCAAGATCTGAAGGTGCTTCTTCCAGTTCTGGTTTTTCTACCATTTTGTGGATTTTCGCAGATTCACCCGGCTTAATGTCTACGCCTTCCAGATCTGCAATACCAAATTTAGAGATATCTTCTTTTGGCACCTGCTCCACCATAACCTGACTAACACGGCTGGTATTAAATTTAGCAACCATGTCTGCCAGGTTATCTTTCTTCGGATTACTCGCAACATCGTCAATGATTACGTCAGGCAGAACAACCGCGAACGGTGCATCACCTACCAGCGGATGCGCACACAGAATTGCGTGACCCAGACCTGCAGCATGGCCCTGACGGACGTGCATGATGGTTA
This sequence comes from Alteromonas sp. ABV2_168, assembly GCF_056161165.1. Lineage (NCBI taxonomy): Bacteria > Pseudomonadati > Pseudomonadota > Gammaproteobacteria > Alteromonadales > Alteromonadaceae > Alteromonas > Alteromonas sp. ABV2_168. Next base: position 149,386 of record NZ_JBSWYQ010000011.1, on the reverse strand, counting down.
CGTCTTTTGGACAGATTGACTGTACCGCTTCGAGTAACTGACGTTTAACACGTTTTTCCAGTGTCGCTTCAAGCTCGAAGGACGTATCGAAATGGTTTTCAATGCTGTTTTTACTCGCGTGAGTAACCAGGATAATTTCTTTCACACCAGCAGCAACACATTCGTTTACTACATACTGGATAAGCGGCTTATCAACAACTGGCAGCATCTCTTTCGGGATGGCCTTGGTTGCCGGCAACATACGTGTTCCCAAACCAGCTACCGGAATAACCGCTTTCTTTACTTGACTCATATTCGTGTCCTTTTACTGAAAATCCTCAACCGATGATGTAGTAATGCAATCCGTATTCCGCTCTACAACATGGTTCACAACTTAAGCTGCCGTCAGTGATTAACACCAGCTTTAAATATCATTTTACATAAGCAGGATGCGTTACCCATGCTTCTACGATAAACGAGTTGATATGGCTCAATCAACTTGCATTTACTGCAACCAATACAAAATAGCAGCCACTTACGCACAGCTTCGGTGCATACGCACTAAAATAGACACAGACGCACTTCATTAGAACAATTTCTTCATGTCGTCTATGTATTAAAATCGCGACAGTTTACTCAACCACCGTGACGGATTGATGACGGAACATGAATCCTATTTCAAAGGTCCTTTTTTTCCTTTGAGTCCGTCGACCAATCCCTTCGCAAAATACCGGCCCCGCAGCTTTCCGTTATCGAAAACCCAGCGGTTAATGAACCACCTTAACGGAATGGCCGGAATGTTTCTCAGCTTCCAGTAAAGCGGCACGTAGCTTCTGCGACTTAATATAAGCACATTACGTACCTGATAATATAATCTGACCGGTGCACCACGTTTAAAGGTAATTCCGAGGACCTTATGTCGGCCGTCACCCTGCTTATGTAACATGGTCACGTCCGTCAACTTAACCACAGAGAATCCTTTGTGTCTGGCTCTCCAGCACCATTCATGGTCTACACCGTCAATGAACAGTGACTCTTCCTTGTGACCAATGTTTTCCAGCTCAGAAAGGCTGAGCATCATCCCTGAGGCAATTATTTGTTTAACACTGGCAAGGCCGTCCCGCACATCTACTGCCTGCTGCACTTTTGGCTTTACCGGCTGATTATAAAATTCACAGATAATTTGCGGGCCCACCGCCGCTACCTTGCCGAAATGTGCTTGCGCTTCAACAAAACCGGCGCACAATCCTCCCATCAGCGCTGGCGTAACAGCACTGTCCTGATCGAATAAAACAGCATGGCTGAACTGTTGCCCGGCAAGATGAGACAAACCGCGATTCTGAGCAGCGGCAATCCCGATATTTTGGGGATAATGGAGATAAACCACTTCCTGCGGCAATGCCAGCTTCAATTCATGGGGAGAATTATCTACCAGTACCACCTGGTAACCCGAATCAATCAGCGTTTCTAACATCCGGCTAAGATGCGAAGTATCAGGATGAAACAGGATTATAACAACCCCGGTTTTCATGACTTCTCGCCTCTCTCCAGCATCTTACGGTCCAGTTTATACGCCAGTTTAACCAGCTTTGAAGGCATCATCCGCATCAGCAGTACGCAACTGGCATAAAACAGATTCCAGGGCGTCATCCGCTTTAAGGCTCGCATAGCGTAGAGCCTTGCACGAAATTCGTTGACCGACTTGGAAAAGCCCCGGCGTTTATAGAAATTATTTACCCGGCGGAATTCCAGTAAACGCTCACTGAGATTTCTGAATACGAAACCTTCCTCTGCCAGTTGGATCCACAAGAAATAGTCCTGAGTATTCATCAGTTCAGCATCATAGCGAAAGCCCTTCCGGAATATTTCATATCTAAAAGCGACTGTAGGATGATTTATGGAACAGCGGCGGGGTAAGACTTTAACGATTTGCTTGTGGGATGCCGGCATAATTCTCGCCCCTACGACCACACCACTTTCATTGATTTCAGTCAGTGCTGTACCAAGGATTCCCACGTTCTGATGATTATTGAGGTATGTCACCTGTTTTTCGATACGATCCGGCAATGAAATATCATCGGCATCCATTCTGAAAAAGAAATCAAAGTTCAACGCCATGCCCCACTCTATAGCAAAGTTCATACTGGCCGCCAGACCAATATTAGAGCTGTTCTCTGCGAGAAAAATACGTTCATCACCGGCCGCGGTATGCGTCAGAAAATCACTGATATTGCTGTCGACAGGACCGTCTTTGATGATAAGGAAAATAAACGTTGAGTAGGATTGACCGGTAATGCTGCTGACAGCTTGCTTCAACCAGTTCAACTGGTCTTTATGATACACCGCCATTGCCACCAGAGACCCGGTACCGGCAGGAATTTTACCCTGATGAATTATCGTTGTTTTTGCTTTTGACAAGGCAGCCGCCAGTAACACATCACTATTTTAACTGGCAGCAAACATACCAAAATTATTCCCTGTCGTCTGCACTATTTATGGGCAGTTGACGGTTTTAAGGTTTTGTTTTCAATGATCGTTTAACGTGACGGATCAATTTCCAGATGTTTTGAATGATATAGCTGTAAACCATCAGCAAGCCGAGGAACGACCAGAACATGACATACTCAGGCACCATCAGGATTTCTCCCAGAATACCCACACCGGCGTAACACAAACCCAGGAACAAAATCGCAGCCAGCGCTTGTCTGCTGGAGAGCCCTGCGCGCATAAAGATATTGTGCAAATGCTTGCGGTCAGGGCGCAACATTGACTGCCCTTTGCGTGCACGGCGGTACATGATAGCTGCCATGTCCATCAGCGGAAGACCAATCAACCACACAGCGGTAATAGGTCTGAAAGCGGCGGCCTCGCCCTGCGTGTGGTCCACCAGCAACCACACAATAGTGAGCCCGACAAACATACTGCCGGCATCACCCATAAAAATTTTATTGCCTTTGAATCCTTTCCAGCTCAGATTGAAAGCCAGAAACGGCACGATAGCAGCGACAATAATCAGCGGCTCCATGATAGCCGCACCGTTACCTGTTCCCAGCAGAATACCGACAACAGTCAACAGAACAATCAAACTCATGCCACCGGCGAGCCCGTCAATACCATCAATCATGTTGAAAGCGTTAATTACACCCACAACGCAGACGATGGTAAAGAAGTAACCGGCAATCCCCAGATACGCTTCACCGAAGCCGAAAATGTTACCCAGGGAAGTAATATAATTCTGTGCACTCCATGCCATGATGGCAGCAACACCAAACTGACAAAGGAGACGGCCTTTGGCACTTAACTGGAAGCGGTCGTCCAGCATGCCAAGCAAGACAATAAACGCTGATGCAGTGAAAAACAGAGGATTGTTTTTCATCCACACATCAGTCGCAACACTCGCCACCAGCACAGCCATGAAAATGGCAACACCACCAGTCAAAGGCACCATGCCTGCGTGACGTTTACGGTAAGTCGGATGATCAACCAGGCCAAACTGATGAGCCAGTGGTGTCATCACAATCAATAAAATCAGGGCGACAAAAAATGCCGTGAACAACGGTACAATTTGAAGATAATCAAACATACAAAGTACTAATCCCTAACCATAGGTCTGACTTGCCGGTAGATGTGAAATGTGTGTGAGCGGTGTTGATAGCGATATTCCATTTTGTCTAAAACTTCCTGATGCCGGGCAGCATTTTGATCAGCAAACACCAACATGCCAATATAATAATAGACTAAAGACAAAAAGACTACCTCCTGAAATTACAACAGAGAAATTTTCTTTCAAATCTTTAAATCTGCTTTACCTGTTCTGACACACATCTGACATTCCACCGCCTTACAAAGCATACTGCAAACTTTTTTAGCTTCACAGACTCACACAGACGTCATTTTTTAGTTTTAACGTTACACGGGGGAACCGTCTTATGCAGATACGAAACATCTGCAGGCACTCCTGAGTAACAACACCATTTTAAATGTCATGAGCTGTTAAGCAATTATCAAGCCATCACTTTAATTGGTTACTAAACATGACAAATTACAGATTTAGCGCAGATGCATAAAGGGCAGACTGCAAAAGCCGGTGAATGTGGTATGCTATCCGGCCAGATTAGACAAGGAATTATTAAGACATGAGTATTATCAGAAGTTTAAGTGCTGGTCTGATAGGTCTTACCGTACTGTTGAGCGGATGTTCTTCAGCCCCTACGCAGGTGAATGCGAATATTCCGCTGGTTTCAGGCGATTCAATGCGACTAGCTGACAGCCAGGTATATCCGGTACCGCAAGGCAATTTGTCGCCGGGTGAGATGTTGCAGATTGGCAACGAACAGTATCAGATCCACAACCGCTATATCTCTGCATCAGGATTAACCTGTATGTCATTGCGGGATCTGTCCAATCCGGCAAACCGTCGTGCAATTTGCGAACGGGACGGGCAATGGCAAATGCTTGCTCCGCTTCTTACTCAAATCTCAGCTAAATAATCATGGCAGAATCTATGTCAGTAATCCGTACACTTTCCACCTTGGGTAAGGTGGTATTGGCCTGTGCCTGTTTTTCTTCTCTTGCAACAGCACAATCTCTGGCCGATCTTCAGCAATTACGTGAACAGGCCCAACAGCAAAACTCGGGCAATTCCGCTACCACTGGAACCGGGAACGCCCAGACTCAAGCCGTGTCGCCGATGAATGTGCAGACTTCCCGTACTTTGCCGGGCGCGCGCAGCAGCATGTCAACGTCTACCGGCCAGTACAACAAAGAACCCCGCTCCGGTGTGTCTCTGCCCGGCGAACCAACCGTAGAAGATGTATTTCCTTACAGCGAACCACTTGTCAGCCCGCCATTCGCTGCCAACCTCTTCATCGGCGGTTTTGAATCTGAACGCAGCTCAGGCCTTAATGAAAACTATCTGATTGCGCCCGGTGATAAGATTTCAATCTGGATGTGGGGTGCCGTCAACTTCTCCGATGTGGTAACTGTTGATAACCAGGGAAATATTTTTATTCCTAACATTGGTCCTGTGCATGTTGCAGACACGCCAGCCGGTTCGGTGAATGCACTGGTCACTAACAGTATTAAAAGAATCTATACCAACGACGTTAACACCTACGTGAATCTGCTCACGTCTACGCCAGTAGCGGTTTATCTTACCGGCCCCGTTATCCGCCCCGGCCAGTATGCTGGCCTGGCATCAGACAGCGTGCTTTATTATTTAAAGCGTGCCGGCGGTATTGATTTCAACCGTGGCAGCTTCCGTAAAATCGATATCCGCCGTGAAGGAAAAGTAATTGCCACGGCAGACCTTTATGAATTTATCCGTGAAGGCACCCTGCCCGGCGTTTCTTTTAAAGACGGTGATACCATTGTTGTTCATCCGGTAGGTGACAGAGTTACTGTCGCCGACGGTGCTAATAACAGCTATACCTTTGAATTCAAAAAAGACGAGTTGATGGGTGAGACTTTGCTTGACTATGCCAGACCACGGGATTTTATCAGCCATGTTTCCGTTGCCGGCCTCAGAAGCGATCAGCAGTTTGCCCAGTACGTTTCGCTAAATGAATTCAACAATGTTGTTTTGCAGTCCGGTGATGAGGTCAATTTCATTAATGACCACGTCGCGAAAGTTTACCAGATAAACATTGAAGGTGGTCACACTGGTCCTTCCAAAATCATGGTTGACCGGGGTACCCGTTTGCAGGATGTCCTGGATTACATTCATGTTGACCCGTCACTCGCCAGTGCGTCAGATGTTTATCTGCGTCGCGAAAGCGTGGCACAAAGTCAACGGGAGCTCATAGAACAGTCGCTGCAGCGCCTGGAGCGCAGCATCTATACAGCACCAATCAGTTCTACCGGAGAAGGTTCTATCCGTGTTCAGGAAGCGCAACTGGTCAGCGACTTCATTGAGCGGGCCAGACAAGTAGAGCCACAGGGTAAAGTCATTGTGGCTGAAAACGGTGAAGTGGCCAATGTACTGCTGGAGCCAAATGATACCATTGTCATCCCTGAAGCCACTGATCTCATTCATGTGGGCGGCGAAGTAATGATGCCTCAGGCTATTGTCTTCAATAAAGATGCGACCACCGCTGATTATGTTGCATGGGCCGGCGGGTTTACCCAGCGCGCTGACGACGAGCGCATCCTTATCATCAGACAGAACGGTATCGTAGAGTTCGACAGTATTCACAGCAGTTTGTGGTCTGAAGGCGAAGGTAAGCTCACTATCCGTCCCGGTGATCAGGTTGTGGTATTGCCGTCAATTGATGTGAAGTCTTTGCAGACCATCAAAGATATCACACAAATCATTTATCAGATTGCTGTGGCGGCCAACGTAGCTACCAACTGATGGATATTACCTTTAAATCACAGGTTGCAGCATGGCGAAGAGTGATCTTCGCCCTGTTTCTCCGTGAGCTGCAAAGTAAGTTCAATGATAAACTGGGACTTGGCTGGGCCTTTATTGAACCCTTCGTGTTCATTTTTGCCATGTCCTATCTCCGCAGCTTTATCAGCGGCAGCGATGTTCATTCCGTACCGTTATTTGTATTTATGATGATGGGCCTGATGGGCGTACAAACATTCATGACCTGCACGTCTGTGGTACCTGAATCAATCGGTAAAGCAAAACCCCTCTATGCATTCAGGCAGGTACAGCCTATGGCTGCGCTTATCACATCAGCATTTATGGAATTTGTGATAAAAGTTGGTGTGGTTTGCCTTGTTGTATGCGCTGTATATCTGCTGGATATTGATTTTGACGTGGACAACCCTCTGCTGTTAATTGCACTTTTCGCATTACTGTGGATTTTTTGCTTTTCCATCAGCCTGGTATTCGGTGTCCTCATCGCCTTCATACCTGAAATGAAAAAAATTAAAAATATGCTTAACCGGCCTATCTTTTTCATTTCCTGTACCTTTTTCAGTCTGCAGGATCTGTCACCTGAGGTATGGCCCTGGTTGACCTGGAACCCACTGGTTCACTTTATTGAACTCGCCAGATACGCCTGCTATGAAACCTATGGTGATACCGGTGTGTCTTTGCAGTTTGCTGTTGAAGTTACCGCCATCACTCTGTTTGCCGGATTAGCGCTCTATCACACAACCTGGAAGAAGGTGTTGTCACGGTGATTAGAATAGAAAATCTGACTAAGAGCTACCCGAGCAAACTCGGGCCGCAATACATTTTTAAAAATTTAAACTTTGAATTCCCCACCGACCATAGTGTGGCCATATTGGGTAAAAACGGTGCCGGTAAATCCACATTGTTCCGTATGCTGGCCAAAAGCGAATATCCGGACAAGGGCAGGATCCTGACAAATAAATCCATGTCCTGGCCGGTTGCACTGGCCACCGGTATTCATCCGCAAATGACCGGCAGGGAAAATACGCGATTTATTGGCCGTATCAACCAGGTGAAGTCGCTGCCTCAGTATGAAAAACAAGTGCAGGAATTCGCCGAGATTGGTGGCCGGTTTGATTTACCGGTTAAGACGTATTCCTCAGGTATGCGTGCCAAGCTGGTTTTTGCCTGCTGTATTAATATTGATTTTGATATTTATCTCATTGACGAAGCAACTTCTGTAGGCGACCCCACATTTCGCCGCAAGGCCCGTAATGCCCTGAAAGAGAAAAATCTGACAGCAGGTATGATCATGGTCAGTCACGAACTGGACCAGATCAGGGAATTTTGTACTTCAGCCATTCTTATTGAAGACGGTAAGCTGAATTATTTCAGCGACCTGGAAGAAGGCATCAGTGCCTACATGGCAGAATAAATTTAGGTTAAGTGATATTAAGATTATGAAAGCGAAAGCAACCCTCAACAAACTGAAAAAGAACAAGCTGGTTTTCATTCTTGCGCCCTGGCTGTTATATGCGTTCTACCTGATTGTGTGGGCAGCACCGCAATATGAAAGTACAAGTAAGCTCATTATTAAATCCACAGACGGCGGTAGTTCCTTTGACCCCACCAGTCTACTTGGCGCGTCAATCAGCGGCGTAGCGTCGACAAACGACAGCCAAATCATCGAAAGTTATATTAAATCTCAGGATATGATGCGTTATCTGGAGAAAACGTTGTCCTTAAGCAGCCATTACGGTGCAGACCATGCGGACATGTTCAGCCGTTTGCCGGAAGACCACAGCCAGACACAATTTTATGAGTATTACCTGCAACAAATTTCAGTGGAAGTAGATTCAGCATCTTCTGTTATCACCCTGAATGTAAAAGCTTATACCCCGGAATTTGCACAGCAGGTCAACAGCACCATTGTGGATAAGGCCGAGCAATTTCTGAACGACATTAATAACAATCTGGCCAAATCTAAAATGGAATTCGCTAAGGGCGAACATCAGGTGGTAGAAGATAAACTGCAAACAGCAAAGCGTGACATCCTCGCCTTCCAGTCTAAGTACAACGTGCTTGACCCTACCGCCGAAGGTGCCGCTTCCCAGCAAATTGCGTTCTCTTTACAGGCCACGCTGGCACAAAAGAAGGCAGAGCTGAATACCATGGAGACGATGATGTCACCCAGTGCCCCTGAGGTACAAAACATCAAACGTCAGATTGGAGCCCTGCAACAACAAATTAATATTCAAAAGGAAGGCTTCAGCAACCAGGTAACCGGTGAATCGCTGTCTGTAACAGAACAGATGGCAAAGTACTCTGACCTGCAAATTCAGATGCAACTGGCTATTCAGGCCTTTTCGTCCTCGCTGGTGTCACTGGAAAATGCCAGGGTCGAGGCCTATCAGAAGTTACAATATTTGGTCACCATCGAGTCACCCACCCTGCCGGATGACAATGCATATCCTAAAATAGTCTATAACCTGGTGCTTTTTGGTGTCATTTTACTCATCCTGTATGGCACAGCACGTATTATCATTGCGACTATCAAAGAGTTGTAAACAGCTAAAAGGGCTACACCTGCCTTACAGGGTAGTCCTTTTAAAGACTAAGCGTTTTACCCTGTAATTCTCTTGTGTATAGTGGAGTCAGGCATTAATTCACCTGACTGAGTCCGCAAGGAAACAGAACCGCCGTTATCTCAGGCAATGAATTACAAAACCAATAACAATCATTACAAAACGGAACGACATTGTGACAATAAAAACATCTAACGATTCCAGTTTCTTTGGCCATCCGGGGGGCCTGCAGACACTGTTCTTCACTGAAATGTGGGAGCGCATGAGTTACTACGGTATGCGCGCCCTGCTTGTTATTTTCATGACTCTCACCATCCAGCAGGAAGGTTTAGGGTTCGACAAAGAAACCGCCTATGCCATTTATGGCTTGTATACCGGTGCAGTTTATTTCATGGGCCTTTCCGGCGGCTGGCTGGCAGACCGTCTGTTCGGTGGCCAGAATGCAGTGTGGTACGGCGGTATTATTATTATGTGCGGCCATATCGTGCTGGCCATCCCCACCACCTCTACCTTCTTTATTGGCTTAATCCTGGTTGTGCTTGGCACAGGTTTGTTGAAACCCAACATCAGTGCAATGGTCGGTCAGCTTTATTCTGAACATGATGCCCGCCGCGACAGTGGTTACACCCTGTATTACATGGGTATCAATATCGGGTCAATTATCGGTAACCTGGTGTGTGGCTGGTTAGCCGTTAACCAGGGTTATCACTGGGCATTTGGTGCTGCTGCAGTGGGCATGGGTATTGGTCTTGTTCAATACAAAATGACTCAGCATAAACTGCCTTCAGAATCAGCGAGTCCTACAGTGAACATGACACCAGCCGGTGTGAAGAAAAGCTGGACCGGCATTATTTTATTCCTCGTCACACTGTCCATCGTCACTTATGCTATGAGCATGGGTTATCTGGTCATTGATGTTGCAGAAGTCGCAGAATCGGTAGCCTATCTGTTTACTGCTATTTTCCTGCTGTATTTTGGTTTCATCTATTTCTTCGGCGATTTAAGTGAAAATGAAAAGAAGCGGATGCTTGCATTGTTCTTAATCTGCGTAGCCTCTTCCTGCTTCTTTGCCGGCTTCGAACAGGCAGGTTCTTCACTGAACGTGTTTGCTAACGAAGATACTGACCGCATGTGGGGCGACTTTGAAATTCCTTTCGCCTGGTTCCAGTCACTCAATTCGTTGTTCATTATTGTACTGTCACCTTTCTTTGCCGCCCTGTGGATCCAGTTAGGTAAACGAATGATGGATCCTTCCTACGGTATCAAGTGTGCCCTGGGTACCCTTATCATGGGCAGCGGTTTCATCGTAATGTTTTTTGCAGCCATGTATGCAGCGGGCGATCAGAAAGTGGCGCCTTACTGGTTAGTTGCTACCTACTTCCTGCACACTGTGGGTGAACTGTGTTTAAGCCCCGTAGCATTAAGTGCGGTAAGTAAATTATCCCCCCGCCGCTTCTCAGGACAGCTGATGGGTCTGTTCGTACTGACTTACTCTATCGGTAGTGTGATTGCTGGTGTAATGGCCGGTGCGTTTGGTACAGAGTCAGATAATGTGTCGGCACTGTTCAGCAATATCGCCATGTTTGCCGGCGTCATCGGTGTACTGGTTCTGGTATTCTCGCTGAAAACCCGTAGCTGGGAGAAGCTGCCACAGGAAGATTAAACACCTTCCACCAAAGGCGGGTTGATCCCGCTACCGATTAATCTATTATAAACCGCTGTAACGTTATTCCTGGTTCAGCGGTTTTTTCTTTTCAGGATCATCAAGCAGTAATGGCAATTTATTTTTCTACCAGACAAATTCCGGGCCTGTCCGCTCTTCCCCTTGCTCAGCGTATGACTGTGATGGACAGTGCCGCAAAATGTCTCACTGTCCCCGAAAAAACTCTGCTCAATATTTTAAAACTACTGGTTATCGTACCGGTGTTTGCATTGATTATACGGACAACGACGAACTGGCACTCATTGCTGTGGGCATTGCTGGTATTTTTGTTGTATCCGTTAGTCGTGAAACCTATTCAATATTCACTGTGCGCCAAGTATGTGCCACAAATATTATCTAAGGAGAGACAATGAAAACCATCCTGGTAACAGGCGGTGCAGGATATATCGGCAGCCACACTGTGCTTCAGCTGCTGGAACAGGAGTATCATGTTGTCGTACTCGATAACCTGGTTAATTCCAGTGCCGAATCCCTTCGTCGTGTTGAAAAAATCACTGGCAAAAACGTGACATTCGTACAGGGTGACATCCGCGATGACAATGTACTGAATACCATTTTCAGCCAGCATCAGGTCAATGCAGTGATCCACTTTGCCGGTCTGAAGGCGGTTGGTGAATCTGTACAGAAGCCTTTGGAATACTATGAAAACAACATGTACGGCACGCTGAGCCTGTGTAAGGCAATGCGTAAGCACAATGTCATGAATCTGGTTTTCTCCTCTTCAGCCACCGTTTACGGCGATCCTGTATCGTTACCATTGCATGAGAAAATGGCAACAGGTCATCCGACTAACCCTTACGGCATGTCAAAACTCATGGTGGAACACATGCTGACAGATTTGTACAAGTCAGATGAACAATGGAATATCGTATTGTTGCGTTACTTCAATCCGGTGGGTGCACATAAGTCAGGCCTGATTGGTGAGGATCCTAATGGTATTCCGAACAACCTGATGCCATACATCTCTCAGGTAGCTACAGGTAAACTGGAACAACTGAGCGTATTCGGTGATGACTACGATACAGAAGATGGTACAGGCGTAAGAGACTACATTCACGTTGAAGACCTTGCCAATGGGCACCTGAAAGCACTTGACCGTCTGGCGCTAAATATGGGACTGGATGTGTACAATCTGGGAACCGGACAGGGCTATTCCGTGCTGGAGATGATTAAAGCATTCGAAGAAGCATCAGGGCAAACTGTTAACTACCGGATAGCTCCCAGACGCAGCGGTGATGTTGCAGCCTGTTATGCCGACCCTACACTGGCGGCAAAAGAGCTTAACTGGCATGCTGAAAAAAACCTGCAGGACATGTGTAAAGATGTGTGGCACTGGCAGTCAAATAACCCGAAAGGTTACCAGGACTGATTATGAACCGGCACATTGAAATGTGTGCCGGAATAAGTAACCGGAGTGCGGAGAAACTTTCTCCGCATACATTTATTACTGTAGCAATCTGAATGGCGGTTAATTCTGTTCTTCAGGCAAATCAAGATCATCAAGCATAGATTCGAATTCTTCGAAATCGTCCAACTCTTCCTGCTTAATCACCTTTTCGCCACTTTTTCCGTCAGTCACACGAAATTCCAGATTCTGGAAATAGGCGTTTTTAATGAAGGCATAGTCATCAATCGCCTGCTCAAGCTGCGGCTCCTGATCGATCAACCCTGCTCGGCCTTCCAGAATAGAGACAGCGAAACGGGCCACATTCATACTACCGGTAAGCACAGTCATCGGATAATACACATTATCCGCTACATCACCGGCCAGTGAGCGCGGATCGCTTGGCCCCAGTGCAGGAAACATAAGGTAAGGACCTGTTTCCACGCCCCAGTAGCCGAGTACTTCTCCAAAATTCTCACGCTGACGTTTGATACCCATCGCGTCGGCCACATCAAACGCACCGAACAATCCTACGGTAGAGTTGATGATAAATCTGGCCAGGCTATCCAGCCCTTCATCAATTTTTCCCTGGAAAAAGTTATTGAACATATTGCCGGGCTCATCCAGGTTATTGGTAGCATTCACAAGCCCGGTCCGGGCAAATTGCGGCATGACCGTCACATAACCAATTGTTACCGGGCGCAATATGTATTGATCAAGTACTTCCCAGTTGAAATTCCAGGCCACACGGTTCAGTGGCTCCAGCGGATCCCTCGGGTCACCTTCCGGTAACTCATTGGTGGCCTGTGCCTGCTCATCCACCGCACGCTGACTGGCGCAACCTGACATTAACGTTATGCCCAGCAAAATGCAGGCGAAGAGTGATTTAGACGTATTGATCACTGCAATTCCTTGTTGATTTGTATCGGGAGCGGGAGCACTTCGCCCGGTGACACCGGTACCGTAAGTACTCCACTGAGGTCTCCGGCAGCGGGCATAACATCATCACCGGTCGATATTCTTGCGGTAAGCTTAACCTGCTGCAGAGATGCCAAAGTGAACGTTGGCACCATGGCATTATCCGTACTTAGAGACAAAGATACAGGAAAATTTTGTAACTGCATTTTAACTACTGCCGCCGGCATACGGTTTTCACTCTGTGCATCCTGCGCATAAACAATCAGATAACCATCGTCAGGGAGTTTATCTTTTATTTCATCAGCAATAGTTACCGTAATATCAAACCCGGTTTTAGCAGTCATTTGCTCTGCTGCAACAGGCACAGCTTGTTGCTGTTTTTTAAGACCGGCAATACGTTCTTCCAGCGCCAGGCGGGTTTCATGTTGCGGCGGCAGTTTATTGCGGATAAGCGCAAAGTACCGTTCGGTGCCGGCCAGATCACCCAGCCTTGCCGATACCACAGCCATCATCAAAGACAAGTTGTCATTCTCAGGGTTTTCTTCTGTCAGACTCTGCAAAACCCGCCGGGCAGCGGCCAGCTTTCCGGCGTCATCAGATACCATCAATGCCTGTGCATAGGTAATCCTGATAGTCATGTCACCGGGTTTGAGTGACATAGCCCGCTGAATGGATTGTAAGGCCTGTTCATCTTCTCCCACAGACATCCACAACCGGCCCAGAAACATCCATCCGGTAGCATCTTCGGGTTCGCTGCGTAGCCGCTGACGGATAGCATAGGTCAGGCTGGCAATATCCTGCGCGGTGAAGTTACCGGCATCACCGGATGCCAGCTTGTCACTCAATTCCGGTAATGACTCAATCGCTGCCTCAGCCTGTCTGACCTGTTGCAGATGGTTGACCGACCCGTAAACAATGGTGCCCGTTGCTATGGCCAGCACTGCACCGGTCAGCAAAGGCAGAAATGCAGACTGTTTCTTCACCGTCGCTTCAGAACCGGCCTCATCCACCATAGCCAGCTTCAGTTCATCACTGGCTTTTTGCCTGTCAGCTTCGGAAATGAGACCTTCAGAGACCTCTCTTTCCAGTTCAGTCAGCCGCTGACGGACAATTTCAATATTCGACAATACATCCCGCTGACGTACTTCACGACGACGTAACCAGGGGAAGGCAATGAGCAACAGAACCAGTGTGATAAGTCCTGAGGTAATCAGCCCGAATTCAATCCAGCTCATTCTTTATCCTGCTTTAACATAGCTTCTGCGCGCTTTAATTTCTCTTCCGTGTCCACCGGCATACTCTGCCCTGACTTACGGGTGACGAAGAATAGCACCACTGCAATAAACAGCACGGGTAGAGCCCATAACCAGAATGTGGCAATGTTCACCGGCGGCTTGTAGTAAACAAAGTCACCGTAGCGTTCTTTCATGTAGCTGATGATTTCATCTTCCGACTTGCCCTGCTGCATCAGAGAATACACTTTCCTGCGCATATCATGGGCGATCATGGCGTCAGAATCGGCAATATTCTGGTTCTGACACATGGGACAACGCAGTTCTCCGGTCAGCTTGAGAAAAAGTGCCCGCCGGGCCGGATCGTCAAAAGCATAGTTATCTTCTACCGCTATCGCGGTCACAGACAGTAAAGAAACCAGTAAAAGCAAAGCTATCCGTATGCTATTCATCGGGCTCCTCCGGCTTGCTGCGCTTCCTGCTCAGTCAGGAGCTTACGGTACAAGGGCCCGACTTTGGTTTCCCAGACTCTGGGATTGATATCACCGATGTGATGCATTCTGACAATACCGCGGCTGTCTATCAGGAAGTGCTCCGGAGCACCGGTCACACCTAAATCCAGCGAGGTGTCACGGTAAACATCAAAGATATTGTACTGATACGGATTGCCGTAGCGGCTTAGCATTGACGTGACTTCCTGCTGCACCCGGCTCAGTGTTTTCGTGCCGAAGTCAGGGTCCAGATCCTGATCAAAATACAAACCGACAAAGTTGACCTGCTGCTCATTACGTAGTTCCGTGAGATAAGGCATTTCAACGGCACAGGTAACACACCATACGCCCCACACGTTCAGAATCGTGACCTTGCCTTTAAAAACGTCGGGAGTGTAAACAACATCAGGCTGCATCAGATCGGGCAACGAGAAGTCCGGCACCACCTTATCCTGCACTTGTGAGTCCAGTGCTCTGGGATCGGAAAACAGTCCCTGAAAAAGAAACACCACCAGAGCCAGAAAAATCACCAGCGGAATAACAAATAAACCTGTTTTTTTCATCCCTGCTCTCCTGCCATAGGGGATGTTGAAGCACGAAAGATTTTTTTCACTTTTGCCAGCCTCGCCATCCGGTAGCGGCGGTCTGAAACAGAGCAGATCCCACCCAGCGCCATAATAACTGCTCCGGCCCAGATCCATGTGACAAAGGGTTTAATGTACACCCGCACCGCCCAGGCACCGTCATCAAGAGGTTCGCCCATAGCAATGAAAAGGTCACGGAAGACGGTGGAGTGAATGCCCGCTTCCGTCATCGGCATTCTCTGCACGGTATACATGCGTTTTTCCGGTTCCAGGTGGACCAGTTTTTCACCATCAACATACACATCAAAAACGCCGATATCAGCGGTATAATTAGGGCCCTGAAACGGTTTCACTTCACTGAATTTGAACGTGTAACCGCCGAGTTCTGCGGTCTCTCCGGGGGCCATACGGATATCACGCTCCAGCGCGTAATTTGACACAAGGGTGATACCAATAATCGTGACAGCAAAACCAAGGTGCCCAAGAACCATGCCCCAGTGGCTGGGTGTGAGCTTTCGTAATTTCCGCCACAAGCTGTCCTGCGGCATTGCATCAGTGCGCTGCATGACTTCCAGCACCGAGGTCACCAGGATCCACGCAGCCAGTACCAGGCCGAGAGCAGCCATATAGGTGGGAGAGTCGTAGGTAAAATTAATCAGTAACCCGGCGCTGATACTCAGCCCGGCGGCAATGGAAATTTGCTTTTGCAATGCACCCGGCGCCTGGTGCTTCCATCTTGTCAGCGGGCCGAGGCCAAGAAAGAACACGAAAGGTACTATCAGGACAGTAAACATCTGATTAAAGAACGGTGCACCGATGGATATAGAACCCAGGCCAAGCTCTTTATGAACCAGAGGTAGCAGCGTGCCCAGAAGCACCACCAGTGTTGCTGCACACAAAAATACATTGTTCCCCATCAGCAGGACTTCACGGGAAAACAGGCCATAACGGCCTGGTGATTTCAGCTGTGATGCTCTCAGCGCATATAGCAATAAACCGGTTCCGGACAGCACTACCAGAATACCGAGTATAAAAAGTCCTCTTGACGGGTCACTGGCAAAGGAGTGTACAGATACAATGACGCCGGAGCGCACCAGGAAAGTGCCTAGCAGGCTTAATGAAAACGCTGCGATGGCTAACAGAACAGTCCAGGATTTAAACACCTTACGCTTTTCTGTCACAGCCAGAGAATGCATCAGCGCCGTACCAACCAGCCATGGCATGAAGGACGCATTCTCAACAGGATCCCAGAACCACCATCCGCCCCAGCCGAGCTCATAATAGGCCCACCAGCTTCCCAGCGCGATCCCCACGGTGAGGAACGACCATGCAGCAATCACCCAGGGGCGTGACCAACGTGCCCAGGTTGAATCCAGCTGACCGGAAATCAGTGCGGAAATGGCAAAGGCAAAGGAAACAGAGAAACCCACGTATCCCATATACAGCATGGGGGGATGAATAATCATGCCGAAATCCTGCAAAAGAGGATTTAAGTCCCGCCCGTCCACGGGAAAGAAAGGCAACATGCTGTCAAAAGGGTTTGAAGTGAGCAGCATAAACAGGTAGAAACCGATCCCCACAGCGCCCAACACCGACAAAACACGGGATACCATTTCATCCGGAATGCCTTTGCAAAATATTGCTACAGCCATGGTCCAGACAGATAACATCAGTACCCACAGCAGGAACGAACCTTCATGTCCGCCCCACACGGCTGTCACTTTGTAATAGTCCGGCAGTCTGCTGTTAGAATGTTGCGCTACGTAAGCGACACTGAAATCATCGGTGACGAAGGCCCACACCAGCGCAACAAACGCCAGCAATGTAAACAGGAACATGCCTGAGGCCAGCGGCTTGGCGGTGCCCATCAAAAAAGTATGCTTTGTCTGTGCGCCCCACAGCGGATACACAGCCAGTAAAATCGCGCATACCAGTGCCAGTGTCAGTGAAATATTACCCAGTTCAGGGATCATTGTCCGGCTCCGGTATTTGCCGGCTTCACGTGTTTAATGCCTTTCATCTGTTCAGCCAGTTCCGGCGGCATATAATCTTCGTCGTGTTTTGCCAGCACTTCCTGCGCTTCAATGACACGGTCTGCCACCAGTGTACCGGTAGCCACAATTCCCTGCCCTTCGCGGAAAAGGTCCGGCAGAATGCCTTTGAAACGCACCGTTACTGCGGGCCCTGTATCGACAAGGTCGAAGGATACCGCGAGACTTTCTTTGTCACGGTTGACAGTGCCGGGCACAACCATTCCGCCTATTTTCAGTCGCTGGCCAACCTGTGGCTTCACGCCTTCACGGCCATCGACAATTTGAGATGGCGTGTAAAACAAATCGATGCTGTCGGTCAATGCGAACAGCATCAGGCCCACAGCACCGGTAACCAGCGCGCCAACCAGAGTAACAACTAATAACCTTTGTTTTCTGCGCGGATTCATACTAAACGCTCCTGTCAGAATTAGGGGAAGAGGCCTGAGCGGCTTGCGCAGCCTTACGGATGCGCCCTTTACGTTTTTGCTCAGCAGCAATGTGGCGGATGAGTTGCTTATGCGCCAGCCAGCTTTGACAAATAATGCCGGTCATCACCAGCGCGGCAATGCCAAAGGACAGCCAGACGTAAAATCCGTAACCACCCATAGCCCAAAATTCTGCCCAACTGTTAAATTGCATCAGATGTCTCCCGCAAACCGGTGATATCCCGCACCCAGGGCCGGTGCATTTCCCGCCGCAGAATTTCAGTTTTCATACGCATGGTCGTAACAGCGGCGATAAACAGCGCAAAGCCTGCAAGATTAATCAGCAGTGGCCACAACATTTCCGGTGCAATAGACGGCTTGTCGAATTTGGTGATGGTGGAACCCTGATGCAATGTATTCCACCATTCTACTGAATAGTGGATCACCGGGATGTTCACAACCCCCACCAGCGCCATAACACCTGCCGCTTTACCCGCCTGCTGTTTATCTTCAAACGCGGTATATAAGGCAATGACGCCAAAATACAAAAACAGCAAAATAAGTTCTGATGTGAGCCGGGCATCCCACACCCACCATGCGCCCCACATAGGTTTCCCCCATGCCGCACCGGTAAGCAAAGCAATGAATGTCATTGCAGCACCCACAGGCGCCATGGCAATCATGGCCATGTACGCGGTCCGCCATTGCCAGACCATTCCCACCAGCGCAGCTACGGCCATGGCGACATAGGTACTCATTGACAACATGGCAGATGGCACATGGATGTAGATAATCCTGAAGGAGTCACCTTGCTGATAATCCTGAGGCGCAAATAAAAGCCCCCATACTGTACCGCACAACAAGCTGATTACTGCAGCCACTGAAAACCAGGGGAGCAGCGTATTACAAAGCTGGTAAGCCCGCTCAGGCTTTGCGTAGGGATGTAACCACTTCCACATCAGTTCTGACTCACTTTTAAAGAGTAGGCAATGGCAGCCGGAGCTAATGCCATTGCCAGCAACAACATCGCGCCAATAATAGCAATTTGCGCCCTGTAGGGTAATTGTAGCGCAGCTGCATCCACTGCCGAGGTAGCAAATATCAATAATGGAATGAAAACCGGGATCAAAAGCAGCGCCAGGAGTACGCCACCACGCTGAAGCCCTACTGTTAATCCCGTGCCGATTGCCCCCACCAGTGACAAAAGCGGTGTTCCTAACACCAGGGTGAGTACCAGCGCTATGTACATGTCAACAGTGAGATTGAGAAACAGCGCAAGCAGAGGTGACAACAGCAAAAGCGGAATGAAAGTCACCAGCCAGTGGCAAAGTACCTTTAGGGCGGCGACGGCATAGTAGGGCTGTCCGGATAATTGTAACTGTTCCAGTGAACCATCTGCGAAATCGTCCCGGAATAACCGCTCCATCCCGAGCAATGAGGACAATATTGCGGCTATCCAGATAACGCCCGGTCCTATCCGTTGCAGGGTTTCAGGGCCGGGTCCTATTCCCAGCGGAAACAATGTCACTACCATTAATAAGAACATAAGCGGCTGTACCAGCTCGGCCTTCTGACGAAATGCCAGTGCCAGGTCCCGTTTAAAAACCCCCTGATACAGGCCGCTCAAAACCGGTACTCCAAATCAAATGTCTGATACCCGCCCGCACGATGGCTCAGTGTCTGGTGTGAGGTAGTCAACACAGCACCGCCAGTGCTTACATGTTCACACATTTTATCTTCCAGTTGGGCAACGCCACGGGTATCCAGTGCGGTAAAAGGCTCATCGAGGATCCACACGTCTGCCTGCTTCAACCATAATCTTGCCAAAGCGGCACGGCGAAGTTGCCCTGCAGACAGTGTGCGGCAGGGTACATCTTCCATACCCACCAGCCCCACCAGAGCCAGCACGTCATAAAGATTGTCTTCGTTAAAGCTGACTTTATGCTGCGCACACCAGAATTGAAGGTTTTCGAAAGGCGACAAGATGCCGTTTATGCCGGCTTTGTGTCCTATATAGATGAGGCTGGTGAACCAGTCTTCGCCCAATGGTTTCCCCTGCCAGAGAAGGGAGCCGCTTTGAGGCTGACTTAATCCACTGAGGATACGCAACAAACTGGTTTTCCCGGCACCGTTAGGCCCACGCAAATAAATCAGCTGCCCTGGCAGGAGCTGAAAAGACAGATCTTCGAACAGTACTCTGTCCCGTTTAATGCACGTTAGTTTGCTGGCAACCAGTCCCGACAAACCGCTATCCTCTTTAACATATCTTTGTATATTCCGGTCTGGCATTCTAGCATAGGCAAAACGGAACACATCACGCCCATTGGCGTATTAAACTTTTTTATGACTTAGTTCAAACTGAAGGACCATTGACAACAGTGAAATGCACAAAATGCTTGAATTTTTCAATTAGTTGCCGATAAATCTGACATGAACTTGCAGATTGCTCAACTGTTTTCGGCGAATGCCACTGCCGCACCGGTTAATGCCGACGCAGGAGCATTGCGTTCAGACACCTTGCAGCAGCTGCCTGCAGTAGCCATAACCCGTTTACCCGGTCCGCTTATTCAGTTAACCGGGAACGCCCTCCCTCAGGAGGGACTTGTCGTAAAAGATCCCGGTCTCAGCACATCTCAGCCGCAGGTTTCCCTGGCCAGAACATCAGTCAGTCAGATGACGTTATTTGAACTTCTGCCTGTGAAGCACAGTGCAGTGCTGACACAGGCTGACACACAAAGACTGGTTACAGCACTGGCAGAAGGGCTGGCACAGTCGCAGCAACTCAGCCTTGTCAAAAATAATCCGGCCTTATCTCTGGGTGCCATAGTTGAGCAGGCGTCCCCCAAACAACTGACACTCAGGTTACAGTTACCCGGCGCACCAGTGATTAAACTGGATTTACCGGCAACCCAACACGGTGCCACTGAGGCCGGCGATAAATTTTCGTTAAAAATAACGCCTTCAACTGACAACAGGCAGTCAGGATGGCAAATTACCTTAACGCCACAAGGGAAAGGCTCTGTCCAGCCTGCTCAAAGTGTGAATGCACCGGCACCGGCGCCGGTAGTAAAACTGGCTCTGGCAAAAGCGCTGGTCAGTGAAGGGCTCAGCATTGAGGGGAAATTGCAGGGGGCTCTGCAACGTTCATTGCATTTACCCGATGGACCATCAGGCAGTATGGGAAGAGAAACATTTCAAACCCTGAATGTCAGCATGCGCGGAACGCAACTATCAGCGACGGGCACCCAAACACGCCCCCTTGCTATGGTCAATTTGCCACCTGCTTTAGCGACATCTGCAAGCAATACTCTGCAGGCTCTTCCGCCGGTCCCGCTTAAACTGGCAGACATTGCAAGCCGGAAAGGGTTGCCGGTATTGCATATCCAACCGCCACCGGATCTGGCGGCTCCGGTAGCCGGTCAGCAAATATCAGGTGCGACATCTAATAATATAAAAGATGTCCTTTCTGCAGGGCCGCTGAACCTGCCGCCCGAACAGCTTAGCCGCGTCAGTGAAAATATCCGTCAGCTTTCACGGCAACTTCTCGCAGAAACAGGTTCTACATCAGAAGCACTGACTAAACTGGTTTCTATCCTTACCAAAGCGTCTCCGGGAACGGCTGCCGGTACAAGGGATTTAATGAGTGCTTTATCCGCTCAGATAGCCGCTTCACTTCCTGTTATAAAAACTGCCGCGGGAACTGACAATATTCAACATGCCGTTACCGTTCAAACAGAGACTGGCATTCCGTCTCAGGATACGGCGCAGTCGATTAAACAGCTGTTACAGACACCCGCCCTGGTGACAACGCCAACGAATATTCTTAATCCGCCATCACAATCCGGTTTCGTGAATGCCCTTATCACACTATTACAAATCAGTTTTGCAGGCCGTGCTGTTCGAAATCAGCCCGACCTTGCAAAAGCGCTGGATAAAGCTGAATCGGTAATAGTCAGAAGTGGTGCTTCCGCCGGCGGGGGTAGTCCGCCATCAAAAACTGCCGGCGATATGGCGCAAATCGACAGCAGAACCCATTTGCTCGATCATGTTAAGTCACTGCTCGCTAATCATCAGCAACAAAAACTCCAGAGTGCAGAAGCCCGGTTGCAGGGTCAGGACACCTTGTATTATGTGTTGCCTGTAGCCGGTGATGAGCAGCCACCTCCCGAACTGTTTCTTCGTGTCGAAGAACGGGACGCGCGGGAAGAGCAGGCAAAGTCGTCCGCACAGAGAATATGGCATCTGACCATGAAACTCAGTGCAGGCGAGTATGGAGAGCTGCTGGCAAAAACTAAAATTGATAAGGACGTTATTCATATCAATGTATACACATCGACAGATGCACTGTTGATAAAGGTTATGGACACCATGCCATGGCTGTTAAAGCGTTTAAAAGGCCTGGGTCTTGAGGTTGAACAGCACAGTTGTCAACGGGGAAAAATACCGCCGTCACTCAAAGATACGCCCTATCAACTGTTCGAGACACTGGTATGAGTGACAAAACACGTAAAGCGATTGGCTTGAGATACAACAGTGGCGAAGCCGGAGCAAAACCTAAAGTCGTGTCAAAAGGGTACGGTGAACTGGCCGGTGAAATCATTCGGGCCGCTGAAGATGCTGGCATTCTTATTCACGAAGATCCCTACCTTTCTGACTTGCTGGCAACATTAGATCTCGGGCAGGAAATCCCGGAATCTCTGTATTATGTAATTGCAGAATTGATTGCCTGGTCCTATGTGCTTCAGGGTAAAATGCCGGAAGGCTGGGAGAACAGCGGGCAACTTCCCCAGCGGGTATAAGCCGGCACAGAAACCTGCCGGCCTGTTTACCCGATACGGCCTGACCGCAAAGTTACAACTTAAACTGTCCCGCCAAATCTTTCAGCTCGGTAGATACACCGCTGAGCTGAGTAGCCTCGGCAGCCAGCTCCTCTGAATGTTCGCTGGTCTTTTCACTCAGATTAATGATTTTAACCAGCGCCTCATCTATTTCAGTTGCCACCACGGTTTGTTGCTCAGTCGCTCTGGCAATTTGTGTACTCTGCGATTGAACAGTACTGATCGAGTGGCTGATATCCCGCAAGGAAGACACCACCAGTTCGGTTTTCTCTACGCCTTTTAATGAGCGCTCTTTACCAGCCTTCATCGCCGTGTCGGTTTCTGATGCCATCTTCTGGAGCTTTTCTACCATCTTGCGGATATCATCAGTGGAGTCCTGAGTCCGCGAAGCCAGCGAGCGTACCTCATCAGCAACGACCGCAAAACCTCTTCCCTGTTCACCGGCACGGGCAGCCTCAATAGCCGCATTCAATGCCAGTAAATTTGTTTGCTCCGCTATGCTGTTGATCACATCAACGACCGCGCCGATATTATCTGACTCCTGGCTCAAACCACTAACTGTCTGAACGCCCTGACTGATTGCGTCTGCAAGAGCATGGATCTCAGTTAACATGTTTTGTGCCTGCGACATGCCGTCTGTCGCCTGCTGCTCTGCTACGGTTGCGGCTCTGCTGGATTCGGCAGCATTAGCTGAAATTTCCTGTACGGTATGCGCCATTTCCGTTACTGCCGTCGACACACTGTCTACTTCAGTTCTTTCCTGATTGATTTCGCGGCTGCTGGCGCCGGACACATCACGCAAGTGGTCTGCGGCCTCAGCGACAGCTCTGGTATGCTGAACAATATCCTGTAGTAATGTATGAATTTTACCGGTAAATACATTGAATTGTTCAGCCAGTTGCCCGACTTCATCGCCCGACTTAATTTCAAGACGACGGGTTAAGTCACCATCTCCTGAAGCAATATCAGCCATAGCGTCTTTGAGCTGTAAAATCGGACGGGTGATCACTGCACCAGCAAACCAGGTAACTGCTCCGGCGATAACCAGTACAACCACAGCAACAATTAGTGAAGTATGTAACGCCTCTTGTACCGGCGCTTCAACCACGGCCTCCGGAACCAGTAATCCCAATGTCCAGTTCATTTGCGGCGAAGCTAGAGTGACATGTTTATAAACAACAAAATAATTTTCATTGTTGTATGAAACTGGCGTCATACCTTCCGGATGGCGGGCAATATCTACGCTTAAAGCTGCAAAGCCATCAGCACCTTTCAGGCTTTTATCAATGGACGCCAGTGGAGATGATAGTGGCAGGGCTTCCCTGCTCCCCGGGAAGTACACAATATTTTGTTCGTCATCGACAAGAAACGCAGCGCCGGCTTTCTCATATTGGATCTCTGACAGCATATCTGCGACTGTGGTGATGAGAATATCCACGCCACCCACTCCCAGAAGCTTACCATCCCGGTACACAGGCCCCTGAACCACCGTCGAAACGCTTCCATCCTGTGAATCTGTCGCCGGAGGTGTGACATAGATGCCCCCTTTTTCTACAGCGGTCAAAAACCACGGGCGCTGATTTGCAAAGTAATTATCTTCTTCACCCACACGGCCCTGCTCATAAAAATACTCTCCGGTACCGGCGGTACCGAAAAAAGCAGACTTAATGTGCTTGTCATTACTGCTGATGGCGCTGAATGACGCAAAAATATCGTCAGCAGCCTCACCACTTAACGTACCGCCACGCTGCGAGTGTTGAGTAAAAAAGTCAGTGAAGAAAGGATTGTTCAGAAATGTAGAAGCGACACCTCCGTAGGTAGCAAAGAAACCTTTTACAGATTCCGCTTCACTGGTAACGAGAAAATGGAGATCCCGCTCAACGGTCTGCCTGGTTTTATCGCTGACAATATTGAGCAGGAAAATCGTTGCTACAATCAGTAACAATGCGATAGCACCGCCAACAATGAGCACAAATTTTTTCTGAAGTGAGAGTGATTTCATAACGCGTTCCCGTGTTTGTGTTTCACCTTCCATATTCGGGAGCTGGTGAAATCTTTTTTATAAGTTTATGTTTTTAACGGCAGTCATCTTCACTTCTACAGTAAATTGAACGATAAAAAAGTGCATTCCTCGTCTTTTGTACAGTTCATTACCTACTGATTTTATTGTTCTTTTCATTAGATAACACTAATAAAAGGAGCTAAATGGTCTACAGAGGCCTTCTTACAGGACGGCTCGCCTTTCCGGGTATTGATTTTTTTAAAACCGGTTTTTCACACAAAAAAAGAAGCCAGCTTTTCAGCTGGCTTCTGATTTAATTTACTGTCTATTGATTTGTCGTTTCATGCGCAGCCTTTCACAGGCTGCCGGACATAAATCTTACAATTTCTCTTCTGTTTCGCCTTCGGCTTCTTCAGGCTTCACTGTTTTTTGAGCCAGTAACTCTGCGCGCAGCTTAGTTTCGATGTCATTCGCAATATCAGGGTTATCTTTCAGGAACGCCATTACGTTCGCTTTACCCTGACCAATACGGTCACCGTTGTAGCTATACCAGGCACCGGCTTTATCAACCAGCTTCTGCTTCACACCAAGGTCAATAAGTTCAGCTTCCTTACTGATACCCTCGCCGTAACGAATCATGAATTCCGCCTGCTTAAACGGTGGTGCAACTTTGTTCTTCACCACTTTCACACGGGTTTCGTTACCAACAACCTCATCACCTTCTTTAACCGCACCGATACGACGGATATCCAGACGCACAGAGGCATAGAATTTCAACGCGTTACCACCTGTTGTGGTTTCAGGGTTACCGAACATAACACCAATCTTCATACGGATCTGGTTGATGAAGATACACAGCGTATTCGATTTCTTGATGTTAGCGGTAAGCTTACGCAGTGCCTGAGACATCAGACGTGCCTGAAGACCCACGTGAGAATCACCCATCTCACCTTCAATCTCTGCTTTCGGTGTTAACGCAGCTACCGAGTCAACAATTACTACGTCGACTGCACCGGAACGAACAAGCATGTCACAGATTTCCAGCGCCTGCTCACCGGTATCAGGCTGAGAGACCAGCAGGTCGTCAATGTTTACGCCCAGCTTTCTTGCATAGACAGGATCCAGTGCGTGTTCAGCATCAACGAATGCACAAGTTTTGCCTTTCTTTTGCGCTTCAGCGATAACTTGCAGTGTCAGAGTTGTTTTACCTGATGACTCAGGACCGTAGATTTCAACAACACGCCCGCAAGGTAAACCGCCTATTCCAAGTGCAATGTCGATACTGAGTGAACCGGTAGAAATGGCTTCGATATCATGCGCCTGATTGTCACCCAGACGCATAATGGCACCTTTACCAAATTGCTTTTCAATTTGGCCAAGAGCGGCGGAAAGAGCTTTGTTTTTGTTGTCGTCCACGATATTATCCTCAAGATAATGACTGTCCGGTAGTTACCCTGTCGTATTACGCTGCCACTTTTACTTCTGTTATTTTTTAACTTCCGCAAAATATGATTCGGTCAGCGCTTCAGTAACTCACGAAACGTAATTCGAATGTTGAGTGCATTTTATACTGTATAAGCATACAGTCAAGTAAGATTTCACAATTAGTCTGTCAAATCCCGTTTTATACAGCAACCAGTCGTTGGTACAGATATGAAACTGCATGGGCAATGGCCTGTTCCCGCACCGCTAACCGGTCACCGGAAAATACGTGACGCTGCGTGATGAGTTCACCGTCTATCATAAAGCCAAACCAAACTGTACCCACCGGCTTTTCCGCCGAACCGCCGCCAGGCCCTGCAATACCACTCACCGACACGCCAACCTGCGCACCACTCTCCTGAACAACACCCTGCACCATTTCAGCTACAGTTTGTTCCGACACTGCGCCAAATTCCGCAAGCGTTTCAGCTTTCACTCCAATAAGTGATTGCTTAGCCTCATTTGAATAAGTGACCCAGGATTGATTGAACCAGTCAGAACTACCGGAAACAGAAGTTAATACGTAAGCAATTCCACCACCGGTACAAGACTCAGCACAGGATAAATGCCAGTTCCGCCGGCGAAGCACATCTCCGGTGGCAACCACCTGTTTAAGTAAGGCACTGTCTTGTGAAACAGTTGAAAAATCTGCGCTCATACGAATAATACTCACCAATGAATTAATTCCGTTGTACCATTTTACACATTTAGCGGACGCCGGAGTGATTAAGTTCAATCCTGTCGGGGAAGGAATTGCTTCGTGTTTCCAATGCAGTTCCATGCTCCGGCCGGAAGCGCCTGACTGAGAAGGCGCGCGTACGGAATACGAGGACTGCATTTGAAACCGTCTGCCGCAGGGAAGCGGCAGTCGAGGCCCCATGGATGGGTTTACGCCGTGTTTCAAATGCAGTTCCGTCTTCCGGACAATAGCGCCTTCGCAAACAGCATCAACATAACAAAGAGGTTTTCTTGGAATCACATACGCCGATGATGCGCCAGTATCTGGCCATAAAAGCACAACATCCTAATATTTTACTGTTTTACCGGATGGGAGACTTTTATGAACTCTTCTATGACGATGCCAAAAAGGCCGCACACCTGCTGGATATTTCATTAACAGCCAGAGGCAAATCCGGCGGTGAACCCATTCCCATGGCGGGAGTGCCTTATCACGCAGTGGAAGGTTACCTGGCGCGCCTGGTAAAAATGGGCGAGTCCGTGGCGATTTGTGAGCAGGTTGGCGATCCTGCCACCAGCAAAGGGCCGGTAGAACGTCAGGTTCAGCGTATTGTCACCCCGGGTACAGTCACCGATGAAGCACTATTAGAAGAGCGCCGTGATAACCTGCTTGCTGCAGTGTGTGGTCACAGCATGCAGTACGGCGTTGCCACCCTCGATATCAGCAGCGGACGTTTTCTGGTGGTTGAATGTGACAGCGATGAACAATTGCTGGCCGAATTGCAACGCCTTAATCCTGCAGAACTGCTTTATCCGGAAGGATTCGAGGGTTTACCTCTTATTGAAAAACGAAAAGGTTTACGTCGCCGTCCCGAATGGGAGTTTGATCAGCAAACGGCAACTGAGCAACTCAATCAGCAATTCGGCACAAAATCACTGGATGGTTTTGGGATCAACGGCTTAGATAAAGCCACCGGTGCAGCCGGCTGTGTACTGCAATACGTTAAAGATACTCAACGTACCGCCCTGCCCCATATTCGCAGTATTCATCGTGAACAGCAGGAAACACGTATTCAGTTAGATGCCGCCACGCGAAGAAACCTGGAATTAACCTCGAACTTATCAGGCAGTCAGGAAAATACCCTGTTCAGCGTGCTGGATTCTACCGCCAGCCCCATGGGCAGCAGATTACTTCAACGCTATTTGCACGCCCCCATTACCGATCATTATGAACTCACCCGACGCCAGCAGGCCATCGGAAAACTGATTGAACAGGGTCATGAAGATATCGCCGATACATTAAAACGCATTGGTGACATAGAACGTATCATGGCGCGGTTAGCCCTGCGTTCGGCCCGTCCCAGGGATTTCTCCCGTTTACGCAATGCATTTAACGAATTGCCCGGACTACTCGACCAGTTATCCTCTCTTGAGGACCCGTTATGTGCAGATCTGGCCAATGCTGTGAGCACCTATCCTGAATTACAAAGCCTGTTAAATCAGGCTATCGTAGATAACCCTCCGGTTGTCATCCGCGATGGTGGTGTTATCGCTGAAGGTTTTAATGAAGAGCTTGATGAATTGCGGGCGCTGTCAAGGGGAGCCACGGACTACCTGGATGCTCTGGAGGTCAGAGAACGGGAGCGTACCGGCGTCTCTACACTGAAAGTGGGCTATAACAAAGTGCATGGCTTTTTTATCGAATTAAGCCGCGCGAATAGTGGCGCTGCCCCGGCAGATTATATCCGCCGTCAAACGTTGAAGAACACCGAGCGTTACATTACGCCTGAGCTGAAAGAACATGAAGATAAAGTACTGACCAGTCAGGGCCGGGCGCTGGCTCTGGAAAAGCAACTTTATGAAGGATTATTCGATGCCTTCCAGCCTCAGCTTACTAAGCTGATAAACACAGCGGAAGCACTGGCTAAACTGGATGTGATTCAGTG
Organism: Alteromonas sp. ABV2_168; assembly: GCF_056161165.1. NCBI lineage: Bacteria > Pseudomonadati > Pseudomonadota > Gammaproteobacteria > Alteromonadales > Alteromonadaceae > Alteromonas > Alteromonas sp. ABV2_168. The sequence continues at coordinate 120,740 of NZ_JBSWYQ010000011.1, read as the reverse complement.
TTTTGCCGACCGGGCGACCGCGCTCGACTTACATTGCCCTACCCTCACAGATAACCGTGAAATCACTTATGAAGCCGGTCGGCACCCTGTGGTTGAGCAGGTCATGACGGACCCGTTTATTGCCAACCCGGTAACACTGGACACCAAACAGCGCATGCTTGTTATTACCGGTCCGAACATGGGCGGTAAATCAACGTACATGCGTCAGACCGCTCTGATTGTACTGATGGCATACCTTGGGTGTTACGTACCTGCAGAAAATGCAAAAATCGGCCGTGTGGATCGTATTTTCACACGTATTGGTGCATCAGATGACCTGGCGTCAGGGCGTTCTACCTTCATGGTGGAAATGACCGAGACCGCCAATATTTTGCATAATGCCACTGAGCACTCGCTGGTATTAATGGATGAAATCGGGCGCGGCACCAGTACATACGATGGCTTATCTCTCGCCTGGGCATGTGCCTGCTTCCTGGCAAGGGAGATTAATGCTTATACCTTGTTTGCCACCCATTATTTTGAACTGACACAATTAGCTGATTCTGAAGAAGGCGTGGTCAATGTGCATTTAGATGCCGTAGAGCACGACGATACCATCCGCTTTATGCATACTGTAGAAACCGGTGCGGCCAGCAAAAGCTATGGCTTACAGGTTGCCCAGCTTGCCGGCGTTCCCCGCCCGGTAATCAATGCTGCCCGGGCTAAATTACATGAACTGGAAAACCGGGCACCACAGGAAGACGCCCCGGCCACAAAGACAACAAAAACTTCGTCAGATTCCGGTGCTCCCACGACCAGAGCCGGACAATCGGAAATGCACTTTACCGATATGCCTGACCCGCTGCGGGATGCACTGAATAATTTGTCTCCCGATGAGCTTTCTCCCAGGCAGGCACTGGATTTAATTTATACGCTAAAACGGCTAAGTCAGGCGTGATACTTAAGGCTTTATTAACTTACCTGAAATAAACCCGCCAGACCAGCAGGCAAACAGATTGTTTGCCTGCTACTCTTTCGCTATAATATTGCGCCGTCCAAGTGCTGAATCCCGTTTTGCCAACTCTCAGCACATTAGCCATACAATCCAAAGCCTTAGGTTTCGCATGACAAATTATATTTTCGTCACCGGTGGTGTCGTATCATCGCTTGGTAAAGGTATTGCTGCCGCTTCGTTAGCAGCCATTCTTGAAGCGCGTGGTCTCACCGTTACGATGTTAAAACTGGATCCGTATATCAACGTTGATCCAGGCACAATGAGCCCAATTCAACACGGGGAAGTGTTTGTCACGGATGATGGCGCAGAAACCGATTTAGATTTAGGTCACTACGAGCGTTTTATCCGCACCCGTATGACCAAGCGTAATAACTTCACCACTGGCCGGGTTTACGAAGAAGTATTACGCCGTGAAAGACGTGGTGACTATTTAGGTGCAACCATCCAGGTCATCCCGCACATCACCAACGAAATTAAGCGTCGCGTTATCGACGGTGCAGAAGGTCACGATGTGGCAATTGTTGAAGTAGGCGGTACAGTAGGTGATATTGAATCACAACCGTTCCTGGAAGCTATCCGCCAGTTAGGTACAGAAGTCGGCCGCGAGCGCGCCATGTTCATGCACCTGACGCTGGTACCTTACATGCCGGCTTCCGGCGAAGTAAAAACTAAGCCTACTCAGCACTCTGTTAAAGAGCTGCGTTCTATCGGTATTCAACCGGACATCCTGGTTTGCCGTTCTGTTGGCGCCCTGCCGGCTACCGAGCGCTCTAAGATTGCCCTGTTCACTAACGTGGCAGATAAAGCCGTTATCTCACTGAAAGACGTAGACAGCATCTACCGTATCCCGGCTGCGCTTAAAGCACAGGGTATGGACCAGCTGGTTGTTGACCGTTTCCGTCTGGATTGCAAAGAAGCCGATCTGACCGAATGGGAACAGGTACTTTATGCAGAGTCTAACCCTACTGCAGAAGTGAATATCGGTATGGTGGGCAAATATGTTGAACTGCCTGACGCGTACAAATCTGTCAATGAAGCATTAAAACATGCTGGTCTGAAAAACCGCCTGACAGTGAATATTCACTATGTCGATTCTCAGGACGTTGAAACAAAAGGTACACAAATTTTAGAACACCTGGATGCTATCTTAGTACCCGGCGGTTTCGGCGAGCGCGGTATCGAAGGCAAAATTGCAGCAGCACGCTATGCCCGCGAGAATAAAGTCCCTTATCTGGGTATTTGTCTGGGTATGCAGGTTGCTTTAATTGAATTTGCCCGCAATGTAGCTGGTATGGAAAACGCAAACAGCACCGAATTCGATCCCAAAACACCGTTCCCGGTTGTTGGCCTGATCACCGAATGGCTGGATGCAGACGGCTCTACCGAACAGCGTGATGCCTCTTCAGATTTAGGCGGCACCATGCGTTTAGGCAGCCAGCTTTGTCACCTGATCCCGGGCAGCAAAGTCTGTGAAACCTACGGCAGCGAAGAGATTTACGAACGTCACCGTCACCGTTACGAAGTAAATAATAACCTTCGTGACCAGATTGAAGCTGCAGGCTTGAAAGTAAGTGGTTTGTCCACCGACAAACGCCTTGTAGAAGTGATCGAAATCCCTGACCATCCATGGTTTGTTGCCGGTCAGTTCCACCCTGAGTTTACTTCTACGCCCCGTGATGGCCACCCGCTGTTTAAAGGATTTGTAGAAGCTGCCGGGAAATACCAGAAAGAAAATCACTGATTCTAAAAAGCAGAAGGCTTACTCCCGTTGCCTTTTGCACAAACGTTGAGGAAATAAAATGGCGAAGATTGCTCGCATTGTAGGACGCGAAATCCTGGACTCTCGTGGTAACCCCACTGTAGAGGCAGACGTTTACCTTGATTCAGGCGCAATGGGTCGTGCCGCTGCACCATCCGGTGCATCAACTGGTTCACGTGAAGCACTGGAACTGCGTGACGGTGATAAAAGCCGTTACCTGGGCAAAGGCGTAGAAAAAGCCGTTGCTGCAGTAAACGACATCATTGCTCCGGCGCTGGCTGGCATGGATCCACTGGCACAAACTGACGTTGATAACAAAATGTTAGAGCTGGACGGTACAGAGAACAAAGAAAAGCTGGGTGCAAATGCGATCCTGGCGGTTTCTCTGGCTGTTGCCAAAGCGGCTGCAATTGAAAAAGGCGTTGCACTTTACGAGCACATCGCTGACTTAAACGGTACGTCAGGTCAGTACTCTATGCCTGTACCTATGATGAACATCATCAACGGTGGTGAGCACGCTGACAACAACGTAGACATTCAGGAATTCATGGTTCAGCCAGTTGGTGCCAAGAGCTTCAAAGAAGCCCTGCGCATGGGTGCGGAAATTTTCCATAACCTGAAAAAAGTACTGTCTGCTAAAGGCCTGAACACAGCAGTAGGTGACGAAGGTGGTTTTGCACCTAACCTGAGCTCTAACGCTGAAGCGCTGGCTGTTATTGTAGAAGCCGTTGAAAAAGCGGGCTACAAAATGAACGAAGACATCACGCTGGCACTGGACTGTGCGGCGTCGGAATTCTACAAAGACGGCAAATATGTCCTGTCTGGTGAAGACAAATCTTTTGACTCAGAAACCTTTGGTGACTACCTGGCTGAACTGGCTGAACAGTACCCTATCGTTTCTATCGAAGACGGTCTGGACGAGAGTGACTGGGACGGTTGGGCAAGCCTGACTAAGAAGATTGGTGACAAAGTACAACTGGTTGGTGACGACCTGTTTGTGACTAACACCAAAATCCTGTCCCGTGGTATCGAGAATGGTATCGGTAACTCTATCCTGATTAAATTCAACCAGATCGGTTCACTGACCGAAACCCTGAATGCAATCAAGATGGCGAAAGATGCCGGCTTCACTGCGGTTATCTCTCACCGTTCAGGCGAAACCGAAGATGCGACTATCGCTGACCTGGCGGTTGGTACTGCAGCGGGTCAAATCAAGACCGGTTCTCTGTGCCGTTCTGACCGTGTTGCCAAGTACAACCAGTTACTGCGTATCGAGCAGGCACTGGGCGACAAAGCGGTTTATCCGGGTCGCAGTGCAATCAAAGGTCAATAATGACTATGAACGGGTAGCGCTGGCTACCCGTTCTTTTTAATGCTACTTTACTGATATTCTTCATAATCCTTTGTAGCCATGTCGTCAGGTTCTCACACGTCGTCCAGTCAGACTGATATTTTTGCTGCCACCGGCGCAACCGACGATTCTCCGGTCTTCACAGAAATTTGTAATGCCCTTTACGAGCGCGAGTTGCTAGTGCTTTCACAAGCGTCCGCTGCGCAGATATCCTACCTCCAACGCAGACTGGCCGCACTTCCTCACCGGATCCAACGGGCAGCCCACTATCTGGCAAACCACAAAACACCGCTTGCAGTAGACAGTCACAACGGTACCTGGCAATGTAAACAGGCACCTAAATGTCCAGCCCATAAAATTACGCCGGAGGACACGCAAACCTGGTATACAGGCCATGCAGCCTATGGTTTACCCGTACCGGTAAGATTACTTCGCTTTGATGAAGAGCATATCGAGCTGGACTCTATTGACCGTGTTCAGCCTGAGAATGAAATGGTGCACACCAATAAGTATGGCTGGTTTACTTTTGATGGTGTGAGTCAGGCTAACAATACAGACACCGACTATACACTACTGAAACCCACCAAAGCTGTGATGGCTGCCGCATGCTGCGGACACCGCTGGAATCACAAAGGCAGACTGGCCCCACGCACACTCTCATTAAGAGAATTATTGCTTTCCACCACGGTAAAGTGGAAAAAATTCACCTTAAATACCTGACCAACCAAACAGAGTTAGGATAAATATAACCAATTATTATATTCATGATGGCAAAGAAAGGTTGACCTGTGGCCCCTGTATGGTTACATTGACGGCTATCAATTGGATGCCCGTGAAATTCGCATAATTATGCAACATTTTTTACTTTCTCTTCTACTCCTTATGGCAGCAAGACTGCACGGGTAGAATGCATCCAGTAAGAGGAATTACAATAAACCCGTGCATCGCACGGGTTTTTTTTTACTAATTATCACCACGAGTACAAGCCATGACGAATCAGGTAAAAATCTTTGATACCACGTTACGCGACGGCGAGCAGGCACTGCCCGCCAGTTTAAGTGCCAAAGAAAAATTGCAGATCGCTCTGGCCCTCGAACGTCTGGGCGTAGACATCATCGAAGCGGGTTTCCCGGTATCTTCGCCGGGTGATTTTAAATCCGTGCAGATGATCGCCCGCGAAGTGAAAAACAGTGTGGTTTGCGGTTTATCCCGTGCCCTTGAAAAAGACATCGATGCATGTGGCCAGGCGCTGAGTGTCGCTGAACAATTCCGTATCCATACCTTTATCGCCACATCTGAAATTCATGTTGGCGCCAAACTCAGAAAATCACAGGACGAAGTCGTTGATATGGCAGTAGCTGCAGTAAAGCATGCCCGCCGCTACACCGATGATGTGGAATTTTCCTGTGAAGATGCCGGCCGTACCCACATCGATTATCTTTGCCGCATGGTTGAAGCCGCCATCAATGCCGGTGCCACTACCGTAAATATTCCGGATACCGTGGGCTACACAACACCCACCGAGTTCGGCGGCATCATCGGCAACCTGTTTAACCGCGTACCGAATATCGATAAAGCCACGATTTCCGTGCACTGTCACAACGATTTAGGTCTGGCGGTTGCCAACTCGCTGGCGGCTGTCGAGCAAGGTGCACGTCAGGTAGAATGTACCATTAACGGTATCGGTGAGCGTGCAGGAAACTGTTCACTGGAAGAAATCGCGATGATACTGCAAACCCGCGAAGCCATGCTGGGCATGCAAACCAACATCAATTCCACTGAAATTTTCCGTACCTCCAAGCTGGTCAGCCAGTTGTGTAATATGCCGGTTCAGTCGAACAAAGCCATTGTGGGCGCGAATGCCTTCAGTCACTCCTCAGGTATCCACCAGGACGGTGTATTAAAAGCGCAAAATACCTATGAAATCATGACACCGGAAAGTGTGGGTATTAACAAAAACAACCTGAACCTGACATCACGCTCCGGTCGTCACGTTATCAAGCACCGTTTGACAGAGTTGGGCTACAAGGCGGAAGACTACGACCTGGAAACGGTTTACACCGCATTCCTTGCGCTGGCCGATAAGAAAGGTCAGGTTTACGACTATGATTTGGAAGCCTTGCTGTTTTTCGATCAGCAAAAACACGAAGACGCGTATTACCAGCTGTCTTATCTGCAGGCCAACTCTGGCCGGGAAATCATTCCCAGTGCCACTGTACGTTTACAGGTCGGCAGCGAAACCGTTACCAAAACAGCCATCGGTAACGGTCCGGTGGATGCCGCCTTTAATGCCATTATTTCTATTCTGGGCCATGAAGACCTGGAAGTGGTGGACTTCAAACTGGACTCGAAAGGTGAAGGTGCTGACGCCCTTGCCCAGGTCGGTGTTATCGCCGAGTACAAAGGCCGCCGTTTCCACGGTATCGGCCTGGCCACAGACATTGTCGAAGCCGGGGTTAAAGCCCTTATCTTCGTACTGAACAATACACATGTTGCTGACCAGATTGATCAGCAAAAGATTCAACAAGAACGCGTTGCAGGAGTATAAATGAGCGAATTCAATATTGCCGTACTCGCCGGAGACGGTATCGGCCCGGAAGTCATGCAGGAAGCCAACAAGGTCCTGGATGCCGTTGAGAGCAAATTCAAAGTGACTTTCAACCGGACCGCGTATCCGGTAGGTGGCTATGCCATTGATACTGAAGGTGAAGCATTACCGCCAGCCACTCTGCAAGGTTGTGAACAGGCCGACGCGATTTTATTCGGCTCAATCGGTGGACCAAAATGGGATTCCCTGCCACTGGAACAACGCCCTGAACGCGCAGCACTGTTAACCCTTCGCAGTCATTTCGATTTATTCAGTAACCTGCGTCCTGCCAAAATTTATCCGGGTCTTGAGAACTTATCCCCGCTGCGTGCAGACATTGCTGCCAGCGGTGTGGATGTACTGGTTGTCCGCGAGCTGACCAGCGGTATCTATTTCGGTCAGCCCAAAGGCCGTGACGGCGAAGGTGAAGAAGAATACGCCTTTGATACTATGCGCTACTCCAAACGGGAAATTCGCAGAATCGCGGTATCAGCCTTCGAAGCTGCGCAAAAGCGCCGTGGCAAAGTTACCTCGGTAGATAAAGCCAACGTACTGGTATGCAGCCGTTTGTGGCGCGAAGTCACTGAAGAAGTCGCCAAAAACTATCCTGATGTGGAACTTGAGCACATCTATATTGATAACGCGACCATGCAGGTGATGAAAAACCCGGCCCAGTTCGACGTGATGTTATGCTCTAACCTGTTCGGCGACATCATTTCAGACGAATGCGCCATGATGACCGGTTCTATGGGCCTGCTGGCATCAGCCAGTATGAACGAAGAAGGCTTTGGCTTATACGAGCCGGCCGGTGGTTCAGCACCGGATATTGCCGGCCAGGGTATTGCTAACCCTATCGCTCAGGTGCTGTCAGCAGCCATGATGTTGCGTTTCAGCTTAAACCTGCAAGATGCTGCAGACGCTATCGAAAAAGCGGTTGTAGCCACGTTAGAAGCCGGTGTATTAACCGGTGAATTGTTACCTGAGAATAAACGCGCACAAGCGTCCACCACGGCTCAGGTCGGCGATGAAATTGTCAAACAGATTTTAAATCAGGAGTAACAGACCGTCATGGCCAAGACCTTATATGACAAAGTCTGGGAAGCACACGTTGTAGACCAGATTGGCGAAGACAGCTTATTGTATATCGATCGTCACCTGATCCACGAAGTGACTTCGCCTCAGGCCTTCGCAGGTTTGAATGAAAAAGGCCGCAAAGTGCGTCGACCTGACCGTACATTCGGCACCATGGATCACAGTATCTCTACCCGCTCGCTGGCCATTGACGCCTGCGGTCCGCAAAATGCGTTACAGTTGCAAACGCTGGCGAAAAACTGTGAAGAACACGGCGTTAAGCTCTTCCCTGTTGGTCACCAGAAGCAGGGTATTGTTCACGTAATGGGTCCTGAACTGGGCCTGATCCTGCCCGGCGTTACCGCAGTTTGTGGTGACTCGCATACCGCAACCCATGGCGCATTCGGGGCTTTAGCATTCGGTATCGGTACATCTCAGGTTGAGCATGTACTCGCCACACAAACTCTGAAGCAAAGTAAAGCGAAAAGCATGCTGATTAATGTGCACGGTAAATTACCGGTGGGCATTACGGCAAAAGATATCATTCTGGCCATTATCGGCAAAATCGGACACGCCGGCGCTACCGGTTATGTTATCGAATACGCCGGTGAAGCCATCCGCTCTCTGACCATGGAAGAGCGTATGACTATCTGTAACATGAGTATTGAAGCCGGTGCGAAAGCCGGTATGGTTGCGCCGGATGAGACCACATTTAACTACGTGAAAGGCCGTGAATATGCACCCTCCGGCGAAGCGTGGGATGACGCCGTTGCATACTGGAAAACACTGTACAGTGAAGATGGCGCGAAGTTCGACAGTGTTGTTGAATTAAATGCCGCTGATATCGCACCACAGGTCACCTGGGGCACTAACCCGGGGCAGGTAATTGGTGTGGATACACCGGTACCTGCAGCTGACTCCTTCAGCGATGCGGTAGAGAAAGAGAGCGCGAGAAAAGCCCTGTCATACATGGGCTTATCTGCCGGCGACAAGCTGGAAGATGTGGCCATCAGTCATGTATTTATCGGCTCTTGTACCAATGGTCGTATTGAAGACATGCGTGCTGCTGCATTCATCGCCAAACAGGGCAAAGTCGCTGACAACGTCACCGCGATTGTTGTGCCGGGCTCCGGTGCGGTTAAACGTCAGGCGGAAGCAGAAGGTTTGGATAAAATCTTTACCGATGCAGGGTTCGAGTGGCGTTTGCCGGGTTGTTCGATGTGTCTGGGCATGAATGATGACATTCTTCAGGCCGGTGACCGTTGTGCTTCAACCAGTAACCGTAACTTCGAAGGCCGTCAGGGCCGCGGTGCCCGCACTCACCTGGTGAGCCCTGCGATGGCAGCTGCCGCTGCATTAAAAGGCCGTTTCGCCGATGTCAGAGAATTTCAGGAGTAAGTCATGAGTCAAGGTTTTACTACACACACCGGCCGCGCCTGCCCCCTTGATCAGGCTAACGTCGATACGGATCAGATCATCCCGAAACAGTTCCTTACTGGCGTAACACGCAGCGGATACGGTAAACATTTGTTTCACGACTGGCGCTATCTGGACTTACATGAAAAAGAACCCAATCCTGATTTCGTGTTAAATAAACCGGAACACGCCGGCGCAAGTATACTGATGTCGCGGGAAAATTTTGGTTGTGGTTCCAGCCGGGAACACGCGCCATGGGCACTGGCAGATTTTGGTTTTGATGCCGTTATCGCCACATCCTTCGCTGACATTTTCTACGGCAACTGCATTAACAACCAGTTGCTACCGGTAGCGCTGACATCCGCGCAAATGGATAAGCTGTTTGCCATTGTCAAAACCAAACCGGAAACCGCTGTGGAAATCGATTTGCCGGCACAAACAGTGAAAGCAGGCGATGCAGTATTTAGCTTTGATATACTTGCACACCACAAAAACAATCTGATCAAAGGCTTAGATGCTATTGGTCAGACGCTGGAACTGACAGAGACCATCGAATCATACGAAAGTAGACAACCAGTCTGGCTTTAATTTTTTCGATATCAACTATACTCAAAGGGCGATGCATCAGCATCGCCCTTTTTTTCGGCCCCGGCTTCTGCTCAGGTAACATTGCATGCTAAAAAACGTGACTATTGATGAACTCATTCCGGGTATGTACGTCAATCAGGTTTTAGAACAAACCGGACAATTACGCGTGCGCTCCAGCGGCGTGGTGAAATCACCGGTATCCATCGGTAAGCTGAAGGAAATGGGGATCACCGTGGTAGAAGTCGACTTTGCCAGAAGTCAGTTGCCGGAAGCAGCAATGGTCAGTGACCAGGTGCCCGCCCCTTCACCTGCCACACAGTCGAATTCAGACGCTCTGAATGCCGCCAGCGTACTTTATGAAGAAGCCGTGAGCTTACAGCAGTCTTTCATCACCTCTCTCAGTCAGGGAGCTCCGAATGATCTCTCGCAGGCATCAGACCTGTCATCCAGCATCATTGATGCAGTTTTCGATAATCAGGATGCCATGTCCTGCCTGACAATGATAAAGAATTCAGATCAATACCTGCTTGAACATTCGATTAACTGTTCCATCCTGATGGCTATGTTTGCCCAGCATCTTGGTTATGATCGGGATACGATTGATGAAGCGTGTATGGGCGCATTGCTTATGGACGTGGGTATGTCGCAGATCCCACAGGAACTGAGGCATAAAAATGGAAAACTGAGTCAGGCCGACTGGGATGTGGTGAAAAGCCATGTTGATATTGGCGTGGAACTGGTAGAGCAAGGGGAACAAATTTCAGATTTGGCATTGTCGGTCATATCACAACACCACGAGCGGGAAGACGGTTCCGGCTACCCGAAAGCACTGAAGAGTGACACCATCTCCCCCCTGTCAAAAATGGCGGCTATTGTGGACTGTTACGATGCGATGATTTCCAACCGTCCTCACAAAGACAGCATTACACCGGCCCTTGCGCTGAAAAGGCTGGCTAAAGATCCGGCTCTTGACAGCGTGTTAGTTAAACAGTTCGTGCAGTGTGTCGGTGTCCACCCCGTGGGCTCGCTGGTAAAATTGAAAAGCGGGAGACTGGGGATCATCAGTAAACAAAATCCGGACGATCTCACCTCACCGGTGGTAATGACTTTCTACAGCATTACCGGAGGTCACTTCAGTGAAATCAAACGCATTGATTTGCTTACTGTCGACGATGAAATTGAGTCAGGTGTCCGCCCTGATGATTTTGGCATTAATCTGCCGAAATTTTTCAAAGATGTATTTATCAGCCAGGTGCCGGGCTGAAACCCGGTCACCAGTCTGTTAACGCCGCCATAGAAAACTCTTTATTTTCGAAACTCAGAATAACCCGCTGAGCTTCAATCTTTACTATTTGCACCTTGTCATCAATCCAGTCCCCTTCCCCGAGTTGTTTGCCGTTCACTCTGACCCAGCGGTCAGACGGACGACTGGCATACATGTGAGCATTAAACGCCATACCGGGCAAACGGGTAAGCATTCTGACAGGAAGTTGATCGACACGGGGTAAATCGTCACGCACGGTGATCTGTGTTTCAGGCTCGTCCTCGGTAGCCTTGTTGTCCAAGTCTTCAATGGCCTTGTTAAACCGTGCCATAAGCTCCGGTGACACATTCACATCGCTTTCCTGCGGCGCATTTATGATTTCACCGCCTAAATCTGAGGCCTGCGCAGCAGTATCATTCCCTGCGCCATCTCTGTTCACCGGATTGGGGGACACAGTATTTTGCTGCCCGGTTGTGCTCTGGTTTGGGATTGCGCTTATTTCACGCTGACTCCCTGCGGTGGTATCAGGAACTGGGTTTAATTCATTTGTGTTATTTACCGGGCTGCTATTCACTGCGGCAATATTATTACCGTCTGGCACCACAGCCTCTCCGGTAGATTTCAGGTTTGTGCTGTCTTCAGGTGTTGTTCCCGGTATCTCCTGTCCGTTTCCGCGCTCATCGCCGGCGGACACGATATTTACCGTATCAGGCCACCACGCAGGGTAACTGCCGATGGCACCACCTGTAATCAGTCCGGCCAGAATGACACCGGCAAAAGACACTGCCTGTCTGGTATACACTTTCCACAACGACGGCATTCCCTGCACAGTGGGAAGGAACAAGCTGCGGTTAAATTGATCTGACAACCCGGCATCAAACTTACTGACACTGGTGTCGTGTTCTCCCCTGAGCAGCGCCTGCGTTTGCGTGCGGTGATGCACCGGCTTTTCAATTTCAACGGCTTGAGCAGGGTCAACTTCAACTTCCTGCACTCCCATTTCCGCCAGGCCCTGTACCATGGCGTCACTGGATACCAGACCACTTTTGCGAATTTTAACCGGCCCGTTCTGCTCAGTGATGCGAATAATCACCATACCGGGTTTCAGCTCTGCAATTTTAATGAGGTCAGACATACAACCTCCCGAGGCCAAAGCCAGTCACCACAGCAATCACAAACAACAATATCATCAGCCATTTACGCTGACTTTGAATACGCTGGCTCACCACATCCTCGCCAAGAATTTGTTCTGCTGCGGCAAGGAATACAGGTTTCTTCACTACTGCATGCTGTTTGGTGAATGACAGGGTCAGTGCGCGGTCACAAAGCAAATTAATCACTCTGGGAATTCCGCCAGTGATTTGGTGAATGGCTTTTATCGTCGAAGGGCTGAAAATGCTCACGTCCCCCTTTGCCACACTTAAGCGGTGTGCTACGTAAGAAGAGACTTCCGGTGCGGTGAGCGGTAACAAATGATAACGGGCGGTAATACGCTGAGCCAGCTGCCGTAATTCGTTTCGCTTCAGTAACTGTTGTAATTCAGGCTGTCCTATTAACACCACCTTCAGCAGTTTCTCACGGTTGGTTTCCAGATTGGTCAGTAAACGCAGCTGTTCCAGCACTTCAGGCATCAGATGCTGGGCTTCATCAATCATCAGTACCGTATTCATGCCGGCCTGATGATTGTCAGCCAGCTTCGCCAGAATACGATCAGTGAAATATTTCAGACTGGCCTTGTCCACATCATAGGGAATGCCCAGCTCGTCGCAGACGGTAGCCAGCAGTTCCAGAGCAGACAACGTGGGATTTAGAATCATTGCTACCTGGGTATTGTCAGGTAATTGCTGCAACAATCTCCGGGATACCGTGGTTTTCCCGGTGCCAACCTCGCCGGTCAGCATCACAAAACCGCCGCTTTCGCGCAGGCCAAAGGTTAAATGTGCCAGTGCCTCTTTGTGGCGCGGGCTCATATATAAATAATCGGGGTTTGGCGCTATGGAAAACGGGTTGTCCGTCAGTCCAAAATAATTCAGATACATGTGTTTGAGAGAGTTAGCAATTCACCGCGACTAAACTAACCGGCCCGGGTGAATAAGTCAAAATCAAAGCCTTTCGATAAACAAAAAGCCTCTTAGTTCAGGCATAATGAAACAAAACAAACAGCGTGATGGGTTTATGGATGTTTATTTAGTGGGTGGCGCAGTGCGGGATGAATTACTCGGACGCCCGGTAACAGAGCGGGACTGGGTAGTAACAGGTGCCACACCACAGGAGATGCTCAGCAAAGGCTATGAACAGGTCGGGAAAGATTTCCCAGTGTTCCTGCATCCGAAAACCAAAGAAGAGTACGCCCTTGCCCGCACGGAAAGAAAATCCGGCAGCGGTTACACCGGTTTTGTTTGTTACGCTGCACCTGACGTCACGCTGGAGCAGGATTTGATCCGTCGGGATCTCACCGTAAATGCTATCGCCAGAGACAAAGACGGCAATCTGATTGACCCTTACCAGGGCGTTGAAGATATCGAATCCCGCACATTGCGGCATGTGTCTGAAGCCTTTAGTGAGGATCCCCTGCGGGTATTCCGTGTTGCCCGTTTTGCAGCAAGGTATGCTTATCTCGGGTTTACCGTAGCGGATGAAACCGCTTCGCTCATGCGCTCCATGGCTGACAGTGGCGAACTTGCCCATCTCACGGCAGAGCGTGTATGGAAGGAGACTATCCGTGCGTTGGGAGAAATGAATCCTGAAGTCTATTTTCAGGTGCTTGAAAACGCTGATGCACTCAGTTACTGGTTTTTGGAGCTCATCCCGTCCCGGGCAAACAGTGACTTACGACTTCAGCGGGCAGCTGCGGCGCAATGCAGTGACGACATTCGCTGGGCACTGCTATTTGCAGACGTTTCACCGGAACAAACAGAGAAGTTGTGTGAGCGGATAAAAGCACCCAACAAATACACCGGACTGGCGATCCTGATCAGCCGTTTCAGCAAGAACTTTACCGCATCAAACCAGGCAGAAGACTGGCTTGCCCTGTGTAATCAGTGCGACGCCTGGCGTAAACCGGAACGCTTCACTGACTTTATTACAGCATGCTCACTGATAACGGCCCCCTCAGATATGGTCAATGATTTAGCAACGGCACTGAATGAAGCGGTCAGCAAGGCTGGCAAGCTGAGCGCCAAAGCCTTTGTTGAACAGGGCCTGCGGGGACCGCAAATAGGCGAAGCCATGGATCAGGCCCGTATGGAAATTATTGCGGAGTACCTGCCGGCAAATCAGTCCTCATAGCCAGTCATAAGATATCTGGTTAACGATTAATATCAGTCTAAATCACTTATTGAATAACAATATGCACACCCTGATACAACAGCTTCAACAACGTTTTGGCTTCGACGGTTTCCGCGAAGGTCAGCAACAGACTATTGAGCAGCTTCTGGCCGGTCATTCTTCGCTGGCGGTGTTTCCCACCGGTTCAGGGAAGTCTTTGTGTTATCAGTTCACCGCGACACAATTGCCCCATCTCACACTGGTGATTTCGCCGCTCATTGCGCTGATGCATGATCAGCTGGCATTTCTGCGGAGTAAGGGTATTGCAGCTTCCAGCCTGGATTCCACTCTGAGCAAAGAAGACAGCCAGCAGGTGATGCAGCAGGCACGGGACGGTGAGCTTAAGATCCTGATGATTTCGGTAGAGCGATTTAAAAACGAGCGCTTCCGCCGCTTCATCGACAGCATTCCTGTATCCATGCTGGTGGTGGATGAAGCCCATTGTATCTCCGAATGGGGGCACAATTTTCGTCCCGACTATCTGAAACTGCCCCGCTACCGCCAGTCACTGAACATTCCGCTGGTGCTGTTGCTCACCGCTACGGCGATGCGCCGGGTACAAAAAGACATGGCGCAGAAATTCGATATCGGCCTGCAGCACATCGTACAAACAGGATTCTACAGGGCTAACCTGGACATAGACCTGATTCCGGCACAGAACACCGGTAAATTCCCGTTGCTCACGCAAGTACTTGATGAAACTGCCGGCGTCGGCATTGTGTATGTAACCCAGCAAAAAACGGCGGATGAACTTGCCGGAGAGTTACAAGCAGCAGGTTATTCTGCGGTTTCTTATCATGCAGGCCTTGGTAACGACAACCGTGCTGCTATTCAAAATCGCTTTATGGCGGGTGAAACACGCATCATTGTGGCAACCATCGCCTTTGGTATGGGTATCGATAAAGCAGATATCCGTTTCGTGGTGCATTACGATCTCCCGAAATCCATAGAAAATTACAGTCAGGAAATCGGTCGTGCCGGACGTGACGGACAGAAAAGCCGGTGCGTACTGCTGGCCAGTCTGGACGGCATTAACGTGCTGGAAAACTTTGTCTATGGCGACACACCTGAAAAGCATGCCATTGATACACTACTTAATGAAATCACGGCCAACACACAAAATGGTCAGTGGGAAACCAGGGCCTGGTCGCTGTCGCAAACCACCAATATTCGTCCTTTACCACTGAAGACGCTGCTGGTGCAGCTGGAACTCGCCGGCGCAGTTGAACCTGAGTACAGCTACTACGAAGACGTAAAGGTAAAGTGGCTGACGACTCCTGAACAAATTACACAGCACTTACCGCAGGAACATCAGGGACTGTTCGACGCCATCGTCAGCCACACCCGCTTCAGGAAAATTTGGGGCGTTCCGGATTTCGACGCCCTTCAGCACCAAGGATTCCTGAGGGGAATGGTGCTGAGTCTGCTGGAGCAACTGGCTGACAACGGCCAGGCTGAACTGGAAACCAAACAACTCACCGATGTGTACCGGGTGAACCACGAGTTAATCACCCCCGATCTTGCAGGCAACCTTTATCAGTATGCCTGCAAGAATGAAGAATCAGAAATTGCCCGTATTGCTACCATGCTGCGCTTTTTCAATCTCGACCGCTGTCTGAATCACAATCTGGCATTGTACTTCGGCGATCAGCATGCACCTGAACACTGCGGGCACTGCTCAGTATGCAGGGGACAACCACTGAGTCTCAGCCGTGATAACTCAGAAGCTCAGTCCGGCAATATCGCCACTGACATGCAACTGGCCCGCAACTGGCTTTCTGAAAAGCTGCCGGCACAGATGCTGACACCTGTCTTGCTGAGTCGCTTCATGGCCGGACTTACCCAACCCGTTTTCACCAAAATCAAGGCAAAGCAGCAGCCGCAGTTCGGAAAATACGAAGAGACGGCTTATCACGTACTGCTCAGCTATGCCAATTCTGTTGTGAATGAATCTGAAGGCGCAGTTTCGGGATAATAGTTATCAAAACACAGCGGTGAGGTGCTACAATATGCCTTTATTTTCGCGACGCAAAAACACCGAATGACCTTTGAAGAATTAGAGCTTGATGACAGCCTCTGTCAGGCTGTTACGGAGATGGGATTTAAAAACCCGACTTCCATTCAGTCTCTCGTGATCCCGCCGGCGATGGACGGCAAAGATATCCTCGCATCGGCCCCCACCGGAACCGGAAAAACGGCGGCCTTTTTGCTGCCTGCGTGCCAGTTTTTGCTGGATTTCCCACGTCGGGAACCCGGTTCGACACGCATCCTGATTCTCACGCCAACCCGTGAACTTGCCTTACAGGTGTATGAGCAGGCACTGGCAATTACCCGTTATACCGAACTGGTATGCGGCGTAATTACCGGCGGCATAAACTATGGTACTGACAGAGAAACACTGAGCCAGAATCTGGATATCCTGGTGGCCACGCCGGGGCGCTTATTTGAGCATATCGAGAAAGAGTCTGCGGATTGTCGCAATATTGAATGCCTTATCCTGGATGAAGCAGATCGTATGCTCGACATGGGGTTTGGTGCCATTGTGGGTCAGATTGCCTCGGAAGCCCGCTGGCGTAAACAGAACATGCTGTTCTCCGCCACACTGGAAGGGCCGGGGGTGAAGTTTTTTTCCCGCGATATTCTTAATGATCCGGTTGAGGTAGAAGCGAATCCTTCACGGAAGGAAAAAGCGAAAACTCATCAGTGGTATCACCTGGCGGATGACATGGCCCACAAACAGGCCATGCTGGTGCATATTCTTAAAAACGACATTACCAATGCGGTGGTGTTTATAAAAACCCGCGAGCGCCTGCAGGCACTGAAAGATTTTCTGATGTCAGAGAAAATTGAAGTGTGCTGGCTGCAGGGAGAAATGCCGCAGGATAAACGCAATGACGCCCTGCTACGGTTTAAATCCGGAAAAGTACCCGTACTGCTGGCAACCGATGTTGCTGCCCGTGGTATCGACGTACCTAACGTCAGTCATGTCATCAACTTCGATATGCCCCGCAAGGCCGACATCTACGTTCACCGTATTGGCCGTACAGGTCGTGCAGGCGCAAAAGGTACCGCCATATCACTGATTGAAGCACACGACTTCGACATGGTAGGCAAAGTTGAGCGTTACACCGGTGAACCGCTTAAATCCCGTTTCGTAAAAGATTTGCGGCCTAAGCATAAAGCTCCGAAAAACACCGCGAAGAAAAAGACCAAAAAGAAAAAAGCCGCCACAGCGAAAAAGAAAAGTAAGTAATCAGTAAGGACGGTTTGATATGTCATTTCCGGAAAAAATTGTACTGGCATCCGGTAACGCCGGCAAAGTGAAGGAATTCACCCGCCTGTTTTCAGCGCTGAACGTGACCGTGGTTCCGCAAAAAGAACTCGGCGTGGAAGACGTTCCGGAAACAGGCACCACATTCGTGGAGAACGCCATTATCAAAGCCCGTCATGCAGCTAAAGTCAGCGGCTTGCCGGCGATTGCAGACGACTCAGGGTTGGTAGTGAATGCACTTGGCGGTGCGCCTGGTATCTATTCCGCCCGCTACGCCGGAGCACAGGCCAGCGACAGTGATAACATTGATAAGTTGCTGGCAGCGCTGGATGGTAAAGCAAACCGTCGTGCACATTTCTTTTGTATGCTGGTGTTCATGCGTCATGCAGACGATCCGGTTCCGCTTATCAGTCAGGGTTACTGGCATGGCACGATTACGGATTCTCAGGCCGGTCACGGCGGTTTCGGGTATGATCCGGTGTTTTATGTACCTTCCCATGAATGTACCGCCGCTGAACTGGACCGTCAGGTTAAAAATCAAATCAGCCATCGTGGTCAGGCCATGGCATTTCTGCTCGAACAAATGAGACAAACTTTTGCGTAATCCCTCACTGGGCCTGTATATCCACATTCCCTGGTGTGTTCAGAAATGCCCTTACTGCGACTTCAACTCACACGGGTTGAAGTCATCACTTCCTGAAAATGAATATGTCGCCCATTTGCTGGACGATCTGGCTATTGACGCAGCCCGTGTAAAAGGACGCGAGATCACCAGTATTTTTATCGGCGGCGGTACGCCAAGCTTGTTTTCCGCAGAATCCATAGCAACCCTGCTGGACGGCGTTAAACAACGGGTAGCGTTGTCTGAGCATGCTGAAATCACTCTTGAGGCTAATCCCGGTACTGTGGAAGCGGGACGCTTTGACGGCTATGCTCAGGCCGGAGTAAACAGGATTTCCATGGGGATCCAGAGCTTTCAGAACCATCACCTTAAAGCCCTTGGCCGCATTCACGATACTGACCAGGCAAGCCGGGCCATCACTCTGGCGAAGGCTGCACCGCTGAACAGTTTTAATGTGGATTTGATGCACGGCTTACCGGATCAGAGTATTTCAAATGCGCTGGACGATTTAGACCGTGCCATTGCCATGTCTCCACGCCATCTTTCCTGGTATCAGCTCACCATTGAGCCCAACACACCGTTTTACTCAAAGCCTCCAGAGCTGCCCGATGATGATATTCTATGGGAAATCCAGTCACAGGGGCATAAGAGGCTTAAAGCTGCCGGCTTTGAACAGTATGAAATTTCCGGTTACAGCCAACCCGGCTTCCAGTGTCAGCACAATCTGAATTACTGGCGCTTCGGTGATTACCTGGGGATAGGCTGTGGTGCTCACGGTAAAATCACAGATATCAACAGCGGTGAAATAGTCCGTACAGTAAAAGTGAAGCATCCCAGAGGCTATATGGATATTGCCCGCCCCTATCTTGATAATTCCTCAACGGTAGAAAAAGAAGATTTAGCCTTCGAATTTTTCATGAACCGGTTTCGCCTTGTGGAACCCTGCCCCAAGCAGGATTTTACTGATTTTACCGGACAGGCATTATCATCTCAGGAATTAGCAGAGCTTTCTAAAGCCCGCGAGCAGGGATTGATTGAAGAATCGGAGTTGCACTGGCAGGTGACGGCAAAAGGCAGACGATACCTTAACAGTCTGCTCTCAGCATTTGTTTAACGATTTATTCCGAAATAATAATGTCGTAAGGTTTCAGCGCAGGGATATGCTTGCGCAGCTTTTCTTCCAGGTTATTCAGACGGTGTAGTTTGTCACAGAACCACTGCGCTTTATTGTTCAGTGATGCCGGCCCTGCTTCAAAATCCAGTTGCTCACCTACGGCCTCAAGCTGACGGGTGATTTCTTCCACCCTTTCGCTGCTTAAATCTACCCGGTTTTCATCCATGCCGCCAATGGCTGAAAGAATACCGCCGATGGACATTGAGATAGCCTGCTCCAGTTCAGCTTCAATTTCACTGTCGACAAAGTGGTCGACACTTTCCAGTGATCCAGGGCCGATAAAGTAATGGTTGCTGGCATGACGGAACTTGTCTTTAACACGGTTACGCACGCGCTTCATTGCGTGCTGCAGCTTTTCGTAACTTTCGTGATCGGTTCCCACCAGCCCCTGATATACGTTATCCACGGTATCTGCTGCCAAGTCTACACCTTCAGTCGCCAGAATAATCATCTTGGGAACAATGTAATGCAGTCCCCGCGAATAATCACGGAGCCAGCGGCGCTCGGGTACACTCAGGTTTTGCCAGCGACCTTTTACGAACAGCTGATCCTGGTCGTTGATTTGTACGACAGTACGGCTCTTATCGAGGATCCGTAACTGATGTTCGTTAACCACCAGACCATAGGCAAAGTCGATGTCACAGGATATATCTGCTGACGCACAAAAAGGCACCGTGGTGAAAAACACCAGCGGAACTCGCAAAGCAGATAGTAATTTTCGCATTCTCATGCGTAGCATTGTGTACGCCTTACCCCTAAATAAAAAGCCGCGACAAGTCCAACCTGCTAAAATTCAGGTTGAATAAATCGCGGCATTATAAGGGCTGTTAACGGCTAATCAAGCTGTGTGCGCACTAAACGCACGTAAACAAATCTGTCCTTTTCTTTGATTGAGTGACTGGCGTTAAAAAATGCGACTACCCAGGAACGTACCGGATCTTCCAGTGAAGGCGTTGATGTCCAGAAATCATCCGGCGGTGTATTGGGGAAAATAGCTTCATTAATCGCAGGGCGTACACACAGGCGTTCAGTAATGGTCGACAGCTCTTTGATGTTAGGTAAACGCAATCCTGCAAGGTCAACGGCATCGGCTTCCTGCGCCGCAATGAGCGCTTCCTGCCAGTTATATTTAGTGGCAGTGCCTGTGCAGGTTGTCCCGTTCCAGGTCTGACCCAGTGAGCAACGCTGCCAGATTAGCTGAGTTTCAATATGCAGCACTTCGCCGTCACCCAAATCTTCAAAATCGTCCTCGCCGGCGGTTTCAATACCATCACCCAGACAGGTCTGAGCCATTAAAGACGCCGAAAACAGCCAGCATAACAATACAAATACAGGTTTCATGCTTATCTCCCTGCCCTTACCAGACGCACACGCGCCGGGCTCGATTTGATTAAGAAGTTATCCAGGCCGGAAGCAAAGTCCAGTGCCCAGGCATTTTGTGCCGCATCACCGGACACGCCGTCAGCACTTGGCATGCGGGTCCAGTACCATAACTTGTCTTCACCGGCCGCCAGTGTGCCGGCGAAAGGAAAGTAGTCATCATCAAGCATCACGCCGCTGGGCTGGCCGAAATGTATAATCGACATCAGCTCCTGATGTGTCGGCATACGCCAGTCGTAGAATCCGCACAGGCCCTGAGCGTTTACCGCACTGACATACGCCTGGGTGTTACAGTTAGTCATTGTACAGCTGGCGGTAGTCGTAGTTTGCGGGCCCTGATAACCTCCGTTTTGCGCAGAGAAGAACCAGGAATAGGTGTTATCTGCATCACGAAGTCCGGCATCGTCGGTTTTCTTCTCCCAGATTAGACCGGTGATGTTATCGCGTACACAAGACCAGGCCTGCGACGTATCGTCTTCTTCATCACCGTTGCTATTAAGTTTGGTGAAATCAAAACCCGCTTTACCACGGCCTGCCTTTTCGAGGAAACCGGCAGCACTGATCACATCACCGCCCCGCTGTCCGTCCTGACCGGGAAAATCGTTCTGCTGGGTATTGGCGTAGGCTGTATTATTCGCCTGCACTGTAACGCCGGTGTCGTTTAACAAAGGAACGGGCATGGGACGGACGGTAACGAAAATTTCGTCATAGACGATATGACCGAAGGCATCACTCACGGCAAGGGTATAACTCATTTGCGTTTCCACATCGACCTGCGGCGCAATCGCATACGTTGAAAGAGCATCTGCATCGCGGACCATACCGGCACTGCCTGACGCTTCCCATTCGCTGAGTAGCGGTAAACCGGCGGATACCGTCGTACTTGCAACGCCATTGAGGACAATCCGCTCACCACTGAATACCGCCTGGTCGCTGCCGGCACTGACCTTCGGCAAGGTCTGGCTTTCTGACAATGTATTCAAAGTGACAGTGGCAGTATCTGTAGCACCTTCTGCATCAGTGACCGTCAGCGTCAGTGTCAGCGCCTGCGCACTGGTTTCCACCGGCATAGTAATGGTTATCGAAGGCTGATCGGTGGCGATACCATTTAAAACACTGTTACCTGAAGTTTGTTGCCACTCCCAGGCTGCAATGGGGTTTGCTGAATCCGGAGCATCCTCGTCTGTACTGGCCAACCCGCTCAGCTCCACGGTACTGCCGGCAGAATATGTATTCTGCGGCTGACCGGCTTCCTGCTCCGGCGTGATCACAGCTGTCGGTGACACATTTACCGGCCTGACCAGAATATTTAAGGTATCAGAATCGCTGTTACCGCTGCTATTGGTGACAGTCAGGGTAACAACAAACGACGTGTCTGTGGTAACGACAGGTGCAGTAAAAACCGCGTCTGCTACTGTATTGTCATCCTGCGTGATAGTGGCAGAAGGCGTTACAGACCAGCGCCAGGTTGCGCCGTCGGTATTGCCTGTAGCACTGCCACTCAAACTGGCGTCCGTGGCCTCCAGTACTTCAATGTCGGCACCGGCATTCACGTAAATCGCATTGGGATTAGTAGGCGTGCCACCGGAGTCATCACCGCCGCCTCCGCCGCATGCACTCAGCACGAGACTCATCAAGAAAACGGCGAATCCGTGCCGGCACGGAAGGTGTGGAGAAATTCGAAACATCACGTCGTCTTACCCTCTGAAAAAGAAAACGCCGGTGTATTCAGTTTATTGTGGTGAACGTCTTTCCTTGCGTTCTTCACTGCTCACCTGCAACGCTTCAAGTTGCTTTTTACCGGACGCGATATCCGTCATATCGTAAATCATTACGCTGATATGGTCGGTTTTCCCGTTCGCCGATGTTAAAGGTGCCAGTGTGATATTCTGATACATGTACGGCTCATTACCTGTAATCGGCCGGTAATTGTGAAACTTGAACAAATGAGGCCGCTGTTCCCAGGTCATGAATGCCCGGGTTTTCAACTCGAATACAGGTTTGCACTTTTTAGCAAACCAGCTTTCATTGATGTGAGGGAAAATGCTGAATAAGGTTTTGTCACGCACTTCGCTGGGTAAGAGGCCGCTGTGGCTTTCCATGAAGCCATTCCATACCTTTACCTGAAATGCTCTGTCCAGAACGATAATGCCAACATCAACACTTTGCAGCATATCCATCATCCAGTGGAAAGACTGCATTTGCTCTAATTCACTGTCCTGCATTACATATCCTCCAGTAAATGAGCAAGTTTGGCGTTCATGGTTTGCATAGAGTCTTCGGTGAAAAGAATTAACAGGTCACAGTTCACATTGTAGCCTTCCAGCCCGTAACTCAGTTCAATTGCCAGAGTACGTTTCCACTTCACCTGATTAGTCTGAATAATATCGGTAATCGCACGGTGCTGCCCCAGAACAATGGGCTGCCCCTGTGCAAAAGTCACGTCCATTTGTTGCGCCAGGCCAGTAAGGCAGGTGCCGATAAGAATACTGGCCGCATCCATTAGCAACTCAAGCTGCAACTGATCGTCCACATCCTCCTGCACATCGAGAATTTTTGCCACATCTTCAAAGCTGGAATCACTGAGAATACACATGACTTCGCCGCGGATCCCTGAGCCGATAAAGCCCTGACACACTGCCGTTACCTGCTCATGGCTGTCTATATCCGACAGCATCATGCGCATTTCAGATGCTTCAATAAGATTCACATTGGGGATAGGCAGGTGAACAAACACATTCATCGTCCGCGCAAGGTGGTCACCCGCCCGTCCCATGGCAATATTAGTGATTTCCTGATAGCAGTCGCGGATATCCGGATCCAGTTCAACGGACTCTTCAACTTCCGGCTCGTTTTCCAGCAAATTATGTTTAACCAGCACGCTTTCCAGCGTTGCAGGGTCCACGGGCTTGCGAATAAACTCCAGTGCTCCCAGCCGGGTTACCCGTTCATGAGCCTCGGGCTGTATATCCCCGGAGATCACAACAACTTTGGTTTTCAGCCCCTTATCCTGAATGGCCTGCAAGGTGGCGTATCCGTCCATCACCGGCATATTCAAATCCAGTAATAACAGTTGTCCTTTACCCTGCTCTAAAGCGGCAACCGCTTCCTGACCATTTTTGGCGAAATGAACAGCGACATCCCAGTCAGGCGGCAAGCACTTTGCTACCTGTTTGCGTGCTACCAGCGAGTCGTCACAAACCAATACCGAAATCATGTAAAAAGATTACCTTCCTTTAGCCTTCGCAGAATTGCGAAATCTTTTGCAGAAATTGTCTGACCCTGAACATTGTACACCGTGCATACAACAGTTTTCAGTCAACTGAATCCCTTATACATTGATAGCAGGATTCTGAGTAATTTCCATTCGTCATTGGTGTAACACGGCGGTTATTTTTTAAACGCAGCATCCTGCTGATGACTCTGTTACGCGAACAATAAAGGCAGGATAATGGCCGTCATGATGCCGTTCAGACACAACCCTAACGTTGCCAGCGCGCCGGTGCGCTCGCTCATTTGCAATGCTTTGGCGGTCCCCACTGCATGACACACAGCCCCCAGCGCGACACCACGGGCTTGCGGCAGAGTGACATTTAACAAGTGATAGACTCCCGGCGCAATTACCGCCCCCACGATGCCTGTAGTAATAACGAATACAGCAGCCAGCGCAGGAATACCATTGATTTGCGCAGTCGCCTCCATCGCCAGCGGCGTAGTAATGGACTTCGCCAGCATGGTCATCTGAATAGCCAGCGGTGCATCATAAAACCACACTGTCAGCCATGCTGTTAACGGTGCGATGACGCCGGCAAAAAATACCGCCAGAACCAGACGCCAGCCCAGTTCACGAATTTTTTGCCACTGGGCATACATAGGGATTGCCAGCGCTACCGTGGCCGGCCCCAGTAACCAGTGAATAAAGCCCGCCTCATGCTGATAATTACCCGTTCCCTGCCCGCTTATCAAAATAACCATGCCGGTGATCACCGCAGTGACCAGAACAGGGTTCGCCAGCGGATGTCCGCGGGTTCTGCGTGCAACGGATAATGCGAGTAAATAGGCCACAATAGTTATACTTATCCAGATAAATCCCGTTGCTGAAAAAGAAGGCACAACGAGCGCTGAGACACTTGCAAACCAGTCATTAAATGCCTGTACAACAGTCATAAGCCGGCATCTTCTTCTGAATCTACAGCAACAGATTGCAATAAACGTTGCGCTATCCATCCGCTGAGGCCCAGGCTGACAGTGGTTGAAACAATGATGGCTAACCCGATGCCGGTCAGGTTTTCGCTGATTTGCTGCCAGTAGACGCCAACGCCCAGCACAGCAGGAACAAAAAGCATCGCCATATGCCTTAACTGCGGGGCCCCGCCCGATATCAGCACGACAGGAGTTTTCCTGCAAAGAAACTGAAAGGCGAGCAACATTAGCAGTCCGGCGAGTGTGCCGGGAAACGGCAGTGCCAATACTCTTACCAGCATCTCTCCGCAGAAATAAAAAAGAAAGATCGCAGCCAGACCGGCAAGCATGTGCAGCAGGTTATTCATAGGCGTCCGTGTTAATGAAGATAAGGCAGTGTATCTGACAGAGACCGGGTCTCACAACCGACAATGGTCTTAGTTCGAAGTATTGATACGTGATGTTCTCATCGCATAATGCTGACTTATCTTAAGTTTTATGTTGCCAGACAAGTGAATAAACCGGGGGCGCCTGCAACATTCATCGATTCTGACAATAGCAGTACAATTAATTATGGCTGAGCGGCTGATACGCGTAAATTGATCCGGCAATTTGCGCTGCATATCACAGAGCGAGCAACGGACAACATGATTTTCAGACAGACAGTGCACAACTAGATAGTCCCCTGCAGCTTCTATCCAAATGATGTCGCCATATTCAAGATATGTCCACTCACCCGCACAACGTAAACTCAGACGACGTTCAAAACCCGGGTGGTTAAGTTGACGGTTCAACCTCGCTTTCAGTGCGCTTACGGAAATACCAGCCTGGAGCGAAATAGTTTTACAAGCGGATTCATAACCGGCGCGTTCCGTACGGGCACTGAACAGTGCGTGCTGATGTTGCAGGCAAGACCGGACATTTTCCTTTGAAGGAGGCATAGAGATAAATCCTCCAGCATTGATAGCGAAGGCCTTTAAAGCTTCCTCATTTGTACTGCCGGCAATAACAAGTGGACATAGGTGAGGGCCGGTAACAGCAAAAGAGTTGAGACAACTTATTAATATTGAGTTGCGGGAACCATTAAACCAGTAAAGTTCTTCGGGGGTACGGCATATTGTCACACATCCAACCTGCGGGATATCTTCTAATATCAGCCTGAGTGACGAATGATACTGCTCATTCTCAATCATCACCAGTACATTAAGCAGGGGTAGCGGACCGGCTACAACTTCTGTGTGGCTGCCGGTACCGTTTTGACTTTCCATGTTCGTACCTGCCGGGGTTAACGCCGGGCTGTTAATGTTTCATCCTGAAGCTTCAGTCGTCTCGCGATCAATTCACTGGTGTCCATTGCACGGTGGCGCTCTGCAAAGGACATCATATCTTCACCATTACAGACTAATCCTTCATGAAGAACTTTCAGTGACACCCTCGAATCTCTTACTGCGTTTTTTAAAGCACGGGTATCATCCTTACGGATAGCATGACATACAGATACAAGGCTGCTCTCAAGCCATCTGGGATAGGTTGCGGCAATTGCATTTGAGCTTGTCACAGGAATAATGAATGACGCGCTGGTGATAACAGCGACAATTAACGCGGTGTTGCGTTTGGGAAGTTTAGATTTCATGGTCGTCTCCTTGTTAAAATCACCTTCCATCAGGTCGATGGTCAGGATATTGATAACGTAGAGAAGTGTTGTTAAAAGGACTGTGAAGAATCGATGAATCGCAAAGTTTTGAGATCTTGCGATGAACAACATTTTTTTGCCGTTCACTTATCGGCAACAGAAGGAATACATCGTGCTAAAAACACATTTTGTCACATTCATATTTAGTAAGAAGATGAGTAAAAAACGAGGGAGGAAAAGAATTAAGCAGGTCAGTTCAGGTTCTGTTTGAAAGCGGCCCGGGATATTTGCCGGGCTCCGGAAGGCGTAGTTCAATGGCAGATCAGAAAGCGCTGTCCTGATGCACTTTAATGAACATAGGCGTTTCAGCTTTGCTGTAATCAACCTTGTATTCTTTTCCATTCAGTGTCTGAATGAACACCAGTGTCTTTTCGTCACCGAAAACATCGCCGGTTGTAATATCAACCAGTTCCATGTCCATCATTTTGGCTTCACGCTTGTTATCAGGAATTTTTCCCTCGTAGCGCTTAATACCTTTATAAGTCACGATTACCGGCGGATTTTCGTCACCGTTAACAATCAACAAATCAAACTTGCGAACTTTGTGGATGATTGTATTGCGGCCACTCACCAGGAAGGGCTTCTCAGTCATTCTTATCTCCATGCTGGCTGGCTAAAATTAGTGTAAAGGAAAGATAGCAAAGAATCTGAAACCTTGCACTACGCCACAGGCAAATTTCGCCTTAAACCACCGACTTACGTTCATACCCTCAGGATTTCAGGTATACCTTTTCAGGCGCGTCCCAACGCAACCATTCCCTACCGGTGAGATTTTTCATGACTTTTTCACAGCTTTTATCGTGAGAACCGGCCATATTACATTCCGTAACCGCTTTTAAATCAACGCGGAACAGAATTTGTTGCAGCTTCGCGAGCAAGCTGAGGTCCGACACGTTCTGGGCCATAGGTAACTTCACCGTTACACGATTGGGAAACGCACAATCTGACGGCTTCGTTTCAGCATTCACTCCATTGCATCCTCCGCTGGCCAGTAAAAACGACCAGATGGCGCCCGGCTCGCGGGTATTTTGTAATTCCACACGGAAGAAGTTATGTCCGGCATTCACCGACTGGTACATCGTTGGTTTGTCCAGCGGCGGTGTTTGTTCCACAGGCAATGAATGGTTCTCATCAAAATTAAGCCCCATCGTCAGGCGCAGTTCTGTAGCTCTGCTTAGCAAAGCTTCATTGGCATCCAACAGAATATGATTGTTATTCAGCTTTTTATCGCAGGCATGATGAAACTGCAAAAAGGCGACTTTATCTGACTGCCAGCCGTTATTGACGAAGTTCAGTGGTACCCATCTGCCCTCCACTTTCACTTCCGGTTGGCTCAGATAAAAAGCCAGATAGTTTATTTTCCACAGATCTTTATCCACCGTGACTTCCCAGGCACAGTCTTCACCTAATGAGAGGTCGGTAAATTCCACGGGGATATCTCCGGGGGCTCTGCTGCTCCCGAACAGATCGCCGCAGCCTGTCAGCATCAGAAAAGCCGGGATCAGGAAAATCCATTTCATGTTCATAATTACGCTTAATTTAAAACTTACACCGCCACCATAGTGAGCGGGCAGCCACCATTTCGTCAACCAGACAAAAGACTAACGGGGCAAAGAATGAGGTGCGCGGAAGCCATACGCTTTTTACTAACAACTTTAACCGCCGGGTATTACAACTGCAGGCTGAACAACTTTTCGCCAGGCAATTGAATTCACAGGCTGTATAGGGTGACAAGCCACAAAAAACTGCTTATACTTCGCCCCGCTTGTAAAAACCAGTGCGCAGTTCTGCAGCAAACACTGGCTCTCCATACAAGCTTCTTAAAGTTAGAATGGCCCTATAGCTCAGTTGGTTAGAGCACACGACTCATAATCGTTAGGTCCCTGGTTCGAGTCCAGGTGGGGCCACCATTTTTAAAGACTTCTAACGTTAGTAATCACCAACCATTTTCCTCTGTGCTACACATGTGCTACAGCGTTCATAAATAATGCTGGCGAAAATGTCATAACAGTCTTTTATTCAGTTAATCTAGCTCCTCTTTGCATCTATCATCATCCAATAGTCTTCTAGGGGAACTGTAGTGGTCAAGTAATTTTGGCCACATCGTTGTAGCTATTCCAGTAACGTTTCTCCGATTCATTCGGTGTTAAACCACCGTTGTATGAATGCGGTCTCAGTCGGCTGTATTAGCCATGAATGTAATCACCAATCTTCTGCTTTGCTTCAGTAAAGTTCCGGTAGCCAGTTGTTGGAATCCACTCGGTTTTAAGGCTCCTGAAGAAGCGTTCCATCGGGCTGTTATCCCAACAATTTCCTCTGCAACTCATGCTTTGTGTTAAGCGATACCGCCAAATTAGCTGACGGAATATTCGGCTTATAAATTGAAATCCCTATGCGCTTCTCTTTCTGAAATCAACACTTCACGTTAACTTGACACACAAGTAACAACAAAATAACATAACCCTTATGACACCGGTGTCAAGTCAATGTATTCATTATGCAGTTGTGCGTTGGGAATTATTGAAAAAATTTAGGGAAGTTATGTCCAGATTCAACCCATATTTACTTATCACAATCTGTATATCTGCAACATGCGGATTATTATTTGGTTTTGACACCGCTATTATCGCGGGGGCATCTCCATTCATAGAAAAGGAATTCAGTGCTTCAATCGGACAAATAGAATGGATAGTGAGTGCTTGTGCATTAGGAGCTCTGTTTGGCGCGATTTCCAGCGGACGTGCAACAGACATTTTAGGTCGACGAAAGGTATTAGTGATTACTGGATGCATATTCGTTGCAGGCACCCTATTGGCAGCCTATGCGCAATCTGTTGCAGCGCTGATTGCAGGTCGTTTTATCCTCGGCTTTGCTGTTGGAACAGGTTCATTTGCGACGCCTCTGTTCATCGCTGAGATGGCTCCCGCTCAGTCACGGGGGAAACTCGTGCTATGGAACGGCGCGTTCCTTACTGGAGGACAGGTAATTGCATTTTTAGTAAATTTTTCACTGACCTCTTCGGGAGACTGGCGGTTGATGATTCTAAGCGGCATTGTTCCGGCAGTCATTCTTACTGTAGGCATGTGGTTTATGCCTGAATCTCCAAAGTGGCTTGCCCAAAAAGGCCAGGAGCAAAAAGCGCTAAAAATCCTATCTAAAATTCGTATGAGTAAGGATAGTGCGAAGACAGAACTCGACCTCATCAAGAGCACACTGAATGATAAACAAGCTAGTTTTCGGGAGTTATTAAATCCAAAGTTGAGAGGAGTCCTGGTAATAGGGTTGTTTATGGGGATTGGTCAACAGATGATGGGCATAAATACTGTTATGTATTATGGTCCGTACATCATGAAGAATATTGGCTTTTCCGGAGCAGAAACACAAATGTTTGGCACTCTGGGGTTAGGCGTAACGAACTTCCTTTTCACTATTCTCACACTGGCATTCATCGACAAATTAGGAAGACGCAAATTTCTACTTTGCGGCTCACTGTTAGCAGCACTGAGCCTGTTCGCTCTGGTCGTACTGTTGAACAATACAATGACCAGCACATCAGCGTATTTTGCCCTGTTTTTTCTCATGACTTTTATCATTGGTTACTGCATAAGTTTGGGCTCTCTGTTCTGGCTTCTTATCGCTGAAATTTTCCCCCTACACGCAAGGGGTACCTGCATGAGTTTTGTTGTTGCCATTCAGTGGGCAACAAACTTTCTCGTTTCAGCAACATTTTTAACCATATTAGCCAACCTGGGAATCGCCGTCACTTTTACCCTGTATGGCACTATTTCACTCATAGTCTTCATGTTTGTTTTACTCAAGGTGCCTGAAACCAAAGGCGTTCCTCTGGAAACAATAGAGAAAAATATTAATACAGGATTGCCAACCCGAAAGCTGGGTCATCTGGGCAATTAGTTTTACAAGGAAATTTAAAATGATTACAACTGAAAAGAGCCTGGAAGTTTCATCTGACAACTTCAGAAACTACACCGACTCCAAGTTCCAGGATAGAGTTGAGCGCACATATCGCGAAATGCAAACAAACCAGACGGTTGATTTCGTGAAAGAAAAAAAGCAACATTATTTTAAGCTCGCTTATGGCTCGATGGACGTGTATCAGGTATTTAAGCTTCTTGAAGACATTGTTGATGAAAGCGATCCTGACAGCGACTTACCACAAATTATTCATGCTTATCAGTCGGCAGAGTCCATCTGTGAATTTGCAATGAAAAATGAGACTGAGTTACGGGATGACCTATCCATAAAAACTCTGTTCAAACATAAAGCCTGGTCTGAATTACCCGGGAAATGGCGTGAACTATACGAGTCAAATACAATAAAAACACTGTACAGTCATATAGATGACTGGTCATGGTTCCCGCTTACAGGCTTTATTCATGATCTCGGCAAAGTGATGTTACTGCCACGTTTTGGCCAACTACAGCAATGGTGTGTAGTAGGCGATACCTATCCGGTAGGTGCTCCGTTTGCATCTTCCAATGTGTTTTACGACAAGAAGTATTTTCACCTTAGTCAGGATTACCCTGCTTATGAAAATATATCTGACACAAAGTTCGGGAAATACGACCGGAATTGTGGTTTTGATGCAGTAGATATGAGCTGGGGACACGATGAATACATCTATGAAGCAATGAGACAAGGCAGTCTCCTTAATAAAGAGTCGCTTTACCTCTTACGCTACCACTCATTTTACCCTTGGCACACACCGCAAAACGGAAGCATGGCTTATAGTGAACTAGCATCCGACTTTGACTGGTTAATGCTACCTCTGTTGAAAGCTTTTCAAAAAGCAGACCTGTATTCCAAAACACCGGATTTGCCGCCACAGCATATATTAGAAGCCAAATACAAAAAGCTGTTAGACAAATACATTCCTGCAAAATCGATTAGCTGGTAGCGCGACACTTGTACCTTTACTCACTCCAATAATTAACGCTTGCAGGAATATGAAGATGAAAGCGGGGATAGTTTCAAAATTAACTTTAGCGCTTACCGTGCTCTTTCCTGCAGGCGCTGAAGTTATTATATCAGACAGATTCAGTGCAGATCCTTCAGCACATAAGTTTGGTGATACGTACTACGTATATGCTACAAATGATGAAGACAACTCAGGTAAATACTGGGACTCTACTGACTGGCGGTTATTTAGCTCTACGGATCTTGTGAACTGGAATGATGAAGGCTCTTTTTTGCATAACAGCGTGTTCAGTTGGGCTGCAGAAGACGCCAAAGCATGGGCTCCCGGAGCTATTGAGCGAAATGGAAAATATTATTTTTATGCACCAGTAGGCGGCGATCAAATAGGCGTTGTTGTTAGTGATAACCCGAAAGGTCCCTTTGTCGATCCTATTAATAAAGCGCTTATTGAAAAGTCACGGGATAATAACGCAGGAGACGAACCCATTGATCCTGCACTGTTCATTGATATTGATGGTCAGGCTTATATGTACTTCGGCACCCGGGTGCCTAAAGTTGTTATGCTGGGCAGCGACATGATCAGTTTAGCCAGTGAAATCCGTGATGTTGAAATTACTGATTTCCCCTCCGGTGACGAAAAGAAACAATATGGAGAAGCTCCGTATCTTCATATGCATGAGGGAAAATACTACTTCACGTTTTCAACTGGCTGGCCTGGTCAAATTGTTTATGCTACCGGCGATTCTCCACTTGGTCCTTTTGAATACCAGGGTGTAATCATTGACTACCTGAACATAAATACTAATCATCAGGCCATATTGCAGGACGGAGATAAAAACTATATTTTTTATCACGATAGCATTAAGGAAGGCGGCGGCTATTACAGACGCTCCATCTTAGTTACAGAGCTGGAATATAGTGGAGAAAATGAAATTCGCCAGATTGACCTGAAAGCCAGAAAACTCAGAGATTAAAACATTGGCTCTTAGTATCATGAAACTAAGAGCCAATCCTTTATTTATTTTATAAATTTAGTTGAACAGCCCTGTCTCCAATGCAGGCGTGAAGAAATAAATCTTCACGTCTGCATTCAGTTTTAAGTGGCCAATCAGAACTTGTAAGACGTACCCAGGTAGAAAGTGCGTCCGCTAGTTGTCACATTATAAATGCGATCTGCCGTGTCACTGTACTGTTCATCAGCTTGATTGGTCATATTAATGCCTTCTAAAGTAACCTTGATATGTTCATTGATCTGATAGAACATAGATATATCCACGAAGGTTGAGCCATGCATACCATGTTCATCTTCATCTTCAGCAACGCCCGCTCCCCACGTTATGTAATCGCTCCGGCTGGCTGCTGAGATACGAGCTCCCCAAACATCAGTTTCATAAAAGATAGTGAAATTTGTGTTGTGTTTTGACAACCCTTCAAAAGTTTTATATTGATTTTCTCCGGAGTTCTGCACATTCTCATACAAGAATTCACCATCCGCAAACGTGTAGTTTGCAATGAAGCCAAGGTTATCAAACGGCTCAGGCAGGAAACTCAGTAGACTTTGATACGATAATTCCAGACCTTTAATATCAGTAGATCTGCCATTTTCAGGGCGCGTGTAGTTGAATAACGTATCCCCAGTCTGACCAAGAGTCTCATCCAGCAGTGACAGCGGAAAGCCTGTATCGCTGTAAGGAACTTCAACCGTAGTGCCAATGACAAAGTTATCAATTTGCTTGAAGAAAACCCCTGCAGAAACAGAGCCTTCTTCCGAAAAATACCATTCGAATGACATATCATAATTATCAGATTCATATGGCTGCAGTTTCGGGTTGCCGGCAGAAACATCCAGTCCCCTGGCCCCGTCAGGATCCACCTGAACCTCTCCGGATACGCCTAATGAGCCTAGTGATGGCCGGGTTACATTTTTTGCAGCACTAAAGCGAACTACAGTTTCTTCCGTAGGTTCCCAGGCAAGGTTAAGAGTAGGAAGCACACCGTTATAATCAGACCCAATATCAACCGCAACTCCATTTGTAATGCCATAAGACGTAATCTGAGTATCGTAATAGCGCAGTCCAATATTCCCCCTGAGAGTACTGTCGCTGAAATAATTCACCCACTCATATTCAACATATGCCGCGTTTGTATCTTCTTCCACCTTTCCCGTAGCACTGGTAACGATACTCGCTGCGCCCAGATCACGATTAACCCCATAGAAATCCATTGCCGAGTTTAAATCGATCGCAATCCAGTCAATATCGTCATGATTGGTATACGCGTAAGCAAACTGATCTATAGATCTTACTTCATTATTTTGAGGCGCTTCCTGATTTCTGCCAATATCGTTGTTGTCACGTAACTCCCGTGAGTTTTCGAATTTCTTAAACGAAACGCCGAATTTCAATGATGCATCATTTGTTAAGATATAACTGCCGTTAATCGCTAACATATCATAGGTATTATCGATTCTGTCTTCACGAAGGTCGATTTCCCGAAATGTCCAAACATCCGCGTCAGTAGGAGTAATACTATAGGTATTAACGGGGTCAAACCTGCGCGAACCACGATAGTCCGTAGTAATATTTCCCATACTTTCTACATAAAATTTATCTCTCTTCGGTTGGCTAAACTTAGAACTGGAGTGTCCTATCAAAGTAGTTAATAACAAATCATCAGTGACATTCCATTTGTTTGTCAGCGTTATTTGCGTAAACTTAGTTGTATCCAGGTCTTCACGTGTTTCAGTACGCAATGGAGTATTTGAAAATTCGCCGTATACGGCTTCAAAACCATCGCCATCAGATGCAGGTATAATTTCAAGTGCATCGATATACCCTATAGCAGTGCTGCTAGAGCCAGAAGTAGGCAGGTGAAATTCCGCACGATTGTTTTCCAACTCGCTGTATAAAATATCAAAATCGAAGGTGAAATCAGGAGACGGACGATATTGAAGTGATGTGGCCAGGCCGGTTCTTGTCTGTTCATTTTGCCAGACAGAGTAGCGGTTACCGCGGTTAAAGAATATTTCTCCGTTTTCCAACGCAGTTTTCACATCCTGCGACAATGAATCGCTGTAACCTTCCGCATCCACAGTCCGCTTCCGCCAACGATAGCCATTGTAGCCTTGCTCATTAATATCTCTTTGACTATATGATGCTGAGAACAACGCGCCGAAGTTACCCCAAGTGTCTGATACGATGATTGACATTCGCGGGTCGGTACCTTCAGTTTGGCTATTTGTAC
The DNA here is from genome assembly GCF_056161165.1 of Alteromonas sp. ABV2_168. Classification (NCBI taxonomy): domain Bacteria; kingdom Pseudomonadati; phylum Pseudomonadota; class Gammaproteobacteria; order Alteromonadales; family Alteromonadaceae; genus Alteromonas; species Alteromonas sp. ABV2_168. Next base: position 85,883 of record NZ_JBSWYQ010000011.1, on the reverse strand, counting down.
CAATCTGTGCGCTTGCTGCCGCCGTGAAGCCGTCGTAATCAAATGGCTTGGCTGACCGTAAATTAACAGTTCCTCCGATACCGCCTTCATCGAGACTTGCCTGATAGGATTTTTTAACATCGATTTGATTAAACAACTCAGATGCAAAAATATTGAAATCAAATGCTCTTGAACGACTCACTGCACCACGACTATCCATTGCAGATGCGCTGGTCGCTAATCCTTCCATGCCATTGACCTGCACACGCGCAAAGTCAGGCCCCAGTCCGCGCAGAGATATATTTCGACCTTCCCCCCCTTCTCGGGTAATTGAAATCCCCGGTACTCTCTGCAGCGAATCTGCCAGATTCAGATCGGGAAAATCTGCAATGTCTTCAGCAACGATCGAGTCCTGCGAACCGATAGCATTGCGCTTTAGATCCCGGGCTTTGATTAATGAACTTCTGAAACCTTTTACTTCGATTATTTCTTGAATTTCAACGTCGTTATTTTCTTCTGCTATGGCCGCTTGAGCTTGCATGCCAGCTATTCCTGCGAATACTGCAACCGACATCAAACTTCTTTTAAAAGTGAGTTTCATTTGAGTGCTCCTAAATACGGATTAGTCCTATCGTTCGAATCCAAAATTTATGCTGTTGATAACAATACACTTGAAATTTTTCTGGCTATTCAAACTGTCGGTTAACAGCGTCAATTCGAATTACAGTGGTAACGAATGACAAAACACTCTTTTGAAAAGCTATGTGTATCGCGGCAAAGTGAAAACAAATAAGTTGGAAGTTAATCAACTGTTAACACTGGGTTAACTATAATCGTCGTTTGACACCGGTGTCAATCCTAGGTGTTAAATTTCTGATATTGACGAACATGATGATAAATACAGATAATTTTTATAAGAAATTGCTATGTGGTTTTATTGGGAAGTTAGTTCAATCACACTGAATAGTAAGTGCCGCATACTATACTCATAAAAATTTTAAGTTTAATAAGCGGAATCTGCTTACATTTAATTTCACCAAATATTAGTATTGTTATGAAATCGAAATTTCGCTGATCGATCACAGAGGCAAATAGTTTTCATGAAACCTGCAACAATCAATGATGTAGCCAGGCAGGCTGGCGTATCAAAAAAGACCGTATCACGAGTCATCAATAATGAAATTAATGTCAGTGAATCCATGCGTGAGAAAGTTCAGAAAGCTATTCTGGAAACCGGATTTAAGCGAAATCCCCTTGGTATGGCTTTGGCAAAAAATCGCTCATTTTTTATAGCGCTATTGACTGACAATCCAAGTCCTGGTTATCTGATGAAGTTGCAGAGGGGAATTTTACAAGGCTGTACTGAAGAACAAATGGGGCTCTTCCTCTACGATTGTAGCTATTACTCAAGTAATCTACTAAAAGAGATTGAGGAGTTTATAGATAACACACTGGTTGATGGACTTATTCTGGCGCCTCCGATCTGCGATAAACTGGAATTGCTCGAAATGCTCAGTACCAAGGGGATTAACTATATGCGCATCGGTCCCAGTTACAAAAGTCGCGGGGAATTTGTTGGACTCAATTATCAAAAAGCGGCTTATGACGTTACAGATTACCTGATTCGCCTGAAGCACCGGCGAATTGGTTACATCCAGGGCCATCCGGACGAAGAGTCCAGTATAATTAAAGAAGCCGGGTTCAGGAAAGCATTTGAGGATCATGAGCTAAACCCTGATGAGTCATTATTAGCACAAGGCTACTACACTTATCAGTCCGGCAGAGATGCAGCATCAGTCCTGTTAAATAAATCACCCAGACCGACGGCGATTTTTGCTTCTAACGACGAAATGGCCGCTGGCGTGCTTTATGAAGCTCAAAGCCGTGGAATAAAAATTCCGGATGAACTTTCCATTTGCGGTATTGATGACATATCTATTACTACGAAGGTGTTTCCTAATATTACAACATACCGTCACCCTTTGGTGAACATAGGTTATCGTGCTGCTGTACGGCTGATTCAACGACTAAAGAGTAAGCAAAGTAACTCAACTGATAATAATGAAATATTTGATGGAGAATTAGTCATTCGGGATTCTACCACTAGCGTTAAATAGTAGTACTCAGGGCCTATCTGGTTTAATCCACTACTTTTTCTGATATCAGGATCTATAAAACTGTACTAGTTCAGTTCCAGTTTACGATCGAAAATGACGCATTTATCCATTTTAGCTACAACCGATAAGCGCGGTTGCAGTATTGCGGCGGAAACAGACGGGCTGGTTTTGCCCTTCGGACAATCTAAAAGCGACTCGTCAACCATGACTCCAGCGCCAAACACTCTTATATATGGCTACCCTGCAATCAACGTCCCGGGAATTTGTAAAAAGCGAATCCATGGCTGTCCTGCCCGCCTTCCAACTGACCTTATTCTTATTTAAAGATAATTCATGAACACTAGTTTTGGTCAGGAGCTTTTATTCACGGCAGCATATCAAGTGGGCTGCTAGTAATCATTTGGCTAAGCGGTATATTGGAAACTTCCAGCACACCCTATCGGCCTTACCAATACAGAAAAACAGTGAACATCACTTATCTGGCATGGAAAGGATTCATGCATTAAACACAATACCATTCCGCATTGAATTTCACAAATATCACTTATCATCAACGCATTAAGATTCATAAACCTAAACAATGTTGATTTTTTGTTGACATGCATAACTATCAAAAGCATAGTTATTTGGCCTTACCAAAGCAATCTAAAGTCTTGTTTGCTGAGGAGCCTGAAGGTATAGCACGGCATGCGTACTAACCGGTTGCTATTGATTAGTAGCACGTACGAACATAAATGCCAGATGATTTTTTTCACGGGTGAAGTCGATTCAGGGTAGTAATTATTCGTCGTTCGAAGTTATAGATGATTTCAACAAGCGAAATTCAACGGCACTCCACTGATGAACCTGCCCCTACTCGTTAGATAAAAATCGCAGGTCGTGTTCTTGAGATGACAATGGTTCCATCACCATCTACCTCAAAGGAGAGAAAATAATGATTCGCCGTGATTTTATTAAGGCCAGTGTACTTGCAGGGCTTTACTCCCAGCTTTCAGCCTGTTCCAGTTCATCAAAACAGGTATTTTCATCACTTGAAAGACAGTTTGATACCAACCGTAAAATTGCCGCCGATCGGGTTCAATTGCCCCAAGGGCCAAGTTTGCATGTTAGTAGTTTTGGTGCCGTGGGTGATGGCAAAACACTGAATACTGATATCTTACAGCGGGCATTAAATAGCGCGGCAACACAAGGGGCAAAATTAGTCATTGATGGAGGACAATTTGTTACCGGTACTCTCATCATTCCAACCAATACGCACCTGCACATTGAAGAAGGTGCCGCCTTACTTGGAAGTAATAATATTGCGGATTATCAGCGCTCAGCCCGGGGCTGGTACACGCTGTTAAGTGCTCACAAAGCCAGCAACATTTCAATCTCCGGCGGAGGTAAAATTGACGGACGTGGACGGCAAACAGCACTGAATATTGATTATATGCATCACTCTGGTGAGAGGCCGGTAGACAATTATAATTCTCGCAGAATGCGCCCCCATGAATCAGACCGTCCTCAGATTATTGATTTTATTGACTGTCATCAGATTTCAATCTTCGATGTCACCATTACAAATTCAGCTAGCTGGGTACAAACCTATTATCATTGCACAGATGTACACATCGATAATATCAAGGTAGTAAGTGACGCTTACTGGAACAACGATGGTATAGATTTTGATGGTGTAGTTAACGGCCGGATATCAAACTGTTTTATAAACGCTGCTGACGATGCCATTTGTATAAAATCAGAACAGGATACTCAAATTAACGATTCCATAATAATTGAAGACTGTATTGTTCGTTCAAGTTCCAATGGCGTCAAATTCGGAACATCCTCTTATAAAGGTTTCAAAAACATTACAATTCGTAATATCCATGCGTTTGACACCTACCGTTCGGCTGTATGTCTGGGTTGCGTAGATGGGGGGTATATTGACAATATTAAAATAAAAAATATCACTGCTACTAATACAGGTAATGGTTTTGTCATAAGACTCGGGCAGCGATATCAAAGTGCGCCTCCGGGTTCAATTCGTAATGTAACCATTGATGGACTCACAGCTCAAATTGCTTTTATGCGAGCGGATAGCAGCTACCAGCTACGTGGACCGGGGTTGAATGCATTTTTTAATCCTATCCCGGCTTCCATTACCGGGTTACCTGATGCAAAAGTTACTGGTATTACTCTCAAGAATATCTCATTAACGTACCCCGGCGTTGCCAATAAAGGGCTTGCTTATATTCCTGTTAGCCAGCTTTTTCAGGTACCAGAGAAACGCAGGGAGTACCCTGAATATTCCATGTTCGGTGAGCTACCGTCTTGGGCTCTATATGTCAGACATGCCACCGGCATCAATCTTAAAAATCTCAAATTGAATGAACTTGATTCTGACTTCAGACCAGCTCTGGTTCTTGATGATGTGGCAAAACTGGTAATTAATGATATAGATATAGGTACCAGTAAAGTCCACCAACAATTGATACTCAATGATGTCAGCGGGGCCTCTGTATATAATGTATCGTTGCAAGGAAAATTGTTAGCCTCAGGATTAAAACTAGGTCAAACAACATCTGTCGACAGTGATGTCCCGGGGTTGATGGATATCTAAAAACGTCAGATTAATGTCCAATAATCAATTGGGTTATAAAGACAATACAAAAGCTCAATTATAGTGGTAGCCGTTGACCTTATAAGGTCAACGACTTTTGATATCCTATACTAAAAAGCAATAACCGTGAGTCCCTATAATGCGACCTGAAGATCGTGATGAAGATTCTCAGGACACTTCGTTATGGACTGAAGCCCCGGCTCCGGCCGCACTATAAAGTCTGATTGAAGAAAGACTGTTGATAATGCATACCAATTTCTTTATAAAATAGGTATTTACACGCAACATGCCTATTGAATTTTATAGGCCATGACAAAAGCTGAAAAGAGAATAATCCTTATTTTACAAACAACCCTGCCACTTCCTGCCAGCGGGCTTCGCTTTCCGCCACCAGCAATTTGCCGGTGATTTGCGGTGTGTACTCGCTGCCGTCGATCATTCTTGCTACTGCCCCGGCTTCTTTGGTAATGAGTAATCCTGCGCCATGATCCCACAAATTAAGCTTGTTCTGGAATAACACGAAAGAGACGGCGCCGGTGTTGAGCAAACGATATTCTGCTGCCGCACAGCGGTAATCCGTCACCCGCCCCATTTTCATTACGGCTTTCACCGCTTGTTCCCGCTCTTCTTCCTTTGTGACGCCGAAAGAGTAACATCCCATGGTATCTGTAAGTGGCAGTGTACCGTGACGATTAGCCGTTAACGGAACGTCTGAACTGTTTATGCGCTGAAAAGCCCCCTGCCCTTTGATTGCCCATAAATAGTCGCCGGTCACAGGCTCAAAGATAATGGCAGCGGACATTTCACCGTGACTGGCGATACCCAGCATCACGCCGAAGTTCACCGAACCGTTGGCGTAATGCCAGGTCCCGTCGATGGGGTCGAGCACAAAACTGAGAGGTGCATCACCGAACAGTTCTAATGCTGCCGGGTCCTCATACACACTTTCCTCACCAATCAGTAACGCATCGGGGAACAGTTCACGAAGTCGCTGAAGAATGAAGGTTTCAGCCGCTTTATCTGCTACGGTCACGAGATCGTGGTGACTTAGCTTTTCTTCTATCTGCCCGTTTTGTAGTTGTCTGAAACGGGGCATGATTTCAGCGTCAGAGGCTTCTTTGCAAATACCGGCAAGCTGGTGTAACTGTTCTTTATCTATCATTGTGATCCCTGAGTGATATGACGAAGGTAGAATTGGGGTTATTCCCGTATGTGTTCATAATGCCACGGTGAGCAAAACGTGCCAGACATGAATCATCAAACCCGACATCCGGGGCTGATTTCAACACCGCCAGCTCTGTTCTGAGCACCCATGCTGGTCTACACTACACCGCTAATTTTCCAAAAGGGTTACAATGCTGAATAAATTGATCTTATTACCGGTCAAAGGGCTGATCACCATACTGCCGTTTGCCATTACTATCTATTTTCTTGTCTGGCTGGTCAGTACAACGGAAGCATTGTTATCGCCCTTTCTTCCTGAAGATTACTACTTCCCTGGCCTTGGCGTCGTTACAGTCATTCTCGCCCTGACTGCCGTCGGCATTTTAATTAACGCCTATCTGTTCAACTGGGTTATTTTGTTAGGTGAACGTATTTTTGCCCGCGTACCGGTAGTAAAAACATTGTTCGGTGCCGTGCAGGATGCAGTAGAACTGTTTGAAGTAAAGCCTGACGAAGACAGCAGAAAAGCGGTTTCCGTAGAAATGGAAGGTGGCATTGAGTTAATTGGCTTTATGACCAGCGATAAGGTGGCCAATAAGTTATTTCCTGATGAGGACAAAGTAGCCGTGTATTTGCCCATGAGCTATCAGATTGGCGGATACACGCTGTACTTACCGAGGGAAAAAGTTACGCCGCTGGATATTGATGTAGAAACCGCCATGCGCATAGCAGTGACCGGGGGTAATTCGATTGAAAAAGACAATTAGCCATAGTTGTTCTCAAAATCTCTGCTGAGATCTGCCAGCGTCACCTCTCCAAACCGCTGGAGCAAAAGTGCTTCAGCATCTTTCATCGCACCGTCGAGTGCGCGATTTACCGCATGCTCAATTAAACAGTTGTTGTGCTCATCAGTGAGTCCTATAGTAAATACACTTCTTTCACCAAGAGCACGGTGAATATCAAGCAATGTAATATCTGACAGGGAACATGAAAGCGACCATCCCCCCTTATGTCCTTTTACTGCTGCAACGTACCCGCACTCTCTTAAAAGCGCCATCGTTCTCCTGACCACCACAGGGTTTGTAGTAAGCATTTTAGCAATGCTTTCTGACGTTACGGGTTGTTCGTGCACGTCCAGATGAACCAGAACATGCAGCACCCGCGAAAGGCGGCTGTCTTTTCTCATTTTACATTCTCTAATTTCAATTAGTTGAGCATAACATGAAACTTTTAATGTTACATGATTCATGCTAACTTAAATTTGTAACATCATAAGTTACATTAAATCTACCGGAGCGACATTATGAACTATGACGTCATCATTATCGGAGGCAGTTTCGCCGGTTTATCGGCAGCCATGCAACTGGTCCGTGCTCAACGCAATGTGCTGGTAATCGATTCAAATCTACCAAGAAACCGGTTTGCATCCGCATCTCACGGCGTATTCTGTCTGGACGGCAAAACACCGGATGAAATCCGTAAAACGGCATTAGAGCAACTATTTGCTTATCCGACCTTCACGTTATGGCAGGACGCTGTAATAACGACGGAAAAGCTGCAAAATGTGTTTAAAGTCAGAACCCGTCAGGATATTGAAGCAACCGGCAGAAGGCTGATACTAGCTTGCGGCATAGCAGACAAATTGCCTGAACTGCCGGGAATCAAAAAATACTGGGGTAAAAATGTTGTTCATTGCCCCTATTGTCACGGATACGAAATTCGCAATACTGAGCTTGGTGTACTGGCCACATCAGACATGTCTCTCCACCAGGCGGCAATGCTCCCGGACTGGGGCAATACAACATTATTCACTCAGGGCATGTATACGCCTGAAGGTGATCTTTTGTCACTTTTAGAATCCCGGAAAGTGCGTATAGAGGATACACCTGTCGTTGCAGTGAATGGTAATGATGCGAAAATGGAGTCTGTCACCCTCGCAGGGGGGAGAATTATTCCTCTGGGCGGTTTGTATGTCTCTCCGCAAATAGAAGTGCATGCTCCGTTTCTGAAACAGCTGAGTCTGGCCCTTGCCGATTCACCGGCAGGCAAAGTTGTTTGTGTAGATGCTTTTAAAGAGAGTTCCGTTAAAGGCGTATTCGTAGCCGGCGATTTATCTAACCCGATGCAGAGTGGAACACTTGCTGTTGCATCCGGAACACTTGCAGGTATCGGTGCGCATAAATCGTTGATATTTGACCAGACCTGAGTTTATGAATGGTGTTCTGAAGAAGCTTTGATAACATAACGCTATCTCCGGTATTTCAGAAGTATTAATAGTGAAATTAACATTAGCTCAGCCAGATCACATTCCCGCGCTACTTGAAATCGCAAAAGATGCGCGAATAACCAGGACAAGTGGCGTACCGGAAAATTGTAGTGAGCAGGACGTCCTGAAATGGATTGCTGCCGGAAAATCAATCCCTCCTCAGGAGATGCATTTCGTCATTACCATGGGCTCTGAAACGGCTGGATGCTGTATTTTGAAGAAAATGGACTGGCGCAAACGGGAAGCAGAACTTTCATACTGGCTGGGAGTGGATTTCTGGGGAAAAGGCCTGGGAACAAAAGCGGCAGAAAGTATGTGTGAACTGGCTTTCGGAATACTCGGAATGGACAGACTGGTATCGCATTATCTGAAAAAGGGTAATGCGCCTTCCGGAAAGATACTCGCAAAACTTGGCTTTACTGACGACGGGGACAAAGAGGATCTGCCGGCGGAAGGCCGTTTTCTCATTGAAGATAGTGATGTATGGACCTTTGTAAAACTGAACAGAAGTCAGTTTATTTCAGGCCGCTAAACGACGGCCTGAACAGAATTTACTTCGCGTAATCCACCACAAAGACGTCATCCAGAATGCCGAGTTCAGCGAGTAACTCACCAAACTTCTTGTGTTCCGGGTGGGGCAGATAAGTATCCCGTGCCGCTTCATCAGTAAAGGTGAGCAGATAAATATGCGTAAAGCCTTTATTAAGCGCCTCCGGACTGTTATTCACCCCGTGCTCAAATGACTCAATACCGGGGATTTTATGCTCTAGCTCAGCAAACGCGCGGGTGACTTTATCAATATCCGCAGCACTCGCATCGCCGGTATATTTGAATACAACGATATGTCTGACGGTTTGTGACTCCGTATCTGCGTTAGCGTTAAAGGTTGCGCACATAAATAAACACCATAGTAATATTCGTATCTTCATTTTGACTCAGCATACTCTCTGGTTGATTGTTCTGACGTGTTTTTTTCGCCTGCCAGACCGGTTAAACGCGGGGTCATAGCAAACCTTGCTGCAATATCTTCTATCGTCTGCAAGTGTGCCTCTCCAAGCTTACCGGCCCAGCCGGAAGTCACTTTACTGGTCTCCATTTTCTTTGTCGAATCAGGCACGTAAGCTGTTGAAGACGGCTTTTTAAAGTCCGGTACTTTAATGTCATCACAATTCAGATATCCGGCAATCTTCTGGAATTCCAAATCAGGATTTCTGGCCAGCTCTTCAAACCGCACGTAATGGAGTGAGTCACCGGCGAAGCTGTCTTCGATAAATTTTTCCGTGAGAAAATAATAGCCGGTAAGCCTTTCGAAATCTCCGGCTTTATCGATAGCACGGATGTCATCACTGTACCGGCTGAAGTAATCAGCCCTGCCATCGTTCACATTAAGCAAATGGTTGGACAGAGAAAAGTTTTCAAACGCACCTTCAGCCCAGTTTTTTCTTGCTTTAATGGAAGAGATTACGGCACGGGGATCACGATAAATATGGATGACCGGACACTGATAAGTATCTTTCAGATATTTCAGGCTTAATGCCCCTTTCACATACTTCACTACAACCCGGTTTTTAAAAGCCCTGCCCGGGTCGAGTAGTGCCTGATCACGCAACACAAACGGATTAGTCAGTATGCCTTTTTGCGCCTGATGCAAAAGCGCTTTCATATCCGGAGACGGCGGATGTGCCGCTGTCGCATAAGGCATAAAACCGTTAATGTAAGCATAACCCTGGTCAGGCAGTGCGATGCCCTGCACGGCTTTCTGAATATATCCGCACCTGGCCTGCAAAGGTTCAAACACCCGTTTGGCACTCAAACCTTCCGCGACCAATTCCTGTAACCACGTAGTACCACTACGCCAGAAACCGTTAATGACAACAGTTTCAGCGGTATTCACCCGCAATGCGTTTACCCTGTCGGGCGCACTTAACACATAACGTTTAAGCGCTTTCACATTTTCTAACATCAATGGGTTGTCCTGCTTATTATTCTGAACAGGTTAATATGCGTAAACTCACCAGTTGGATCTCGCCTCGCTCTCCCAGGCCCGCCAGACAAATCCAACTCCTATACTGTAAGTCACATCTTTTTCATACAGCGGGCTGTCTTCATTGGCTGCACCCTGATTAAATTGCAGAGATGTGCCCAGAAACCCGCGAACTTTATTCATAACAGGAAACGACAATCCCAGCGACACTTCTGATCCCAGATAACCACCTTTGGCATTAAATTGACGACGAGTCGATGTAACATACGCCTCATCGACCTGATAAAAATAGTCATGTAATTTTTCTGTCGCCCAGGTCATTCTGAATGCCAGACTTAGTCCGGTACTGTCGAAAAAGACGCCGCGCTGCTGATAACGTAAAGTCGGTTCAAAAACATAACCTCTGGTATGCAAATCACCAAGATCTGTTGAAAATACAGCCCTTGCCTGCACTCTGCCGGTAAGCCTGCCATTTCCACCACGTTGGAATGAAAAATCCCGTATTTTGTAGATAAGCTGCGGACCGGCCTCGAACATATAATCCAGCTCAGGCATGCCTTCCCGCGCCGTATTGTCGTCGCTGTCGGCAGAGAACGCGCCACTGAAACTCATGTCCAGTTCAAGTTTTTCATTTTCCAGAAATACAGCACGGGCCCCGCCGTCACCGCCAATACGAAAAATATCACCGCGATAGATGGCATACGGTGCAGCAAGTCCGACAAAATTACGCTCTTTGGATGCAGGGTAATTCGGCACTTCTATCATGCCGCCGCCAATACCCACTTCCCACAATGGCTGCTTTTCATCAAGCGACTCAAAACCGGTCAGGTTGCGGTTAGGTGAGTCGCCTGCAGCGGCAGTTTCGTCGTCCGCAAGGGTGTAAAAGGCAGTCATCATGAGAAGCAGCGCTGGCATAAAAAATGGTGATGAGCTCAATTCAAATCCCTTGTGTTGTCAGTGACATAATTGTGAGTACCGGAGCGGAAGCAGATACCGGCGTGAATCATCTTTTTACCATTTCGTTTATGCGGACAAACTCGTCATCCAGACTGTTTGAAGGCATCGTTTCACCGGCACGGGTGTACCAGTAGCGGGCATTGAATTTATCGCCCTCTACCCGGTGCAGATAGCCGTGAATTAAACATGACAATGCATCATTTTCATTTTCGACAATCGCGTGGGCGCTGTCCCAGTTTCCCTGAGAGGCTTTGTCCAGCGCCTGCTGATGAAGGTTTGTCACTAATATTTTCCCCGTAAAGACAGTTTTTCATCACTTTTTAAAACACTATATCACAGCCTCTTTAATTCGCATTACGCTGTCACTGTTGCGTTCGTATTGTGAATTTACGGGGAAACCGGTGTTTGCAGGTACTCCTCATCACTGACCTTTTCCATCCAAACCACATTTTTACCATCACCGAATTGCTGAATGGCGATATGTGACATCATGGAATGCTCCGTAGCACCGTGCCAGTGTTTAACACCGGGCGGGGTCCACACCACATCGCCGGGCTTAATGGTTTGCTTTTCTTTACCCCATTGCTGAACGTATCCCGTCCCTTCGGTAACAACGAGATGTTGTCCTTTGGGATGGGTGTGCCAGGCCGAGCGTGAACCTGGCGAAAAAGTGACACTGGCACCGGAAACACCGGCTTCTTTGTTACTGAAATACGGATTCACGATACTGGTACCGGTGAAGAACTTGTCTGAGCCGGTGATTGCCTGCTGTTCACCGTTTTGCGTGACTTCAAGAGATTGCGCTGAAGACAATGAAGAAATAGCGAGTAAACAGGCCACACTGAATGACGTTGCGAAAGTATGCATAACACTGAGTTCCTGATGTTGGAAAGGTTATTCAGATTACGCCAAACCACCGCCAAAGTTTTTCAAAAGCTGTGCATAGCACCTATGAATTTTTTTAATAAATAGATGGGTTACAGTTACTTGGAAAGGGCCAGATATCCCCGTGATATACAATTAAAAAGCCCCCGGAGGATCAGGCAATACTTTCACAGGATCAGACTATCGCTTCACAGCAAATTAGCGCTATCTTTTACAGTCAGGGATCTAAAGATTCATATTACGCATTAGCACAATGCATATGCTACCACCACAAAGAATCGCTTTCCCCCTGCATACAAACATTTTGAAACCCGTAATCTGAACAGGCCAGCTTCAAGGGAAATATCATGATTAAGCTTACCGTAAACGGTCGTCCCGAAACCTTTGACGGAGACCAGCAAATGCCACTGTTGTGGTATTTACGAGATGAAATCGCGCTTACCGGCACAAAGTTCGGGTGCGGTATGGCCCAGTGCGGTGCATGTACCGTGCACGTTAATGGCAAGCCGGTCAGATCCTGCGTCACTCCGATGCTGGCTCTGGAAGGAGCCGCTGTCGCCACCATTGAAGCCGCTGAAACCGACAGGGTTGGTGCAGTTGTTCAGGCTGCGTGGATAGAGGAGCAGGCGCCGCAATGTGGTTATTGCCAGTCTGGTCAAATCATGTCTACGGTCGCGTTGCTGAAAGAGAAACCTGCGCCTACGGATGACGATATTGATGCCGCCATGAACGGAAACATTTGTCGTTGCGCAGCCTATCCGCGGATCCGCAGCGCTATTCACCGTGCGGCAAGGGAGCTGAAATAATGCTCATTAACCCTCAACAACAGCAACAACCTGAAGCAGCGCAACACGGTGCTGCCATTACCCGCAGGCAGTTTCTGGCCGGGATGGGCGCACTGACGCTGGCGGTAAACTTTAAAGGCCAGGTTGCGCTGGCCGCAGAAAACGCCGGGTCTGATGTCTTTATGCCCAATGCGTTTATTCAAATCGATAAAAACGGCTTTGTTACGATTATTTCCAGCTACATAGAAATGGGCCAGGGAACCTTCACCGGCCTGGCTACACTGGCGGCTGAGGAATTACACATTACACCGGAGCAACTGCAGGTGACGGGCTCCCCTGCCGATTTAGAAAAATACGGCAATCCAGCGCTGGCGGCGGTAGGTTTTAATGTGCAGGGCACCGGCGGCAGTACTGCTATGGCCGGTGCATGGAATGTAATGCGAACCGCAGCAGCATCAGCCCGTCACATGTTACTTCAGGCAGCGGCCCTTGAGTGGAAAGTCCCGTTTAAAGAACTGGTTGTGGAAGACGGTATCGTTATTCACGAAGCTACGAATAAGCGTGCCGGTTACGGTGCCTTTATCGATGCCGCAGCAGAGTTACCGGTGCCTGATGCGGGTACACTTACGTTTAAAAAACCGGCTGAGTATCAGCGCATCGGAAAAGCGGATGGCATGCGCCGTGTCGACGTGCCGGAAAAAGTAAACGGCAAAGCGGTATATACTCAGGACATCAAGCTACCGGATATGCTGGTAGCCGTCATTGCCCACCCGCCACGTAAGTTCGCTAAAGTAGCCAGCGTGGATAAGGCGCCTGCCATGGCGGTGCCGGGCGTCGTTGCAGTACTGGAAATCCCCGGTGACAACGTGATTCAGGGCGGCGTTGCTGTGCTTGCTAAAAACACATGGATTGCGAAGAAAGGCCGTGATGCGCTGAATATTCAATGGGACAGGAATACCGGTTCACACGCCGGTACCGCAGCCCTGTTTGAAGAATACAGGCAGCTGGCCGCGACGCCCGGGCTTGAAGTGGCGAACACCGGCCCGCAATTAACTGAAGTACCTGAAGGCGGTTATGAAATCGATGCGGTGTTTGAATTGCCTTACCTTGCTCACGCAGCAATGGAGCCGATGAACGCATTGATTCACCTTCAGGAAGACAGCTGCCATATGTGGAACGGCGAACAATGGCATACCGCAGACCAGGCTGCCATCGCTAAAGAGACTGGTTTGCCGGTTGAAAAAGTGCAGATCACCCAACTTTATGCAGGTGGCAGTTTCGGTCGCCGTGCCGGCCCGGGCTGCGATTTTGTAATAGAAGCAACCCGTATTGCTAAAGTTGCCCGTGCTCAGGGCATAAACGTGCCAATCAAAATGGTGTGGCTGCGGGAAGAAGATATGGGTGGCATGCAGTATCGCCCGATGACAGTACACAACAACAAAATCATGATTAACGCCGATGGCAGTGTTGCTTCCTGGCGCTGGCGTGTTGTGGGGCAAAGTTTCTTCCCCATGCCGGCCACGCAGGTTGACCATACGCTGATGGAAGGTGCTCACGGCCTGCCCTACGCCATTAATAACATGCTGGTAGAGCAGCATCTGGTTAAAGGTGATGTGCCTGTTTCGTGGTTGCGCTCTGTAGGCCATACACACTCTGCCTTTGTCGGCGAAGTGTTGATTGATGAAATTGCCACTAAAACCGGACAGGATCCATACCTTTTCAGACGTAAATTACTGGCTGATGCGCCTGAATTTTTAAACGTGCTGGATCTCGTTGCTGAAAAATCCGGCTGGAATACGCCACTTCCGCAGGGCAAAGAGGGCGAAAGGCGAGCCCGCGGTATTGCCATACGTCAGTCGTTTAACACCATCGTTGCCCAGGTGGCGGAAGTCACAGTGCGTGCAGACAACACCTACAAGGTAGACAAGGTGTACTGCGCTGTGGACTGCGGCCAGGTAATTAACCCGGTCAATGTGGCGACACAGGTAGAGGGCGGGATCGGTTTTGCTATGTCATTCCTGAAACAGGAAATCACCTTGAAAGACGGTGTGGTAACACAGAGCAATTTCCACAATTATCCGGTTCTTCGCATCAATGAAGCACCTGCAGTGGAAGTATTTACGGTTGACTCCGAGAAGCCGCCAACGGGGATCGGAGAGCCCGGCGTACCGCCTGCCGTTCCGGCTATCTTAAATGCCATCAGCAGCATAACCGGTAAAGTAGTTCGCAGGTTACCGCTGGGCGCTAAAGTGCCGGCATAGTCGCCGGTTGCAAAAATAGCTTCACTGCAGAGATAAAAAAGAGCCGGTGACTTACCTCACCGGCCCTTCTTTTTATTACCGGCGTTTAGCCGCCAGTCAGTCTTGCCATCACGGCTTCTTTTACTCTGCGTCCGTAGTCTTCATCGGCGGCATCGTATTGTGCAAACATGGCTTCCTGTACATCAGCAGTTGCCTGACTTAAACCATCTGCAATATTGCTTACCAGTTGCTGCTTTTGCGATTCGTTCATGATGCGGTACAGCTCACCGGCCTGAGAAAAGTTATCATCATCCTGCGTATCGTAAATGTCCAGCCATGCATCCTGCTCCAGCGGCATGGGTGGCTCTGCATATTGCACAGCTTCTGCCGGCTCACCGGCCATAGCACGGTTGTTCGGATAGAAGTTAGCACCACTACTTGCCAGTGCGGGGTTAATACCGGCAAAAGCACCGTCACGCTGGTAGTTGTGCACCGGGCATTTTGGCGCATTCACAGGGATCTGATTCACATTCGCGCCCACGCGGTAACGGTGTGCATCCTGATAAGCCAGCAAGCGCGCCTGTAACATTCTGTCCGGCGATACACCAATCCCCGGTACTAAATTATTTGGTGCAAACGCCGCCTGCTCCGTTTCTGCAAAGTAGTTATCAACATTGCGGTTCAGCTCAAGCTGCCCGATTTCCTTTAACGGGAAGTCTTTGTGTGGCCATACTTTCGTTAAATCAAAAGGATTTATGTGGTAGCTCCGGGCTTCCTCTTCCGTCATGATCTGTACCTTCACGGTCCAGGATGGATAGTCACCTTTATCAATGCTGGCAACCAGGTCCTGCTGTGCGCCGAAGGCCGGCATTTGTGCAGCTTCTTCAGTGGTCAGCGTTTTAATCCCCTGATTAGTTTTGAAGTGCCATTTCACCCAGTAACGCTCACCTTTACTGTTCCATAAACTCAAAGTATGAGAGCTGTATCCGTTCACATGGCGGTATGATAACGGGATCCCGCGGTCAGACATCAAAATGGTGGACTGGTGCAACGATTGCGGGTTATTCGCCCAGAATTCGTAAACCGCCTGCGGATCAGGCAGATTAGTCCGCGGATTCTTCTTCTGACTGTGAATAAAGTCGGGGAATTTAATCCCGTCCCGTAAGAAGAATACCGGCGTGTTATTGCCCACCATATCCCAGTTTCCCTGCTCTGTGTAAAACTTCACAGCAAAGCCACGGGGATCACGGGCATAATCACTTGAATCCTGGCCGCCGCCTACTGTCGAAAAGCGCAGAAATACCGGTGTTTGCTGACCTTCCTGCTGCAGGAAATCAGCTATCGTATAATCCGACAGGCTGTTGGTCAGTGTGAAGGTGCCGTAAGCCGCACTGCCTCGGGCATGGACGACACGCTCGGGAATACGCTCGCGGTTAAAATGAGCCAGCTTCTCAAACAGGTAGTGATTGTCGAAAGTCACCGGCCCGCGACGACCCGCAGTGCGACTTTGATTATCATTCGCAACCGGCGCACCGTTAGCCGAGGTTAACGTAACAGATTGAGGGTTCTTACCCGAAAATGGACACTGACTCATAATATTATCCTTCTGAACTGACACTATTGTGATGGACAGATTTTTATTTAAGTGCTCAGGTAGCGACTGTTTCTGTCCGTTGAGAAGATTATGGTCGATTACTATTTTTGAATAAAACGAAGTAAATTGATTGCTTAAATTGATTTTAAGGATTAGAAACGTGTAGTTTAATCGGGGCCTAAAAAGCCAGCTATCCCCGGGGATAGCTGGCCCGATAAAGAGAACAAGTTAAGTAATCGCTCAAGGCTTTTCAGGTGCGTCCTGAAGCAATGTTTTAATTGACTCATTACCGGCGAGGTCTGCAAGATCTATCAGATAGCTTTTCTGCAACTCGTCCAGCGTTTGTCCCGCCAGTAGTTGCTTTACTCTGTCTTCTTCACCATTGGCTATCGCCGTTTTCAGTCCGGACATATTGGCTATGGGATTCACTATTGTTTCTCCTCAGCGGTGATTACAAACGTTCACAGAAAACAAAGCCCGCCGGAGGGCGGGCGCTTTACGTTTCGTCAAATTAGCTTTTCATTTTCATCAGGCCTTCGGCCTCAACGGTAAAGGTATTGAAGAATTCCTCTTCCATCTCACCGGTGACACGAACCCGCTCGCCCTTAATCAGTGTGAGCTTGCCATCCTGATCCAGCGGCATGTCATCAAGATCGTCCAGCTCTACAGTCAGCGTTGAGTCGCCTACTTTTAACTGCAGTGCTTTTTTACCGATAGACTGAACTGTGCCCACCAGCACCATTTCTTCGTCATCCACGTCCAGCGAATTTGCAGCACTCAAGTACATATCTGCGGAATGTTGGTCCACATCATCAGCCAGATAGGTTGTTTCCAGCTCGTCCACAAAAACACTTTGTGCCACGATTCGGGAGTCAGTAAATAAACCATCATCCAGCTGTGCGGTTACCATGACATCTTTCCCTTCCAGCTCTTCATATGCCTGTGCGTCCAGGTCAGTATTATGAAGCTCTACGAAAATAGTGCCGTCACCGTAATCCAGCGTGAAGAACTTTGAATCCACATCAGTGACTTCACCAGTGAGCGTGATCCAGGTATCCGGCATATCTGCCAGACGCGTTGTGGTGTTGGAGTCCTGAGCCTGCATCACAGCTTTATTCATCCGGTCACGGGCGTTAGTCTGTTGCTGATTTTCCATTTTCACCGGCTGCATGGCACCGGTCTGTGTTTCAACCTGTTTGGCTGCAGCGGCACCGGCAACACTGGATAAAGTGGCAGTAACAAATACAGCAGCTAATGTTTTCTTCGTGTTCATCATAACGACCTCCTGAATTGATATGTCTTTTGAGAACAATGAATAGTCATTCGGAGTTAACTGATGCAAAGCCAGTGCCGCCCTTTGGGATCAATAAGTTACGAGAAAACGGTGTTTTAAAAGTGATACGGCTACAGAAATATACACGCGAAAAAATGTAGAGTTTACAGACTTGTAATTGGGGGCCTTGAACCATTAACCGCCTCCATCAGATACTGCTTTAAAATATTACCGGCGGGAGACAAGGCTACGCCCCGACGCCGGAGTAAAGAAATATTTCTTTCCACTACCGGATGGGTGAGTTCGATTGCCCGTAATCCCGGGGACATGCGTGCCGGAACTCCTGAACTGGGTAATACTGCCACGCCCAGTCCGGCTTCTGCATAGGCAAAAGCAGATGTCATCTGCATGGGTTCAAGAATAATATCCAGCTTCATATCCTGAGCCAGTGCCGTGCTGTCGATGAGGGTCCGGATCGTCGTCCCCTTGTTCATAGCAATGACCGGTTGATTTGCCAGTTGTGCCCATTTGACAGACTTCTCCTTTGCCAGAGGGTGATTATCAGCACACACCACCACCATGGCATCTTTGATTAGGGTCAGTGCTTCCACTTCTTTATCAGACTGGGCATAGCAAATACCGAAATCAATCCGCTTTTCATTCAGCGCATTGATGATCTCCTGTCCGGCACAGTCCTGAATGTTTAACCGGATATCCGGATAATCGCTATTGAAACGTTTCAGCACCCGTGGCAGCAAAGAGCTGCAAACTGAGGGCAGCACCGCTATATCCAGCCTGCCCCGCCTTACGGATTTGTAAGTTTTAACGTCGTATATGGCCTGCTCAAAGTCAGCCACCAGCTTTTCTGCTGTGTCACGAAACTCTTCTCCGGCAGGCGTCAGTTCAACCTGGCGGGTATGTCTTCTTACAAGCTGGATCCCGAAATCCTGTTCTAACTGCTGGATCAGCGAGCTTAGTGCTGGCTGGGTGAGACAAACCCGTTCTGCAGCCCGGGTAAAGTGAAGTTCTGTGGCAAGAGCAATGAAGGCTTTGAGATGTTTGATGTTGACCACGTGAGCACACCCAATTAATCAAAATAAACTATAGATTTATACAATTTATTTATTGGAGTTATAGATAATAGAAAATCATAGTATGAATAAAATGTAAACTTTTAATCCAAAAAAGGTTAATTTGATTTCTGAACGTCAGCTCCGTATCAAACAACATCAGATTCCGGCAGCGGGGCTGACAAAGCCCCCGCCTAATTAATAGATTTTCCATATTGAATTATAGAATTAATTGATTTGCCTGATAGATAACCATTCCGCATAGTATGAACAACTTGTAAAAATTAAGTAGCCGGCACGTTACCCTTTCCATCCGCCGGCTTATCTGAGGAGAATCTATGTTTTCGTTGCTCAACGGGATCAAGGTCCTTGATTTAACCACCATCGTTTTAGGGCCCTATGCAACGCAATTCCTTGGTGATTTTGGTGCAGACGTTATCAAGGTAGAGAACATCACCGGGGACTTATTCAGAACCGTCAGACCCGGCCGTTCAGCGGAAATGGGGGCGGGCTTCATCAACTGTAACCGCAATAAAAAAGCCATCGCTCTGGATTTAAAAAGTGAGGGCGGACAGGAAATACTTCAAAAGCTGATCGCAGAAGCCGATGTGGTTGTTCACAACATGCGTACTGCTACGGCAGAGCGTCTTGGCATTGACTATCCTGCGGTAAAGAAGATTAACGATAAAATTGTGTACTGCTTTGCGCCCGGCTACGGTCAAAGCGGCGCGTATGCCCACAAACCTGCTTACGATGACATCATTCAGGCGGAAAGCGGCATTGCCTATCTAAACCGCACATCTGACGGTCAGCCCCGTTTTATTCCCACAATTATTTGCGACAAAGTGGGTGGTATGCATCTGGCCATGTCGGTGCTGGCCGGCATGGTTCACCGCCTGAAACATAACGAGGGCACCTGCATTGAAGCGCCCATGTTTGAAGGCATGGTGTCATTTCTGATGACCGAGCAACTGGCCGGCGAAACTTTTGTACCGCCTCTCGGCGGCACCGGCTATGAACGGCTGAATTCGCCCTACCGTAAGCCCTTTCCTACGGCAAACGGCTACATCAGTATTTTGCCCTACAGCACCCGTCACTGGCAGCGCTTCTTCCGCCTGATTGGACGCGAAGATATGACTGAGCACGCCACGGTGACCGATCCGGTAAAGCGGAGCGAAAACGTGGGCTCGCTGTATAAAATTGTCAGTGAAGCCACTCCTGCGCGGACCACGGAAGAGTGGGTCACCGCACTGACTGAAATTGACGTTCCTTTTGCTCCGGTGAACAACATTGATGGCTTACTTCATGACCCGCACCTGTCATCCATCCGCTTTTTCAATGAATACGAGCACCCCTCTGAAGGCCGCTTACGGCAACCCGGCAAACCTTTTAATGTTGACGGAGAAGTCACAGACGATTTACCGCCACCGCTACCCGGCCAGCATACGGTGAGCATTCTTGAAGGATTAGGCTACAGCCACGACGCTATCGATGAGTTACAGAAAAAGAACATCATATTCAGCACTGAACGGAGTGAAAAATGAGTTTCAACATTCAGGCAAAATCATACATTCTCGGTGCAGCTGCGCTTTTTACTTTTGCTTCGCTGAGCGGATGTGCAACGCCCTCTGCTGACAATGACCACAGGTTTGCGGCATTGTCTGCCAAATTAGATACGCTGGTTGAAAACGGCACTATGCCGGGCTCAGTCACCACAATTATTGAGCAGGGTAAGCCGGTTTATCATTATGTGAACGGGTATCAGGATACTGGCAGCAAAACGGCGATGACGGATGATACCCTTTTTCGTCTTTATTCTATGTCCAAACCCATTACCAGTGTTGGCATTATGATGCTGCAGGAGCAGGGTAAGTTGCAGGTGTCCGATCCGGTCAGCAAGTATCTGCCAGCCTTCAAAGACTCACAGGTTTATGTGTCCGGCGACCTTGAGAACATGGTCACGGAGCCGGTAAAGCGGCAAATGACCATTGATGACCTGCTGGCCCATAAATCAGGCATAACCTATCACTTTACCGGCAACACACCGGTTCATCAGTATTACCGGAAATATGGCGTGAAGCGTGATACCCCCGTCGGCACACTGCCAACTGACGGCGCGCCGGCGCGTAATCTCACGGAACTGGCTGAACGACTCGCCGCGGCCCCGCTGCTGAGCCAACCGGGCGAAACGTTTGACTACAGCTATTCCACTACCCTCCTGGGTAAAATTATTGAAACCGTTACCGGCGAGCGGCTGGATAACTGGCTTGAGAACAACCTGTTTACGCCTCTTGGTATGAACAACACCGGCTTTTTTGTCACCGGTGACGATCTCAACCGGTTTGTGACCAATTATCTGATGACTGAGAATGGTCTGAAGGTCATAGAAACGGCACAAAATACGGATTACAAAGATGCAAACCGCTTACTCGATGGCGGCGGTGCACTGGCCGGCACCGCCTCTGATTACGTGGCGTTTGCCACCATGCTGGCAAATAAAGGTACTTATAACGGTAAGCGGCTGTTAAGCGAAGCGTCTGTGGATGCCTTATTTGCGCCACGCATCACCATTGAAGAATTTGGTAACGACGCCCCGATGGCGTTCGGATACGGCTTTGCTATTGGATCACCGGACACCGAAGCTGAAAACTTCATGCCCGACGGGTCTTTCGGCTGGGCAGGTTCCGGCAATACGGTGTTCTGGGTCAACCCCGAAACCCAAAGCCTGGTGGTCTTTATGACGCAGGTTATTACGCCGCCTCCCTTTGCTAAACAGGTACCGTTTCGTCAGTACCTGATTGAAACGACTGCCGCAGAAGCCCGTTAACAGTTTATGTTAGCGCTCACCGGCTTTCTGACCATCGTGACCGTTTTGCTGGCTATCGTCAGCAAACGTCTCTCCCCGCTGGTTGCACTTGTCGCTATTCCTGTGGCCGGCGCGCTGATTGCCGGCGAAGGTATGGCGGTACCCGGCTACCTGGTTCAGGGTATCACCGCTATTGCTCCGGTGGCGGTCATGTTCATGTTTGCCATATTGTTTTTCGGCATCATGAACGACAACCATGTGTTTACGCCCTTTATCAACGGCGTGCTGAAAGTGTGCGGCAGCGACCCGAGAAAACTGTTCACCGGTGTCGTGCTGATTACCGCACTGGTGCATCTGGACGGCTCCGGCGCCAGTACCTTTTTAATTGTGATACCCGCGGTATTACCGGTTTTTGATGCACTGAATATTGAGCGCAAAAAGCTGGCAGCACTGGTAGCGATGTCGACAGGTGTCAACAATATGCTTCCCTGGGGTGGTCCCACCATCCGTGCGGCCGCCGCCCTCGACGTACCGGTTATGGAGCTTTACGCGCCCTTACTGCCGGTGCATCTTTGCGGCTTTGCTTTTGTGCTCCTGATTGCTTACTGGATGGGCCATAAAGAACGGCTGAAACAAAATGCGATTTCAGATACGTCCATCACTTCAGCACAGCAAACCCGCCGGACTGACGTAAAATGGTTCATCAACATTGGGCTCATAGTCATTGTCATAAGCGCCATTGTCGCCAGTCTGCTCCCCCCTGTTGTGGCGTTTACCGGCGGTGCGCTGGCCGCTTTGCTGATTAATGCCCCCTCGCAGGAAGCACAGAAAACAACCATCGATAACCACGCTGCGCCTGTATTCATGATGGTCAGCATTCTGTTTGCTGCCGGATGTTTTACCGGCGTACTGAAGCACTCTGGCATGCTGGATGCCATGGCATCAAGTGGCAGTACCTTGTTACCTGAGGCATTAACCGGAAATATGCCTCTTGTGGTCGCAGTGTTATCTATGCCCCTGAGCCTGTTGTTTGACCCGGACTCTTTTTACTTCGGCATTATGCCGGTACTGGCAGGCATTGCTGCTGAATCGGGCCTGCCTGCTGTCAGCGTGGCACACGGTGCACTGCTGGGACAAATGACCACCGGATTTCCGGTCAGCCCGTTAACACCGGCGACATTCCTGCTTATTGGTCTTACGCAAATCAGTCTGGCAGATCATCAGCGCTACGCCCTGCCCTTACTGGCCGGCGTGTCGTTATTTATGACGCTGGTAGCCGTGTTGCTTGGCGTGATCCCCTTATAAAAGTCGTTACAGGGTAAAAACATGACGAACACCGATATTAAGATAGTGGAAATGGGTGCCAGAGATGGCCTGCAAAGCGAGCGGTTACCGGTTTCCCTGAACACGAAAATTATGCTCATCAACCAGCTTGCCGGATGCGGGTTAACACATATTGAGGCCGGCAGTTTTGTTCGCCCGGACCGCGTTCCGCAAATGGCGGATACCCCTGCCGTATTTGAAGGCATATCTCGTAAATCCGGTGTGATTTACTCAGCCCTTACCCCTAACCTGAAAGGCTTTGAGCAGGCGGTAAGTGCCGGAGCAGATGAAGTTGCGATATTCGCTTCAGCATCAGAAGGTTTTTCCCATAACAACCTGAATTGCGATATTGCCACCAGCCTGATCCGTTTTGCAGAAGTCACCCGCGCGGCGCAACAGGCAGGCATTCCGGTGCGGGGTTACGTATCCTGCATTGCCGGCTGCCCTTACGATGGTGACGTTTCACACGCAAGTGTGATTAATGTAACAGAGAAGCTGTTTGATATGGGCTGTGTTGAAGTGTCTTTAGGTGACACCATCGGCACCGGCACGCCGGGGCGCATCAGGCACTTACTGAAGGCCCTGTTACAGAGCATACCGCCACACAAAATTGCCATGCACATGCACGATACCTACGGGCAGGCCATTGCCAGCATTTATATTTCACTGGAAGAAGGCATCCGTACCTTTGATGCTTCAGTGGGTGGCATTGGCGGTTGCCCTTACGCAAAAGGAGCTACTGGCAATGTAGCCACTGAGGATCTCGTTTATCTGCTTGACCGCGAAGGGTTTAACCACGGCATCGATTTACTCAAACTCAGTGAAACCGGATTATGGATAAACAGGGAACTGCAACGACAAAGTACATCCCGCGCCGGTCTGGCAATGCTGAACAGGCAGAATACACAATGAGCCGGGTGTTCTTAAGCCGGTTATTGCTGAGCCAACTTGCAGTTGCCACTTTCCTTCTGAGTTCTCACACATTGGCAGCCAAAGATTTATCAGGGTCCGGTCGAGCCTGTCACTAATGAGCAAATCTATCCCGGTTTTCCACCCGGCAGTGAATACACCGAAGGTGCAGGCTGGGCCGCTTATATGGCCGACCCGAAAAACCCTTCCCAACCTGCCAGAGCAGACTTCTGGCGTTTGTGGGCATTTGATCAGGCGGAATGGGATCCATGGACATTTGACTGGCACACAGATTATCAGCGGGCAAGCAACGCTCTCTCCCCGCGTATCGACGCCACAGAAACGGATCTGTCTGCCTTCATGCAACGAGGCGGAAAACTCATTATTTATCATGGCCTGGCAGACCCGGTTGTATCATCAGCCGATACGGCACGCTATTTCCGTGAAGCCGCGGCAGATACCGGAGCGTCTTTTAATGCCAGATATTACGAAGTGCCGGGCATGTCTCACTGCGCCGGCGGCCCGTTTATCAGCGAATTTGATGCTTTTCCTGCCCTGCAACAGTGGGTTGAGCACGGCACAGAACCCGGCGTCATCCACGCACCGGTAAACGGTAAATCAAAAGAGACTTTTCAGTTAGCCCCCGCCAAAACCATACATTAAATAATGTCTATATGGGCTAACGAAAAAATTTAGCTAATCCCCTCGACATCAAATCATTATATTTCAGAAACTTAAAACCCACTCATATTAAAAATTTGTTAATTAATAGTATAAATCAATTTAACTTATTGATATCACCATGGTGTGATGAGAACTGATAAGGACTGCCAGCCGGGAGCTGGCAAACACATAAAACAGGACGGTATTAGTGGTTACCGTCCGACCAGATTCAGGACTAAACATCATGTTCAGCACATCAAAAAAGCATCCGCTCTTAAGAAGCAAGCTGCAACTCGCCGTTCTCGCCGCTCTGCTTAACCCGGCTACATCAACAACTGTTTTTGCTCAGGACAAAGAAGAAAAAGACGTTGAAGTCATCAGAGTGACCGGTAGTTATGTAACCCGCGATGCACAGGCTTCCATGTCATCACCCATCCAGATTGTCGGCAGTGAAGAAATCCTCAAATCCGGCTTTTCCGGTGTGGACGATATTATTGTAAACAACACAGCGAACACGGGTAGTGTGGGCGGCGTAAATAACCTCGCCGGCGGCGGCTCAGAATCCCGTCAGACCCGTTCAGCTAACTTGCGGGGTCTTGGCCCCTCTTCCACGCTGGTATTGCTTAACGGACACCGTGTTTCTTCACAGGAAATGGATGCTAAACGGAACAGTTACACCAACCTTGCAGCGTTAGTTCCCACTATCGCGGTGGGAAGAATTGAAACCGTACTGGACGGCGCATCTGCCATTTACGGTTCTGATGCCATAGCCGGCGCCATGAATATCATAACCGATGATCGCTACGAAGGTGTGACGGCCAGCTGGCAACATACGGCGATTGAAAACGCACCGGCTAATTTGCTGCAATTTAAACTGGGTGGCGGAAACGACAAGTTTCACGGCATGATCGCCAGCAGCTACGAGTACAAATCAAATTTGCAGAATTCAGATCGCGCCGTCACAGCCACTAACAACACCTCAGGTACAGCGCAGCCGGGCAACTTCGTACTTACAGAGCGCCCTGTCAGCGCTGACGGTTCAGATGTCATCATCGATAATGGCGTAAACGGACCGGTAAACTATTCCGCCCTGTACGACCAGATTTCAGCAGATACAGGCAGCAACAGAGTGACGCTGGCCGATCCGCACTGTACCGCCGAAGGCACCGGCGGCATTTATGTTGGCAGCAATCCGTTTCCCTACGGCACTTGCCAGTTCAGCTACCAGCAAATGAACCCGATCATGCCAGAGTCTAAAACCTGGTTGACCTATGCATCAGCCAATTACCTTGTAAATGATGAGCATGAGATGTTCTTCGAAGGCCGCTTCTATAAGCAAGAAGGTAATCGCTATGGTGTCGCCAGTATGCCCATCTCACTGGGATCCCCCGTTGTCCCGGCAGAAAACCCATATAACCCTTTCGGCGTTGATGTCCAGTTCAATGGCCGTGTGCTGGGAATTAATGCGGATTACCGTCTCGCAGAATCTGACGTGGACGGTACCCATTTAGTATTAGGGGGGAAAGGTGAGCTGGGCTTCTCTGACTGGCAGTACGAAGTCAGCGGAGTGTGGAGTCAGGAGCGCGCACTGAATACAGAGCCGGACACTGATCTGCAAATGTTGCAAAATGCTTTAAATGGTTATGGTGGCGCTGATTGCCAGACAGATCCGTTTGGCAACCCAAGTAGTGCTGAAACCGCCGGTGAAGGAAACTGTGTCTGGTTCAGCCCATTTGGTAAAGATCAGCTTAACCATGATGACCGCGTATTTTACAACCTGTTGCAACCCAGCCGTTCCTCAGATGAAGTGATTTATCAAATCATTGAATTTGTTGCCAACGGCTCCTGGTTTGATTTGCCCGGCGGAACGATTGGTGTGGCTATTGGCGGGCAAACCAGAAAGGAAACCCGTAAAGTTACTGTTGATGCGGCGACGCAGGCCGGACGCTGGGGCTTTACCGGCAAGCAGTCTCCGGGACAAGGTTCACGGACCATCGATGCTGTCTTTGCAGAATTATTCCTGCCCTGGACACTGGATTTAGATATGCAACTGGCGTTGCGCTATGAAGACTACGGGCGCTTCACCACTACTGATCCGAAATTAGGTCTTAACTGGCGTGCTACCGACGACCTCACCTTCAGACTCTCTGCCAGTACCGCTTTCAGAGCACCGTCTCTGGCGCACTCAGTGGGTAATCAGTCATCTTCCGGCGTCAGCCAGACTATCGATCCACTGGACCCGAATGACAACGGGACTTTCCGTGTAATCAATACAATTGCCAATCCCGACCTGGAGCCGGAAGAATCAACTAACTTTAATATCGGCATGACCTGGGCAGTAACAGATGAATTAACCACATCGTTAGATTACTGGAGCTTTGAGTTCGAGAATCAGGTAACAGCAGAAACAGCAACACAGGTGATAGAGCGGGATCCAAACGGGCCTGATTTGATTCGGGATGCTGATGGCCGGTTACTGGCGGTAAACGTGGGATATTTCAATGCGGGTAAAACCGAAACAAACGGTATTGACTGGCGTCTGGATTACCGTACAGAAATCATTGATGGTCACATTCTCAGCATCAGTAACTCGCTGACCTGGATTAACGAGTACACCGTGCAGGTGGGCCCGGACCAACCCGTGTATGACGTAGTGGGACGCAGAAACGACAACAATCCCGGCTCTGTTGCACCGGAATACCGCGACACGATGCAGGTATCCTGGTTACACAACGCCCACTCCGCAAACGTCACCTTGCGCTTTGTTGATGGTGTGGAAGATGACGTGTTCCTGCCGATGAATTACACCACACCATGGGGGCAGATCAGTTCATCCACGGTAATTGATGCTCAGTACGCGTTCCGCTTTGGCGGCAACGAGCAGTATCAGATTGCAGTGGGTGCCGTGAACCTGTTCGACCGCGAACCACCGGCAGCCTTTTTCACCAAGTATCTGTCTACAGCCGCCGACCCGTTAGGCCGTCAGGCATATGTGAGACTGTCTTTTGAACTGTAAAAAGTGAATGGAGAAGCAGTGCGCCTGGCGCACTGCTTTTTTAACCTGAGGTTGTCAACAACTTCCGGCAATACAATACCGGCAGGAAGCCGCCCCCAATCAGGATAACTATCCTGAATGCCTCGTACTCTACAAACCAGAGAGGTTTGAAAAACGTGAGTATGATCATCACTGATGTGATAACAGTGAAAACAGGATTCAAATACCGGATGAGCATGTTCATAAAATGAAACTCTAGTGGGAGTGATAATTCCGATGCTGCATAGTCGTCAAATGATTGGAAGATGGGCCAGATGGACCCGGTATAGATAATCCGCTTTGGAAATCATGATAATAACCAGCTCCCCAAGCTGTTGCTGCCATTAAAAAACCATTACCTCCAGAGACCAAACCAGCGAACATACTTGTTGTAAATTGCATGGATTCGCGATCCATACCACCACTCACAAATAAAATTTCATTACTGTCTAAAATTTCCATATTTCAATATCCTTTTAATCGTTACTCAAATTAGTAACAAGTACGAACTTACCACCTCAGCTCGCTTTCGCAACTGTCCTTGATGCCAGCCTGCACACGCAAGAGGTTCCTCTAAAATCCCTCAGAGATTTGCTCCAGCGAACGTCCTTTGGTTTCCGGAAACAGTTTAACCACCAGCACCAGGCTGATGAGCGCGAATATACCGTAGGAGGCAAAAGTGACGGCGGCGCCGAGATTCATCAGCTCCCAGGGAAACAGAAACTGGACCAGGAAGCTTGAGAGGGAATTAACTACGCCCACCACGGAGATGGCGAGGGCCCTGCTCTGGTTAGGAAATATTTCTGCCAGCATAGCCCACATGACAGGCCCTAAAGACATGGCATAGGATGCCACAAACGCCAGTAATCCAAAGAGAACCACTGGTGCATTCATATTGATGCCCTTACTTAACAGCACCCGCTGATGCTGACTGTATTGTTCCTGTCCCAGTGCATTTATTAAAGACTGCTTAAATGACACGTCTGATGAAAATGCCTTACCCGTGAGTGGCACAAGTTGTGTGGCCAGCGCCGGATCGCCAAGTGAAATTTCAGCCACTTCCACAGAATTTAGTTCATAAGTGGCTTGTTTAAAGCCCCAGCTACAGATTGCCATGCTCAGCATCACTCCGCAGAGTCCGGTTACAAGCAACGGTTTTCTGCCCCAACGGTCTATGGTCACCATAGCAATAATGGTAAAAACAATATTGATTAATCCTATCCAGATCGCCTGCATAAAAGCCGCATCGGTGCCGACTCCGCTATGCTCAAAAATGGTCGGGGCGTAGAAAAATATTACGTTAATACCCGTGATTTGTTGTGACACTCCCAGTATTAATCCGACAATGAGAGGAAAGCGCATGCGGGGTGCGACCAGAAATCCAAGCCGCTGCCGCCATCGCCAGTGTTTGTTTTCTGATAACTGGCTCATAGCCGCGAGCTGTCTTTCAGCCTGCTCATGACTGAACAGTTTTCTGACAACCTGTCCGGCTTCTGCCTGACGATTTTTAAGCATGAGCCAGCGCGGACTGCGGGGCACTTTAAACAACAGCACTAACCATATGGCCGCCGGTATCATTTCCAGTCCCAACATGTAACGCCAGCAGTTGTCACTGATCCCAAGATCACTTACCCATTGCGCATCACTGCCACTGAGCTGAAGGAAGGCGTAATTGCTGAAATACGAAAGTGCCAGACCCGTGACAATATTGAGCTGGTTTACTGACACCATTTTGCCGCGATTTTCCGGAGCGCTGATTTCAGCGATATACACCGGCGCAATTAACAGTGAACAAAATGCCATGCCGCCAAGAAATCTGGCGCTTACCAGCATCCAGTAATTCACCGACAGAGCTGAGGCCAGAGCGGAAACCAGATACAGCCCAGCAATGATGATAAGGGTTTTTCGCCTGCCAATAGCGTCACTGACCGCACCGGCACAGCACATGGCTATTAATGCGCCCAGTGTGGGAGAGCTGACAACAAACCCCTGCTGCCAGTCTGACAACCCGAAGGCTAAATCAATGAAACCGATAGCGCCGGAAATTACGCTGGCATCGAAGCCAAAAATGAACCCGCCAAGCGCTACAATGAGTGTGTAACGCAGCGAAGGAGAAAGCCTGTTAAGCATGGGGTGCCGGTCCCAGCGAATCCCGTAAGATTAGTTCAGGCTCAAAGATATGCGTGACAGGTTGAGGACATTTGATGTCGTAAACATGTTCCAGCACCCAGTGCGCTGCCATTTCGCCCATGGCACGTACCGGGTTGCTTACCGTAGTCAGTTTGGGATACAGATAGCGACAGAAAATGGCATTATCAAACCCCACTACCGACAACTGTTCAGGTAAATCGAAACCCGCTTCTCTGGCGGCGGTCATTGCCCCTGAGGCCATCTCATCGTTGGCGCATACCAGTGCAGTCATATCCGGATGCTGAGCCAGCAGGCTGGCAAACCCTTCCTGACCTGACGACTCATGATAGTCTCCCTCAAACATCAGTGAAGACTCAAAACTAATACCCGCTTCTGCTAATGCCTTTTTATGTCCGGTTAACCGGTCCGAGGCATCTGCTTTGAAAAGCGGTCCGCTGATGTAGCCGATATTCCGGTGACCTTTGTCCAGTACCGCTTTTGTTGCCAGATAGCCGCCATCCACGTTATCAGCGACAAAACACTTATCTTCCAGACCGTTAACTTTACGGTTCACCACCGCCACCGGTACAGATGTTTTGCTTAAGGAAATCAGATAGTCATCAGTCACAGCTTCAGCATGGACAATCAATGCGTCACAACGCCGGCTGGTCAGAAAATCGATGGCGTCTGTTTCACGGTTTTCATCTACGTGGCCCGCGGTGATAATAACGTGCTTGCCATGTTTTTTAAGGATCAGCTCTATGGTGCTCATCAGATCACCAAAATAGGAGCCGTGCAGTTCAGACACCAGTAAACCCACACTGTTTGTGCGGTTTGAAGCTAAAGACTGGGCGATAGCATTAGGCTTGTAACCTAACGCTTCCATTGCATCCACGACCTTTTGCCGCGTCCGGTCACTGACTTTGGCATTGCCATTCATCACCCGGGACACTGTAGCCAGCGAGACTCCTGCCGCTTTAGAAACTTCGTAAATGGTTGCCATAATAAAAATACTGCGCCTTCATCATGCCACCAATTTACCGGTTATTTGCGGGTTATCAACTCTTTATAAGCAAATCCGCTTTGCTTGATGATGCGTTGTCCGGATTCATAGTCTGTGTAGACCAGTCCGAATCGCTTACTGTAGCCAAATGCCCATTCAAAATTGTCCATCAGTGACCAGGCAAAATAGCCGCGTATATCCACGCCCTGACGCATGGCTTCATCCACCGCATTTAAGTGAGTGTGAAAATAGGCGACGCGGTCGTCGTCGTGCACCTGATCGTTGACCAGGATATCATGCATCGCGGCTCCGTTTTCGGTGATATAAACCGGCGGCAGCTGATAACGCTGATGCAGCGACACCAGCAATTCAGTGAACGCTTCCGGCCGGATTTCCCATCCCATATCTGTAACCGGTACATCACGGGGTGGCTGCGCAATAAAGCTGCCTTTGCCATTATCCCGGTATACTGTCGGCGAATAATAATTGACGCCCAGGTAATCCAGCGGTTGACGGATTAACGCCATGTCGTCCGGCAGGATTTCAGGCCGTTCTTCCGGTGCCAGTGACAGCAGGGTATCCGGGTACTCACCGGTTAACACCGGCTGCAAATACCACTGGTTGTGATAGGCATCAGCCTGAATAGCGGCTCTTATGTCATCAGCAGACGGTGACGCAGCAATACAGGTAGAAAAATTCAGCACAATGCCATGAATGCCGTCGGGACAGCAGGCACGCAAGGTTTTCATGCCTATACCATGGGCCATTAATATATGGTGTGCTGCCTGTCTGCCATTTTTAACACCGGTAATACCAGGCGCATGCACACCGGTTTCGTATCCCAGATAAGCTGAACAAAAAGGCTCATTGATGGTAGCCCAGGCATAGACCTTATCGCCCAGAGCGCTGGCAACAATGTCAACATACCGGGCAAACGCCCGGACAGTATCGCGATTTAACCACCCGCCCTTGTCCTCAAGGCATTGCGGAAGATCCCAGTGATAAAGGGTAACAAAGACTTTGATCCCTCTGTCGTGCAGCCAGGTTACCAATTCAATGTAAAAGGCCAGCCCCTCCTCATTCACTGTTCCCTCATCATTAATAACTCTGGGCCAGCACACAGACAACCGGTAGGCATCCACGCCAAGGAATGCAATAAGCTCAGCATCTTCCCGCCACTTTTCGATATGCCTGCAAGCAATATCGCCGTCAGATCCATCGCTGATGGCACCGGGCTTTTTGCAAAAAAGATCCCATATGCAATCATCCCGCTGATGCCTGCCACCTTCAATTTGATAGCTGGACGTAGCAACGCCAAACAGGAAATCGCGATGCCACACCGGGCTGTCATCAGGTAACTCAATTTTTTTCATATCTGTTCCCGGCAGGCAAACCAGTTTCATTATTCAGGATTGAACTTGTTAACGCTTCGTGTAATTATCATGAAAAAATGTAAGCGCTTTCAAATAACATTATTACAAAATGTAAGCGCTTTCAAATCTAACTATGAAGGTTCTTACATTATGCGAAAGACTTTGCTCTCGACGGTCGTTGCCTCCGTTCTGCTGACAGCCTGTGTTTCTTCCACAGATAACGCAGACAGTTCGTCAGTCTGGCCTCACCTGGATATAGCCGTTAAACCGGACCAAGCGACGGAAGACAGAGTGTCTGCTTTGTTAGCGTCAATGACTGTTGAGCAGAAAGTCGCACAGGTGATCCAGCCTGAAATCGGCAGTATTACCCCGGAAGATATGCGTCAATACGGCTTTGGCTCTTATCTTAACGGCGGAGGTTCATTTCCCGGCAGTAATAAACATGCAACGCCGAAGGAATGGATAGATTTGGCAGAAGCCATGTATCAGGCTTCTGTTGACGACAGTAAAGACGGCTCCACGATTCCAACCATGTGGGGAACAGATGCGGTACACGGTCATAATAATGTGATTGGTGCCACGCTGTTTCCCCACAACATTGGTCTTGGCGCTGCGAACAATCCGGCATTGATGGAAAAAATAGCTAACATCACGGCGCAGGAAGTCATGGCCACCGGTATCGACTGGGTATTTGCACCAACGGTTGCCGTAGTCCGTGACGATCGCTGGGGCCGGACCTATGAGAGTTACTCGGAAGATCCGGAAATCGTAAAAGCGTATGCTGCGTCTGTGGTTAAAGGCCTGCAAGGCCATGCTGATGCCGGTGATTTCCTGGGTGACGAGCGGGTGATCAGTACAGTAAAACACTTCGTTGGCGATGGCGGCACAGTGAAAGGCGACGACCAGGGTGACAACATCGCTACCGAACAAGCCCTGTTTGAAATTCACGCCCAGGGATATGTGGGCGGCCTCACTGCGGGCGCACAATCAGTGATGGCATCGTTTAACAGCTGGCACGGCAAAAAACTACATGGTCATGAATACTTACTGACAGACGTGCTGAAAGACCGCATGGGGTTTGACGGCTTTGTGGTGGGCGACTGGAACGGGCATGGACAGATTAAAGGCTGTACTAACGACAATTGCGCACAAGCTTTGAACGCCGGGCTGGACATATACATGGTCCCCTCTGACTGGAAGGCGCTTTACCACAATACAGTGGCACAGGTGAAAGACGGCACCATCAGCAGCGCCCGGTTAGACGACGCGGTAAGGCGTATTCTGCGGGTAAAAATGCGGGCAGGACTTTTTGATAAAGCCAGCCCTGCACAGCGCCCGCTTTCCGGTAAACAGTCTCTGATTGGCAGTGAAGAACACAGAAAAGTCGCCCGTCAGGCCGTTAAGGAATCTCTGGTTTTACTGAAAAACAAACAAAACCTGTTGCCACTGTCTGCAAGCGCGAACATTCTGGTGGCCGGTGATGCGGCTGACAACATTGGCAAGCAATCCGGCGGCTGGACAATTACCTGGCAGGGGACGAACAATACCAATGACGATTTCCCGGGTGGCACGTCGATATTTGATGGTATTTCACAGTACGCAAAGCAAGCTGGCGGCAATGCCACACTGTCAGTTGATGGCAGCTATAGCAGCAAACCTGATGTGGCCATTGTCGTATTTGGTGAAGAGCCATATGCAGAAGGTGTGGGCGACAGAGAAACGCTCGCCTACCAGCCAGGTAATCAGAAAGATTTAGCCTTACTGAAGAAACTGAAAGAAGACGGGATCCCTGTGGTATCGGTGTTTGTTTCTGGCAGGCCGATGTGGGTGAATGCTGAACTGAATGCTTCAGATGCGTTTGTTGCTGCCTGGCTTCCGGGATCCGAAGGGGCGGCTGTGGCAGAGGTATTATTCGGCGATGATGATTTTAAAGGTAAACTGCCCTTCTCATGGCCGGCATCACCCCTGCAGATAGCCAATGTGGGAGATGATGATTACGCCCCTCTCCTGCCCTATGGTTTTGGTTTAACCTTCAGCGACAAGAATGTTCTGCCGGACAACCTGAACGAACAAAATGAAAGCCTGAAGCAACAATCTGCAGAGTCTGTTGCCATTTTACAGGGCGGCGTCCGCGCGCCATGGTCGTTACAGCTTACCTCAAACAATGAACGCAAAACTGTTGCCGCCAGCGCTGAATCCTTCGACAGCATTACTTACCGCACCAGCGACAAAGTGGTACAGGAAGATGCGATCACCGTCACCTTCGATGGAAAGACGCCGGCCGGTGTTGCTTTCACGCGCACTGAAAAAGCTGAATTAGTTGCGTCGAATGCGCATTCAGAAAACCGTGCGCTGGTTTTCAGTGTCAATGTCTCGCAACCTTTTTCAGATGATGTTTTCGTTATCTTGTGTTCTGAACAGCAAGACGGCGATGAAGCCTGCCCGTCCGGCGTCAATATCGCACCGGCGCTGTCGAGCTTAGAGGCTAACAGCTGGCAGTCACTGGCGTTGCCCCTTAAATGTTTCGCCTCCCCTGACATAAACACACTGACAACTGCCTTCGCCCTGCGCACATCAGGTAGCGGAACGTTAAGCCTTGCCGATGTGTTTATTCAGCAAGCGCCAGAGCACTCAAGGGTGCTGGCATGTGAGTAGGTCTCAAGTTTTGCACTTTGCTCATCACCTTTTTAATCAGAGCGGGTAATTTGAAAGGCGTCCGATACATTAAACTTAAGTCTGAATAAGACAAATTTTATGCACTTAATTAGTGCTATCTGCGGTTTTAGATAGTAACTTAGACTTGGATTTTACCTACAAAAATAAACTCAGGCACGGATGCCTGGTTCGGAAACGGCCACACCAGCCTGTATAACAAGGATGATGTAATGAAATATTCAGCAGTATGTCTTATTGTCACCGCCGCTCTCACTGGCTGTGGCGGAGGCGGAGGAAGCGACAGCAGCCCGCAAACCCCGTCTGATAATACTCCTTCGACGCCTGCACCGGTAAACGACAGCCCCGAAGTTACGCTAAACGCTGACAGCCTCACTGCCAAAAATTATGAACAGATCACTATCAGTGCTTCAGCCACCGACGCTGATGGTATTACCTCCTGGGACTGGTCTGTTTCAACTGAAGATGTAAGTTTAATATCCTCATCAGAAACTGAAGCCGTACTCGATTTAACCGGTGTAACGGAAGACAGCGATATCACTGTAACCTATACCGCCACCGACAGCACGGGCAAGTCAACCGCAGAAACCATTACTGTGTCTGTAAATTCAGCAGGTGCTTTAACTGTAGAACTAACCGGCTCCGCCACCCTGTCGATGGGAGACTCACTGAGCATTGGTTACACGTCAGGTTTTACCCCGGACAGCGTCCTCTGGTCTGTAGAAGACAGTGACGGATTCAGTCTGGAAAATACTACATCAGACACCGTTACTGTTAAGGCGTTATACGATACTGCTAAACAGGAAGGCACACTCAAAATTACCGCTCTGATTGATGATTTTGCAGTATCCGGCTCCATGCCTTTATCATCTTTGTACATGCCCCTGGAGACACCTGTATTTACGCAAAGTGCTGACAGAGTCGCTTCAGGCGGCATTGTGAAGCTGAAGGCAGATATTAACTTCTCAGATTACGAAGTGTCCTGGGGAGAGACCAGTGCGCCGGTATCCTATGCGCACAATAGCACAGACAGTGAACTTACGGTTAAAGTGAAGGGTGTGGAGCAAAACACTGATACATCAGTAGATGTCACAGTGTCAAAAGACAATGTCGAATTTCAGCATACATTTGATTTTTCTGTTACTCCGTCTGCATACGAAACCTCTGTCACCTACAACATTGATGTGACCGCCGGTGAAACTCAGACCATAGAAATTCCTGATCCGGAAAGCGAACTTTTTTTAATTGAGGGGCCCTTGTATGTAGAAGTTGGCAGTTTCTCTGCTACTCATACCGGCAATGGGATTGTCGCTACCTACACTGCGCCGGACGTTATCGGAAAAGACTTCGCATTTGAGCAACTGTACGCATGGCTTGATTCTGCGGATAAGTTTGGTGGTTTGGGCGAAATTAGTGTGACTATTCGTGCTGGCGGGTCGGGCTCTCTTGTATCCGGCAACGCTTTTTTCGAAAAAGTACCGGCAACAACAACCGGACTGGATCACGCAGGTATGTTTAATTCACCGGCATACGGTGCGTCTGTCATCGCCACAGACTCAGCAGGAACAACGGTTGCCAGAACGGAAGTTGAAACAGACGGTTCGTTTGAGCTGTTAGTTCCGGCGGACGCTCAACTGGATATCAAACTCATCCCCTCTTTTGAAATGGATAATGCTGAAATAGTTGTGGTGAATACGGGAACACCGGGTTTAAGTGATCTGACAGACCAGGTGACCTACTACCCGATACCGCCACACGAACTTCTGATCACGTCCGGAACATTTACCACTGACACCAGTGGCTTAACAATCACAGCTTCTGCAGACAGTGATGGCAGCAGTCTTGGTGAAGACCGCACTGCCGGTGCTTTCAATATTATTAATGTCGCCCGTACTGCTCTGGAACGTGTGTCCGGGCAGCTGCCAGCCGGACAAAACATCAAGCCACTGTTATTTGCCTGGTCTCCGGATGATGCCGGTGACGGAGACTGGAGGAACAATGAGCTGGAAACCGGCTATTCCGGCGAATGGCCCTACACAATCATTTACGTCGACAGTGAAAGCACAGCCGACACAGACGAGTACGATGACACATTGCTCGCTCATGAGATAGGACATTACATTCATTCAGTTGCAGGCAGAAATGATTCTCCCGGCGGCACGCATGGCATTAATACCCCACTGGATCCCCGGGCAGCCTTCGCGGAGGGTTTCGCAAACTGGTTCAGCTACTATGTGACAGGTGAAGAACTGGTTACCAATACCTTTGCTTCAGGTGCTTCTTCTGACAACTTTGTCAGCGGCGGCGTAACTGAAATTAATAAGGGCTGGATGTTTGAAGCAAGTACCGGCAATATTCTTTTCGGATTGCAGTCGTACTTTGTTTCTCAGGGCAAAAGTGCTGACGACTTCGGCACACATGTTTTCTCAGCGTTAAGAAAACAAGGAAAGTCAGAGTTCTACTCCGGCGCTTATTACTTCACAACCATTTTTAGTTTCCTGGATGCACTTGAAACTGAAATATCGTTAAACCTGAGTAACGGTGAACTGAGTGATTTTGGCGTGAACAGTGTGTCCGGCAATGCTGAAGGTGAAAGTTTTTATGCCAGTCTGTCGAATCCTGACATCAACAGCGCCGCGGTGATTGAAGATTATCTGCCTGTTTATAAACCGGTAACCTACGATGGTACACCCGTAGAAATGTGTATGCAGACTACCATAGGCTCCAGTGTGAACGGAACTGCACTGACTGCATTCGGTTTCGGGGAACCGGAAAAAGTCATGAACGTTACAGTAACTGTTGACACGAATCCCGGCGGTCTGACGATTTGGGTTGCTGATAACGATGGTCCCGACATTCAGGGGATTACACCTCAACTGTCATCCGCTGTGATCCTGGAACCGGGGCAAACTACCGGAATTCTGGAAAATATTACGCCGGAAACAAAGCGTATGTGGGTCAGGAGTAACGACATGTATAATTCCGTCGATGACAGCATACATCGCTGCTACACCTTAACCTTTTCAGAACAATAAACTGACAACACTCAGTGCCCGCTCAGCGGGCACTGAGTACAAGTTTGCCATTTACATTTCCCGTTTACCGGTCCTCTAACCGGTTGTAATCAAGCAAACCGCCGTCAATGGGATAACGGGCTTCTGACCATCTGATAAGCTCATCACTGAATAACCAGAATTCAGGGTCGGTACGGCGTACCCCCACCTTATCTAACAGACGCTGATAGTCACTTTCGTTTTTCACTTTATTTAACTGTTTAACGACCTGCGGAATATCTGAGGCATTAACCTGCCAAAATACATCAGGATAACTACCGAGAAAGCCCTGAACCAGTGTCAGTGAATCGTTGGCGTGGTCACGGTTCTTATCTTCTTCAAACAGGCTGCTTACGTTAAAGTGTGCGCTGTTTCTCAGCACAGTGAACACGTCGAAGTCTTCCGGTTTTTCGTCATCTCGCACCATAATCATGGTGATCTCCGGCATGATTGTGGCTTGCTGAGCAGGTAATTCGTCTATGGTAGCCAGCGCGGCAAGCTGCTCTTCGTTAAGTACATCACTGTGTAATCCGGTATTTTCCGGCTGAACGTGCTTGAGATAAGCAGCCAGAAGGCGGTACAACTCCCCTTTTGGCTTACCGGTGTCGTATTCAATCCCGGTGTCCTGTTCAAAGCTGTTGATATCGCCCTCAATGTAATCCGTCAGTTCCGGCCCGGCGTGCTGATACCAGTCAGCTAACTGGGTACGGCGGGTTTCTGGTGGCAGTAATGTGAGAAAATTCGATTCTCCTTCCATTCGCAGGAAATCCATATAGAGCCTTGTCATCAACTGATGACCATAATTGCCATACACATCAAATCCGGCCACCAGCAAATAATGGATGCGCTCAAGCAGTGCGTAATCAATCACCCATGCGGTTTTCGGGGGGTTACCCACCAT
Source organism: Alteromonas sp. ABV2_168 (assembly GCF_056161165.1). Classification (NCBI taxonomy): domain Bacteria; kingdom Pseudomonadati; phylum Pseudomonadota; class Gammaproteobacteria; order Alteromonadales; family Alteromonadaceae; genus Alteromonas; species Alteromonas sp. ABV2_168. Next base: position 47,099 of record NZ_JBSWYQ010000011.1, on the reverse strand, counting down.
GCCTTTCACCACGGTGGCGTTGTCGAAATGACGAAATACGGTCAGACTGGCGTTAGTATTTTTGCCGTCGCCGGCCCAGACACTTTGTAAACTCAGGTGTTCACCCTGCGTAAACGCTTCATTAAGAAATGTCGTTCTGGCACGCATGTACTCGCCCTGGCGACGGGCGTATTTCACCCAGCTTACCGCCAACGCAGTACTGTCTTTTTCTGCCGGCAGATGCAGATTTTCCCGTTGGGAGGCATAGAATTCATTAAGCTCTTCTGAAGCCGCGACTTCCGGATCGACAAAAAACACCCAGAAACGGTCATTGATGACATTCAGTGCGACCTGGCCACGGCAGACCGGCCCTTTGATATATCCCATGATGGTATTTTGTGCCCGCTCCAGCATGAAACGGTACCGGCTTTTCACCGGTAACAAAGTAAAGGACGTGAGAGGGTTTGCCGCCACATCCGGTTTATAAGAGGGTAATGCCGGCACATCAAAGTCCGCGTCCACAAACCAGGCCTGCCATTTAGCCCGTAAATCATCATTAATCACATAGGGCTGATGGGTTTTGCTGACAATGGTTGAGAACACAGGCTGGAGCCTGTACCACACCCTATCAACGCCGGGATCATCGAAGGGCCGGCGGGTTGCGATTACCGCAAGCGGTTTGCCCGGCGGCGTGGCTGACCGCACCAGGTTAAAGAACTGCGGCGTTTCGCCTTCGGGACTCAGGCCGTCAAAATACAAATGAGTGGTGAACAGATGCTCATAAATATAACGCGCAGATAATTTCGCTTTGTTGTTATCTGCATTCAGCCACGTTTCCAGCTCCGATACTTTAGCAACAGTCTTTTCGTCTAACGAAGGAGATTCAGGTAAAGGTGCATTGTGCTGCAGCCATCTTAGCAGTGTCAGTTCTTCTTCAGCATTCAGGTTCGGTAAGGCATAAGGCATGCCCCCAAGAGGCTGATCTGCAATATAACGCCCCATTTCATCAAGTGTCGGACATTGCTGCTCTCTGTTTAAGCTGATATCGAAACCGTCTCCCAGGTGGGTGGTATCAGGTTGCGGATTGGCCCGCTTTAATAACAGCATCTGCGCCAGGACAGAGGTTTGCGTTTCCTGCACAACGTCGCTGTCTTCATCAGGTAAAACAGAAAAGAAACCACGCTTGCGCCAGGCGTCTTCAGAATGTGCGTCGATAAATAACCGGTTCGGCTGGGCGGCAGTTAAGCGGGTACCTTCGTAAACCTTCTCTTTATTCGCTCCGCGGGCAATACCTTCCGGCGCTGTCATTTTCAGCTGGCAGGGAGCGTCATAACAAGCGTGACATACCACACAACGCTTCGTCAAAACCGGGCTGACCTCATGTTCAAAGAATTGTGCAGGTAAGGGTTCTGTCGTCACAACCGTATCAGGGTTATCAAATAGTGGCGCTTCTGCTGCAGACCATTGCCAGATTGCCACACCGGCGATTAAAACAGCCAGCACCAATGCCGCCTTCCCCTTACTAAACCAATTCATACTTCGCTTCCCGTAATGCCCGGCGCACAGTCTACCACCCATTTACTCCTGCTCCATCTATCCATAGTGAAATCCTGTCAAAGGTTTAATATTCAGCCGCTGACCCGCAAACTCAAAGCCGGATGCATGGTGAGCGGTTAATCATGCTGTATACTGGCTGCAACACTATTATTTTATGCATTCATCATGTCCCGGCCACTGACCTATTTATCTCATTACCCTCAACATCTTCAGGATCAGATCCACCACCTCATCGACAACAATCAGTTGGGCGACTGGCTTCGCTCCCGTTACCCGTCCGTGCACAACATCAACAATGACCGTGATTTGCGTGAGTACGCCATGGACATAAAAAACCGGTACATGAAGAAAACCCAACCTTTAAGCAAAGTCATTTACGACGGTAAAATTCATATCGTGAATCACGCGCTTGGGTTGCACTCCTATGTAGCGAGAAATCAGGGCGGGAAGCTGAAAAGTAAGAACGAACTGCGGGTCAGCGATTTATTCAAAAATACGCCTGAGCCCTTTTTGAACATGATTGTGGTGCACGAACTGGCTCACCTTAAAGAAAAAGATCATAGCAAGGCGTTCTATCAGCTTTGCCGCCATATGCAGCCTGACTACCACCAGTTAGAGTTTGATGTAAGGGTTTATCTCACCGAAATGGACACTAACGGAAAAGTATTCTGATTAGGCTTTGCATATAAAAAAGGCCGCAAAGCAAAATGCAATGCGGCCTGAACTCATGTGGTCCTGTTATTTTTATCAGAACGTATACCGGGCACCGAGGGTATAACGCGGACCATATTGACGGGCGTAAAGGAATTGTTCCTCAAAGCGGCCGTAACCACGTTCAGTCTCGTTATTTACATTCACGCCTTCAACAAACACGGTGAAATGTTCGTTGAAATCGTAATTGATACTGAAGTCCCACTGACCGAAAGAGTCTGCCTGTGTTGGCGGTACATCAGATGAACCCTGTGCCTGCCCCATGCCCTGCAGATAGCCTGCACGCCATGCATAAGTCACTTTTACCGACAACGCTTCTTTTTCATAGAACATCTGGAAGTTAGCAGAATCACCGATACCCACCAGCGGGTTCTGACCGCTTTCGAGAATATAGGGGTCATACTTCACATCACCGTCGACCAGCGTACCGTTCACGCCCACACCGAAACCGGTGTCACCGAAAGTATGCTGAACGGCCAGTTCAATACCATCCACTGTGCGGGAATCCGGCAAATTTCGCGGCTTGGTCACACGCCACGTGATGAGTGGATCATCAGCGTTTGGCTCAACAACACCTTCTGCGTTAGCGTAGCCGTTATCCTGGAAATACTGGAAGATGGCACTGTCTGTGGCCTGCACACCATCAGCTTCAAGAGCCGCAACGGCTTCGTTCCACCGCGGTCCCTGGTAAATATCACGCAGCCCTTCGAAGGTCTGATCGCCCCCGGTGGTTTCGATATACTCACTCACCGTCTTGCGGAATAAGCCGACGGAGGCATAGCTGTCTTCGCTGTAATACCATTCCACTGACAAGTCGAGGTTTTGCGACTCGTAAGGTTTCAGGCTGGTGTTACCTTCAGAGGCGGTACGGGCACCAATTTTGGGGCTGCCGCTAAATGCACGACCACCTTGCAGCAAGCCAATAGGCGCACGGGTAATCGATTTACCCCAGGAGAAACGGGCAACCACGTCTTCTGTCACGTCCACTTTAATGTCGAACATGGGCAGCAGAATGTCATATTCACCGGTGAAATCCTGCAGGATAAGTTCCGACTGATATTCAGTGATCCACTCAGAGGGTGCGACCCAGTTTACCTGTGTGGGTACACGCACCTGCGCGGAACTGGGCACTTCAGTTTCTTCATAGCGCACACCGGCATTCACCTGCACATAGAAATCACCAATATCAAAATCCCACTCGGTTTGTACGTAAACAGAATCGGTGATCTCTTCAACAAAATTCACCGTTGGCGCATTAAAGAAAGGATCGATGGAGTAAACATTGCTGTCACCGGTCACGTCTGCCGTAAGGTAAGCCAGCTGCCGGGTGATCGCTTCGTCAAAGCTGTAGGTGTAAAAGTAATTCGGATTCAGCGCATCACCGCCGCCACTGAATGCATCCAGGAAATCACCGGTATCATGGCGGGTAAACATGCTGTCCGGGAAAATTTCGGTATAGGACGGGCTGAAGCCGGGTCCGCCACGCAAACCACCCCAGGCGTCCGTTGCACCCAACGACTGTTCGGTACGGGCATAACCAAAGTCGACTTTCACCAGCGGAATGCTGTCAAAAACCGAGTTGTACCAGGTACTGTCGATTTGTAGCTGCTCAATATCCGAACGGCCCTGATTGCGGGTAAACTGACTGAAGTTAGAATCAATTTCACCGGGCATCAGCTCGTTGGTGCCGTTATTCCAATTGATGTAATAACTGGGAATATCACCTTCCCGATAATCATACACTTTGGAGATCAGCTGATCGGAGCCAAGAATGACCTGGCCACTGCCCCCTAACCCTTTGTCCTTGCCGTTATCAATCTGATTGTAGGAGTCGTGATAATCCACTGACACTTCCCAGTCACCGGTGATTTGCCACTCCAGATTTACACCCAGTGAGCGGGCGTTCACTTCGGTGGTGTTACGGCTGGCTGTAGCAGAACCGTCGTCACCGGCAATATCGGCATACAACGCGGTACCATTTTCGTCCAGTTCATAAGCATTAATATTAGGCCCGAAGTTATTCCAGATCCCCCAGCCAAAGCTGTTAGTGCCGGTGACGGCGTCTGATGCGGTGTAATCCAGGGTTGCGGTGAAATTATCGGTAGGACGAAACTGGAACGTGACCTGTGCATTGGTACGTTCACGCTGAACATCGGCAAAGCCAAAGTTCAGATCCTTAGGAAAGAATGCCGCATCGGTAATGACGGAACGGTTATCCACCACCATGGACGGGTCCAGTTCGGGCAAATCCTGGTCAGGCACAAGCACCCAACCCTGGATGCTGGCAGATTGCTGACGGAAATCACGTTCCTGGTGAGATACCGAAATACCGATACCGAACATATCGTCAGCAAACGTGTTAGTGAACACGCCGGCTACTTCAGGCGTAATATCACTGCCTTCTTCGTTAGAGGTGTCCATAATGCCTTTAGCCGACACCGAGAACTGCTGACCGGGATTATCCATAGGACGCATGGTCAGAATATTCACCGTAGCACCTAAGCCACCACTGGGGTTTTCCGCCCGTGCAGTTTTCTGCAACTCCAGGGTTTTTACCCCTTCCGAAGACAGGTTCTGCAAATCATAAGAACGGGTAAAACCGGTGCCCGGCATCTGACGGCCGTTCAGGGTGATAAGGTTAAATTCAGGGCCAAAACCACGCACAGTGATCTGACTACCCTCACCGTTTGCCCGACTGATAGTTACGCCGGTGACACGCTGTAACGCTTCCGCCAGGTTAGTATCCGGGAATTTACCCAGTTCTTCAGCAGAAATGGCATCTACGACACCGCTTGAATTGCGCTTCAGGTCCTGAGAGCGCATCAGTGAGCCGCGGATCCCCTTAACCTGAATGACTTCCATGCTTTCGTCAGCAGCGGCTTCAGCTTCCTGTGCCTGCGCGCTGAACATGCTTGTTGTACCCAGTAACAAAGCCATTGATGTGGCGACCCGGGTCTTTTTAAATGTATTGTTTTTCATAGTTGACCTACTCATCATAATCAATTGTTCCGGCGAGCCGGTATGGCTTCACCGGAGGCTTTGTTATTGCGCTGCAATTTCTGCGTTATCGATGCGGTAAACCGCGCCGTCACCCTGTCCCCATGCCGGAAACACCATCACCACGTTGATGTCTGACACATCGAGACCAAGATCAGACAGCGTTTGCAGCGGGAAGGTATAGGTTTGCCATTCGCCGGCTACCGGATCGACGCCTTCAAGGCTTTCCGACAGCGGCAACTCAACGGCAGTAGCAGCACCGGTAGATTCAATCTTAAACAGCCAGGGGGCTGTGCTGTCAGCAGGCATAGAAGTCACTTTCATTTCAAAGCGAACCGCGCCTGTGGTAAGAAGTGCTGAAGCATCGAAAGACACCTCTTCATCTGCCAGGAAGCCCATTACCGTCGGGGTACCGCCGATACGGAATTCGGCTACGTCACCGTGGGCATCATCATCGGCTTCGATTGTCGGAGTAGAACCGCCACAGCAATCCCATACGCTCCACATATCCGCTGCGGTATCAGCGAACAGGGTTAAACCTGCAGCCGCACCGGCATCCGGGTGGTACAGTTTCATGTTGTCGATACGATATGCCGCACCTTCACCGGCCCCCCAGGCCGGGAACACCATGATCACGTCAATGGCGCTGATATCCAGGCCACCGGCCTGCAGGTCAGCTATGGGGAAGGTATAGGTTTGCCACTCGCCTTCAACCGGTGCTTCCCCTTCCACACTTTCTGTGATGGGTAATTCAATGGCCGTAGAAGCACCGTTAGATTCCACCTTAAATAACCAGGCTGCAGAGGCATCGTTTGGCAAGCTCACAACACGCATATCGAACTGCAGCAGGCCGCCGTCTGCCAGTGCAGTGGCGTCGAACGGGGTGTCACCGCCACCGTCAGCGGGACGGGTAATAAAGCCCATTACAGTAGGTTCGGCACCGATACGGAATTCAGCGGTCAGGCCGTGGGCATCGTCATCCATTTCTTCTGTGGGGGTTGAGCCGCCGCAGCAGTCCCACATAGGCCAGTTAGGGTTTGTAGCATCTTCAAAAATCACCAGTTCCGGGTAGCTGGATTCTGCAGAAATTTCCACGTTGGTCAGGCGGTAAGTTGCTCCGTCACCCGCGCCCCAGGCAGGGAACACCATAATGACGTCAATGGCGCTCACATCCAGACCAGCTTCATCGAGCATGGAAAGCGGAAATTCATAAGTTTCCCACACGCCCTCTTCCGGCATATCGCCGGCAGATTCATTCGGGCCCGTGTAGCCGGTTGCCAGTGGAAACTCTACAGCGGTTGATCCTTCTGAACTTTCAATTTTGAACAACCAGGCAGCACTGGCATCTAAAGGCAGCGACGTGACTTTCAGATCAAACTTTACACTACCCGTTTCCAACATAGGCGCACCGTCAAAAGGGGTTGCCTGCCCGCCCGGATCGGTAATGAAAGTACTGCGGCTGACGAACCCCATCACAGTAGGTGTTGCGCCAATAGAGAATTCGTAAACGTCACCTTTTTCGGCATCGTCGACGATGGCAGGCGTTGAGCCACCACAGCAGTCCCATGCTGGCCAGTTCGGATTATCGGTACCACCAAAGATGGTCAGGTTCTGTGCCACACCGCTGGAAGGTGGTGAAGGAATGGGCGCTTCACCTTCTACCAGAGCATCATCTGTAGAGTCATAGCCGGGGCGCACAGTTTCACAGCCTTTACCGGTATCCGGATTGGCTGAACATTGATAAACACGCACATAATCGATTTCGTAAGTTTGTCCTTCCGCGAAAGCTTCAGCATCAATGCCCAGCTCGTTCACGTTGGATGGCCAGTCGCCGCCCACCGCCAGGTTCAGGATCATAAAAAACTCCTGATCGAAAGGGGCATTGGTGTAATAATTCTGCAGCTCACCGGTGGTTTGCTCGAAATATTCTGTGTACCAGCCACGATGCGCCAGACCGGTCGCTTCGCCTTTGCTGTTGTAACGCACCGTTGACTTTCGCTGTGTGGCGTACAGGTAATCATCCATATACCAGCGAATTTCGCCTTCCTGCCATTCCACCGCATAAGTATGGAAATCGTCAGCTGGATTAGCGCCGTCCGGTAACTTATAGGCCTTACCACTGTATTTGTTATTCGGCCACTCACTGCCGTAATGCAGGGTACCGTGAATATTGGCTTCCGGGTTGCCGTCGGCGTCCATGGCTTTCAGATTAACCGCTTCCATGATGTCGATTTCACCACTTCGCGGCCAGCCACCATAAACAGAATCGGTAGGCATCATCCAGAATGCCGGCCAGCTTCCCTGACCAGAGGGCAGCTTTGCGCGCATTTCAAAACGGCCATATTTAAAGTCTGCTTTGTACTGTGTAACGAGTCGGGCTGATGTGTAAGGCTTCTCCGCCCCTTCTGCGGCGGGTAACGCGACAATTTTTAGCGTGCCGTCAGAGACAAATGCATTTTCAGGACTGTCGGTGTAGCACTGGGATTCGTTGTTGCCACCACCGGCGCAATTGACTTCATGAGTCCAGTTATTTCCGTCAATAGAAGACCCGTCAAAATCATCACTCCATACCAACTCCCAGTCTGTTATCGGTACCGTTGGCTCAACAATATTCACGTCCGTATTTGTGGTGGCGCCACCGCCACATCCCACAAGGGTTGTGACCGATATCGCGGCCGCCAGCCGCGACAATTGTAAAAATGTTTTAGTCATTGTGTTCAGCCCTGTTTTCAACTTCCGGCAAGCAGGCGGTGCCGGAAATTTGTTTTTAGTTTTCGTCCCGTCTGTGTGGTCGAATTAATTTTGTAAGCGCTTACAAATCTTCTCAAAAAGAAAGCACTGTTCAGTTGAGCGCGATTGAATTCCATTCCCGCCGACTATGAAAGCGCTTTCATTACATTACGACACGGTCAAATAAAGGTCAATGCCATTCTCATTTTTTTAACATTTCAGTCACCTTCGTGACAGATTGACTCACCGGTGCGCTATTGCGCGACTTTTAGCCAGTTTAACCTCGACACGGCCGGCAGGATTCTTTATATTGCGCGGCCTTGAATGCACTCACGTGTACCTCTTATTTTGTTTTCCGGGAATTTGTTGTGATCACCACCGCCAATATCACCATGCAGTTTGGCTCTGCGCCTTTGTTCGAAAATATCTCCGCTAAGTTCGGTAACGGCAATCGCTACGGCCTGATTGGCGCGAATGGCTGTGGTAAGTCAACCTTCATGAAAATTTTAAGCGGCAAGCTCACCCCTTCCGCCGGGAACGTATCACTCTCCCCAGGCACCAAGCTTGGGATCCTGAATCAGGATCAATTCGCCTTCGAAGAAATGTCGGTGGTTGATGCTGTGATCATGGGCGACAACGAACTGTGGGAAGTGAAGAAGGAACGTGACGAGATTTACAGCAAAGCGGACATGAGTGAAGAAGACGGTATGCGTGTAGCCGATCTGGAAACCCGTTTTGCTGAAATGGACGGTTATACCGCCGAAGCCCGTGCAGGAGATATCTTAATTGCTGCAGGCATTGAGGAAGACTATCACTTTGGTCTGATGAAAGAGGTAGCGCCGGGTAAAAAAGTCCGTGTGTTGCTGGCACAGGCGTTATTTGCCGATCCGGAAATTCTGCTGCTGGACGAACCGACTAACAACCTCGATATCTACACCATCAACTGGCTGGCTGAAGAGCTCAACAAGCGCAAGTCTACGATGATCATTATTTCTCACGATCGTCACTTCTTAAATTCCGTATGCACTCACATGGCCGATATCGATTACGGTGAATTGCGTATTTATCCCGGTAACTATGACGATTTCTCAGAAGCCGCTGCCGCTGCGCTGGAACAGCTCCATCATGAAAATGATAAGAAAAAGGCAGAAATTGAAGAGCTGCAAAGTTTCGTAGCCCGCTTCTCAGCTAACGCCTCAAAAGCTAAGCAAGCAACTTCACGGGCAAAGCGCCTTGAGAAAATTGAGCTGAACGAAATTAAAGCGTCCAGCCGCCGTAAGCCATACATCATTTTTAAACAGCACAAGAAGCTGCACCGTCTGGCGATTACTCTTGAAGATCTGGGGCACGGCTTCCCTGAATTGCCACTTTTCAGTAACGGTAATTTGCTTTTAGAAGCGGGAGCCCGCCTGGCCATTATCGGTGAAAACGGTGCCGGCAAAACCACCCTGCTGAAATGTCTGATCAACGAACTGGACGCCAATGAGGGCGTGGTAAAGTGGGCTGAAAACGCTGAAGTAGGTTACGTTCCTCAGGACAGCAACCGTGATTTTGCCAACGATCTGACTTTATTTGAATGGATGAGCCAGTGGCGCGGACCGAAGCATGATGATCTGCAGGTTAAAGCCATGCTGGGTCGTTTGCTGTTCACCTCTGATGATTTCAATAAGAAAGTGAGTGTTTGCTCCGGTGGTGAGAAAAACCGTCTGTTGTTTGGCAAGTTAATGCTGCAGGATATCAATGTACTGGTAATGGACGAGCCTACTAACCACCTTGATATGGAATCTATTGAGGCACTGAATAATGCTCTGGCAAACTACGACGGCACTGTAATTTTTGTCAGTCACGACCGTGAATTTGTCTCTTCACTGGCCACCCAGGTTATCGAAATTAAAGATCAGAAAATCAATCATTTCGAAGGTACCTACGAAGAGTTCCTTGCACACAGCGCTGCTGTTTAGTATTAAATTCAATAACTGAAAAGCGCTTATCACACAGCGGAAACTGTCGCCTTTTTCAACCTTGAACTATGCTTTGTATAAGGTGAAAAAGGTGATGGTGTATGTCTGTATCCAGAATATTCCCCAAGCAAATCGTTCCCATTCTGTCCGGCGGCGGTACACGGCTGCCTGCTCACATAGGTATATTACAGGCACTCGACGACCTTAACGTAAAACACAACACTATTGTGGGCGTATCCGGCGGCTCTATCATTGCGGCAATGTACGCACGGGGCTTCACAGTAACCGAAATGAAGCATCTGGCACTGAATACTGACTTCCGTCAGTTTGCTGATTTTTCTTTGTGGCGACTGTTACGTGAAGGCGGCCTGGCATCGGGAGATATTTTCGAACAATGGCTGGATGAGCAGCTCGACGGCGTCACCTTTTCAACCATCAACTATCCTTTACATATTCTGGCCACAGATGTGAACGGCGGCGGTCCGGCGCTGTTTAATGCGACAGAAACACCGGATGTGAAAGTCTCCGCTGCAGTAAGGGCTTCCATGTCGATCCCCCTCATTTTTGCCTTCAAACAATTCGAAGATAAATTACTGGTGGACGGCGCGGTACTGTCTGAGGACGCACTGTTTCGTGACTGGCAGCAGGACGGCACACCTTCGGTCTGTTTCCGCCTGCAAAGCCGTCAGAAAAAAGAGAACCTCGGCAAGAAGAAAGCCCGTTTCGCCCTGCCCACTTATGTCATGCTGTTAATCCGTACTTTTATGTCGGCACTGGCAAGGGAGTACGTACACGCTGAATTCTGGCAGCGCACTATTTTGATTGATACCGGCGAGGTCTCCGCCGTGGACTTTGATGCCAATGGCGCTGACAAAGAAGCGTTATTCGAAACCGGCTACAACACGACAATGGCCTACCTGCCGGATAAATTAAAGAAGCAGTATTCCAGAATTAGCTGAATTCAAGCTTGTTCAAATAAATCTAAGGTTCATTCAGGGCGTTAAGGTGCAACAACTCAGCGCCCTTTATATCATCGCTGATATCTATAAATCCCCGGCAACGCTAATCCTGCTTCTATATATTTTTGAAAAACATTTGACTCTGGAGTTAACTCCAGGGTTTATAGTAAGCACTATGAAAAAATCAGACTTGCTGAAAATAGGCGAACTGGCCCGCCTGACTGACCTGAGTAACGACACCATCCGCTTTTATGAGAGCAAGGGTTTGCTTACGCCTTCCGAACGCTCTGATGCAGGTTATCGCCTGTATTCTGAAGATGATGTGGAAAAGCTCTTATTTATCCAACGCACTAAAACGGTGGGTTTTACGCTGAATGAAATCAGCGAACTCATGGAGCTGAAACTGCATCCTGATACCCACACGTGCGGTGAAGTGAAGAAAGTCACCGAACAAAAGCTACAGCAAGTAACAGCTAAAATTAATGAACTGGAGCGTATCCGTCAGTCGCTGCTTCAAATGAATAATTTGTGCGATGGCGGCCCTGAAAGTGCTCAGCATTGCACGATTCTACAACTACTGGACTCAGAAAAACCGCTATGAACGATATAACGCTATTGCTCACCAATTTCTTTGGTCTGTTTATGGAATCAGCGCCGTGGTTACTCATGGGCTTACTGGTTGCAGGTATTATGCACGAGCTCGTCCCTGTGAGCTTGTTGCAGAAACATATGGGTAAGAACAGTGTGGGGGCGGTGATAAAATCTGCCTTCATTGGTGCACCATTACCACTGTGCTCATGCGGAGTCATTCCCGCCGCACTGGGATTAAGAAGAAGCGGAGCTTCGAAGCCGGCCACAGCATCCTTTCTCGTTTCCACACCGGAAACAGGGGTAGATTCAATATCGGTTTCCTACGCCCTGCTCGGCCCCGTATTCGCCGTGGTTCGCCCTGTGGCTGCCATCTTCAGCGCCATTTATACCGGTTTGATGGTGAAGTGGTTTGTAAAAGACGACCAGAACATATCATCTTCATCTGCTGCCCCAAAAAAGGTTGAGCAGGACAGTTGCTGCAGCAGTAAAGCACCGGAGCAGGAACCGGTATCGTCTTGTTGTGCCTCAAAAGCTGAAGTGGTTGCGCCGGTTAAATCCTGTTGCAGCGAAACGGCACATGAAAAGCCGGAATCAACCTGTTGCAGCAGTGAAAAGCCTGCAGTGCAAAGTAGTTGCTGCGACACGAAAGTCACTACACCGGCACCTGCAGAAACGTCTTCCTGTTGCAATTCAACTCAGGCCGAATCAGAAAAAGAGAATAAAGTCGTTCAAATCTGGCAGTTCGCTACAGGTAAACTACTGGAAGATATCACCATGTGGTTGCTCATTGGCCTTACGCTGGCTGCAGCCATTCAGACCTGGGTACCGGTATCTTTTCTGACCCAATGGGGCGATGGTTTTCTGGCTATGCTGGTTATGGCGCTGATTGGGATCCCTATGTATATCTGTGCAACGGCATCAACACCGCTTGCCGTTGGCTTTCTGTCTGCCGGCCTGTCACCCGGTGCAATCCTGGTGTTCCTGCTCGCGGGTCCGGCAACCAATATTTCTACCATGGGAATGATTGGCCGCGAACTCGGCCGCCGCTCTCTTATCATCTATTTGTTCTGCATACTCACAGCCAGCATCGGTTTGGGTTATTTGCTGAATGCAGCGGTGGAGGCATTTAACTGGCAGTCCTTTATTCCCAACGGTGAGGGAGCCCACCATCACGGCGAGACAGTAAATGCCTTTTACGCATTGTGTGCGGTAGTGCTCGGCGCACTGATGTTACGTAACAGCTGGCAGGCAGCGAAGGACAAGTGGTTTTCCGGCAATAATATGCAAAGCAGCTGTCATTAAGAAACTGAACAGGAAGTCATCACATGGGTAATTTTACAAAAAACATCGCCATGTCTGTTCGCCGGTAACACCGGCGGCGGAAACGTCAGTGCGTTTAAGCCGATGCCTGTTTCTGAGGCTCTGGCTGAAAAAATTGCGGGGGCTAAGCGGTAGCCCTGCAGTCCTTTTTAACTGCGCCTGCCAGCCGTGACAGAAACTCGCGGTTGGTGGGTAAGCCATTTAGCAATTGCTCTGTCGAGCGTCGCACATCATTTAAAGCCTTCTCCGCCACCCGCATTTCATGTTGCGACAGGCCTGTACATGCCTCACCGAATGTAGATTGCATGCCCATCAGCACGTATTGCTTACTGGCTGAGGAAAAAAGCTCCAGACGGCGATCGCTCTCGTAAAGCCAGGGCGGCTGGGTTTGCCACAATGCCAGAGAATCTTTCAGGCTTTGCGGCACTGAGGATGCATCGCGGTGAGCACGCCAGTATTCACTGTCATCCCGGGACGACAACACATAATGCAGCTTGATAAAGTCGATGATCTCTTCCCACCGGCTGTGGGTAATTTCGTTATAACGTTTCGCCAGTACCGTCATGGCATTGCGGCAACGGGGAAACTGGTGGCTTATCCATTCAACAGATTTTTCCACCAGCACCAGCGCTGTTGCTTCAAGAGGCTCCACGAATCCGGCTGACACGCCAATTGCTACACAGTTGCGGTGCCAGAACACCGAACGGTGACCAGGCTCAAAAGTGATTAACCGGGGCTCTGCTTTTGATGCATCCAGATGCGGGTCATTTCTCACATACTGCATCAGTGCATCCTGAGCCTGGTCTGCCGAGCAGTACTGGCGGGAGAACACATGGCCAATACCCCGGCGGCCGGACAAGGCAATATCCCAAATCCAACCGTGCTTTTGTGCCGTTGCTACGGTTGCAGAAGCTACCGGCGCATTTTCGTCACGATAAGGCACCTGAAGTGCCAGCGCAGCATCATTGAACAACTGATCACGCCTGCACACCATAGGAACGTTATAAAACCCGTTCAGCAATAATGCTTTAAAACCACTGCAATCGATAAACAAATCACCTTCAATGACACGGCCATCCGACAAGGTCACTGAAGCGATATCACCGTCCGGCGCACCATTAACCTGTTCAACATGTCCGGTGGTATGCACCACACCTAATTTCTGCGTGCAGTGCAAACGCAGCATTTCGGTAAATTTACCGGCGTTGAGGTGATAACCGTAATTCAGAGCAAAAGCAAATTCCGGCGTTGCCAGCGTCTTCGGTGCAAGTGACTGCTCACACACAGCCCCCTGGGCACAGACCAGTGTTTCAAAATCAGAACCGGGACGGTTTTTAAGAAAATATTGCGACAGATTCACCGCGCCATAGCCAGCCGGTGCAGTGAACGGATGATAGTAATGCTCTCCGTTACCATATTGCCAGCCCACAAACTTAGAAGCCTGTTTAAACCCGGCATTGCAGAACTGCATGAAGTCTTTTTCAGATATGCCAATCTGGCGGAGAGTATCCCGCATGGTAGGCCAGGTGCCTTCGCCTACCATGAGGTTTTTAACGTTGGGAGATTCAACCAGTTCAATGCGAACCGGATGGGTACATCCGGATTTTTCGCCATTTTTCGCGGCCAGGATGCCTGCTGTCAGCCATCCGGCGGCACCACCACCTACAATTACAACACGGTTCGTCATTTTCCAGTCTCCTGAAAATTAACCCACCTTCCCTGCCGGGCAATATTTCTCTATGAATTGTGCGTGTGGCGGCAATTGCGCCAACTGGTTGTCAATTTGATTCTTTAATGCTGTTAACTGTTGTTTCAGTCCTTCAGGAGGAAGCAATTTACCGGCCTGATGATAGCTTCCGGGCATCAGTCCCTGCCCCATCATAACCTGTACCCATGAGTCCACTCTGAACAGCGATACATCGTCAGGCCACACATAACCATTTTCACGAAAAATCGACAGTCTGTGTTTCAGCGAACCGGGCACATCCATTGTCCTGTAGTGGTTCCAGAACGGACTGTCATCACGTGTAGTCTGATGATAATGAAGGATAATAAAGTCCCGGATAGTTTCAAGTTCAACCGCCGTTTCCTGGTTAAACCTTTCGGCTAATATTCCAAAATTATCCGAAAACGGAAATAACTTCATAAGACGGATAAGTGCCGTGGTGACCAGGTGAATACTGGTTGATTCAAGAGGCTCCAGAAAGCCGCCGGACAAACCGATGGCGACACAATTCTTATGCCATGCCTTTACCCGTCTTCCGGTTTTAAACTTCAGTTTCCGCGGTTGAGTCAGGGGCTTGCCGTCAAGGTTTGCCAGCAGTGTCTTTTCAGCCTCTTCATCGCTGAGAAAACGACTTGAATAGACAATGCCGTTACCGGTGCGGGTTTGCAGCGGTATACGCCACTGCCAGCCGGCCTCGTGGGCAATAGCACGGGTGTAAGGTAGAGGTGGCTCAACGGACTCAGTTTGCACAGCAATGGCGCTGTCGGCTGCGAGATAATGACTCCAGTCTTCGTACTCAACACCCAGGTGTTCACCAATAAGCAGTCCGCGAAAGCCAGTACAGTCAATAAACACATCCCCGGTTATGACCCGGCCCGTCTCCAGCTTTAATGCCGTAATGTTGCCACTGTCACTGTGAAGATCCACTGCAGCGATTTTGCCTTCAATGCGTATCACACCAGCGGCTTCACTCTTTTTACGCAGCCAGACGGCATAGGCAGTGGCATCCAGATGAAAGGCATAATTCAGTGGCTTCTTACCCGCCGCAAGGGCAAACTTACCTTCTCTGGCGGCTTTCAGCTCAAGACAGAAGTCGTCCAGTCCGGCACTGTAGCCACTTTCTTTTGCCGCCATCCAGAAGGCGTGAAACTCTGCCATCCAGGCACGCTGACCAATTTCGCCAAAGGAATGCAGATAGTTTTCATCTTTAGACCCCCAGTTTTCAAACTGAATGCCCAGTTTGAATGTGGCCTGGGTGGCAGACATAAATTCCTGTTCGTTTATGCCCATCAACTGATGGAAACTACGCATGGTGGGAATAGTGGCTTCCCCTACACCCACGGTGCCAATCTGGTCGGATTCAACCAGCGTAATGTCGAGTAAATTTCCCAGCCTGGTAGCCAGACTGAATGCAGTCAGCCAGCCGGCTGTACCACCACCGGCAATGACAACTTTTGTTTTTTTATTTTCGCTCACACCTGCTCCTTACCGGTTCAGGTTACTGATTAACATGGAACGCAAACGCCTGGCGTTAATGTCGTCCATTTCCCCCAGCGCACCGCGGCACTCCGGCGGAAGATGTTCACGAACACGCTGCGCATCACCAAACACGTAATAATCAAACAACGCCTTCCAGGCTTGTTTTTCCTGTTCAGGTTTTTCCCGCAAACTCATCATGCCATGTAACAGCACATCCATGGGGTTGCCTTTGTGACGCTCTGTGGTCATCCACCAGAAATTAACCATTACGTTAAAACGGTCGTATGCCGTCACTTCATGCCACCACATACTGGGGTAATAAAGGCCGTCACCAGGTTCCAGGTCAGCAATCCACGCATTGTCCATCGCCTCTTTGAGGCGGGGGAACTTATCGAAGTCAGGTTCAGCGAGATTCGCCAGCGTAACAACCTGACCGCCCGGCGTGGGATGCAGCGGCCCGGGATAAAGGTTCCCCACCTGTTCCGGCGGAAACAGCATGAACCGTCGTTTGCCCACAACACAGCAGGCCAGATTTTTAGGTTGATCAAAATGTGCAGCGGCTACAGATTCTGTTCCCAGCCAGATTTTGGCGACCACCGGATTTTGCTCAAATTCAGGATGGGTAAACGCCAGAGAATGACTGTCTGCCAGTGCAGGAAATCCTTCTTTCAGCACCAGAGAGTTGACGTACAGGTATTCATGTTCCTGTTCACTGAGCTCATTACGGATTGTGTTGAACACATCAGGGATCGTTGACCGTTCTGCAGAGAAGTTAAATCCGGTACAGGTATCGTTGTATCCGAAGCGGGACTGAATTTCTGATGGTGCGCGATACACCAGCATGGGTTTGTTGCTGTAGTTATCTTCCAGCATCTGCATGGTATCAAGGGGGGATGTCCGCCCTGCTTTAACCATTGGCCAGTCGTTTACCAGCCCCTTAAGAATAACCGGCTGGTTAAGAGCGAAGAGATCATCAAACGGGATGGCATCTGCTGTGATGCCTTCCCACACTGTTACGGTTTGTCGGGAAGGTGTAACCATTGTTTTCGTCCGTTAATAAAAAGCGGCTTAAATGTCAGTACCAGCCGGCACTGACAATCCGGACCAGCACTGTACCTAAATCAGCGCAGATTTTGCGTTCTTCAGATCAATTAAACGCTGAAAATTACCCAGTGAAGATAAAATAAAGTAAAGCGGGCCAAGCATACCGTACTGACTTAACTTTGCCAGACTGTCACCGTCGAGCTGAGAAAGCTTTTCCTGATTGACAGAATAGTAGTTAGAGAAATTCACCTGCTCTACATTGCTGAGCTTAATCTCAATGTTCACCGGCTCCAGAAGCTCCATCTCTTCCACCAGGGTAAACAGAGTTTTGTTGTATTGGGCACCGGCTTCAATAGTCTGCAATGCCTTTTTTACATAATTCAGATAACCGGATTCGCCACCCATTGGCAGGAAGACCGCTTCACCTTCTTCGCCAACTCGGGGATCGTCCATATCAATACAAATAAACGGTTCCGGTGCGGCATCATCAGATTCGCGATAGGCAATACTGAATGGGCCGCGCCCCAGCACGGCAGGAATATAACGGGTTGTCCATCCGTCTTCACTCAGGAACAGGTTTTCGTCTTTGCTGAGCCCCAGAATACTGTGGATCTGCAACTCACCACTGTCGGCATCTTTATAAAATACCAGCGGAAACTCTTTGTGCAGCTCGCTGATTTCAGACGCGAATACACGGGTACGGTTTACCTGATGGCCGGAAAAAGCACCCGGACGGGTATTAACTTTCAGATCTTTATGATCGACGTTATTCAGAACAGCTGGTTTAGACATAGATTGGTCCCCGTTACTGCGGGTTGAGCGAAAGGTATACGCAGGATGTTATCGCGCTACCCCGTCAGGCGCAATGTCATGTTTGTAAGGATTAAGGCCGGCATGCGAGGGCACACCGGCCTGAGAATCAAAGGTCACAATCCGGGAGGATTGTGACCGGATGCTGACAGCTATCAGAAGCTGTAGCGGGCACTCAGTACAATACGTCTGTCCAGTTCCTGGATGAAGAACGTGTTGTTGTAGCTACGGCCGTATTGACGTGAACCTTCTTCGAACAGGTTGATTACGTCCATGCTTACTGTCAGGTCTTCGCTGAAGTCGTAACTTACGTTAACGTCTACCTGCTTGTACTCATCGATGAACAATGGGTTACGAACAGAAGATACGCCACGGTTTACTTCCGCCAGGAAGGAATCACGCCAGTTGTAAGCAACACGGGTAGACAGGCCGTCTTTTTCGTAAATCAGTACTAAGTTAGCTGAGTCACTTAAGCCTTCCAGTGCGAACTGGTCGATTGCCGGATCTGCACCTACATCGTAACCGATATCACCGTCAACGATGGTGAAGTTAGCCTGGTAACCGAAACCGCTGTCACCGAAGAAGTGCTGCCATGCAAACTCGTAACCGGAGATACGTGCGCTCTGGTTGTTTACAGGCTGAGTAACTTCGAAGGCCATTTCAGGGTCGCCTGCCATTGGCTCAACATTGTTGTTAGCGAATACGTCATCAGCAAATGCCTGACCTTCTTCGAACTCATCAGCGCCACCAGGGAACACGTCAGGGTTTGCAAGCAGTGCAGACATGGTGAAGAAATTACGTTCTGTTACTTCGATACCACGTGCTTCAAGCTCTGCAATAGCTTCACCTGAAACAGTACCGGCAGCACCTGAAGTCGCATCAAGCAGACCGAACAGAGTTTGAGAAACCTGTTGTGTACCAACGAAGTTGTCTACGTCTTTACGGTAGTAACCTACTGACACCATGCTTGAATCACCGTAGTAGTATTCAAGTGACAGGTCGAAGTTGTTGGACTCCAGTGGATCCAGCGCAGCGTTACCGCGGCTACCTGATGCCACACCGCCTAAGTAAGTAGGACGACCAGGCGCACCAATGCTGGTAGCTGTGTACATCTGGTTATACGCAGGGCGAGCCAGCGTCATGCTGTAAGACGCACGGGCTTTCAAATCGTCAGTCAGGTTAACCGAGAAGTCGATGTTTGGCAGGAACGCTTCATATGAGTGGTCCTGAGACAGCGCTTCAGTCTGATCGCCGTAGCTGATAGTGAAGTCGTTATCTGACAACCAGATGATCTGCTCTGGTACAGATTGCAGAGAGATAGACTCAACGTCTGTCTTCTCATAACGGGCACCAACCACTAAGTTAGCTTCGAAACCACCGATTTCGCCGTCCATTGTCGCCATCGCGTACAGAGACAGGATATCTTCTTTAACGGTGTTGTTCTGAGCACCAACAGAAGGCAGATCACCCGGGGTGAAGCCATACGCCGGCGCAACAGCGTTCAGCAGGTCTACTGCGTTACCGCGGAAAGATACGCTACCCAGAGGGATAGTGGTTGAACCTGCAGGTTGGGCAATTGAATCCGCACCGGCAACACCGCTCATGTTGTGATCTTCAAATGCACATGCAGTACAAGTCACTTCCAGCAGACCTTCAGGAATATTACCTACATCAGCAACACCCCAGCCACCAAGCTGCGCTTCAGTTTCATAACGAAGCTGATTCATTTCAGTCGCCATGTAGCCGATACCGAAGTCAACTTTTACGTCAGAACCTTCGTCCCAGGTACCGTCGAAACGGAACTGTTTAACGTCAGATTCCTGATCAGAAGAAATGGCACGGGTAACCTGAGGACCAACATCGGCCAGGTCGAAGATACCGTTGTTGTTACCTTTAACAGAGTCATCAACAACGATGCTTGCCTGAGGCATATCCAGACCGAAGTCCATGGTTTGCCAGCCGGCAGTTGCACCTGCTACGTTGAAACGGATTACGTTTTTACCGTAAGGACCGTTACCGCCAGATTTTGCATTCGCCATGTTAGCGTCGAAACGCAGGTTCAGTGAATCGTTTGCCCACCAGTCAGCGTTGAAACCGAAAGATGTCAGTTCATCTTTAGCGGCCATCACCAGGTTCTGGAAGAAGAAGTCTTTACCACCGTCGATATCTTCAGTGAAACGGATTGGCGTGGCAACAACCGGGTTACCATCGAATTCCATATCCGTGAACTGACGGGCAAACCAGACACCGTCAACAACAGAGGTAGAGTTAATTTCGTTGCTGGCGTAAGTTGCGTCAGCGGTCAGTGTCAGAGTTTCTGAAGGTGCGAACTGTAAGGTAACCATACCGTTCATACGTTCGCGGTTATCTTCGTTAACACCTAAACCTAAGTTAGAAGGCATGGCAACCAACTGACCTTCCGCAGGTGCGTTAGTCACGTTAGCGCCGTCTACCAGACCGAAAGTGCCAGGAGACGTTGAATCCCAGTTGTACAGCTGGTAGTTCTCAACACTCATGTGGCGGCTACCGGAGTCGCGCTCCTGGTAAGAACCGAACACAGCTACACCAAATGTGTTGTCATCGTTTGACCAGTTCGCAACACCACTTAATTCTGGTGTCACACCGTCACCGCTGTAGTCTTTCATGGCTTTCGCGCCGATAGAGGCACGGTTTTCACCTTGAGACAGTGGCTTTAACGTATTGATGTTAATTGTTGCACCGATACCACCTGATGGTACGGCTGCACGGCCAGTCTTATAAACTTCAATGCCACTTACACCTTCAGATGCCAGGTTAGAGAAGTCAAAAGAACGGGTTGTACCGGAAGCACCCTGGTCAAGCGGGTTACCGGTGATAGATGCTACGTTCGCAGCAGGCATCTGACGGCCGTTTAATGTGATCAGGTTGAAGTTACCACCGAAACCACGAACGGTAACTTCTGAACCTTCACCGTTTACACGGTTGATAGAGACACCAGTGATACGCTGCAGAGATTCTGCCAGGTTGGTGTCCGGGAATTTACCCATGTCTTCAGCAGAGATGGCGTCAACAACACCGGTAGACTGACGTTTTACGTTCATAGATTGAGACAAACTTCCGCGAACACCGCGTACTTCAATCTGTTCTACTTGTTCTGGTGCGTCCTGAGCAAATACAGGTGATGCGACCATTACGCAGAGTGCCCCTGACACTGCGCAAGATAGCTTTGTTTTATTAAACATAGTTTGGTTTCCAGTTGAGTTTTCACACGTGAATTAAAGTGCGTGTCCCTTATGAGGAGGATGACTACCGCGCATAAAACACTGGTCAATCAGTTCACTCAACCCCATCACGCACTCGCTGTGCAAACCGTTACGTTGTGATCCCATTCTCACAATGTAACGCGTTACAAGCCGCCATTTAACGTTAACGAATTGTAACGGTGTAGTTATAGCCCGCCTTGTGAAGCAATTGCAAGTATTTTGTTAGGTTGCCTAACAAAATTAACCTTTTTCTTGAAATTGAAGTATTCTTTAGTCTTAAATGAGCGGGTAAATGCAGATTTTACTATCTGTATCTGATTAGAATAAATGGCCTGTCAGGCACTTTTTATTTACAAATACAGGTTAAGTAAAGGTGACAACTCTCCGGAGTGCAAGGATTGGTCATATTAAATTTTTATGATAAGTCACTGTTTGAAAAGGCTGAAAATTTGCTATGAAAAATAAAGGAAAAATATAAGCATTAGTTATAGAGAATATAACCGGAAGATGATAGAGGCCCCTGAAAAGGGAATGGTGCAAAGCAAAAAACAATAATAAAACTGACTTTGCTGTCACACAAATGTAAAGAAACCAGAAAGTTCCGTAAAGCCTGAATTATCGCAAAAAGAACAAAAAACAAACAGCGGTAAACCCTGAACTTTTTTAGTGCAGAAGACTCTTTAACAGCGATCTGGTTTTAACAATGTGTGTCACAAAAACGGCTTTTAAAGTCCTTTTACCGTTAACAATTATTCAACAACAGGATAAAACAGCGCGAGCTGTTCCATAACAAAAATACTATGCCCGTACACAAGCAATCGAGTCAGCGTCTCCAACAGCAAGGCCTGGCACTGGACACAGACAGACAGTTTTTTCGCTGTCTTCGCGAAAATGGCCCCATGAGCAGAGCAGCCATCTCTCAGCTTACCGGCATTTCCCGCCCCACTATTTCAGAGGCTGCAGGACGTTTGCAGGGCCAGTCTCTGGTCAATGAAACGAAAAAGAAAACCCAGAATAAACAGGGCCGTGCAGGTATACTTTATGAAATTAATGCCAACCGGGGTGTTACCTTGTCTGTTGCTCTGGACAGTCAGCACATTCAGATGCGCCTCACCGACCTGGCTGAAAATATTGTTGCAGAAGAGCAGTTCAAATTAGCCGCGCTTAACGGCCACGCCATACCCGATTACGATGTAGAAGCAGCACACGTACCGTCTACCCGAATTGACAGCAGCGAAGCCTTCTTCCAGAAACTGACCACCATGGCTGAAGACATGGTTGCACGAACGAAAAGCGCAGTCCTCGCCATAGGCATATCGATTGCCGACCCGGTGAATTCTGAAACGGGCCAGGTATTACCTCTGCACGGTGCCCCTTTCCCCCTCGCCCACGACATTAATTTTCCCTCTCTGTTTGCCAGTATGTTCCATTGCCCCATTACTATTGATAACGATGTGAATTGGGCAACCATGGCGGAACGTTCGCAGGGTAACGCTATCGGCGAGAAGAACTTCATGTTCTTTTATTTTGGCCGGGGGATCGGTGCCGGTATTTATATCAACGGACATCTTATCCGCGGAAGTTCGGGTATTGCCGGCGAAGTGGGCTATTTTAAAGTGGATGGTTCGAAGAACCTTCAGGATTACGTGGTAGAGAACCAGCTGGGTAAAGCCTTACTGGAAAACCGTTCTTTGTACGATCATCCGGCTATGGATAAAATTATCCACGTGATTTCTAACGCGGGAATTCTGGTGAATCCGGATCTCATAGTGATTGGTGGTCCGCTTTCCCGTCACGACGCCTTTATGAAAACACTGAAAGACACGATTCCACAAAAAACACTGATGCCGACCAGGGTAATTGCCAGTGCAATGCCGGATACCGCCCCGCTTTGCGGCGCATCAGCCGGCGCTCATGAACTGGCACTGGCTTCGCTGGGGCTGATACAGCATCCGGAATAGCACAGTCTCAGACCGGATTTTACTATCCGGCAAGAGGGGCTTCAGGGGAAAAGCGGAAACTTTTATCCAGCTCACTGATCCCGAGGCCACTTCGCTTATTCACCCTAATCTGTACCGGGATCCGTTCTTTCATCGCTTCGATATGGCTGATCACGCCAATCATTTTGCCGGAGGCGTTTAAGTTATCCAGCGCATCCAGTGCAATATCAAGTGTTTGAGCATCCAGCGTACCAAATCCTTCGTCCAGAAACAGCGAATCAATGCTGGTTTTATGACTGACAAGATCAGACAGCGCCAGTGCCAGCGACAAACTGACCAGAAAGCTCTCGCCACCGGATAAAGTCCGGGTGTCTCTGGCGATATCGCCCTGCCAGGTATCCACTACCAGAATAGCCAGACCGTCCGCCTGCTTTCGCTGCAACCTGTAGCGGCCATGCAGACGTTGTAACTGACGGTTCGCCAGCACAATGAGATTGTCCAATGTCAGGCCTTGCGCAAATTTTCGGAATTTATCACCGGTGGCGGAACCGATGAGACCGTGCAGGGCCGATGTGATCTCAAACGCCTGTTCTTTTTCCGCTATACCTTCTGACAAACTGTACAATTTCTCACGCTGCTCATCATCAGCCTGACATCTGGCAGCCAGTTCTCCCCGCCGGGTGAGAATGCGATCCCGTTCTTCATTCGCCTGCTGATATTTACTCTGCAACTCATCGCCGTCAGCTTGTTGCCACAATGCGGCCTGTTCATCATTGAGCCAGCTGTTGTACTGGGTACAGGCACTGTCAAATAACGCGGAATGACGCTGAGTTGCGGCTTCCAGGGTTTGCTTCTCACGGCTGAGCTGGTCACGTAGTCCGGGTGTGAGTAACGCATTTTGAAAAACCATATCGCTGTCAAAACCGGCCCGCTTGCGCTGCATTTGCCAGCGTTCAGATAATTCTTCCGTCTTTTGCCGGGCGGCTACCAGTGCTGCAACAGCAGCGTTTAATGAAGATGTGATGCCGGTATGGCGCTCCTTTGCGGCCGTTGCCCGCTCCTGTGCCTGCTGTGCAACCTGCTTTGCCTGCGCGATGCGCTGTTCCGCTTCCGTGATGGCTGTTTGCGACGGGGTTGTACCGGCCAGAGCATGGCGTTCGGTTTGATGCTGAGTAAGGGTGTCACATAAAGCGTTAAATGCAGTTGTCAGCTTACCGGCCTGCGCTTTTGCTGCCTGCCAGTTTTGCTGTGCATTTTCACGATACACCGCCTGCTGTGATGCCTGCTTCTCAAGTGCAGTCACCTGCTCTTTAGTATCAGCCCATTGCTGCGCTTTCTCCTCCAGCCTGTCCAGCCAGGCTGAAAAATCCGATGGCGGTAACGGATGTCCGGCGTCAGCGGTTTCTTTCGCTATGGCATTGTGCAGCGCAACACATTGTTGTTGTGCGCTTTCAAGTGCACTTTGTGTGTCACCAGCCTGCTTCTGATATTGGGCCAACCGTTCAGCGGCGAGTGCTACCTGGTTTTCACCATGACTTACCTGCCGTTGCAGTTCGCTCATTTCAGTGATGAGTGCTGCAAGCTTCTCCTTCTCAAGATTTGCTCTGCTTCGCTGTTCCCGCAGCGCTGTCGCGCGATTTTTTTGCTGCTGTTCATATTGAGTCAGTCCGCGTTTATCATTCAGAGCAACAGAAATACCGGCTTCCTGTGATGTGGTTTCCCACTGTGCGGCAATGTCATCTGAATCTTGCACAGCTTTTTCCAGCGCTTGCGTGGTTTGTTCCAGTCCGAGCCTTAATCTCTCACAACGCTCGTTTTGCCCAATGCCGCGACTTTCCGCCTCTTTAAGCTGTGCTTCCAGTTCATGCTTGCGGGTTAATGTAGCAGACACATCCAGTGCAACCTCCCCGGAGGCAGGATGAGACAATGAGCCGCATAGCGGACAAGCCTCACCGTCTGTCAGTTGCATGCGATACTCTGCCAGTTGCTCCTCTTGTTTCAGCAATAACGTGACATCCTTTAATGACTGCCTGAGGGCGACAAATTCTTCGCGCATGAGGCCACGTTGCTTTACCGCTTCATCGTAGTCACTTTGCAGCCTCACCTGTTCAGCTTTGTACTCAGACTGTTTCCCGCATAACTTCAGGTATTGCTGTTGCAACGACATCGCACGGTTAAGCGGTGCCCAGCCCTGTTCTATGGCCAGTAACTCCTGTTCGATCTGCTGCCCGTTTAGCTCAGCGGCCAGCGAATCTACTGTCTGCTGTTGTTTTGTCACAGCAGACTGCTTGTCGTTATAAAGATTGATAACCTCATTGCGGGCTTTTTCCGCCTGTTCAACCTGATGTGTCTGCCCGTCAACCTGCTCACGGGTCTTTACGGCTTGTTCTTCTGAGGTCTCCACACTGGCGGTGAGCCCGCCAAGCTGATTAATTTGTCCGCGCCAGCCTGACAGCTTCGTCAGCAAAACACTGTCGGCCTGATGTTCGTCCAGGTAGTTTTTATGCGCAGTCAGTTGCTCATACATGCTTACCGCCGCCTGCTCATACCCTGCTATATCAGCGGCAAGTTTACCGGTGATTGCTTTTTGCTGCTCCAGCGCGGATTCAAGTTCACGCTTTTCCTGAGTCAGCCTGGCAATATTATTATCCAGCGGAATAACCCGGTTATGGATAAGTGCAATGCGGGCACTTCCTTCCTGCTCCGCGATTTCCAGGGCTGCGGTGCACTGATCTTTCTCTTTAAGGCTGCTTTCTGCGTGCTGTGCACTTTGCTGTTGCTGCTCTTTCAGCAGTTCATTGCGCTGCTGCAATGTCTGCACTTCAGATTCTGCCGCACTCAGTTGCTCATATTCAGGTTTAATTTGCTCTGCCAGTTCACCCTGCCGCAGTTTTTCTGCCTCCGGCGCAAATGCAGTGAGGTCATCTTTAGCCTTAGTCAGCGCAGCTTCTGCCTGCTGCTTTTGTGACAAGCGCTGCGCAAAACCGGCCTGCCAGTTCAGTCCGCTCTGCCAGTGTTCACACGCTTCGCGGGCTTCTTTCAGCGTAATGTCAGCCTGCGCCAGTGCCGAAATCAGCGACGCTCTTTCCTCATCACTCAGCACAGAAATGTTATTGCGGTTTCCCCGCAGCAATGCCAGTTCCTGTTCAGCTTCTTTATATTTTTCATGCACGCGGCGGGAAATCTCACCGTATATTTCGGTACCGGTCAGTTCTTCAAGCAGCTCCGCTCTTTCGTTTTCCTGCGCATTCAGGAAGGCTGCAAAGTCCCCCTGCGACAACATCATGGATTTAGTAAAACGGGCAAAGTTTAAACCGGTGATCCGCTCTATCTCGTCGGCTTTCGGGCGTATTTGTGTAGCCAGTACCTTGCCGCTTTCTACTTCGGCCAGTTCCACTTCCGCCGGTTGCAGGTTTCCGCCGGCATGACCCCGTGCCCGCCGCATACTCCAGAAAGCACGGTAGGCCGTGCCCTTAACAGAGAACTCAACTTCAGCCAGACAGTCACCTGTGCCACGGGTCATAATTTCATTGGATGACGCAGACAGCTGGCCGAGCCTGGGCGTCTGATGATAAAGCGCCAGACAGATTGCATCCAGCAAGGTAGTTTTGCCTGCTCCGGTAGCACCGGTGATGGCAAAGAGTCCGTTATCCGTAAACGGTGCGCCGGTGAAATCCAGCTTCCACTCACCTTTAAGCGCATTGAGGTTTTTAAGCCGCAGGGTCAATATTTTCATTGTGCTGCTTCCCCTGCATCAAGGCCCGATACCACTTCACGGAACTGTGTACGCAACTCTGCTTTCACCCCTTCCTCTGTGGCCTCATCCATTAACAGCAAGCGCCGCTCAAAGACCTCTTCCGGCGACAGTTCTGACAAATCCTGTTCATATTCTGCCGTCAACGACGCTGCAGCCCTTTCATGAACCCGCCTGAGTTGCAGTACCTCCACCGGCTTATCTTCTGTCATTGCCTGAATGCGCTGATGCAAATCAGACAAATGCCCCTGCGTGGTGACTTCGATACAAAGCCAGGTGGTTGCTGCCGTATCAGTGAACGCTTTCAGTGACTGCTCAATGGTATCCAGATCGCCACGGATAACTGCCATAGGCTGGAAAACCGGTACGGGAAGGGCTTCGATAGCAGGGGTTGTGCTGCCCTCAAAACTCACCAGCACCACCTGCTTTTGTGTACCCAGCTCATCAAAACTGAGAGCAACAGGAGAACCGCTGTAGCGGATATGCTCTGATTTAGCCACTTTCTGTGGCCGGTGAATGTGGCCCAGCGCAATATAATCTGCCGGCGGAAAGCCGTCGGCGGCGAAGCCTTCCAGCGTACCGATGTAGATATCCCGCACACTGGACGAGGCTGATACGCCAAGCGCAGTAAGATGACCTGTAGCAACAACAGGAACGGCTTTTCCTGAAATTTCACGGCGCTCAGCCGCGACATCGTACACACTCCGGTAGTGAGCTTTGATTGCATCACCCAGGTGCTGTTTCTTCTCATCTGTGGACTGACCCGCAGCACTGACCAGCACGTCTCTGGGGCGGATGAACGGGATCGCACAAACAAATGCGCCGGTTTCGCCGTTTTTATCTTTAAGTTCTACTACCTGATCTGCCGGGTTTTCCAGCACCGAGGCAATAACATGGGTATTCAGACAAGACAGCAGCCCCCGTGTTTCATTCAGCACTGACACAGAGTCATGGTTTCCGCCCAGCACAATCAGGGTACAGCGGTGAGCCTGCAAAGCCACCACAAAACGGTTATACATTTCTCTGGCATAACTGGGTGGCGTGCCGGTATCAAACACATCGCCGGCAACGATGATGGCATCAACTTGTTGCGCTTCTACAACCTGCAACAGCCAGTCGAGAAACTGCTGATGTTCGTCTTTGCGGTTTTGGGTAAAAAAGCTCTGACCGAGATGCCAGTCTGAGGAATGGAGGATTTTCATAAGAACAACAATATAAAGTCAGAGACACATCATGCCTTATGTTGACCACACCGGCGCGGCGAGTCAACAATCCGCCGCGGCACCGGCGATGATTCGTGCAGGCTTAAGCGGGATCAGGATGTTACTGTGATGCCTTCAGAGCTGATTTTGTCCAGCACATTACGCCACCGTGATAATCTGGCCGAAGGAGAACCGGATGATTGCTTCTGGCCCGGAGACCAGATCCCCATACTGTTAAAACTGAACACAGGAATGAGATCTGTTCGCTGCCGTGCTGGCAACACTTCTGAAATTAAACTGTCGAGGATCATAGGCTGACTGGTGGGAGTTTCATAATAACCCAGAACCATGTGCGCCTGTGTCACAGTGCTGCGGCGCCCGCCCACTTTAGCTTTTACGTAGATAAGACGCAGCTTTTCTTCGGCGACCCCCAATTTGAGCAGGAAGATGTATTTAGCTATAGCGTAATCTTCACAATCGCCCAGTTCTTTAGCCAGAAACTCTGCAGGTGATGCCCAGTAATCGCTTTGCTTCCAGACGATATCATCGGTTTTGTAGGTTACATTATCGCGAAAGTAAGCATTAACCAGAAGAAGCTGCTTCGACTCCGGCAGATTCTGCGCTTCATTGAACATGCCTTCCAGACCCGCCTGGCGGCCTGCATTAACTTTACCGCCATGTCTGGCGACGGCCTGCCAGAATTTGCCAAAATTAATATCGACAAATGCGCGGGTAACAAATGCGTTTGTCAGCAGGAAACAGGCAATCACCATAATGCACAGCCGGCGCTGACTGAATGATATGGGGTTACCCTGAAAGAGTGGCTGTTTCAACAGGAGCACAACTACTTACCCTGATAAAGACTGAGCATGTACTGTACCACGTACGGCGAGTTTGTCACTTTACTGCAACCTGATCGTCAATGTTTAGCCGCGCCACACCGTCGAAACCGATAGACAGCAGAACTTCCTCGTCTTTTTCAGATACTACGCCATCGGCAATCACCGCCATTCCCAGGGAGTGGGCAAGATCGGCAAGACCATTCAGGTAAACCTGATTTGAGCGGTTGTTCACCACGTCATACACGTAAGTACTGTCAATCTTCAGGTATTTAAGGCCAAATTCATGCACATCGGCCACCTTCGAAAAGCTTTCTCCCACTCTTTTGAGCCCGGTATCCACTTTGAAATAATCAGCCAGCTCACAAAACTGACGGAAGGATTTAGGATGGCTTGCAGCTGTATGCTCCCGCAACTCCAGCGATAACCGGGTGATCACATCCTGATTCGATTTTAATAAATCTTCCAGTTGTGATCTGTTAAACGTATCCAGGATTGTTTCCTGATAAAGAAGCACCGCGCAGCATTTTTCGGGATTATCTTTCAGCCATGCCAGCGCTTTATTCAGAGCAAGAAGGTCGATTTTATCAACCGTATCAAAGCGGCGGGCCGCTTCAGTAAAACGTCCGAATCCTCGCATTTCATCGCCGTCTTTATACAGCACGAAAGCCTGATAATGCATGGTTTTACCGCTGTGGGTATGAACACTCACTGTCATCAGTTCGGCAGACTGACTGGCGATGTCGAAATCCTTCTGCCATTTCTCTTTGCTGTCACAGCGATAGTGCGTTTCCGGCAACGGCTGCAGATTAAAACCGAAAACAATTTCACTTTCCTGCACTTCTTCCAGTAATCCGTCAACCCGGTCGAGCAGTTCGTAACTCGCTTCATCAGCCCGGATGTAGACGCCGGCGGTGACGCAGTGAATATTCAAATCGGCAAAATCCGGACTGTGCTCCAGCGGATTGTCTTCCATAAACACTTCCTGAATCCCTTCCAGATCACGGCACTCTGTCAGCAATACACAAATATCTGTTTCATTGATTCGGGCCATGCGGAAGTCGGTGTAAAGCTCACTGTGTTCACGGTAGAAGCCGTCCAGTCTGTCAGCAAACTCTTTTACGAACTGATTAAAAATCTCCGGCGCAAACGCCTGAATATCGCCTTTGTCTTTCATCAGACTGTGCATGAGCAACACGTTCTGACCATCTTTATCACGAAATCTCAGTTGAGACTCCAGCAGTGTAAAGAAGGCATTGATATTAGGAATATTCGTCACCGGATCATGCTGTTCCCGTTCTCTGGCAAGTTCAAGCCGGCGGTTGTTCTCTATGAGGTTTGCTTTAAAGCGGTCGGCCAGCGAGTTCATGGCATTTACCACCCGGGCAAAGTCGGCGGTCCAGGGAAGCGCAATTTTTATAAACTTCCTCTCTGAAAAACTGTTGGCCTGGTCGACAATAGTCCCCAACGGTTTCAGGATGACACGTAAAATGAGGGAGCCGATTATCCCGATCCCTACAGTGAGGATCACGATACTCATCACAAAACTTTTAAACTTCGACCACAATGTATCCATGGCAAAGGCAGTCTGACTTTCCACATAAAGGGTGCCAAACTGATCCCAACCGTCACTCACCTGGGAAATGCCGGGCGGCACGGTCAGTTCCGCCATGGACTGAAACCAGTCCGGCGCGTTTGACGCTTCCCCCTCAAAGTAGATTTCGTCGATAACATTCCCGTCCGTGCCTTCAAGCCGGATAAGCGAATAATGCCCTGAATCGAATTTTGCAGACAACATGAGGCGAATGCCGGCTGGTGATTTCTCCGCCTGCGTCAGCACCAGTGCCAGTGAATTCGCATCATCAATGTTCTTCAGATACAGCTGTTCCTCGGTGTTTTTCTGCGTAGAGAAAAATAGCACCAGAAAGCTCACCACACTGTTAATGGCAATAATGGTGAGAATGGCAATCCACAGCTGCTTATTCAGGGTCATTCACAACTACTCTATTCAGCGTCTATCTCAACGGGAAGGACCATAACAAACTCAGTCCCCTTACCCACTTCACTTTTTAGCGTCAGCTGTCCCTGCATCTTGTTTTCTGTCAGGTTCTTCACGATATGTAACCCCAAACCGCTGCCACCTTCTTCACGGCGGGTGGTAAAATAGGGCTCAAACATCACTTCACGAAATTCTTCAGGGATCCCTTTACCATTATCATTAAAGGTAATCGTTGCCTTGCCATCCGCTGATTCTGCCCTGATTTGAATTTTAGGAGACGTAATGGATTTATCGAATGCGTGAATAGACGCATTGAACAGTAAGTTTGTCAGCACCTGAGACAGGGCTCCCGGAAATCCCTTCATAATAAAGGAGTCGGGCACCTGACAATCCAGCACAATTTCAATTTGCTTCGCTTTCAACTGCGGTTTTACGCTGCTCAGCACACTCTCGATGGTGCCCTTCAGCGGGAACGCCATCAGCACATCAGCGCTTTGGTTTACCGCATTGGTTTTAAAGTCACGGATGAGTTTGGCAGCACGCCCTAAGTTGAACGAGAGCAAATCGCTCACTTCGTTACTGTCATCTATAAAGTCTGAGAAATACTCTTCCGTCAGGGTTCCGTCTTTGAAACTTTTATCAAGATCATCAACACTTTCTTTAAGGTGCGACAAAGATGTGATCGCCACACCGAGAGGGTTATTTACCTCATGAGCCACCGTTGCCACCATGCCACCTAAGTTGCACAGCTTCTCCATTTCGATGGCCGCTTCCTTCTTTTCCTTCAGATACTCACTTTCTATGAGTAACGGCGTGAATTCGTCCAGCAATTTCGTCAGACCTGCATCGTTTTCATCTACCGGCGTTTGCGTTACCAGAACAATGAATCCCCCCACATGGTCTTCATCGGCAATCACATACACAGAGCAAACTTTGTCCGCCATGCCTGCCTGTGCCATCCAGTCAGAGAAACTGTCATCAACGACACTGCGTTCTGCCCAGCGATTTCCCCCCTTACCGGCCAGCAAGGAACTTAACATGCTGTTTTCCAGTTGACGGCCGGGAATACACCCCATGCAGTCCACGGCAATACTGGCCTCGTCACTCACATGCCAGCTTGATACATGATAACAATCAGCACCAATGTAAACGGCCTGATCCAGCAGCGGAAACTGAGACTGTACCGGGAGTGCCCGCAGCAAATCAGGGCTGAGTAACGCCGCCATCGATTCGGTTACAGATTTGGACACGATACTCTCCTCTTAATCCGGATAGCGGGTACGCAGAGCCCAGAAGTCATCAAAATTGGCCAGTAAGATTTCCGCCAGTTGCGGATCAAACTGTTCACCTTTTTGCGCTTCTATTTCTGAAATAATGTTTTCTTTCGGCCACGCCTCTTTATAGCTGCGTTTTGAGCCCATGGAATCAAAGGCATCTGCCAGCGCCGTGATCCTCGCTGCCAGAGGGATGTCTTCGCCCTTCAGACCCTCAGGGTAACCGCCACCGTTCCACTGCTCGTGATGTGCATAGCAAATCTTCGCCGCATTCTTAATCATGGGTTTGTTAGAAAGGCTCAGCATATCCGCACCGACTTTGGGGTGAGACTTCATGATGTCCCACTCCTCAGGGGTCAGCTCTCCGGGTTTGTGTAAAATAGTATCAGGTATGGCGACTTTGCCCAGATTGTGAACCGGGGCAAAACGGCGGATATTTTCAGCTTCATCATCGCTTAAACCTGCCATAATCGCGAGTTTGTAGCTGATTTCTGCCACACGTTTAACATGCGCGCCAACTTCCTTGGTGCGTAATTCAACAGCGTTCCCCAACATGTGGATAATGTCTTTTTGTGTCTCTGAAATTTCTTCTGTAATCATCAGGTTTTCGTAAACCAGCGAGACGTTTATGCAGTAAATTTCCAGAAACTCTTTCTGTGCATCAGAAAGCGTACCTTTGGTGTCGATAAACAACAGGTTTTCATAACCCAGGTCGGTACAGTTATAGAACACATAGCCAGAAGGGAAATGCTGAGACTGTTTAGAAGCCAAAACCTCTTTAAAGCAGTTTTCCACTTCGTCAGGCACTTCAGGTTGGTGGCTTTCCTTGATGTCAGCCAAACTTCCGGTAGCTGCCAATACCGTGCGGCCTTTGGTGGCTTCTGCGCTTTGCGGGAAGGTAGAACAATAAATAGCACTGGAGTCAAGTTGCAGCAGGTTCATAATTTCCTTCAGCACCGCTGAGGCGAACTCGTTCAGCGCATGGGTCTGCAACATTTTAGTCGTACTTTCTATGACCTGACGCAAACCTTTCCGGTGGCTTTCAATGGTGGAGATATCGCGGTATGAGCGCAGCCCTGTGTACATCAGAGTTTTCAGCTTCTGGCTGGTTAATTCCGTTTTTTCTTTGTAGTCATTGATATCATAGCGCTCAATGACTTCATGTTCAGGCGCCTGACCGGGCTGACCGGTACGTAATACCAACCGGCAGGCTGTGTTGTTCAGCTCTTTACGCACATAATGCACCACATCCAGGCCGGCATGATCCGTTTCCATTACTACGTCCACGAGGGCCAGCGCGATGTCGGTCTCTTTATCGAAAATCTCTTTCGCTTCTTTTCCGGAATACGCATGCAAAAACTGAATTTTCTTGCCGTCAAAGCGGAAGCGCTTTAACGTCAGGTCGGTTACCCGGTGAACTTCGGTTTCGTCATCGATAATCAACACTTTCAACGGTGAGGTATCTTTCTGCTCTGCCGCGTCATCCACAGACTCAGCTGGTGCAGCTTTCTGCTTGGCAAATAATGGATTCCCCATAGTTTACTCCTTCTCTTCTAAGTCTTTAATTCGTAGTGATATCCACAGACCACCTCCGGGTACTGCACCATGGTTCAGTTCACCTTTCAGCTTACTTTTCACCAGGTTGTACACCACGCTTAAGCCGAGGCCGGCATTACCGGCACCACGGTTGGTGGTATAAAAGGGGTCAAAAATTTGTGCGAGATCTTTCTTTTTCACGCCGCTACCGTTATCTGCAAACTTCAGCAACACAGAGTTACCGAAGGAAGATACCCGGATTGAAATAACACAGTCTTCATCCTTCTTCGCAAACGCATGAACCTCTGAGTTCGATGCCAGGCTGGCGAGCACCTGAGTAATAACAGTAGGGTAGGTTTGGATTTGTGTCCGCTTGCCAATTTCCACATCAAACTTAATCTTCGTTGACATGGCATTCTGCTGATAATGCTCAACAAAGTTTTCAACGATTTCGGCCACGTCAACCAGCTCTGTTTTGGTGGAATCGTCTGCATTAATGACGTCAATTTTCTTAAATGATGCAATCAGCTTAGATGCCCGGCCCATATTTTCCAGCGCCATACCCAGCATTTCCTTGCCGGAGGAGAGAAAATCTTCAAATTTTTCCTGATCCAGTTCACCGCGGTCGAAATCCTCTTTCAGATCCCGCATCAAGTCATTCACGTGGGAACAACTGGTAATACTGATGCCCAGGGGCGTATTCACTTCATGGGCGATGCCGGCAACCAGCCCCCCCATTGCACCTATTTTCTCGGCCTCAACCATCTTGCTCTGGGCGAACTTCAAATCCTGCAGGGCCAGTTGCCGGTCATCGCTGAGCTTGTGTAATTTGAACGCGAAATAAACCAGATACAGCACCATCAAACTGAACAGGAAGGCTATGACAGGGATAGCTACATAATATTGGTTGAATAAATTTGCCGGCGGATAAATCACCATGGACCAGACACGGTTAAACAGGAAGATTTCGCCGTTAAAAGGCTTTGCCAGTGTCGCAGAATATTTCACATCAGAAAAAGCCAGTTCTTTTCTGTTTTCTCCCTCACGGTAAACAATGAAATTACTGACAATCCGGTTACTTACAGAAAGCTTGGCAGCGCGGTGTAGATCAACCACCATAGCCAAAAGTAACTTGTGTTCAGGCATTGCCCGAACAAGTAATACGTATTGCTGCTGGCTGTCGTTAACACTGAAAAGATCGGAGGCAAAATTGTCCAGCTTTGTCGCTTCCCGTAACTCAACGTTACGCTTCATCGCCATCGTCACTTCCCGTTTGGTAAATTGGGGATATGAATCAGATGCCAGCCAGTACTGAGGCTCCGGCAAGGTGGTTTTAGCTCCCATTTCACGGGAGTCAAAATTGAAAACGCCGATACCTGCAATGGACAGGTTGTATTCCAGAATCAGACCGCTGAAAGTATCAAATTCCATTGCATCTACATTTGAGGAGGAGTCAAATAACTGATTTACAGAGTGCAGGGTGTACTCCATGTCCTCCAGATTCTCATTAAAATGGTCATTAAACTCTTTAACCGGTCCATCGAAAGATGCCGCGCGCTCCTGTTCTGTCAGTTGCACGTACACCTTGTAACCGCCAAAGGTGCAAAGAATGCTGAAAAGCACACTCAAAAAAGTGAGTACTTTTTTTTGAAATATTAAATTCACCCCTACCTCTCCGGATTCTCAGCGCCGTTAAAGGGCAGTTCGTCTGAATTGGCCAATTTTAAGCAGCAAGGCCACCCTGTCTTTCACTCTGTATTTCTTAAGAATAGACGACATATGCTCTTTTACCGTTCTGACAGTAATATTTAGCTTATCCGCCATATCCTGATTAGAATCACCGTCCAGTAAAAGCCGCAAAACTTCCTTTTCCCGTTCGGTGAGCACTTCGGTCTGCACTTCTTTAAACTCATAATCCGGATGTTCACTGAGGCGGTGAACCATCGCCGTGACGAGTCCGCCGGGGATCCACATGCCGCCCGCCATCACAGCACTGGCAATTTCATTGCAATGGCGTATCAATTCGGTTCCGTTGCAGTAGCCCCGTCCGCCAACCACCAGACTTCGTTGCATTTCCTTGATATCAGGTGCATGGCTGATCACCACAGGATGCACGCCCAGCACACTGCTTTCCCGCACAAAGCGTAACCAGTCAGTTTCACGGGTATCGACCCAGCAGATCCCCCCGTCAGCAGCAAGGGAAAATGAAACTTCGTGCCACGCTATTGCATCAGATAGCGGTGCATACTCCTTAAGCGACTCTCCTAACACGAAAAATTTCATTCCTAACGTTCTCCTAATGCTGATGAAGAGGCCCTGATAAGCGGGTTTAGCAGGTACTGCATGACGGTACGATTACCGGTGATGATATCTACCTGCACCATCATGCCCGGCAGGATATCCATATTGAGGGCGTTTTTGTCTTCGGTGGAAAGCCTGACGAGGTAGTAAGTCCGGTCCTGATCGTCAGTCACGGTATCAGCACTGATGTGCTCAACGCTGGCTTCCATACCGCCGTAAATAGCAAAATCATAAGCACTGAATTTTAAAATGGCGGGCTGTCCTAATTTCAGAAACGCGATATCTTTGGGTGGGATTTTTGCCTCAACGATTAACCGGTCATCGGCAGGAATAATTTCCACAACGGCACTGCCCGGCGTCACCACACCACCCACAGTATTTACCAGCAGTCGCTGAACGGTACCGGCGACCGGCGACCGGATTTCAGATTGTTTCACCACATCTTCCAGACCGGTTTGAGACTCCTGCAAGGATTGCATGGTGGCAACCGCTTCATTGAGTTCTTCATTCCAGCGGTTCTGCATTTTCAGGCTGGCTTCTTTAAGATTGTTCTGCTCTTCATCTATGGTTGCCTGACTGCGGGTTATTGCAGCCCGTGTGCGCTGAATGGCCCCCTGATTTTCAATAACCTGCTTTTCCAGCCGCAGAATATCGATTTCAGAAACAGCGCCCGAAGCCATCAGCGGACGTGTGACCGTAAGCTCCCGCTGCGCGATAGATAGAGTGTCCTGATATTGCTGTAATTCGGCGCGGTAAGATTGCAAATCCTGCCGGCGCTGGGCAATCCGGCTTTCAAACCTCGACAAGGTTTCTTCCAGTTCTTTCACACTGGAAAAATATAACGCCGTTTCATTGGCAACAATTTCAGGCGCGGCCTGTTTAAGGTCTTCCGGGAAGCTCAATGGCTGCGCCCGTGTCTGTGCCGTCAGCCTGTGAACTTTCGCAGCCACAGCGTTTCTCTTAGAATTGTTTTCCTGCAGCGAAGATAAGTAGCGGGTAGGATCCACTTTCAGGATAATGTCACCGGCGTTGACTTTCTGCCCTTCCCTTACCTGAATGTCCTGAACAATACCGCCGTCATAGGACTGCAAAATCTGTAGCTGGCTGGATGGCACGACTTTACCCTCTCCCCTTGCCACTTCAGCGATGGGAGCAAAGCAGGCCCACACAATTAATGCCGTGATTGTCAATACAACCACATATAGCAGCGCTTTGGCCCGCAGTGGCCGCTGCTGAATCCGCGCCCACTCGGCTTCCAAAACCCAGTCATTTTCAGGAGGAGGTGCCAGCCATTCGCGGGCCCATGACATAAGCATAATGAATCCTTAGCCTTTTACCGCAGCAGCAAGACGTTTAATGACTTCCTGACGGGGACCGTCAACAATGATGTGCCCCTGATCGATAACAATAATGCGGTCGACCAGTGAGAGAAGAGAGTGCCGGTGGGTATTCAGAATTAAGGTTTTCCCTTTCGTTTCTCTGTCCAGCAGCTCCTTTATACGTTGTTCGGCAGTGGCATCCATGGCCGAAGTCGGTTCATCCATCAAAAAAAGTGACGGACGACGGATGAGTGCCCGCGCCAGAGCGACAGACTGACGTTTGCCCCCGGACAGTAATTTTCCGCCTTCTCCCACACTGAGATTCAGACCGTCAGGATGATGGTTAACAAAATCAGTTAAACCGCAGGCATTGAGTATCTCCCAGATAAAATCTTCGTCGTAGTCTTCCTTAAACACCGTGATGTTGTCCCGCAGACTGCCGGTAAACAGATTAATATCCTGAGGTACATAACCTATCTGATTACGCAGCGTACTCGGTTCGTATTGCTGTAAATCAATATTATCCAGAGTGATAAGGCCACTGGTTGGCGCATAGGCGTGCAGCAACAGTTTGTGCAGTGTAGTTTTACCGGAACCGTTATTGCCAAGAATTGCTACCCGCTCACCGGCTTCGATGGTGAGGGACATTCTGCTAACCACATGGGATGGCTGCTCAGGATAAGCAAAGGACACTTTATCGAAGTGCAACCGGCCATGAATGCGGGTATGCTGCGTCCATTTTTGTTCGGCTTTTGACTCATCTTCTCTGGCCATTAAGTCAGACAAGGTTTCGTAAGCGGTCTTAGCATGATGATATTGTGACAGCAGACTGGCAGCCTGTGATAATGGTCCCATTGCCCGTGAAGACAACAAATACGCAGCGATCAGCCCGCCTTGCGTAAGTTCGCCGTCCACGATCAGAAATACACCGACGACAATCATAGACACGCCCACGGTCTGCTGGATCCAGAGAGCAGCACTGCTGACCGATGTTCCTGCGATACGTAATTTGGCATTGAGTTTTGCCAGATAAATGGAATGCTGTTCCCATTCATGCTGCACATGATGACCGGCATTAAAAAACTTAACGTCATCGAACATGTTGACTGATTCAGTCACCAGCCCGTTTCTGGCTGAGCCGGCTTCACTTGCACTGCTGGCGAGCCTGGCCATATTGCGCTGGGCGTAAAGCCCGAAACAAATCAGTAAAAGTCCGCCCACCAGAATTGGCAGTGATAAAAAGCCGTTGATCAGCGCAATAATGACAATAAAAAATACTGCGAAAGGCAGATCGACCAGCGCCACCAGGGTCAGTGAGTTCGTAAATCCGCGGATCGCTTCAAAAGATTGCAGGTTGTTGACAAAGGCACCGGTGGAGGCCGGCTTTTCCTTAAACGAAAAGCCGAGCACTTTTTGCATTAAATTCGCCGTCAGGGTGATATCAATACGACTGGCTGCCAGTTCAACAAAGAAATGCCGCAGCATACGTAATGAAAACTCGGCAAACAGCACCAAAGCAGCGCCGATAGCCAGTACCCACAACGTTTCCGTCGCTGCGTTTGGCACCACCCTGTCATACACATTCATCACAAACAGAGGCATGGCAAGGGACAGCAGTCCGATGAATATTGAGGCCAGCAAGACATCTTTATACAGCGAAATCGCTGAAGCTACGGTATGCCAGAGCCAGTGCACACCTTTTTGAGAATTGGATACCGATGCCGGTCTACCAATGCGCCTGTCCGGACGCAAAAACATAACGAACTGAGTGTAGTCCTTCTCAATATCCTCTATGTCGACGACTTCAACGGTTTCTGGTGCTTCAGGGAATACCACTTCAGCCTGGCCGGATTCAATCTGACAGGAAACTAACACGCAGGAACGCTGTTCTGACAACACCAGAATTGCCGGCAATAACGCGGGGTTTATTTCAGCCAGCTCTCGTTTGACCACCTTGCAATTAAGGCCTACCCGGCTGGCAGCACGGGGCATCACCGATGGTGATAATTCACCGTTGTCCATCGGCAATCCTGCCATAACCGCATCAGGTACAAGGGTTATGCCGTGGAAATCACAAATTGCTTTCAGGCAGGCCATCAGACAGCCGCCGTGAATTTCAGAAGACTCTGCCAGCCTTTCAATCGAGGAGTCAGACAACTTGGGTTGCGCCATTAATTGATGTACTCCGGCGAATCTATTGAAGAGTTAAGTACCACGACAACGGCTTCCACGCGCCGGTTCGCCAGGTTCGCTTCAGGTGAAATGTCATTGATAAGGGGCTTATCTTCACCCAGGCCGATGGCAGAGATGCGTTGCTCATTACTACCGGACTGAACTTTCAGCCAGTCAGCAACGGCATTGGCACGCCTTACAGAGAGCATCATATTGTAGTGAGACTCCCCTTCCAGAGAGGCGTGGCCGTACACAACAACGCCGGCTGCGGGGTCTTTACCGAGCGTATCCAGCATAGGCTCAAGTTTAACGAGGTATTTAGGGTCCAGTTCAGCGGAATCAGCGCCGAAAGGAATAACCACTTCAGATTGATGTTTTACACCAATGATGTCACCGGTGTTTTGCTGCTGAGTTGCGCAACCAAAGTCATCCACTGCGGTATCAAAAGGCGTGTCAGGACATTCATCCCACAAGTCGGTAATACCATCACCGTCTGTATCACGGATCAGAATATTAGTTTCCTGAGACATCACATCGATGGTTTCAGCCGGACAAACATACATGGGATCGTACACGGCTTCCGACAGACGAATAGCTTCAGTCACATCAAACTCATCCCGGGTCACCGTAAGGTATTCAGCCAGTTCACCGCCACCGGCCATCAAACGTAAAATGGCTTTGTATTGGGTGAAAACAGCTTCGGTGTATGCGCGGCCGGATTCATAGGCTTCGTTCTCTGAGTCCAGTAGATCCAATAAAGTCCTGTCACCTATTTTGAATTGATCCAGGTAGGCGGTACGCACCCTGCTGGAAGACAACCGGTGTTCATTCAGTGCCGGGATCTGTCTGTCGAGGTTGCGAATGTCGTTGTAAGCTATCTGCACTGTCTGACGAACATCCCGGCAGGATTTATCCCGCAGATCTTTAGCCTGATCGGTTACCGCCAGCGCAGCACGGATCGACGCCCGATCTGCACCACCGTTGTAAAGATTGTATGAGAACTGGAGTCCGATTTGCCCTTCGGTCTGGGTGTTATCAAGGCCCGCATCATCTCTGGACTGAGAACCGTAACTCCCCACCAGATTTAATGTGGGATGATAACGACTCCTGGCTGAATCGATGCCGTAATTGGTTGAATTTACGTTATACCATGACGCCAGAAAACCGGGGTTACGCTTGTAGGCTTCAAGTAAACTCTCTTCCATCGATAACGGGATCTCAGCGTTTATGAGATTGTCTACCGGTTCAAGTTCCGCCGGCGGCCGAAACCCGGTTAATCGCAGGAAGCGGGAAGAGACATCATGCAAATTCGACTGTTCGGTCATCACGTTAGATTCAGCCAGGTACAAACGTCCGCTGATTTGTTCCAGATCAGCACGTCTGGCCACACCGGCAGCAGCACTTTTTTCGATTTGTTTATAAACGTCGACGTGGGTTTTGAGATTGTCTTCTGCCACCAGTAACAACTCGCGGTAAAGCAACACATCCGAGTAGGCAGTGGCAACCTCTAATGAAATCTGTTCTACCTGATTTAACAGTTCAAGAAATCTGACCTTCTTCGCCGACTCGAGACGCTTTACCTCCGAAGAGGTAAAGAAGCCGTCGTAAAGCATTTGGGTAACAGAAATACGAGCTTCATTGGATACATAACTCTGGTCAAGACCATAGTTCCTGCGCACCAGACTTGAGCTGGCAGTAACATCCACTTTCGGTAGATAGCCCGATCTGGCAATCTTCACATTTTGTTCTGCTTCCAGAAATTCCCGCCACGCTGCCTGCACATCAGGATTTGTGTCAATGGCTTGTTTAACGACTTCTGTCAGGCTCACTGGTGCGGCGCTCACAGGCGTACCGCACAGCGAAAAACCTGCTGCCAAACCCACGGCCAAAATTCGAATCAGCATGAATACCCCATTTCCGTTTACCGACAAATATCCATTTTCGCTATTAATTCCCTGTAGTTGTAAAAGTAGTCACGAACTTTGAAGCCCGCAAACCGACAGGAATGAATTTTTATTACGGAAAAAAAATTTGATTTTTAATTGCTATAAAAACAGGCATTTAGATTCAGACTGTTCTCAGGTACAGGGTCAAACTTTTTGCGGCAACTAGTTTTTAGTGCATCAAATGCAAAAGGTATTGAATTATGTTGAATGTAACTAATGTGTCCGGTGACGTATTTATCCGCCTCCCCAACGGGGATGAATTCCCTGTCTCAGCCGGCGATACGATCCCGTCAGATGCGCAAATCGTTTCAGACAACGGTGGCCAGATCATCACTCAGGAACAGGGAGCCATTGACCTTGCTCCGGGTGCACCGCAACTGGTAGCAGATGTAGAATCATTTGAATCATCTGCTTTCGATGATGAATTCGTGGTTTACGACGATTCTCTTGATGACATGCTTGCCATGGTTGACGGTGGTGATACGGGATTTGACTCCACCGGTTCGCAGGGCGTTCCGGATATTGATGCCCTGCTGAGTGGCGACGGCGACATCCTTGATGCGTTAGAAGAAACTGCTGCCGGTGGCGGCGGTGGTGCCGGTGGCGGCGGTGCGTCATTTGTGCAATTAAGCCGTATTGCTGAAGATGTGGATCCGCTGGCATTTGATTATGAGCCGGCGACAACAGAACCACAGAATATCGAGCAGGATCCTGCCGGCACAGCGACTCAGGACGAACCCACTACACTGGACAACATCACCGTTTCCGGTGATTTTCCGCCTGTAGTAGCCGGTGATTCTAACCTGGAACCCGGTACCCCGATTACAATTACAGTAATTGATGAGACTGGCGCCGAAACAGTTATTGACGTTATCGTTGCAGATGATGGCAGTTTCAATGCTACGTTACCGGATACGCTGGAAGACGGTACTTTCGATGTTGTTGTTGAAGCACCGGATCCTCAGAACGGCACAGTTACGGTATCAGAAACATTTGTGGTTGATACCACACCTCCCACTATCGATGTAAATCCCATCGAGGTTACCAATGATGAGTTTCCCGAAATCAGCGGCACTTCAGATTTGCCTGCAGGCAGCGAAATATCCATCACAATTACTGATTCGGACGGAAACGAGCAAACTATCACTGCTATCGTTCTTGAAGATGGCAGCTTCTCTGCAACGCCGGTAGCCCCTCTTGCGGAAGGCGCTTTTGATGTAGTGGTTACCGCCAGCGATGAAGCGGGTAATACGACGTCAGTGAACGCCACCGGTGAAACAGATTTCACTCCACCAGAGCTTACTTTTGAGGTAAATGCAGCTGAGGGAGAAGCGCCTGTATTAAGCGGTACGACTGATTTGGCTCAGGGCAGTGTCGTTGAAATTACCGTGACCGGCGCAGATGGCAGCACTCAAACATTTACTGCCGATGTCCTCGCGGACGGCAGTTTTAATCTGACTTTACCGGACAACTTCGCTGAGGGTGATTACACAGTAGGTGTAACCGCAACGGATGCAGCCGGCAACCAGACTCAGGCTAACGACACCTTCTCTGTAACTGCGGCAGAGCCAGCACCGGCAGAAGAGACAACACCTGACGCACCGGCCGAAACCGGCGAAACAACCACTCCGGGCGAAACCGGCGAGACAACGACACCGGGCGAAACCGGCGAGACAACCACTCCGGGCGAAACCGGCGAAACAACCACTCCGGGCGAAACCGGCGAAACGACTACTCCGGGCGAAACCGGCGAGACCACTACTCCGGGTGAAACCGGCGAGACCACTACTCCGGGCGAAACCGGCGAGACAACTACTCCGGGTGAAGCCGGCGAGACAACTACTCCGGGTGAAACCGGCGAGACAACTACTCCGGGCGAAACCGGCGAAACCACAACTCCGGGTGAAACCGGCGAAACAACGACTCCGGGTGAAACCGGCGAAACAACGACTCCGGGTGAAATCGGAGAAACAACCACTACTCCTGAGGGTGGCGACACTACAACTTCCCCTGAAGGTGGCACTACTACCCCGCCTCCCTCAGAAGGCTCGACAGATGTCGATCCCTCTGAGCCAGTAGAACCATCAGACCCCGTCGATCCTGTTGAGCCAGATACAACAGCGCCTGAACTGACTATCAATCCACCTGATGTAGATTCCGATACTACGCCTGTCATTTCCGGTACAACGGACTTACCAGCCGGGGAGACCGTCACGCTGACTGTCACTGGTTCAGACGGCAATGAACAAACAATTACAGCTACCGTTGAACCTGACGGCACTTTCAGTGCAGAAGTCCCTGCTGAGCTGGCAGAAGGCGGATTCACTGTTGAGGCCACCGCTACTGACGAAGCAGGTAACACAACTACGGTTACCGCGACTGGTGGTGAAGTTGACACGACTGCCCCAACGGTCACGCTGGATGCGCAAGGTTCAGGCAACGACACCACACCTACTATTTCCGGTACCACCGATTTGCCAGCGGGAGAATCTGTGACGTTGACCGTGACAGATGCGAATGGTGATGCGCAAACTGTAACGGCTACCGTACAGCCAGACGGTACGTTTAGTGCCGATGTGCCTGCGGAAATGGCAGAAGGTAGCTTTACCGTTGAAGCGACAGCCACCGATGCAGCTGGTAATTCCACGACAGCAACAGCGACTGGCGGTGAAGTTGATACGACTGCACCAACAGTCACACTGGATGCGCCAGGTTCAGGCAATGACACCACGCCAACTATTTCTGGTACCACGGATCTGCCGGCAGGCGAATCTGTGACATTAACCGTGACAGATGCCAACGGCGATGCACAAACTGTTACCGCAACCGTGCAGCCAGACGGTACCTTCAGCGCCGATGTGCCTGCAGAAATGGCAGAAGGTAACTTCACCGTTGATGCAGCAGCCACCGATGCAGCCGGTAACACCGGTACGGCTTCAACCAGCGGTAATATTGACACCACTGCACCAACGGTCACTCTTGATGCTCAAGGTACCGGTAACGACACTACCCCGACTATTTCTGGTACCACCGACCTGCCAGCCGGTGAATCCGTCACCCTGACGGTGACAGATGCGAATGGTGATGCGCAGACTGTGACTGCGACCGTACAACCTGACGGCACCTTCAGCGCCGATATCCCTGCAGAACTGGCAGAAGGTAGCTACACGGTTGAAGCGACGGCCACTGATGAAGCCGGTAATTCCACGACAGCAACGGAAAACGGTGGAGAAATCAATACTGAGGTGCCAAGCCTGAGCATCAATCCTCAAGGTGATGGTAACGATACTACGCCCACGGTTTCTGGCTCGACTGATCTACCAGCCGGCGAGACAGTGAACATTAATGTCACTGACAGCAACGGAGATGTACAAACTTTCACATCCACCGTTCAACCAGATGGTACCTTTAGTGCGGACGTACCCGCAGAGCTGGCTGAAGGCAGCTATACAGTTCAAGCCACTGCAACAGATGC
Organism: Alteromonas sp. ABV2_168; assembly: GCF_056161165.1. Classification (NCBI taxonomy): domain Bacteria; kingdom Pseudomonadati; phylum Pseudomonadota; class Gammaproteobacteria; order Alteromonadales; family Alteromonadaceae; genus Alteromonas; species Alteromonas sp. ABV2_168. The sequence goes on along the minus strand of NZ_JBSWYQ010000011.1, from coordinate 2,236 downwards.
AGCAGGAAACACTGCATCTGCAACCACTTCAGGCAACCTGGATACCACTGCCCCGACAGTCACACTTGATGCGCAGGGTACCGGTAACGATACCACGCCAACTATTTCAGGCACCACGGATCTGCCAGCGGGTGAATCTGTCAGCCTGACAGTGACCGATGCGAATGGTGATGCACAAACCGTCACAACCACTGTGCAACCAGACGGTACCTTCAGTGCTGATGTCCCTGCAGAAATGGCAGAAGGTAACTTCACTGTCGATGCTGCGGCAACCGATGCAGCCGGTAACACCGGTACAGCCTCAACGTCCGGTACAGTGGACACCTCCGCTCCGACGGTAACATTAGACGCTCAGGGCACTGGTAACGACACCACACCGACTATTTCAGGCACTACAGACCTGCCAGCCGGTGAATCTGTGACGCTGACAGTCACTGATGCGAATGGTGATGCGCAGACTGTAACGGCTACTGTGCAGCCAGACGGTACGTTCAGCGCCGATGTACCAGCGGAAATGGCAGAAGGCAACTTCACCGTTGATGCAGCCGCTACCGATGCCGCCGGTAACACTGGTACTGCTTCTACGTCCGGTACAGTGGATACCACTGCACCAACGGTCACTCTTGATGCTCAAGGTACCGGTAACGACACTACCCCGACTATTTCTGGTACCACGGATCTGCCAGCCGGTGAATCAGTGACGTTAACGGTCACTGATGCTAACGGCGATGCACAAACTGTTACCGCAACCGTACAACCAGACGGCACCTTCAGCGCCGATGTCCCTGCGGAAATGGCAGAAGGTAACTTCACTGTTGATGCTGCCGCCACCGATGCGGCCGGTAACACCGGCACGGCTTCAACGTCCGGTACGGTGGATACCACTGCCCCAACGGTCACGCTGGATCCCCAGGGCACAGGCAACGACACCACGCCTACGATTTCCGGCACCACGGATCTGCCAGCCGGCGAATCTGTGACGTTGACGGTCACCGATGCAAATGGTGATGCGCAGACTGTAACGGCTACCGTACAACCAGACGGCACCTTCAGCGCCGATGTGCCTGCAGAATTGGCTGAAGGTAGTTACACGGTCGAAGCGACGGCTACTGATGCGGCGGGTAATTCCACGACAGCAATAGCAACTGGTGGTGAAGTTGATACCACTGCACCAACAGTCACTTTAGACGCCCAGGGTACAGGAAACGACACCACGCCAACTATTTCAGGCACCACCGATCTGCCAGCAGGTGAATCTGTAACGTTAACCGTGACAGATGCGAATGGTGATGCACAGACTGTTACCGCAACGGTGCAGCCAGACGGTACGTTCAGCGCCGATGTGCCAGCGGAAATGGCAGAAGGTAACTTCACGGTTGATGCTGCGGCGACCGATGCTGCCGGCAATACCGGCACTGCCTCAACCTCAGGTACGGTGGATACCACTGCACCGACGGTAACACTGGATGCCCAAGGTACCGGTAACGACACTACCCCGACTATTTCTGGTACCACGGATCTGCCAGCCGGTGAATCAGTGACGTTAACAGTCACTGATGCCAGCGGCGATGCGCAAACCGTCACCGCTACTGTGCAACCTGACGGTACATTCAGTGCCGATGTGCCTGCAGAAATAGCAGAAGGTAACTTCACCGTTGATGCAGCAGCCACCGATGCAGCCGGCAATACCGGCACGGCTTCAACCTCAGGTACGGTGGATACCATTGCACCGACGGTAACACTGGATGCACAAGGTACAGGTAACGACACCACCCCGACTATTTCCGGCACCACGGATCTGCCAGCGGGCGAATCAGTGACGTTAACCGTGACAGATGCCAACGGTGACGCGCAAACAGTAACAGCAACCGTACAGCCAGACGGCACTTTCAGCGCCGATGTCCCTGCGGAAATGGCAGAAGGTAACTTCACTGTCGATGCCGCTGCCACGGATGCGGCCGGCAATACCGGCACGGCTTCAACCTCAGGTACGGTGGATACCACTGCTCCAACAGTCACGCTGGATGCACAAGGTACCGGTAACGACACCACACCAACTATTTCAGGCACCACCGATCTGCCAGCCGGTGAATCTGTGACGTTAACCGTTACGGATGCCAACGGCGATGCACAAACCGTCACCGTTACCGTGCAACCTGACGGTACCTTCAGTGCCGATGTCCCTGCAGAACTGGCTGAAGGTAGCTACACGGTGGAAGCGACTGCTACCGATGCA
>NZ_JBSWYQ010000010.1:0-235469 GCF_056161165.1 Alteromonas sp. ABV2_168 | reverse complement strand
CCCCGTAAGCACAAGTCTGAAGAAATGATGCTGGCTATGGGAAGATTTGTAGATTCTCTGGGCGGCAAGTATTTCACTGCTGAAGATTCCGGCATTGCAGTGACTGATTTGAAAACCATGGCAACACAGTCGGAATACATCACCGGTGTAAGTGCTAAGTATCATTACAATAATGAGCAGCCTGACGGCAATCCTGCTCCTTCAACAGCCTATGGTGTCTTCACCGGCTTGAAAGCAACAGTCGAACACGCGCTGAAAACAGATCTGAAAGGGGTGCGGGTGGCCATTCAGGGTGTTGGTCACGTGGGTTACCGTCTGGCGCAACATCTTCATGCCCACGGCGCTGAATTGTTCGTCACCGATATTTTTCCGGATGGTATAGAACGGGCTGTCTCTGAATTAGGTGCGACGGCGGTTAAGCCGGAAGAACTATACGGACTGGACGTGGATGTGATTGCCCCCTGTGCGCTCGGCGCATCCATTAATGATGAAACGGTGCCTGAGATAAAGGCCAAGGTGATTGCCGGTGCTGCGAACAATCAGCTTGCCAGAGAATCTATGGGGGAAGTTCTGCGCCAGAAGGGAATTGTTTATGCACCTGACTATGTGATTAATGCCGGTGGTGTGATTGATATTTATCACCAGCGCATGGAGTCATCCAGTGAAGCTATGCGTGAGCATATTGAGCAGATTGGCCTGACGCTGAAAGAAATCTATCAACGTGCTGATTCTGATGAAAAAGCCACCAATATTGTGGCAAATGTTATCGCTGAAGAACGATTTAATCACAAGGCTTGAAACTTCGTCTTCAAATCGTCATAATGCGCCGCTCCTGAAGACAGCCGTCACGGCATAGTATCTGTTTTCAGGAGCACGCAAAGTTCAATGGTGGGCCCTGGTCCTCTCGCAATGATACTCTGTGAACCCGGTCAGGCCCGGAAGGGAGCAGCCGCAGCAGACGACTCATGTGCCGGGATGTGGCTGGGGCCCGCCACCCAATCTCCTCACTCGTCTGTTCGTTTCGATTTTGCCTGGTCCAGATATTTTATCGCCTTGTCCACGGCGTGTTCCACATTCATTTCCATTTGTTGTCTTTCACTCTGAGGAAGATAAAACGCCATGTCAACTTCAAAGCGGATATACCGTGGCGGTACCTGATTCAGCGCAAGGCAGCAAATATCTGCCAGATAGTCTGATGATTTAGTTTTATCAAGCTCCAGTTCGCTAAGCCGCTGCAAAACAAGGTGCTCATAATAGTTATGGATATCATCATCTAACTTCATAATTTTTCCTTTTTACCGGTAATTACTAAACTTACCCATGTTGCCATGCTTACCTTAACAGGGTGTAAACCTGTTCTGCCAGCACAATAATGCCCTGAGTCTGGCGCACAGTTCCCTCTACTGTTTATAGTTTGTTTCGTGTAAATGTCGAGAATTATCCGCCACATCAGCATGTTTAGTGGTGCGGCAATCAGTTTGATGTTCACGACAGTCGAAATCTCCTTACCAATAAGGCAGGAATATGAAAAGGAATACCACGCCGGTTTATTACGGCGATTATCTGCAACTGGATAAAATTTTAGGCGCACAGGGCCTGCAAAGTGAAAAGTATGGTGCTGCGGCCCACGATGAAATGTTATTCATCATCGTCCATCAGGTTTATGAGCTGTGGTTTAAACAGGTGCTGCATGAATTGAATGCGGTCATTGATACCTTTTCTCAGGACAAAGTAAAAGATGAACAACTTATCGAAGTGGTTCACCGTCTGCACCGCATTATTCAAATTCAGCAACTGATGAATGACCAGATCTCAGTAATGGAGACCATGACGCCACAAGATTTCATGTCTTTCCGTGATTACCTCGTGCCTGCTTCGGGTTTTCAGAGTATTCAGTTCAAACGTCTGGAAATATCTCTTGGATTAAAGAGAGAGTTCAGAATCGACTTCGATAAACAGAGCTTTTATAACCGTCTGACAGATCAGGATCGTGCGTTGCTTGAAGCGCTGGAGTCAAAGGACAGTCTGTTTGAACTGATTGACCGCTGGCTAAGCAGGCTACCGCTGCTCAAAAAAGATGAATTCACCTTCTGGCAGCATTATCAGGAAACTGCAGAAGCACTGTTACTTCAAGACAAAGCCACTATCGAATCGACAGCACCCGATGAAGCATCACGGCGTCAGGAATTACATGACTGGCAAACAACAAGAGATAATTTCGCCGCGCTGTTCGACAATAAAAAATATAATGCACTAAGAGAGAAAGGGACATTCAGACTCAGCCATGACGGCATGCTGGCTGCCTTGTTCATCAAGCAATATTCTCAGGAACCTATATTTAATCTTCCGTTCCAGGTGATTACCGCATTAACGGAAATTGATGAGAAGCTGACGATATGGCGATACCGCCATGCAATGATGGTTCAGCGTATGATTGGCAGCAAAATAGGAACCGGAGGTTCGTCCGGACACCATTATCTCAAGCGGACTACGGAGTCGAATCGCATTTTTACTGATTTTTTCAACATGGCATCTTTCTTATTACCTAAGGCTTCACTCCCTCCATTGCCGGAAAATATCCGTAAGTACTGTGGCTTTTATTTAAGCGAATAGCATTGATTCGTATTACCTGCGCACTTGCTTCATTTTTTGTATAGATAAATTTACAGTATGATCAAATATGTCGTATTAAGTTATCAAAATGTTACTTGATCGTGACTTATGTTTAACGCTGTAATGAAGAATATTTCCAAATTTTGCTTTTATAAGGATGAGTGTTTTACGTACTTGTATTTTTTAGTGTTTTTATCTCATTAAGTGCGGCTTTATTGTCCTTAAAGATGATTGATTTCCTAATAATGTAAAAATTCAAAAAAAATTTGAACTTTTGGAACTGACCCCCGCAAAGTAAGTTGACCGTCTGATAAGTATGTGGTTATTATCATCGCTGAGGTGTTATACCTTTTAATAATAAGTCGTGAAAAAACGATTTAATAACACACACACTAATTATTTAGTGGTCCAGGGAGACAATACATGTTTGAAAATACAAGACTGGCGAAGTCAGTAAAGCTTGCTTGTGCCTTCGGCGCAGTAACTGCTGCCTCAATGACCAGCAATGGCGCATTCGCGCAAGAGGAAGCCACGGCAGATGGTGAAAAAGTTGAGAAGATCCAGGTAACTGGTTCTCGTATTCGTCGTACAGACATCGAATCTTCCAGCCCGGTTCAAATTACATCAGACGTTGAAATCAAACTGTCTGGTTTTACCCGTGTTGAAGACCTTCTGAACAGCCTGCCTCAAATCGAAGCTGGTCAAACAGCTTTCCAGGCTAACGGCGCTTCAGGTACGGCAACTGTCGACCTTCGTGGCCTTGGCCCGAGCCGTACTCTGGTATTGGTTAACGGTCGTCGCCTGCAGCCGGGCGGTGTTTACTCTCAGTCTGCTGACATTAACCAAATCCCTGCCGGTCTGGTTAAGCGTGTTGAAGTACTGACTGGTGGTGCATCAACCACTTACGGTGCTGATGCGGTAGCAGGTGTTGTTAACTTTGTAATGGACACTGACTTCGAAGGTTTCGAGTTCACTGCCGGCGCTCAGGGCTACCAGCACGATAACGACAATGCTTACATGCAAGGTCTGATGGATCAGCGTGATTTCGAGTACCCTTCAGGCAGCTCTGGCATTGACGGTACTTCTTTCAACTATGATCTGGCGATCGGTGGTAGCTTCGACGGTGGTAAAGGCCATGCTGTTGCTTATGCAACTTACCGTCGTGATAATGAATTACGTCAGGAAGCCCGTGATTACTCTTCATGTGCTCTGAACGCTGCAGGTACTGCATGTGGTGGTTCCGGTAACGCTGAAGTACCAAACTTCTACCTTGGTGGCGTAGCTGACGGTGCGTTTGACTGGGATAACTACGGTTACTACACCCTGGACACTAACAGTGATTTCATTGATTCAGTGGGTAACGTGTATAACTATGCGCCTATCAACCACTTCATGCGTCCGGATGAGCGTTACAGCATCGGTGCTTTCGTAAACTATGAAGTTAACGAGCACTTTAACCCGTACATGGAAACCATGTTCATGCGTGACGTAACACGTGCGCAGATCGCCGAATCCGGTACTTTCTTCGCTGAAACTTATCTGCTGGACTACGACAGTGAGTTGTTGAACGATTCTCAGCGTGCCTTCCTGACATCTGAGCTGGGTATTACCAGTGGTCAACAGTTTGCGACTTACATCGGTAAGCGTAACACTGAAGGTGGTCCACGTTCTTCTAACCTTGAGCACAACTCTTTACGTATGGTTGTGGGTACTCGTGGTGCGATCAACGACATGTGGGAATATGATGTATCTGCACAGTACGGTACTACCGGTTCTTCTGCTGCTTACATCAACGACTTCTACCTGGAAAACATCGCTGCAGCACTGTCTCCGGACTGTGATGGCGACTGTATCCCTTACGAAGTATTTACTTATCAGGGCATCACTTCAGAAGCTGCAAGCACCTTAACCGGTACTGCAATCCTGAATGGTGAAACTGCTGAAACTATCGTGAACGGTTACGTAAGCGGTGAGTTCGATTACACATTACCTACTGCTGACGCGCCAATCGCGGCTGTATTCGGTGCTGAGTACCGTAAAGAAGAGTTCTCACGTACTTCTGACACTGTATTCGCAACCGGCGCACTGGCTGGTCAGGGCGGTCCTACGCCTAGCATCTACGGTTCTTACAGCGTTAAAGAGCTGTTCACAGAATTAAGTGTACCTGTTCTTGAGTCACTGACTTTAGACTTGGGTTACCGTTACTCTGATTACAGCACTTCAGGCGGTACGGATACGTACAAAATCGCCGGTGAATTCCAGGTTAGTGACGACTGGATGATCCGTGCTAACTATAACCGTGCGGTTCGTGCACCTAACGTTGCAAACCTGTTTACTCCTCAGGAGCTGGGTCTGTGGTCTGGTGTTGATCCATGTGCCGGTGCAACGCCTGAATACAGTGAAGCACAATGTGCTCTGACTGGTGTTACAGCTGCGCAGTACGGTAACGTTGTTGCCAGCCCTGCAAGCCAGTACAACAACTACACTGGTGGTAACCCTAACCTTGACCCTGAAGTTGCTGATACTTACGGTTTAGGTGTGGTTGCAAACCCAATCGAAAACCTGAACTTCTCTGTTGATTACTGGTTAATCGAAATGGAAGACGTTATCGGTACAGTTGGCTCTGAACTGACAGTTCGTCAGTGTGCCCTGACTGGCAGCGCTACTTTCTGTGATAACGTTGTTCGTTCTGGTTCAGGTTCTCTGTGGTTAGGTACTGAAGGTTATGTTGCTGCTACTAACATCAACCTTGCCGGCCGTACCTGGGAAGGTATCGACTTAGACGCGAACTATGAGCTGGAAGTGGGTGAAGGTACAATCACTGCCCGTATGGTAGGTACTTACTTCATGACTAAGGAATACGATACAATTCCTGGCGTTACTGAAGCATATGACTGTTCCGGTGAAATCAGCACAGACTGTTTTGCTCAGCCTGAATGGCGTCACACTCTGACAGTTAGCTACACCACCGGTGACTTCTGGTCTTTACAGGCTAAATGGCGTTACTACGGCGAAGTTAACTATGACGGCGCAACGGATACTCTGCTTGCAGACGGCATTTCTGCACAAAGCTACCTTGATCTGAAAGGTACTTTTGATGTGAATGACCACGTTGGCGTACTGATTGGTGTGAACAACGTTCTGGATAAAGAGCCGCCTCTGGTTGGTGGTAGCTTGTCTTCTAACGGTAACGCAGTTGCTGGTTTCTACGACACACTGGGTCGTTTCCTGCACGCTAGCGTAACTGTTCGCTACTAAGATAAAATTTAACTTTGTAAAAGCCCCGACTTAGTCGGGGCTTTTTTGTTTTTATATCGTTAAAAAAGTGTTACTGGTCGCAATTGACTTGCTTAAAGTACTTGATTTGTGTGTCCCGCTGTTACAAAAATAGAGAGGTTGAAGAATCCGGAAAATAAAATAATAAATATAAGCAGGTAGTTACGTGGAAACACTCAATCACGGTCTGAAGGAAATTCAGCTGCTGATGCAACAGCAGCACTACGACAAAGCGCTTCATGCTATAAATGAACTCGAGCGGGCATTCGGGCCATCAACTGATACAACATTGTTTCGCGCCAGAATATGTTTATACACCCACAGGTATGCTGACGCAGAGAAAAGCTACCTTACAATCGGGGTCCCGGCGCTCATTAAATGTAATGAGATCTATAACTTTCTTTTTGTTCTGAAAAAGCTAAAAAAAATACACACAGCTATCAATCAGTACCAGCAGTATAATCTCTCGGATGTGACTCTGAATATGGCATTACTGTATTGCCAGTTGCTGCATGAAGCAGGCATGGCAGAGCTTCTGTTGAATCATCTGAGAAGTGCTTCAGCTAAATTTCAACATGATGAACAGTTTTTGATTACCAGTGCTTTCTATCATCGCCTGGCTAATCACCCGTCTCCTTCTTTTGAAGCGTTAGAAGCAAAATCAGGGACTTCAGAACATTACTTTCTGGAACTCGCACACGGTCACCTCCATCAACAACAGAACGCAAAAGCAACAGAGGTTTTGCATCAGGGATTGAAAGTTCATCCTCAAAGTATTGCCCTGCACAAGATGCTGGCAGAGACATTACGCACCATAGACCCTGACGGGAATATTTTTGAGGTACTGGATGCGCACATTGCCCGTCTTAATCAGAGTAGTGCGCAGGTACTACCGCTGGCGTTTCTTAAAGCAGAAATACTCATTACCATTAAATCATTCAGTGAAGCCGGTAAATATCTGGCCTCTCTGAGCCAGCGCTATCCCTCGCAACTCAGGCTGACATATTTGAAATCTGTGGTTGCTTGCCGGCTGGAAAAATATGCTGAGGCTGAACAATTACTGGATATTTGTATCAATGGCAGCGGCCCTGACAAGCGACTCTTTATTGATAAGTCTTTTTATCTCATGCGAAGAGGGGATTTTCCCGCTGCAGAGTCGTTTTTGATGAAGGCAGCCAATATTGCGCCATTCGATCAGGAAGTATTGGGGTATCTCAGTGTTTGCTGGCAGCAGAATAAAGCACAACACCGCAACTGGCTGGTTAATCAGCATGAGTTCGTGAAGTGCATACAGGTTAAAGACGATTTCGAACAGCTTGTACAATCAGAGGATGCCTGGCATCAACTCACCGGGTTTCTCAAACAGTTACACAGCAATCAGTATGACCCTCTGGATCAGAGTGTTAATGGCGGTTCACAAACAACCGGCAATTTGTTCTCGTTAACCGATCCCCTCATCTTCAATCTCAAACAGGTGCTCGAAAGAGCTGTTGAGCAGTATCTCAAAAACTTGCCAAATGATCCCAACCATCCGTTTTTAAAACGAAAAGGCTCCGGCTTTTGTTGTTCGGGAAGCTGGTCAGTAAGATTACGGGGTGAAGGCTTTCATACCAACCATGTCCATCCGGTAGGCTGGCTTTCAGGTTGCCTGTATGTCGATGTGCCATCGTCATTATTAAATAGCCATGCTATGGAACAAAAAGCGGGCTGGATAAAATTCGGTGTCTCAGACATTGTGCCGGATGTTGCGCCTGATGCCTCGTACCCGCCGGTGCCGGGCAATCTGATGTTGTTTCCGGCGTATTTCTGGCACGGCACTAATCCGTTTAAGGTGGAGGAAGCAGAGCAGGGGGCTTCACGGTTAACCGTGATTTTTGATATAGAGCCGGTTTACGGTTAGTTGCCGAATAGTTCGCTGTAATGGTTCCAGCGTCCGACGGACCGGTTATGAAGGGGCTGACGGACCTGTTCCATAGAAGCTGTGGTAATAATCCCGTTATCATCTGACCCGCTGTTGCGGGCAGCGGGATCAAGACCAAGCCATTTGAGCACGGTATTAACGGTGTCCGCTTGATTTGCAACCAGGTCTTCGTAAGACACAGTCAATATGTCCTCTTCATAGTGTGTTTGCCAGTAAGACAGTAATGACTGTTGACGGTCGAGGTAGTCCAGCGCAGTTTCTGTCGTCAATGAATAAGACATTGCCGGGCCAAAACGGTTAAACAATAAAGATGTCGCAATGTCTTTATGATTGCGGCCGGTACATATAAACCGCGCACGGGGAAAGAGGGTTTTAATAAATCCGATTTTTTCAATATTGTCCGGTCGTTTATCAAGCACCATGGTATCACCGGTTGTTCGTAAAGCATCGAGCCGCATAAGGTAGGTTCGTCTGATCCGGTCAATAGATTCAGATGTTATTTCAGCAGCAGGTGGAAATCCTCCGCATATTAGGGGAGCGAATTTGAAGAAATGATCAATCTCTCCACCTGAACAGAGAAGAGGGTGAGCTGACAGTTGTTTTTCAAGAAGCGTTGAGCCACTCCTGAAAGGGCCGCAAATAAACACAGGCGACACATCATCTGATTCTGAGACAGGGTTCTGCGGAATCCTGCAATAGGTTTTGTGCCATGCCTGTATGCCGGACAACCGTTTCCGGTGACATTCTTTTATCGACTGAATATGTGAATGAAACAGAGCCAGGTCGACATTGTTAGCCTGTACTATTAACCGGGAGGCTGTGTCGTAATCATTTCTGCTGTCAAACCAGCGGGCAACTGCATAAACAAGATCAACGTCATCGTTATCTTTAAATGCGCCCGGAGACACAAAATGCGAAGATACCTGACTTGCGAGCCGGGCAATATCCGCAGACTGATGATCGCCCGGAAATTCAACTAATCTGGCAAGGGCACGCTTTTTATATTCCTGAGATGAAAGCAACGACTCAAACGTGCGTTTTGCCGCAGGATAGTCTCCGGTTTTCTGTAAAAATCCGCCGTAGTCAAACAACCCCGCTTTGTAACCGGGGGACAAAGATAGCGCCTCACGGTAATGTTTAAGCGCTGTTAGTTTATCAAGGTAATGGTCTGTATAGATAACCGCGAGCTTAAGATGCACTTCTTCCGGTTGTTCAATATGTTTTTCGAGACACAGTTTGTAGAAGCGAATTGCTTTCCCGTAATCCCCGCAGCCTTCTGCATACCAGGCAATATTAAACAAAATATTATGGTTATCGGGATGGCGTTGATTAAAAGTTTCCAGTACTTCAACTGCCTTAAAAACCTCGTTATTGAAAGCATAGGTTTCAGCCAGTTTTTCACTCCACAGAGGATTGTCACTTTCGCGCTCTGATTGTTGTTCATAGAAACGTATTGAAAAAACGGATCCCGGTTGTGCTTTTGCCAGTTCAAAATAAAAGGAAACCCTTTCACGTTCTGTCAGAGAGTGCTCCTCATCTACCATACGCCTTGCTTCATCAAATTGTTGCTTATCAAGCAATTGACGGAAACTGGAAACAAGTACAGCTATATTCATCGGGTTCTCTTTTGCTGAATCGCACTCTCAGCGAATGCGGGTAAATTCATTGAGCAGGGTAACATTTTTCCACGGGAATCCGAATTGGTAAACCTGCTATTTATGTGCGGTGAGTGGTTGATAATTGGCCATGAATAACCGAAGTTTGCTTGTAGCTTATTTGTAACACTTGAGAAAAAATGCCGGAGTTAAAGCAAAAAAACTGCTCTAAATGGCCTCTTTCTTCAGAAAAGTACGAAAACAGAGCAAAGTTACAATAACTGAATAACGTTTTATTAACGTCAAATCCTGAAACGCTTTAAACACGGGTATTTTGATCGGGGAGGCTGCATTAAGGAAAAAGCGATATCCGACAACATTTATCGCAATTTTACGCCTTTTTATCTACAAAGGAGGGCAAAATATGCCGGTTTTCATAACTTATTCTGGTAAGACCATTGCAAAATTGGTTATTCAGTAATCGTTCAGTCATTTTAAAATGCGGTGTTAAGACTGTGTTACTTGACTCATTCTATTAATCCGTGTGAGTATTAGAGTTCGTAGTGTTGGCGTTTTACGACAATCACTACCTTCCTTAAAAACATTGATAAAGTTTTTACGCCCCTGGCTCGAACATAATTTTATGTATCGCGCGAGGATTCAAATAAGAAATTTGGTTGGGAACTATGTCCAAGATGAGCAAGAGAACTCTTATTGCTTCTACTGTGATCGGTGCTTTCGCACTAACTGGTAGTGCAGCTGTCTCTGCAGTGGAGCTATCCGATCTTCAAAAAGAAGACGCGAAGATTCAGGCTGCTGCAGCGAAATCTCAAGAAAAAATCAACACGCTGTTCGAACAGTCTCAAGAACTACTTGTTGAATACCGTCAAGTTGTAGATCAAACAGAAAACCTGAAGATCTATAATGACTACATCGCTAGCCTGGTTGCTGACCAGCAACGTGGTATCGATTCTTTGCAACGTCAAATCGACAGCATTGAAGCAACTAAGCAGGGCATTGTTCCTCTTATGTTCCGCATGATCGATAGTCTTGAAAAATTCATCGAGCTGGATACGCCTATCCACCTGGAAGAGCGTCGCGAACGTGTTCAACGTCTTCGTGACCTGATGGCTAACTCTAACGTAACGGTTTCTGAGCAGTTCCGTCAGGTAATTGAAGCCTATCTGGTAGAAGTTGAGTACGGTACGAAGATGTCTTCCTACCAGGGTACTATTGAAGCTGATGGCGCAGAACAGACTGTTGATTTCTTCAACTTGGGTCGTACTGCACTGCTGGCTCTGTCTCTTGACCAGACACATGCCTGGGTATGGAACAACGATGCCCGTTCATGGGAAAAATTAGGTGACGAATACCTGGCCTCTACTGTTAATGCAGTAAAAATGGCTCAGGGAACTATTCCACCTGATCTGATCAAGTTACCAATCAAAGCAGCGGAGTAAGCGTTAATGAAACCAGTATTCAAATCTCTTGTAGCCGCTGCAACATTAGCAGTGGTAGCTTCCGGTGCGCAGGCACAAGAAGCAGTGAGCCTGCAGGATCTACTGGAGCAGGTTAAGCAAAACCGTGTCTCTGAATCTCGCATTAACAAGCAACGTGAAGCAGAATTCCAATCTGCACGTGCTGATAAGCAAGCATTGCTGAAAAAAGCCCAATCTGACCTGACTGCAGAGCAGAATCGTGGTGACCGTTTAGCACAGCAATTCTCTGACAACGAAACTACGTTGAACGACAAAGCTGCTGAGCTGGACCAGGCAACTGGTACACTGGGCGAAATGTTCGGTGTTGTTCGTCAGGCTTCTTCTGAAGCATTCGGACGTATTTCTACGTCTATCGTAAGTGCACAGTATCCTGGCCGTGACGATTTCCTGGCAGAAATGTCAGAAGAATCTAAAGGTCTGCCAAACATCAGTGAACTGGAAGATCTGTGGTTTGCTCTTCAAACTGAAATGACTCAGTCTGGCGAAGTTGTTCGTTTCAACACTGAAGTTGTGAGCCTTGAAGGTGGTTCTTCTGAGCAGGAAGTTGTTCGTGTTGGTGCATTCAACCTGATCAGTGATCAAGGTTACCTGGCTTACGATGCAGAAAACGAAGTTGTTCAGCCTCTGGGTCGTCAACCTGACGGTTACCTGGTAGCGTCTGCAAAAGACCTGGTTAACGCTACTTCTGGCCTTGTAGCTTTCAATGCTGACCCTTCTCAAGGTGCAATCCTTGGTCTGTTGAAGCAAAAAGCGACAATGTCTGAGCGCTACCATGCAGGTGGTGTTGTAGGTTATGTAATCACAGGTATGTTGGTTATCGGTCTGTTAATCGGCGTATTCAAGATGATTCAGCTGGGTGCAGTTGGTGCGAAAATTAAATCGCAACAGAAAAACCCTGGCAATCCTTCTACCAGCAACCCTCTGGGTCGTATCCTGACAGTTTATAAAGAAAACAAAACTGTTGATGCAGAAAGCCTTGAACTGAAACTGGACGAAGCAATTCTGAAAGAATTACCGACTATCGAAAGCGGTATCAACGTAATCAAGATTTTCGCTGCAATCGCACCTCTGCTGGGTCTGTTAGGTACAGTACTTGGTATGATCGCGACGTTCCAGACGATTACATTGTTCGGTACTGGTGACCCTCGTATGATGGCAGGTAGTATCTCGATGGCACTTGTAACTACTGCTCAGGGTATTATCGCGGCTCTGCCTCTGATCCTTACTCACAGCATTGTAGCTTCACGCAGCAAGTCTATCGTTCACATCCTGGACGAGCAAACAGCGGGTATCATCGCTGCTCACTCAGAGTCGGAGAAGGCGTAATATGATTTACCTGATTGGATTATGGGAATCTGTCAGGGATTTTATCGCTACCGGTGGTGACGTACTTTATTTCGTCGCCCTCGCGCTCTTTCTCATGTGGGTACTTATGATTGAGCGCTACTGGTATATGACTTCAGTGTTTCCAAAGGTGAAGAAAGACATTATCGCCAAATGGGATGCTCGTAGTGATACTACCTCTTGGTATGCGCATAGAATCCGTGACGCATGGATTTCTCAGGCGTCAGATGATCTGGACGCCAGGATGCTAATCATTCGCACGTTAGTGGCAATGTGTCCACTAATCGGTCTGCTGGGTACAGTTACCGGTATGATTACAGTATTTGAGACTATGGCAACGCAGGGAACCAGTAATGCACGTTTGATGGCATCTGGTATCTCAATGGCAACAATCCCGACAATGGCGGGTATGGTTGCGGCATTGTCCGGACTATTCATTAGTTCTCGTCTCGAAGCTAAAGCGAAGATGGCAAAAGAAGGCTTAGTTGATAGCCTGCCACATCACTAGAGAGAACGATTATGGCTCGAAAAGTCAGAACCGAAGAGGAAGATGCAGCAATTGATATGACGCCGATGCTCGACATCGTGTTCATCATGCTTATTTTCTTCATCGTTACTACTGTTTTCGTTAAAGAAGCAGGCATTGAAGTTAACAAGCCTGAGGCGAGCCAAGCGTTTCTTCACAAGAATGCCAACATTTTCATCGCTGTAACTGAAGATGGAACTGTATGGCTAGATAAACGTGAAGTCGCTGTGGACACCGTAAGGGCTAATTTAGAGCGATTACTTACAGAGCAGCCAACGGATTATGTATTTATCCAGGCTGACGTCAAAGCCAAGCATGGTATCGTAGTCAAGGTTATGGACCAGGTTAAAGCCGCAGGCATTGACCGTATATCGGTAGCGGCAAGGGGTTAAGATGGTAAGGATAATCGTTTCTATATTATTAGGTGCGTTAGTTGCCTTTGGTCTGTTTGTTGTTATGGCAAAGCTCATTGAGAACTCTGCCAGACCTGCAGACGAGGTACCGGAAGCACCAGTTATTGATATCGTGATGCAGGAGCCGGATGATGAGACGCAAACGCGTACGCGTAAGCCACCTCCGCCTCCGCCGCCACCTCAGCAGCCACCTAAAGTTCAACCTGTTGAACCGGAAGCTGCTGAACCAAACACAGATGGTTTCAGTCTGGCAATTCCGTCAGTTGATACCGGTGGTGTTGGTGTAGATATTGGCGGTGTTGGTGCGATGCAACGCGATGGTGACGCTACACCAATCGTACGTATCGATCCTAAGTACCCACCTGATGCTGCCCGTGATGGACGTGAAGGTTGGGTAAAACTGCAGTTCACTATTAATGAACAGGGTGGTGTTGATGACATCAGTGTTATCGATGCAGATCCCAAGCGTATCTTCGACCGTGAAGCGCGTCGCGCGCTGAGCAAGTGGAAGTACAAGCCAAAAATTGTTGACGGTAAAGCGGTTAAGCAAGAAGGCATGTTCGTTCAACTGGACTTTAAACTGGAGCAATGATCA
Source organism: Alteromonas sp. ABV2_168 (assembly GCF_056161165.1). NCBI lineage: Bacteria > Pseudomonadati > Pseudomonadota > Gammaproteobacteria > Alteromonadales > Alteromonadaceae > Alteromonas > Alteromonas sp. ABV2_168. Next base: position 221,687 of record NZ_JBSWYQ010000010.1, on the reverse strand, counting down.
TGAAACTACGTACATTTAAAATGTCCGCCGTTGCTTTGGTCATGGGTATTGGTGCTGCGATTGCAGCGCCAATGGCCGCAGCGCAAACAGCGCCTGCAGCGGCTAAACCTTCTGGCCCTGTACTGTGTCCTGGCTATGTCAAGGGTAAAACTACTCTTGTTGGCGAGCGTACCGGTAAGAAAGTTCAGGCTGCTTTTGAAGCCTACAATGAAGACCGTGTTCAGGAAGCTATCGATATCCTTAAAGAAGTGGATCCAAGTGACGACTTCGATAAGGCATACGTAAACCGCTTCCTGGGTAACCTGATTGCGTCTCAGGAAGGTAAGGGTGCAGAAGCATTCGGTTACCTTCAGTCAGCGGTACAAACTAAAGTACTGAATGACCTTGAGCACGCAGGCACGCTGAAGTTACTTGGTGACTTAAGCATGCAGGAACAAAAGTTCGACGACGCTGTTAAGTACTATGACAAGTGGATGGACTTTACCTGTAAAGAAGATGCACAGGTTTACACACGTAAAGCACAAGCATTGTATGAGCAGAAGAAGTTTAGCCAGGTTGCAGCAACTGCTGACAAAGCTATCAAACTGAATTCTGAAGCTGGCAAGCCAGACAAGAACCCTTATCTATTGAAACTTTCTGCTTTCTTTGAAGACAAAAAGTATCCTGAAACGGTAAGCGTTGCTGAAGTGCTTGTTAACATGTTCCCTGAGAATCCAACTTACTGGGTTCAACTGGGTAGCTTCTATATGATGGTTGAGCGTTTTGATAAAGCTGTACAAACTCTGGATATCGCTTACACGGCGGGTTATCTTGAGAAAGACAGTCAAATCAAACAGCTTGCTTCCCTGTATGCAAATGCGGGTAATCCACATAAGTCTGCTGAACTACTGTCTAAGTATGTTAAGAGCGGCCTGCTGAAGAAAGATGCGGAGATGTATGCAAACATCGCTAACTCTTATCACCAGGCGAAGGACTATAAAGATGCGGCCAGTTATTACGGCAAAGCTGCAGAAGCAGATAGCGATCCTGAATATTATCGTAAGCAGGGTACTTTGTTACTCGTAGCTGAAGATTATAAAGGTGCTATCAAAGCTCTTAACAATGCTCTGGAACGTGGTGCTGAAGATCCCGCTAAGATTCACTTCTCATTAATGGAAGCGAACTTCTATATCGGTAACTACAAAGCAGCTTACGATCACATTCAGATTGCTAAGAAAGATAAGTCTTTACGCAGAAATGCGATGGCGTGGGAACCTTATATTAAAGATAAGGCTAAAAACCGCGGGATTAAGATTTAATGCTTAATTAGAATTAAAAAACCCTGCATCAGCAGGGTTTTTTGTTTCAGTACTTCTAATTTTATCTTTTATATCCGGCTCACAACCTGATTTAAAACTGACCTCCGTCTTGCACGGACGACAGAAGTTGTTTACACCGGCGTCTGAGATCATTAACCATCTCTTTCTTACCTTGCAAGCCCGTGCGGTCCGCTAACTGTTTCAAAGAGTCACCTGCAGATAATCTGCGAAGTATTGCAGCTAATTCGATATCAGTGCCGGAATGGGCTTTATCAGCCAGTTGGGTTAAATAATTCAGCGAGGAATATAAATGGTCGATACTCCGGCTGCCTTCAACGAACTGGCGGAGCCTTAATAAATGGCGATTACGCAGAAGCGGGGGGAGCTCATCGTTTTCTTCCAGTGCCAAAAGCTGATCGATGGCTTCTTCTGCCCTCTGAGAGACCGGATTGACGACCAGTGCACTGATCAATCCTGATGCTTTATCTGGTTTACTGCCCCGTTTTACAATTGTAAAACCATTAGTTATCCAGAATCTCAGTAACTGGTCATCAGCACCAAACGATGAGGTGATCAAATCAGCACCTTCAGTCTGGCAGGTGAAAACAATTTGCTTGAGTAATTTTGACCCGAGACCTTTTGACTGCCAGTCAGGACTCACTGCAATGCGGTTAATCCGCCTTATTTTCATGGATGCAAAATTAGCATCGGTGCTCATCAAAGCCAGACTCTGTGCCGTCAGATGGCCTTTTACACGACGTTTTCCTTCTGAAATATGCTCAGTGAGGGCTACCGGCGCAATACTGCCTTCATGCTCTACTACTGCGGCAGCAATAATCTTGCCTTTCACAGTAAGAAGGTAGAAGTTGTTTTGAGGAGAGTCTGTCAGTCTTAACATGTCATCGGGACTACTCTGGTAATGCGCAGCAGTAAGCATTTCCAGTACCTGACGGAGTGTTGACGGTTCCATGTCTCTTGCCGGCAGTACAAGGTGCTCCGGTGAAACAAGTTCCCGCGGGTCTTCACGGCTCAGCGGTTGTCTGAATGTCAGCTTCGATACCAGAGCTTCCAGTTGGTCGCCACCGCGCCAGCGTACAGGCTCTGACAGCTTTCTCACCGGAATATTGTGCGGCTCGAGAAACTTGGTTCTGAATCCTTGTCCACTGCCTTCATAACCGTCTGTGGTAGAGCTTAAGATAACAAACGCAGGTGTTGATAATAAGCGCTGTAGCAGCGGCAGTGGCAGCGCCGCTGCTTCGTCTATGACGAGAACATCAATGTTATCTTCGGATAACAGCGGGTTGTCCGTAGCCATCCACTGCGCTCTGTTTCCGCTTTCGCATTCTAAGGACGCGAGTAATCCTGAGACAGAGACTTGCGAATACGCTGTCACAGCTACATTTAACCCCAATTTCAGAAAGTGGGCGATAATTTTACCGGATAAAAAAGACTTTCCTCTGCCTCTGGCTGCCTCAATACAAACACACTTGTAAGTGCTGTAGTCATCCTGCGTGATCTCGTCAAACACCTTCTGCTGGGCAACTGTCAGTCTGTCAGACTCTGAAATGCGGGAAACTTCCACAGGCTGCGGGGAGGGTAAGTACACGCTGTCACGGCTGATCACGCCCGTCTCCGGAGTGTCTGTTAAAGGGCGCAGAATCTTATCGATATACACACTGCTATTCAGTGTTTCTCCGTAGCTTAAAAAATAGGGGCGGGTAACCGACGGATGATTGTGCCAGCTATCTGATGGCGGTGTCAGGAGTATTAGTGTTCCGGATACTTTTACTGTGCCGGCCAGAGCCGTCAGTACAGATGGCCTGAATTGCTCCGAGAAGTCGATGATAACAATGTCATACTCACTGCCTAAACACTGCCGGTATAAATTGAGTGGCGTGATCTTCGTTATCGTGGATTTTGCTGTATCAACAGGCCTGGCGTTAAGTTCGCCGGCAATGCAAACAGAAATACCTTCAGGCAGTGATGAGAGTATGCCTTCTGCTGTGGTGGCATGGTGATGCTTATCGCCATGGATCACCAGTCTTTGCCGGTGATAATCGCTGGTATTACAAAACAGAGGTGCTGTAAGCCAGTCAGTCACAGTTGTCTGAGCCATTTGATATCATTTCACGTATAATCCAGCCGCTATTTTATCTATTGTTTACGAGGAATTCGAATGCGCTTTTTATCCCGCCGGCTTGTCATGCCCAATGATCTTAATTACGCCAATGCTTTATTTGGTGGCCGGGCGATGGAATGGATTGATGAGGAAGCAGCAATTTTCGCTATTTGTCAGCTGGAAACAAACTGTCTGGTCACTAAGCATATTGGTGAAATTACGTTTGAATCCCCGGCGTTACAGGGCGATATCGTTGAGTTTGGTCTGGAAACTAAATCGGTGGGGCGTACGTCGATTACGGTAACATGTCTGGTGAGAAATAAAGCGACCAAGAAAACCATATGTCTCGCTGATGATATTGTTTTTGTAACTCTCGATCCGGATTCCCGTACTCCGACGCCCCATGGTAAAACGATGGAGATATTGAAAGCACAAACAGAGGCTGAAATCCGCAGCCTGAATCTGAATGCAGAATAAACGGTTAAAGCCACCTGCTCACAAGTTCTGATGCGGGTAAGCGGCACTGATCATTGATCTCAGGCCGCTGAAACCCGCCACCTCGTCACGATCTCTTCCAGCATCTCACTTTGCACCTTAGTCAGCGTATCCTGACTGTATTCAGGTGTTTCCTGTGAATTCAGCAGATTGAATGCGATGGTATGACACAGTGTGATCTGGCCCGTAAGGCTGTCAGAATTTCCATTTTCGTCGTTGCTGCACAGTTTCCACAATTGCTGATTCACTGCACTGTTAAAACCCCATCTCAGTAACATTAACGATGTGGCACCATACAGGCAAACGCCGTATTCATCATTGATACGGTTAAGGAAAACGTCAAATGAAGCGCTTTCATCCCAGTGAGTGACTGCGCCGTCTGAAAACAGACATTCGTCGTGAAAAATTAGAAACAGGGATAACGTGCCAAACAGTAAAAGCTGTTTGACCTGCTCAGTTTGGTCCTCGTTTAAGCGGTTAAAACCGAACAGGCGCTGAAAGATAGTCAGGCTCAGCAGCATCGCATCGGTGAGCAGGTTAACTTTATCAAACCGGCATTGAGAGGTTAGCAACTGCTGCGCTGCGAAAATTACGGCAAGATTCCGGATATTGCCGAGCCCGAGATTCCGGCCGATTGCCTGTTCAAGATTTTTGGGTACAGAGCCATAAACCGCTCTGCTGGCCTTGCTCATAACGTGGGCCTGAAAAATCGGATCTTTTTCAATCAGTGAGACCACATCTGCCAGCGTCATTGTTTCGCAGTCCATATTCAGCAGAGACTGAATTGAATTGGGCAGGGGAGGCAGGTTCTCCACCACATTAATGAGATTACCGTTACCTTTTTGAAAACGCAGGCGGTTGCCAAGCTGGCGTAGCTGTCCTGCACTGATCCCGGCATGTTCCTTAAAACTGCGCTCAAAGGATCGGCGGTCAGAGAAGCCAAGGCGGGCGGCGGTGTCTTCCGTTTTTTCGCCACTGAGTAACCGGTGACATGACTGGTCATGAATGTACTCTTTGAGTAATGCGCTGAAGGAAATGGACTCTTGCCTTAACTGGCGACGAAACGCGGACTCCGTCTGACCGAGTTGCGTTGCTACCCATTCCGAACGGATCCTTGCCGGGCTCGGGGCTTTGAGAAATGCTTCTTTAACCTGCTGCTTTAATGGCAAATCATTGCTGGTGTCGAGGTTTCCCGCCAGCATTTTTTTAATCGACTGAGAATAGTAAAACGACGCCTGTGTACACCACTTATTATCAAAAAGCAGGCTTACAACGACTCCCTCATGTCTGATATCACCGCTGCTGACCGGCCTTAATAAGCTGACCGGTTGTTCGCCTGATGGCGGTAAGGTGACCGTGGTGAAGTCGAATTTTCTGCCGGCCAGGTGACGGCACAAAGCGAGGAGGAAATAACAGCGGAATTCGGTAAGAACAGGATGTGATGATGGCTGAAACCGGAGACAGGTTTCATTTCCGTCAGTTTTTACGGTCAATGCTGCACTGTTGCCCAGAATATAGTGGTAGTGTTTCCCCAGTACATGGAGTGCGTCATCAATATGCTTACTGGCCGTGAGATACACCACCAGATTACTCATTTTGTTGAAATCAAGATAGCCAATCAGGGAGCGGCCAATTGTCTCATATTCACTGGCAGGACAAAGAGAGTGAAGAATAGACGCCAGTCCGTCATCGTCCATTTTCTCATTTTCTATTTGTGTGACGCTTTCGAGCATCGTTGTGTCATATTCGTTATCAAGTCCGTTATCCCTTCTCAGACTCAATAAAGCGCGGATGACTGCCGACCAGAAAAAACCGTGATACTGCACGTTTGCTCCTAATACCGGATCCCTTCAGTCAAGGATATAAGAATTACCTGTGCCTTGACAGAAAAAGGGTGAATTTTGTGTTGGTACAAATTTGTACCGGATTTCGTTCAGAAGTGTCCTGTTTTACTTGCGGGCCTCTCCCTATCATTACAACCGTCGACTCATTGGTGGAAACGTCACTTCCACAGAGTAGATTCGCCAAACCTGTCGTGAGGCAGGGACGGAAAGCCACGGGTCTTATACCGCCATAAGACAGCCGGGTTGCAGTGAAGTTGTTTAACTATTTTCAGGCACACACTGCTCAAGGAACATAAATGAAATTTAGCATCAAAACTGCAGCCCTGCTAACCGGCTTCTGTGCGGCATTCACGGCTAACGCCAACATTATCAGCAGCTACGATATTGACTTCGCTGCCCAGACTTTGACTGCACACCAACAAAGTGGCACGTCTAACTACGGAACCTGGACAAATAATGGCAGCGTACTGAACCTGCGTGAAAACAGCTGGTTCACACTAAACCTGGATGATGCTTTCGGGATCCAGAGCCTGGACTTAGACAATTCTGCTTCAGATATTTTGTTGTCATTTGAATTTCGTATGACCCCGGGCAACAACAATACTAATGCAAACCCTTACTCTGAGATTGGCGGGATCTGGCTGGCAGATTTCTCTGCCGGTGAACAGAATAACGATGCCAGCCGCACGTTTGCTCTGGGTGGCACACAGAATTTCGGTCTGGATGACTTTACTTATACCAGCGAACCAGCCTGGGAGACCTTCTCTATTACTCTGGATGATTACATGTCAGGACTTATTACCGACATCGTATTCATTAACGATTGTGATGCAGCCAGTGGTTGCGGAGATATGAAGGTTCGCTTCCGGAATGCCTCTATTACAGAAGTCAGTGAGCCAACCGCCATGTCACTGATCCTTCTGGGAATAGGGTTTATGGGATGGCGCACAAGACGCCAGAATCAGAAGGTCGCCTGACCTTCATTGCCCGCCACGTCACATCGCGGGCTTTTTTATTGCTTTTTCGGGGCTGCCGGCAACTTGACTAAGTCACTGAAGTTGTTAGACTGCCCTCGCTTAATTTGCGGACTCCGTAATAAGCATTAGGCCAAGGGGTGCCGTCTTTACGGCTGAGATCCATTCCATGGGAACCCTTAAACCTGATCCGGATAATACCGGCGTAGGGATGGTGATAAAAGCAATCTGAAAACCTCAATACCTGCCGTAAAGCCGGATCTTTTTGATGATTAAAGAGATCCTAATGAAAAAAAACGCAATCCTTCTCGCACTACTTGCACTGCCTGCTTTTGCTGATGACACAGCAGACATCGAACGTATTACCGTCAGCGGTGATTTCCGCACAGCGACTCTCGATCAACTCAGTGCCAGCGCTTCTGTGTTATCAGGCAACCGCCTGGACAGCCGTCAGGCTACCTATATCGACAATGTATTAAGTATTGCGCCGAATGTTAATTTTGCGGCCGGCGCATCCCGCGGACGTTTTATTCAGATCCGGGGGATTGGTGAGCGCAGCCAGTTTGCTGAACCGATTAATCCTTCAGTCAGTTTCCTGGTCGACGATTTTGATTTCTCCGGTCTTGCTGCAGCAGGTGTACTTTTTGATACACAGCAGGTAGAAGTTTACCGGGGACCGCAGGCGACAGTCTTCGGAACCGGTGCCCTGGCTGGTGCGGTTAAGATTGTCAGCAATGCCCCTTCAGAAGAGAGTGACAGTCATTTTGAATTGTCTGTGGGAAACACATCTTTCTTCCGCGCTGAAGGTGCCCATGGCGGACAAGCGTCTGATTCTCTGGCCTGGCGTGCAGCATTTGTGCACAACAGCAGTGACGGTTTTATTGAAAATGACTTTTTGGGTGCCGACGATACCAACGGGATTCATGAGAATGCAGTAAGGCTGGGAACACTGTGGGATGTGACTGACAAAACATCCGTTGCGGTGGATTTCCGCTGGTACGATATCAATAACGGTTACGATGCTTTCTCACTGGATAACAACCGTCACACCTTGTCGGATGAACCCGGGTTTGATGAGCAGGAAACTAAAGCGGTCAGTGCACATATCAATCATGAAACTGCCGGAGGTTTGCTGGAAATCATTGCGACTATGGCCGGTCATGATATCGCTTACGGCTACGACGAAGACTGGACCTACACCGGTTTCCACCCCTGGGGCTATACGTCCTTTGATGCATATTACCGGGATGTTTCCCAACAATCTGCCGAGGTGCGTTTTACTTCTGCAGAAGATAAAAAAATCTTCAATGACACCACGACCTGGGTTATCGGCGGCCGCATCAATCAGAGTGAACAGGATTTACTGCGTCAGTATACTTATGCTGACGGCGACTTTATCAGTACTTTCGAACCGCAGACAACAGCGGTTTACGGTCAGCTTGATACACAGCTGACTCCGTCTTTATTGCTGACGTCCGCGCTGCGTGTTGAAAATTATGCCTATGATTATGCTGATAATGCGCAGGTTGTGTACGACGATGACACGACCATGACCGGCGGCAAACTGGCACTGACCTGGGATATGGGAGGGGACTACCTGTATGCCAGCGTATCCAGAGGCTACAAAGGTGCCGGCATTAACTATGATGAGCAGGTTAGCCGCGAGCGCCGCTTCTTTGATGCGGAATACAACTGGAACTATGAGGCAGGGTACAAAGGCAAATTGTTTGTTCCTGAATTGACAGCCCGCGCAGCAGTTTTCTTCATGGAAAGGGAAGATACCCAAATCAGCGATTTTGATGTTCAGGAACGTGAAGACGGTTCTGCCGCCTTTATCGATATTACGGCGAATGCCGATGTGGGCACAAATAAAGGGGCAGAACTGGAGCTTTCCTGGCAGGCAACGTCATCCTGGACAGTGCAGGCCAGCGCAGGTTACCTCAGTGCCACCTTTGAAGGTTACGAGACTGCCGACGGTGAATATGTCAGTAAGCAGCGTCAGGCTCAGGCACCTAAATATACAGCGAACCTGTTCAGTGAGTTGTGGCTGACTGATTCTCTGGTATGGCGCGCGGATATGGACTTTAAAGACGAATACCGCTTCTCTGATGGCCATGATGAAACAGCACCGGCCACAACGTTGTACAACACAGATATCACCTGGGTAAAAGGCATGTTGCGCACCACACTGTGGGTGAAGAACGTGTTTGATAAAACCTGGTACACCCGCGGTTTCGGTGGATTCAGTAACGATCCCCGTGATTACTATGAGTTTGCTGAACCTTATTATCAGTTAGGTGACGGCAGACAGTTCGGCGTCACAGCCCGTTTTCAATTTTAAGGAATTTCTATGCAGGTCATGGTTGAGTTATCTCTGTATCCTCTGGTGAATGAATACATTCCACCCATAAAGTCGTTCATTGACAGACTGAACAGTTACGACACCCTTGATGTGACGACCTGTTCTACCAGTACACAGGTCACCGGCGAGTATGCCGACATTATGGCGGTACTGGGGAAAGAAATGCAGCGCACTCATGAAGAAGTCGGGCAGGCCATTTTTGTGGCCAAGTTTCTGAACTTCGATGTGATGCAGGCACGTAAGGATCAGGATGACTGATTTCATCCCGCATTTCTTTGAACAGATAGCCGCGACATCACTGGCCGAGTGGGTTGCTGTGGTGCTGGCGCTGGCCTATGTCTGGCTGGCTGCCAGGCAAAACCGCTGGTGCTGGCTTTGTGCATTTATCAGCACGGCTATTTATACCTGGCTCTTCTGGCAGGTCACACTGCCGTTTCAGGCCATCCTGAATCTGTATTACATGGTGATGGCAGGATACGGGTATTATCAGTGGAATCGTCAGGCTGCCGGCGACGACCGGGTGCATTCCTGGCCATGGTATACCCATGCCATGCTGGTGCCGGGACTACTCCTGATTGCCTGGGGCTTATCCCTCTGGGCACAGGGGCAGTTCAACAGCGAACATCTGCTGCTTGATGCAAGCATTCAGGTGGTCAGTTTGGTGACTACCGTGATGGTGGCCCATAAGGTTTTACAGAACTGGTTGTACTGGATAGTAATCAATCTGGCTTCAGCTTATCTTTACGCACAAAGCGGCCTGATGTTGTCGGCGTGTCTGTTTCTGGGATATGTCGGATTTGCCGTATTTGGTTATGCACAATGGCTGAAACAATGGAAGATGCAGGAACATGACGCCCGCGCTTATCGTTAAAGCGTTAGCAGAGCCGTTGAAGCTTAGCGGTAATGCCACCTGTGAATCACGGCAGGGCGGGGATGTGAATCGCATGTTCAATATCACTGACGGAGAGCGTGAGTTCGCTGTTAAGTGGTCTGCCGGTGAGAGTTTTACCGGTGTAAACAAACATGCTCAGTTTACGCTTCAGCACAGCCTGTTCCGTCAGGGCATTGCGCCTGAACCTGTGTGGCTGAGTCCTGACTGTACGCTGTGGGCAGAACGCTGGGTGACCTCGGATGCGGAACCGTCGAACAACGCAAACAGTGAAGATAGCATCATTCTGCTCGCCGTTGCGTTACACACCATTCACTGCACAGCTATTGACGCGTCACCTCTGTGTCTTGAGTCCAGGCTGATGCGCTATTTTGAAAGTGCAGATCTTGAGAGCAGTCATCCCCTGGCTGAAGTATTGCGAAACGTGATTGATTCCGGTGATGCACAGCAACCGCCTGCTGAACAGGCGGTGCTTTGTCACAACGATCTGTCTTTGCCGCACATTGTGAAAACCGGAGCCGGTGGCGCTAAACCTGTTATCGTTGACTGGGAATATGCTGCCAGCGGCAATCGTTATTTTGATGTGGCATCCTGTGCTGCGATTAATCAGTTAAATGACGAAGCCGCTTTGCGCTTGTATAAACACTACGCCGCTTTAAGCGGGGCCGCTGAAGAGAAGGTCATCTTTGCCTGTGAACAGCAGCGCCGGGTGGTAAATGTCACTGCTGCCCTCTGGCAGGCAGCACTGGAAACCACTAACCGGCAGAAGGGGAGTGAACCGGAGTAACAGCCATACTGTGCGCTTTTTGTGCGTATTGTGCGAATGCCAGGCAAAGGCACTGGTTTTGCTGTTTTTTTGCCATAAAAAGGCTTTACCTTTGTTAACGCATACGTATAATGCACAGCGCGCTAGGGGTGTAGTTCGAATTGGTAGAACAGCGGTCTCCAAAACCGATGGTTGGGGGTTCGAGTCCCTCCACCCCTGCCACTTTTCCTCTGAGTAAGTTATAGTGTTCCTACTTTCTTCCACTCAAAAGTAAATCCATTTTCATGACGTCCGGTTTAAATCCATATCAAATTGCTGTTCTTCAGGAAATGGGTATCTGTGTATGGCAATCTCAGGCTGTATCACAGACTCAGGCAACATCTGCTGCCGGTAACAGTCACACTGCTGAACTAACGCCTTCCGGCGCTGCCGTTCCATCTCAGTCTTCTGGTCAACCCGCCGCAAATGGTCAGGCCCGCATTGCGCAGCTTCGTTCCATGCTGGGAAATAAACCGGATAAAAAACCATCTGCCCCGGAAAAAGTGCAGGACAATGAAGCAAAACCGGCATCACCGGTGGTTGAAACCATTGATCCCCGCAGCTTCGGAACTGCCGGACAAGACATCTTGCAGGCGTTGTCTTTGTTTCACGATGCAAAGTCTGTTCGCTGGCAATATGGTTCAGAGTTGTCCCTGAAAAATAATATTCTTTCATTACCTTATAAAACTGCGCCATCAGACGCTGCGGAAAAGCGCCGTCTGTGGCAGATCATTTGTGCCGGTCAGTAAGTGATGCCGTCGTTCACACTCCAGCCACTTTCTGACGCCCTGATCAATGACGCCCATGCTATTCATCAGCAGGCCACTTATAATCCCTGGTCCTTATCTACCTTTGCGGACTGTCTTACACCGCCCTATGCGGGTTTGGCAGCACTGAACAGTGAGCTTAAGCTCTCCGGTTACGCAGTGATATTACTGGTTGCCGGCGAAGCCACGTTAATGGACATTGCAGTTGCTGTTTCTGACCGGGGGCAGGGTGCCGGAAAACAGTTATTAGACGGTGTGATTGCATGGTGCCGGCAACAACAGGCTGAGTCACTGTGGCTCGAGGTAAGAGCCGGAAACCACAAAGCCATTTCACTGTACGAAAAAGCCGGTTTTGAAGACATTGAAGTGCGTAAAAATTATTACCCTTGTGATGGCGGTAAAGAAGACGCGCGGATAATGCGTATGTTGCTTGCTTAGGGCGTCAGCGATTATACCCGGCGGTTGTATCCTACAGAGTAAACCATCTCCCGGTCAGAAAAATAATCTGAAATCTCATCCAAAATCCTCTCTTCACGTATAATTAACAAAAGTGTGTTTTGTTCAATTAGCAGGTGAATATGATGGCTGACAGTAATAAAAAAGCCCGTGAACATGAACGGGAAATCACGCTGGCGGAAGAAGATTTTCGTCATGATGAAGAAGAATTCGACTCCGTCGCAGGGGAAGAGGATCCAGGGGCCGCGTTAGAAGAGCTGGTAGAATACGATAAATCCACACCGGAGAAGAAAAAGTAAGGCCTCCGGCGTACAAACTTTCTGCCTGCCGGTGCAAATGCGCCGGCGGATTTCCCCCGCAGAGAAAAGGGCGGCAATTTTTCTCAATTCTGGTATCATGCGCGCCAATTTTTGAAATTCAAGGTGGCGCCGCCCGCAAGCTCTGAACCCGCGTCTACCCTCACACAGTGACAGATCAGAATATCCATGAGTAACCTAACCAGCGAAATCAGCAAACGCCGTACGTTTGCGATTATCAGTCACCCCGATGCGGGTAAAACCACCATTACTGAAAAGGTCCTTTTGTTCGGACAAGCTTTGCAAAAAGCCGGTACCGTGAAAGGGAAGAAGTCCGGTCAGCATGCCAAATCTGACTGGATGGAAATGGAAAAAGAGCGGGGGATCTCGGTCACGACCTCGGTCATGCAGTTCCCTTACCGTGAAAATCTGGTGAACCTGCTGGATACGCCGGGACACGAAGACTTCTCTGAAGATACCTACCGCACACTGACTGCCGTTGACTCCTGTCTGATGGTTATCGATGCCGCAAAAGGTGTTGAGGATCGTACCCGTAAGCTGATGGAAGTTACCCGCCTGCGCGATACGCCTATTATTACCTTCATGAACAAGCTTGACCGCGATATCCGCGACCCGTTGGAGTTGCTTGATGAAGTTGAAAACGAGCTGAAAATCCTGTGCGCGCCAGTGACCTGGCCAATAGGCTGCGGTAAAGAATTCAAAGGTGTTTATCACCTGCACCGTGATGAAGTGATTTTGTATAAATCCGGTCTGGGTCACATGATTCAGGATGTACGCATTATTAAAGGTCTGGATAATCCGGAACTTGAAACAGCTATTGGCAGCGGTTTGCTGGAAACATTGAAAGACGAACTGGAGCTGGTTCAGGGGGCGTCTAACGAGTTTGATCAGGAACTGTTCCTTGAAGGGGAACTGACACCGGTATTTTTTGGTACTGCACTGGGTAACTTTGGTGTTGACCATATGCTGGATGGTCTGGTTGAGTGGGCGCCTGCGCCGCAGGGACGCCAGACAGAAGACGGTGAAATCAGTGCTGATGCGCCTGAGTTCAGTGGTTTCGTGTTTAAGATCCAGGCGAATATGGATCCTAAACACCGCGACCGTATTGCCTTCTGCCGCATTGTTTCCGGAAAATACGAGAAGGGCATGAAAATGCGTCATTCACGTATTAATAAAGACGTCCGTATTTCTGACGCGCTGACCTTCCTGGCCGGTGACCGGGAACTTCTGGAAGAAGCCTATGCCGGCGATATTATTGGTTTGCACAATCACGGGACTATCCGCATCGGTGATACGTTCACGTCCGGCAATAATTTCCGCTTTACCGGTATTCCTAACTTTGCGCCAGAACTGTTTAAGCGTATCCGCCTGAAAGATCCGCTGAAGCAAAAACAATTGCTTAAGGGACTGATACAGTTATCTGAAGAAGGGGCTGTGCAGGTTTTCCGTCCTCTGATCAACAATGACCTGATCGTCGGTGCGGTAGGTGTACTGCAGTTTGATGTGGTTGTGGCCCGCTTAAAAGCGGAATATAACGTAGATGCAATCTACGAACATATCAGTGTGAGTACAGCCCGCTGGGTATACAGTAAAGATGCGAAAAGGCTGGATGAGTTCCGCCGTAAAGCTGAACAAAACCTGGCGCTGGATGGCGGTGACAACCTGGCCTACATTGCACCCACTATGGTGAATCTGCAACTGGCTAAAGAGCGTTACCCCGATATCGAATTCAAAGAAACCCGCGAACATTAAGAACAGACAGAAGACGAAGAAACGATGAACATACATGCTTTATTAGTCAGCCGTTTTAGCGAAGCACTGGAAAAATTAGGTGCTGAAAATGCGCCGGTGCCTGTGGCACGCAGTTCGCGGCCTGAGTTTGGTGAATATCAGTTCAACGGTGCGATGGCACTGGCGAAGCAGTTAAGACAAAAGCCCCGTGATATTGCGGAGAAAATTGTTGAGCTTGTTAACCTGGATGACGTTGCCAGCAAGCTGGAAGTGGCAGGCCCCGGTTTTATTAATGTGCATCTCAGCGATTCGTGGCTTGCGAATCAGTGTGAACTGGCACTGCATGATCCCCGCATGGGCGTGGCAAAAGACAGCCAGCAGACCATTGTGGTGGATTACTCTTCCCCGAACCTTGCTAAAGAAATGCACGTGGGCCACCTGCGTACCACTATCATCGGTGACGCTGTTGTAAAAGTGCTGGAGTTCCTTGGTCATAAGGTTATCCGCCAGAACCACATGGGGGACTGGGGGACACAGTTCGGCATGTTGCTGGCACACCTGTCAGACAAGCTGGAAAGTGAGGTTGCGGAAACCGCACTGTCTGATCTGGAAGACTTTTACCGTGAAGCGAAAGTACGCTTCGACGAAGAAGAGGGCTTTGCAGACCGTGCCCGTGAATACGTGGTGAAATTACAGGGGGGCGACGAGCAGTGCCTTACGCTGTGGAAACAGTTCATTGATGTATCCGTTCAGCACAGCGAAGAAGTGTATGACAAACTGAATGTCAGTCTGACCCGTGACGATATTATGGGTGAGTCTGCCTATAATGATGATCTGGCGAATGTCATCCGTGACCTGAAAGAAAAAGGCATTGCGGTAGAAGATCAGGGCGCGCAGGTTGTGTTTATTCCTGAATTGGCGGACAAAGAAGGGAATCCGGCGGTGTACATTGTGCAAAAATCCGGTGGCGGCTACCTGTATTCCACTACCGACCTTGCAGCTATGCGCTACCGCAGCGGCAAACTGAACGCTGACCGTACCCTTATTCTTACCGACGCCCGCCAGGCGCTGCACTTTAAGCAAACTGAAATTGTGGGCCGTAAGGCCGGTTTCATGAAAGCAGAACAGACTTACGAGCATTGTCCTTTCGGTATGATGCTTGGCAGTGACGGCAAGCCATTTAAAACCCGTACCGGTGGCACGGTGAAACTGGTTGAGTTACTTGACGAAGCGGTAGAGCGCGCAGGCAAACTGATCAGCGAGCGGGACAATGACCTGTCAGAAGCTGAGCTGGCTGAAGTGGCCCGTAAAGTGGGTATTGGTGCGGTTAAGTACGCTGACTTAAGTAAAAACCGTACCACGGATTACGTGTTTAACTGGGACACCATGCTGAGTTTTGAAGGTAATACCGCGCCTTATCTGCAATATGCGTTTACCCGCGTTAAGAGTATTTTCCGTAAATCCGGTATTGCGATGGCAGATCTGAAAGGTGCAATGACCTTTACCGAAAAGCAGGAGCATGCACTTGCTGTGCTGTTACTGCAATTTGAAGAAGTGATTGGTCTGGTATCCCGTGAAGCAACGCCTCACGTGCTGTGTACTTACCTGTACGATGTGGCAAGCGCATTCATGAGTTTCTACGAAGCCTGCCCGATCCTGAAAGACGGTATTGATGAAGCGGTGCGTAACAGCCGGCTTGAACTCGCTGCGCTGGTGGCCAATACACTGGAACAGGGTCTGAGCCTGCTGGGTATCGAAACACTGGAAAAAATGTAAGTTTATCAGGCAGTACTGATATCAGAGAAACCGGCAGTCGCTTGTGGCGTCTGCCGGTTTTTTGTTTCCGGTCAAATTTGTACGCCGGATCAGGCAAATTGCTCTGTGAGCCAGTTTATGAAAGTGCTGATTCGTTTAGGCATATGGCGTCTTGATGTGTAAACCACGGAAAGTGGCAGGGGTGGGCAGGTAAAATCATCCAGAATTGTTACAAGCTCGCCACTGGCCAGGTAATGCTTAACCCCGTGATGAGGCACCTGAATGATTCCCAGTCCCGCCAGACAGGAGGTCAGGTAGGCGTCTGTAGTGGCTACCGATACCCGGCTTGTCATCGCTACCTGATAGTTATGCCCGTTGTGAAAATAATCAAAGGAATCTGCAGCGGGGCGCATATCCGGTGAGTAGCCCACCACGAAATGATTGCTCAGATCAGCCGGTGAAGCAGGGTGTCCATATGCTTTCAGGTAAGCGGGGCTGACACAATTCACCATCGCAAAATTACCCAGCGGGCGGGCGATGAGTTCGCTGTCTTTAAGCGTACCCGCCCTGATCACACAATCCACGCTTTCCTTCACCGGATCGATGCGATAGTCCGCGCCGAGCAGGCGGATGCGGGTTTTCGGGTGCAGGCGGAACCACTCAGCCAGTTTCGGTGCGACGACGGAGGCATATAACCGGCCCGGCATATCTACCACAATGTCTCCGGTCAGCTGGCCGGCATCGTCCTGTAACTGGCTCTCTACTGCATCGAGATCGGCCAGAATACGCTGACACTCAGGAAGGTATTGTCTGCCGGATTCTGTCAGCGTGACCTGGCGGGTACTGCGGTGAAACAGGCGGGTTTGCAAACGGGTTTCCAGTTTTGTCACTGAGGATGACACCGCGGATTTAGGCACATCCATCTGGCTGGCTGCCTGAGAAAAACTACCGGTTTCAGCCACGGCAAGAAAACGGCGCATACATTCTACAGTGTCCATCACACTTCTCATTGTTCATTTTATGTGAACAGTGTGTCTTTATTTGCCCTGTTTATCAATATAGTGCGGAACGATACTCTGAACCTGTCATTAATTTCCGCCTTAAATCAGGCGGACACAGTAAGGAAATAACTATGAGTGATACCGCACTGATCACCGGTGGCAGTCGTGGCCTTGGTCGCAGCACAGTACTGGCTCTGGCAAACAAAGGGGTGAACAGCATTTTCACGTTTGTTCACGACGAGAACGCTGCAAAGGATGTGGTTGCTGAAGCAGAAAAGCGGGGCGTAAAGGCCGTGGCGCTGCAGTTTGATGCAACGAAATTCAGCGATTATTCTTTATTTATCAGTACCGTGCGTACTTGCCTGCAGCAACACTTCGGGGGCGGCAAGCTGAAGTATCTGGTAAATAACGCCGGCACAGGACTGCATAAAGCATTCAGCGAAACCAGTATGGAAGAGTTCGATGCCCTGTCAGATTTGCATTTGAAAGCACCGTACTTTCTGACGCAGGCACTGCTCAGTGATATTGAAGATAACGGACATATTCTGAATATCTCATCGGGTCTGGCCCGGTTCAGCTTGCCCGGCTCAAGTGCTTATGCAGTGATGAAAGGTGGTGTGGAAGTACTGACGCGGTACCTGGCAAAAGAGTTGGGCAGCCGGGGGATCAGCGTAAACACCATCGCACCGGGTGCCATTGCCACAGATTTCGCTGGCGGTACGGTAAGAGACAACCCGGACGTGAACCAGTTTGTCAGCAGTGTAACGGCTAAGGGCAGAGTAGGGGAAGCTTCCGATATCGGCCCGGCAATCGCCAAAATACTCAGTGATGATTGCGCATGGATGACCGGTCAGCGCGTGGAAATTTCCGGCGGCATGTTTTTGTAAAATCATCAGATTTGTTTGTTTTTATACCGTCCGGTAAAGGCTACATAGCAGTTGCCGGACACATCCCTTCGCCGTAACCGGTCATAACCACTGAAAATCTGGTGAAATTCGCCTGATTCCCGGTGCGCCTACTATCAAAATCCCGCCAGATTCGGTACTATCCGCCGTCTTGTTTTTTAATTTATCTCCTGGCGAAATCATGTTTGAAGTAAATCCTGTCAAAAATGCCATAGCAGATATCCGGGTGCGCTCTGAAGCACTTAGGGGGTATCTTTGACTTCGATACGAAGTCTGAACGTTTAGAAGAAGTTAACCGTGAGCTTGAAAGCCCGGACGTCTGGAATGAGCCTGAGCGCGCACAAGCCTTAGGGAAAGAAAAAGTAGCCCTGGAGCAGGTGGTTGAAACCATTCAGAAGCTCGAACAGGGTGCTGAAGACGTTGAAGGCCTTCTGGAACTGGCCATCGAAGCGGAAGATGAAGAAACCTTCGAAGAAGCGAAATCTGAACTGGATTCCCTTGTTGAAGTGTTGGAAGTCCTCGAATTCCGCCGTATGTTCGCAGGCCCTAACGATGCCTGCGATGCGTATATCGATTTGCAGGCGGGCTCCGGTGGTACGGAAGCTCAGGACTGGGCCAATATGCTTCTGCGTATGTATTTGCGCTGGGGTGAAGCACACGGCTTCAAAACAGAAATTATCGAACTGTCAGAAGGCGAAGTGGCGGGTATTAAGAGTGCCACAATCCGCTTTGAAGGCGAGTATGCGTTTGGCTGGCTGAGAACGGAAACCGGCGTACACCGCCTGGTACGTAAGTCACCGTTTGACTCCGGGAACCGCCGTCACACGTCGTTCTCTTCTGCGTTCGTTTATCCTGAAATTGATGACAATATTGAAATCGATATCGATCCGTCTGATTTACGTATTGATACTTACCGCGCCTCCGGTGCCGGTGGTCAGCACGTTAACAGAACGGACTCGGCGGTTCGTATTACCCACGAACCCACGGGCATCGTAGTGCAGTGTCAGAATGACCGCTCACAGCACAAGAATAAAGATCAGGCAATGAAGCAACTGAAAGCCAAACTTTATGAGTTTGAGTTGCAGAAGCAGAATGCTGAGAAGCAGGCGTTGGAAGATAACAAGTCTGATATCGGCTGGGGCAGCCAGATCCGCTCTTATGTGCTGGACGATTCCCGTATTAAAGATTTACGTACAGGTGTAGAAACCCGTAATACGCAAGCCGTCCTCGACGGTGATTTAGATAAATTCCTGCAAGCCAGTTTGAAATCTGGCCTGTAAATTACACTTAAAAGTGAACAGGTTATGACCGACCAACAACTCGACGAAAATAAACTCATTGCCGAGCGCCGGGCTAAATTGAGCGCGATTCGGGAAAACTGCCGTGCAAATGGTTTCCCTAATGACTTCCGCCGCGAAAACTACGCTGAAGAACTGCAGGCGCAGTTCGGTGAAGTGGAAAAAGAAGCGCTGGCGGAACAGGGCAATAAGGTTTCCGTTGCCGGCCGTATTATGGCGAAACGCGGTCCGTTTCTGCTGCTGCAGGATATGACCGGTCGTATTCAGGCTTACGCCGACAAAGAAACACAAAAAGAAATTAAAGCGAAATTCGGTAGTCTGGATATCGGTGACATCATCGGTGTAGCCGGCGACCTGCACAAGTCAGGAAAAGGCGACCTGTATGTGAACATGGAAAACTGGCAACTGCTGACCAAATCACTGCGTCCGCTGCCAGAAAAATTCCATGGTCTGAGCGATCAGGAAACCAAATACCGTCAGCGTTATGTGGATCTGATCACCAGTGAACATACCCGCCGCAACTTCAAAATCCGCAGTGCCCTGATTAACGGCATCCGTCAGTACCTGGCCGAGCGTGATTTTATGGAAGTGGAAACGCCTATGTTGCAGGTTATTCCCGGCGGTGCAACGGCCAAGCCTTTCGTGACTCATCACAATGCGCTGGACATTGACATGTACCTGCGTATCGCACCGGAACTGTACCTGAAGCGTCTGGTTGTGGGTGGCTTCGAGCGTGTATTCGAAATCAACCGTAACTTCCGTAATGAAGGTTTGTCGACCCGTCACAATCCTGAGTTCACCATGCTGGAGTTCTACATGGCGTACTCTGATTACAATGACCTGATGAACCTGACTGAAGACATGCTGCGCAAGCTGGCTCAGGACATTCTTGGCACGACAGAACTGGTTAATACTACCCGTGACAGCGAAGGCGAAGTGACGTCTGAAACCCGCTATGATTTCGGTAAGCCTTTCGATCGTCTGAGCATGGGCGAGGCTATCCTGAAATATTGGCCAGAAGCCAACGAGGCCGCTATCCGCGACCCGGAAGCGCACCTTGATGAAATGAAAGCCATGGCGAAACAGCTGCACATTAAAGAGCCTGAAGTCGACGGGATCTGGGGTGCAGGTAAGTACCTGTGTGAAATCTTCGAAGCGACAGCAGAAGAGAAACTCATCCAGCCTACCTTCATCACTGAGTATCCCTGGGAAGTGTCTCCGCTGGCCCGTCGTAACGACGATAACCCGTTCATCACTGACCGCTTCGAGTTCTTCGTAGGCGGCCGTGAACTGGCGAACGGTTTCAGCGAGCTTAACGATCCTGAAGATCAGGAAGCCCGTTTCCGTAAGCAGGTTGAAGAAAAAGATGCCGGCGACGATGAAGCCATGCACTTCGATGAAGATTATATCCGTGCGCTGGAATATGGTTTGCCGCCAACAGCGGGTCAGGGGATCGGTATCGACCGTCTGGCTATGTTGTTCACTGACAGCCCGACAATCAAAGACGTTATCCTGTTCCCGCACATGAAGCCGGAAGTACAGGAATAAATCTCTCTGCTGATTGCTAAAAACGGTATGCGCGTAAGCCCATACCGTTTTTTTATGTCTTTGATTCAATCGCTTTACTCCGGCCTGTCGTATCACTCGTAACAAGGCGTATTTAAGAACACTTTTACAGGAACCGGATATGACAGGGAAAGAGAAACACGAAGACGAGCGTCATGTTGACTCGCCGCTTACTAAGGAAGAAGAACAGGATGTGCGTGATCACCAGAGTCTGAGTTCAGTTTCTCTGTATGCGGTAATTCACCGGGAGGGACTTGAAGAGCTTGAGCGGCCGGGTATGTCGCTGTGGTGGTCCGGTGTGGCTGCCGGCATTGGCATATCAACCTCAGTACTTGCTGAGGGCATTCTGCATACGGTGTTTGAAGGTTCGGACTACCAGTTTGCGCTGGAGAACTTCGGGTATACCGTCGGTTTTGTCCTTGTGATCATGGGCCGGCTGCAACTGTTTACTGAAAATACTCTCACTGTCATTTTACCGCTGCTTAACCATCGCTCTCTCACCATGCTTGGCTGCACCGCAAGGTTGTGGGCTATCGTGTTTGCCGCCAACATGGCGGGTACATTACTGGCCGCGACGTTAATGTATCAGTTACATACCGTGCCGGCGGAATACATTGAGGGGATGAACGCTATTTCAAGACATTATGTGGAGCTGGAATTCGGGCAGGCCTTTTCCTACGGGGTCATTTCAGGTTTCATTATTGCCGGTATTGTCTGGATGAAACCGTCGGTGCAGAGTGCGGCTTTCTTCGTCATCGTTATGTTTACTTATCTCATTGCTATGGGGAATTTCACCCACGTGATTGCCGGGTCTACGGAATTGTTCCTGCTTGCGATGCAGGGGGAAGTCACACTGTACCAACTCTGCTCGCTGATTTTTGCTACGCTGCTGGGGAATATTGCCGGCGGGACAGGGTTATTTGCCATGCTGGCTCACGGGCAGGTCGCCCACGAAATCGATTAAGCCGGAAAGCGGTCTGTCAGTGCACCAAACAAAGACTGATGAGCGGGAACCGGAATGTGATGCGCTGCAGCTTTCTGTAACAGGTATCCGGTGATCGCGCCGGTTTCCAGCGGGCGGCCGTGAGCCGCGTCCTGATGCATACTGGAGTAGTTAGCCGCTGTGGCCCCGGCAACCCGTAATACACGGTTTTTCACAACATCTGCACTTTCCTTGTAACCGCAAGCCTGCATGACCAGGCTGGTTTCGCGACATAACGATGAAATCACTGCGTCATATGCCGGCTCCAGAAGTTGCCCGTTGCGGATGTTATGCAGTGCCGTGAGCGGATTAATCACCAGATTGACAGACAGCTTCTGCCAGAGAGCCAGGGCAATATTGTCGCAGCGTGTTACCGGCGGAAATGCCTGCTCAAGGATACGAAACACTTTTTCATCCGCACTGTCATTCCTGCTTTGCCCCGTTGCCGGGCCAGCCAGTGTTTCACCAAAACCGGTATGGCGCACTGCGTTTTGTTGACGCAGAGCGCCGTGGCTGGTGGTTGCCTGATAAAGTCTCACAGAAGACAAAACGGAACGAAAGATCTCATCTCCCCCCATACCGTTTTGCAGCAGCAAAGCCGGCGTATTATTTGTGAAAAGGTGAGACCATTGTGTCAACGCTTCTTTCAGTTGATAAACCTTCACAGGAATAACAATCAGGTCGAACAGAATATCAACCTGGCTGTGCGGAGTAATGATTGCGCCAGGCAAGGAAACCGTGCTGTCATTTTGCAATGTCACCGTTTTTACGGTGGTCTGTTGCGCACCAGAGCGGGGCTGTCTCACTGCACGGGTGACATCAAAGCCGGCTTCCAGTGCCTTTGCAGCAAAGAGTGAACCTACAGCGCCGCTGCCAATAACACAGAGCCTGACTGACATTACCGGCTCTTTATTTCCGGCAGGGTGAAAGATGGCCAGGGCAGTGACCGGTTGTCCGGTTGTTCCGCAAGCCAGCCGGAAAATGCCTCAGAGACAAAGTTCGAGCCTTCCTCAGGCGTACAGGTGATGCTGAAATCCTCGCCGTTATAGCAAAAGTGTAATTGCCACGCGTGCAGATAGACACGGTCAGCCTCTTTGCCGCCATATAACGTGTCACCCAGAATGGGCGACCCCAGACTTTTCATGGCAACACGTATCTGATGGGTTTTCCCGGTAAGCGGTTTAACCAGCGCAATGCGTCCGGTTTCAGCCCGGTGATAACTGAAGAACTGGGTGACAGCAGGGTTGTCACGGGTTTTCATCAGCACATGTTGTCCACGGCGCCGGTTTTTCATATCACCGGCTATGGTGCCCTGTTTCTTCGCCGGTTTTCCCGACAGGATGGCCAGATAATATTTCTGTATGTCACGACCGGCAAACAGTCCGCTTAACTGTGCGGCTGCAGAAGCATTACGGCCGATCAGCAGACAGCCCGAAGTTACAGTATCGAGACGGTGACATAAGTAAAGCTGCTGTTCACCGGTGAGTGCCCGGACAGCATGTATCACGCCCAGCGCGTCATCGTGCATAGGTATGCCGACAGGTTTATGAATGACATAGAAGTCGGGATGTTCAAAACACACCCCGACAGAGGTAGCGGGGCTATCCACGGATCAGGTTCAGTGCGGTATCGTAATCAAGTTCGTCAATGGCATCACGCAGGGTTTGCTGTAATGCCGGATCCGGCGTGGTGGCGGCCAGCCAGCTGTCCAGCTGATCCTGCGCAATAAATTCACTTTGTTCCAGCGCCTGAATAAAGGCCGCAGGCGCCTGACCGGTTTGCGGAGCAGAAGCCGGGGATTCAGCGGTACCGGTGGTGGCTACAGCTGGCTCACTGTCCTGTTGACCGGCTGCCGGCGCATTCATAGCGGCTTCTGCCGCTTGCAGGTCGTCAAGCAAAGTCGGGTTAGCCTGTAATGTTGCAATAGCGTCCAGGGTAACAACCATTGTTTGCTTGAGGGCAGGGAGGGAAGCCGGCACCGTTTCCTGCGCTTTCAGCTCGTTCTCTGTTTCTTTACAGGCCAGGTGAAGTCGGTTTATCCCCAGATTGCTCGACACCCCTTTGATGGTATGAATATACACTCTGGCTTCCTGCCAGTCACAGTTATCGAGTAAAGTTTGAAGTTTATCTGAGGCGTGCTGGTATTCGTCGGCAAACTTTTGCAAAAGTCGCAGAAACAGCGTTTTATTCCCACTTAACTGAGAAAGGCCAAATTCGAGATTGATTATCTTTTCGGCAGAATCCATACAGTCTCTCCAGGTGTTTACACCAGTGTATTTCATTAATAAATAAATTGATACAAAGGGGTTAAGGAGACCTGGGCTTTCTGAGCCAAATTCTGGTAGTCTCAGTAACAATCTGTATTCTGTTCCGGCACAACGGGGCAGACCTGTTTAAGACGGATTGTCTTAACAGTGACGAACTTACAATGAAAAAAGGAAGCCTGATGGCGTTATCTCTGGCCACAAAAGTATTAGTGTGTGCGAGCGTTGCAGTGTCATTAAGCGGATGTCAGTCTCAGAAGCCTGCTGAGCAGACAACCGTTGCGGTGCAGGAGCAGCAAGTCCATATCCCTTACGAAAAATATACGCTGGATAACGGTCTTACCGTTATTTTGCATGAGGACCATTCCGATCCACTGGTACACGTGGATGTGACGTATCACGTAGGCAGTGCGCGGGAAAATGTCGGTAAATCCGGCTTTGCCCATTTCTTCGAACATATGATGTTCCAGGGCTCAGAGCATGTTGCTGATGAAGAACACTTCAGGATCATCACTGAAGCCGGCGGAACCCTGAACGGAACCACCAATACAGACCGGACCAACTACTTTGAAAGTGTACCGGCTAATCAGCTTGAAAAAGTACTGTGGCTTGAAGCAGACCGCATGGGCTTTTTGCTGCCGGCGGTAAATCAGACCAAGTTTGAGAACCAGCGCGATACCGTGAAAAATGAGCGGGCGCAGCGGGTGGATAATCAACCTTACGGATTGCGGTCTGAGAAAAATAGTGAAGCCCTGTATCCGGCAGGCCATCCTTATTCCTGGTCCACCATCGGTTATGTGGAAGATCTTGACCGGGTTGATGTAAACGATCTGAAAGCCTTCTTTAAGCGCTGGTATGGTCCTAACAATGCCGTGCTGACCATTGGTGGCGACATAGATGTCGCGCAGACCAGAGCGTGGGTGGAAAAGTATTTTGGCCCGGTGCCCCGTGGTCCTGAGGTGGCAAATCCTGAGCCACAGCCGGTAACCCTGAAGGAAGACCGGTACGTGACGGTAGAAGACAAAGTGCATCTGCCTTTACTGCAAATCACGTTTCCTACGGTTTACGCCAGACACCCTGATGAAGCGCCTCTTGATGTACTCGCTGACATACTCGGCGGCGGTAAAACATCGCTGTTCTATAAAAACCTGGTGAAAGAAGGCGTTGCGGTTCAGGCGGGTGTTTCTCACCCATGTCGTGAACTGGCCTGCGAGTTTCAGTTACTGGCACTGGCGAACCCGCAGAAGGTAGAAAAGCTTGCTACGCTGAACACGCTGGTTGATGAAACACTGACAGAGTTTGAAACCCGCGGCGTTAATGAAGATGATCTTCAGCGCACCAAAGCCGGAATTGAAGCATCAACCATTTTCGGTCTGCAAAGTGTATCGGGCAAAGTCAGTGCTCTGTCCGGCGGGGAAACCTTTTACGGTCAACCTGACCTGGTTCAGGCTGATCTTGACCGTTACCGTAACGTGACAGCAGAAGATGTTATGCGGGTTTACCGTCAGTACATCAAAGGCAAGCATGCTGTGACCGTGTCTGTGGTACCTAAAGGGCATCCGGAAATGGCGGCTGCCCCGCAAAACTTCACGCTTCCGCCCCGTGATATTCCCGGAGCTGATGAGTCCGCCGGTGACGTGGTGACGGCGGAAATTAAAGATTCGTTTGACCGGACAGTGGTACCGGAAGCGGGTCCTGCGCCGACGGTGCATGTGCCTGAGTTCTGGAAAACCAAGCTTGCGCCGGGTATCGATATGCTTGGTGTAACCAGCGCAGAAACGCCAACGGTGACACTGACGCTGAATCTGGAAGGCGGCATGCTGCTCGACCCGCAGGATAAGGCCGGTCTGGCTTATCTCACGGCTGCGATGATGAATGAATCAACGGAGAATTACTCCAACGAAGCGTTATCAAATGAACTGGCGAAACTGGGCAGTTCGGTGAGCTTCAGCGCGTCAGGCCGTTACACCCAGGTGTCAGTATCGTCGCTGACAAAGAATCTGGATGAAACCATGGCACTGGTGCAGGAAAAGCTGTTTCATCCTGCATTCAATGAAGAGGATTTCAACCGGCTGAAAGCCCGCATGGCGCAGAGTCTGCAGCAAAGTATGCGTAATCCGGATTACCTGGCAAACCGTGCAAAAGAAAAAGTGCTGTACGGAGAAGAAAACCGGGTAAGCCTGCCGGCCTCCGGTACCCTTGAAACGCTGGCTAATATCGAACTGGCTGACATTAAAGACTTCTACAGCAAGTACTACACGCCGTCCCATGCCACCATTGTGGCAGTCAGTGATTTAACGCAGATCCAGATGGCTTCTGCTTTATCTTTCCTGTCAACATGGCAGCCTGCGGACTACACCATTCCTGTGTTCAGCGATTTTCCTGAGTATGATAAAACACAGATCTTCGTTGTAGATAATCCTCAGGCCGTACAGTCGGTGGTATATCTGGTGAAACGGGCCCTGACCTTCGATGCAACCGGCGATTACTTTTTAGCACGATTGATGAATTTCCCGCTGGGCGGAGCATTTAACAGCCGTATTAACCTTAATTTGCGGGAAGATAAGGGATACACCTACGGCGCGTCCACGTCTTTCATTGGCGGTAAAACCTTAGGCTGGTTTGAAGCCCATGCAAATGTGACGGCGGCGAATACCGCTGACTCCATCAAAGAAATGATGAAAGAAATTAAGCTGTACAGAGAGCAGGGCATGACGGAAGAAGAACTCCGCTTCATGCAGAACGCCTTTACGCTCAGTGATGCGCTGGAATACGAAACGCCGAACAGCAAAGTAGCATTTCTGCGTCAACTGCTGGCCTACGATCTGGCAGATGATTACCGTGAAACCCAGACCAGCCTTATCAGGAATATGACAACAGACAGGTTGAATGCTGTGGCACAGCGGGAATTGAATTTGGATGAGATGCAAATTATTGTGGTAGGAGATGCTGAGGCACTGGCGACACAGCTTGCTACACTGGATTTGCCCGTTGTCCCGCTGTCACTGAATTAATTTTTATTGAAATTTGAGGGTTACGCCCCACATCGTGGTGCTGACCCTCCTCTATGGATGAATACATTGACCTCATCAGAGCCAACTTTCTCCCGTCGCCTTGCGGCGATGAACGCGACTGCGTTTTCAAGTGCACTAAAAGACATTAAACATGGCGTCGAACGTGAAGGCCTCCGTATACAGTCCAATGGCCGGCTGGCGGAAACAGCCCATCCTCAGGCTCTGGGTTCGGCACTGACCCACGAGTGTATCACTACCGACTTTTCTGAAGCCTTGCTGGAATTTATTACACCGCCGGTGGCAGACAGTCAGGTAACAGAAACCCAGCTAAGGGATATACACAAATTCGCCAGCGAAAATATGAACGGCGAAATGTTGTGGCCCATGAGCATGCCGTGTTTCATTGATGATGAAAATAAAATTCAGCTGGCTTATTACGGTGAATCTAACGTTGCACAAATGAAGCGCGTGTACCGTATGGGACTTAAAAATCGCTATGGCAGTATGATGCAGGCGATTTCCGGTGTGCATTTTAACTTTTCATTGCCGGATACATTCTGGCAGGCGTGGGCAGAACTCAACGGTGTAGAATACTCTCAGGATCAGGTTTCTGCTGATTATTTCTCGCTGATCCGTAATTACCGTCGTTTCTGCTGGTTATTGCCGTATCTGTACGGGGCATCGCCGGCGCTGTGTCAGTCCTTCCTGAAAGGGAAGCCGACGACGCTGAATTTTGAAAAAGTGGGTAAAGGTACGGTTTATCTACCTTATGCGACCTCTTTGCGTATGAGCGATCTGGGTTACACCAACTCAGAGCAGTCAGCTTTACAAATTTGCTATAACCACATCGATACCTATGTGGAAAAGCTTCGTAGTGCCATGTACACGCCGTCTTCACGGTTCGGCCAGTTTGCCGCCGGTGAGGGCGGGCATTTTCAGCAGTTATCTAAGAATATTCTGCAGATTGAAAATGAACTGTATTCTCCCATTCGTCCCAAGCAGCCCACGCGTTCCATGGAAAAACCTACCGATGCCCTTGTGCGCCGCGGTGTTAACTATGTGGAAGTGCGGGTACTGGATGTGAATCCTTTCTCGCCTGTGGGCATTGACAAAGGCCAGATGGATTTCCTCGATGTCTTCATGCTTTCTTGCCTGCTGACAGACAGCCCTGAAATGACGGCAGAGGAGCTCACCGTTTGCAGGGAGAATATGGATAAAGTGGTTCTGGAAGGACGTAATCCTGACCTGATGCTGGAAAACAAAGACGGCAGTGTTGCCTTCCGCGAATGGTGTGAAGGGCTGTTTGCTGTATTTGAGCAAACGGCAAAAGTGCTTGATAACGCCAACGGAACATCGGCTTACAGCGATGCTGTCAAAGCTGAGTGGCAAAAAGTACTTAATGCTGATGAAACGCCATCCGGTAAAATTCTGGCAACGTTGCTTGAAAATGATATGGATAACGGCGTACTGGGGCTTAATCTGGCTAAGCAGTACGCGGAAGC
Organism: Alteromonas sp. ABV2_168; assembly: GCF_056161165.1. NCBI lineage: Bacteria > Pseudomonadati > Pseudomonadota > Gammaproteobacteria > Alteromonadales > Alteromonadaceae > Alteromonas > Alteromonas sp. ABV2_168. The sequence continues at coordinate 193,343 of NZ_JBSWYQ010000010.1, read as the reverse complement.
CTTTAAAGGCTATGAATATCTGCACTATGATTTGAAAGCATTTGAAAAAATGGCCGCTGATTCACTGGCTGCGCAGCACGCTGTTGAGGCGACGGATGAAGTACCTTTTGCAGATTTTATTGCCGGTTATTTCGCAGAACCGATGGCTACACGGGACAGCTGAAGCCTGAATTGACCTTGCCGGGGATAAAAAAATGCCTGGCAAGGGGGCCAGGCATAAGAATGTTCCAGGGAAACACACACATTTATTACCAGAACACTTATTAAGACAGCGGGCAGTGAGAAAGTTCAACAATTCACAACGATTTTTTGCAGGTGCCGGAATTGTACTGCTTTTAAGTGGTATCACCGGTTGTGCCACGTCGCCTCCTCAGGACACCAGTAACATTTGCGAAATCTTTTACGAAAAAGAAGACTGGTATGATGCGGCCGCTGATGCCCGCGATAAATGGGGCGTGCCAATCCATGTTCCTATGGCAATCATGTATCAGGAAAGCTCATTCCGGCATGATGCACTGCCACCAAAAGATTATGTATTTTTTGGTCTTATTCCATGGGGGCGGGTCAGTTCCGCTTACGGATATTCTCAGGCTAAAACGGTTACCTGGTCTGACTATGTCAACGAAACCGGCAACAGCTGGGCGGACCGGGATGATTTTGATGACGCCATGGATTTCATGGGCTGGTTTATTTCCAAATCATATAAAATTAATGGTGTATCAAAGTGGGACGGCTATGCCCAGTACCTGAATTACCATGAAGGGTGGGGCGGGTATAAACGCCGTACCTACAACAGTAAGCCCTGGCTGAAAAAGGTGGCCGGAACGGTTAAAGCACGCTCATTGCGTTATGCTACCCAGTTAAAAACCTGCGAAGAAGACTTGCAGAAAAGCTGGTTTTGGAAACTGTTCACATAATGATGATGTGACTGCGTAAGGGGCTGGCATTCTTGGTGTGAAAGTACCGGACGCGGCAGTTTTTTCAATACGAAGGACTCAATACGAAGGTTACCGGGAGAGAAAAGAAGTAGGCAGGCGCACCACACACCTGCCTACAATCGACGCTAAGCCAAGACCGTTAATCACCCAACGTCGAACAGGCAGGATCAATATAGTGTAAATGATAATGATTTGCAATATCGTTTTGTGAATTAATTCCTATTTTTTTAAAAAAACCTTTTTGATCTGCATCACGGGTCTTATTTGCATCGACTGTTCCCATTGATTCAGATCACAGATTTACCTGTCGCAGCCATGCACACTAGCACTGTAAAAAGTTATCAATGTTAGGGAGTAATCTGATGTGGCTAACCATGCTTAAAGACCCTGTAGTATGGGGTTCACTTCTGGGTATTTTTATCGTTGTTTTGATGATGTGTTATTACACGTGGCTGTTTATGCACAACAGCGCGGGACCGGATAAATAGTTTGTTATTGTTTACTGAGGCCCGGATCAACGGTTTCGATAAGCACCAGTAACGCGCCTTGCCCGCCATACTCCAGGGGAGCCTGGTGAAACGCTTTGACATGGGGGTGTTGAACCAGGTAGTGAGGCAAGGCGTTTTTTAGTACGCCGGAACCGATGCCATGCACAATGGCAACACAGTCAATAAGCTCCTTGCGCGCGGTGTAAATGAGTGCGGATAATTCCAGCTTCACGTTTTCGCGGTTCAGACCGTGTAAATCCAGTACCAGCTCAGGATAGAAATCCCCCCGCCGTAATCGCTTCAAACTGTGTGTCGGTTCATTTTCGCGGCAATACCGCATGGGGCCCTGATGGGGCAGGCTGGCCTGATAGACATCTGAAAAGGCAAAACTGGCATCCAGCAGCTTTTGCTGACGGCTGTCCGGGCGGGTGGCGGAATGCAGGCGCTTCGCCGGCACATGACGGCGTTTATGCACAATTTTGTCCTGTGACAGCGGCTTTATACCACTTACCGCTTCCCGGAATAATGACATGTCATTGTCGTCGTCTTCCGGTTTCCACTGATCAGCCAACCATTTTCTCCTGTCTGTTTTAACCTGTGTTCATCTGCACGTCTGTTATCGCGCAATTTGTGTTGGGTGTCATTGCGAGTTTCGGTATGATACCAGCTTTATTTCTGGCGATGTACCACACTCCATGACCGATAAGATTTATTTAGACGAAGCCATCCGTGAACTGCACACCATGCTGGACATGGTGAGATGGTCTGTGAGCCGTTTTAACGATGCACACCTGTACTACGGGCATGGCACTGATAACAGCTGGGATGAAGCTGTTTGCCTGGTAATGCATGCTCTGCATTTGCCACAGGATATTACATCGCAAACCGGTGACGGCTTATTTTCAGCCCGTCTTACCACTTCAGAAAAAGAGAAAGTTGCAGATTTAGTCTTAAAGCGGGTACAAACACGCATGCCGTTGCCGTATATTACCGGTGAGGCATGGTTCTGCGACATGCCTTTTTACGTTGACGAAAGAGTGTTGATCCCCCGTTCACCGTTTGCCGAATTGATCAAAGACCGCTTTTCCGCTTATCTGTCATCTGAGCCGGCCAGTATTCTGGACATGTGTACAGGTGGGGGGTGTATTGCTATTGCGCTGGCCCATACATTTCCTGAAGCTCAGGTGGATGCTGTGGATATTTCCCACGACGCCCTGGAAGTGGCAGATTTCAATATTCAGGAACATCAGTTGGGCGACCGTGTTTTCCCCATTCATTCAGACTTATTTACCAGTCTGGAAGGGCAGCGGTACGACTTAATCGTGTCGAACCCGCCTTATGTCGATGAAGAAGACATGAATGATTTGCCGGACGAATATCAGCATGAGCCTGAATTAGCCCTTGCGGCAGGAGAAGATGGTCTGGATCTGGTTGAGCAGATGCTGAAGCAGGCACCGGTGTATTTAAAAGAAAATGGCTGGATGCTGGTGGAAGTCGGCAACAGTCAGGTGCATATGGCTGAACGTCTTGCCGGGTTAAACGTGGAATGGGTAGCACTTCAACACGGCGGACACGGTATTTTTGCCGTCTCCCGTGCGTCTTTGGTTTCATATCTTAACGGGAAGGAAAGTTAATACAGATGTCTGGTAATAGCTTTGGAAAATTATTCACTGTCACCACATTCGGTGAAAGCCACGGGATTGCAATAGGTGGCGTGGTTGATGGCTGTCCTCCGGGACTGGAAATCTCAGAAGCCGATCTGCAGATTGATTTAGATCGCAGAAAACCCGGCACTTCCCGTTACACCACCGCCCGCCGGGAAGGTGATGAGGTACAAATTTTATCGGGTGTGTTTGAAGGTAAAACCACCGGTACCAGCATTGGCCTGTTGATCCAGAATACCGATCAGCGCAGTGGTGACTATTCCAATATCAAAGACCGTTTCCGTCCCGGTCATGCGGATTACACCTATCATCAAAAATACGGCACGCGGGACTACCGTGGTGGTGGCCGCTCTTCTGCCCGTGAAACAGCTATTCGTGTTGCGGCAGGCGGTATTGCCAAGAAATTCCTGAAAGAGAGCTGCGGCATCGAAATTCATGGCTATCTTTCCCAGCTTGGACCGGTAAAAGTGGAGACCGTTGATCACAGCGTGACAAACACCAATCCGTTTTTCTGTCCTGACGAAAGTAAGCTGGACGAATTAGACCAGTACATGCGTGACCTGAAAAAATCAGGCGACTCTATCGGTGCGAAAGTCTCGGTAGTGGCGACGGGAATGCCTGTAGGGTTAGGCGAGCCGGTTTTCGACCGTCTCGATGCTGACATTGCCAGTGCCATGATGGGCATCAACGCGGTGAAAGGCGTTGAGATTGGCGATGGTTTCGGTGTGATAGAACAAAAGGGCAGTGAGCACCGCGATACACTGACACCGGATGGCTTCAGCAGCAACCACGCCGGTGGTGTGCTGGGTGGCATTTCCAGTGGCCAGGATCTGGTTGTGCACATGGCGCTTAAGCCAACGTCCAGTATTTCAGTGCCCGGTAAAACCATTGATGTGGACGGCAACGAAATCGATATCGTGACGAAAGGTCGTCATGACCCGTGCGTAGGTATCCGTGCTGTACCTATTGCTGAAGCAATGCTGGCGATTGTGTTAATGGATCACGTGCTGCGCCACCGCGCACAGAATGCCGGTATCACGTCCGGCACCCCTGTCATTCCGGGCAACTCTGCGAAATAAGCGCCTCTCTTTGAACAATTCTAATCTGTGGTGCGTGTTATGAATGCTCATTCGCGCACCAATATCATTCTGCTTGCGGTTACCTACTGGTTGTATTTTGGTCAGCTTGGTGTACTCACGCCTTATTTAGGCATTTTTCTTGATGGCCGCGGGTTTACCTCGTCAGACATCGGTGAATTGTGGGCAGTGATTACCTTATCCCGTATTGTCGGTCCGTCTCTGTGGGCCAGTGTGGCGGACAAAACCGGTAAAGCGGTAAATGTTGTCCGCCTCGGCTGCCTGTTGTCTGTGGTGTGTTTTACATCTGTATTCTGGTTTAGCAGTTTCTGGGGACTCACGCTGGCTTTCGGGTTAATGATGATGTTCTGGACGGCGGTGTTGCCTCAACTTGAGGTGATCACCATTCAGTCAGTAAAACCCACCCGGATAAGTTATGGCCAGGTTCGTCTGTGGGGCAGTATCGGTTTTATAGTACTTACTGTGTCCACAGGAAAAGCGCTGGATATCTTTTCCTCAGAGGCGCCGGTGTATGCCAGTTTATTTGTGCTGACCGGGTTGTTTCTGACTTCTCTGTTTATTCGTCAGCCGGACAAAGTGCCGTCTAAGGATGAAGAAACCGGTACGCTGTGGCAAATTGCCCGCAACAGAACCTTTTTGTTATTTCTGGCCTCCGCCGCTTTATTGCAGGTAAGTTTTGGGGCTTATTACGGATTCTTCGCTCTGTACATGCGTGATCTCGATTACAGCGGTCAGCAAACCGGTATGCTCATCGCCATTGGCGTTGTGGCTGAAATCGGTATTTTCCTGATCGCCCGCAGACTGATTGCCAGAGTGGGTGTGTGGCAATTGTTATTGTGGTGTATGGTGTTAACAGCAGGCAGATGGTACGCGCTGGCGGCGTGGGCAGAGCACGGCGTGGTTGTGGTGATCAGTCAGCTTATTCATGCGCTCAGCTTTGGCCTGGCGCATGTTACTGCTATGCACTTCATCACGCATTTTTTCCCATCACGTTTCCAGAGTCGCGGTCAGGCCCTGTACGTCAGTATTGCTTTCGGTATGGGCGGAGCGCTGGGCAACTATGTGGCCGGTCAGCTGTGGGACCAGGGAGTTAATGCTTATCAAACCTTTGCCTTTGCTGCCGGTGCGGCATTCCTGGGCGCTGTTTGTCTGCTGTTCTGCCATCGTCCGACAATTAATACACAGGGCGCATCCTAGCGTCCCTGTGCTTTTTTGCTACTTTCCCCGTGGATGACAATTTGTTGCATTTAAAATAGCCATACACGTTGAAATACGTCTGCAAATCCGTCAGTGTAGATTGCACTTGGCGGTGAATTCTGTGTCATTCTGACTTTTATCATCGCCGTATTTTCTGGCAAGGGAGTGCATATGAAAAGGTTTTTTGTTTTACTGCTGGCTTTCGCTGCGTGGGGCGTTTGTGCACAGGATTTTGACAGTGCAAAACTGGACAAATACTTCGCGTTACTGGAAAAAGAAGACAAGGCGATGTTGAATGTGGCGATTGTTGATGGCGGTGAGCCCGTTTATCAACGCGCCATTGGTTTTGCTGATGTCGCCTCTGGCCGTAAAGCCGGAAGTGACACGCAGTATCGCGTGGGCTCGATCACCAAAGTGTTTACCGCAGTGATGATTTTTCAATTAATTGAAGAAGAAAAACTGAGCCTTGATACACCCCTCTCCACGTTCTTTCCTGATATTAAAAATGCCGGTGCTATCACTATCGGCATGTTGCTGAGTCATCGCAGCGGCCTGCACAATTTCACAAATTTACCGGCATACCGCACATACATGACATCTCCCCGAAGTAAGGCAGATATGTTGTCTGTATTTGAAGCGCTGGACGTTGATTTCCCGCCGGGTACAGACACCCGTTATTCTAATACTGGTTATGTTTTGCTGGGATACATCATAGAAGAGCTCGGGAGCGACAGTTATGCCAGCCAGCTGCAAAGCCGTATTGTCAAAAAGGCGGGACTAAAGCGGACGGCCTTCGGTGGCGCCATTGACGTTGAGCAGGATCAGGCTAATTCGTATTATTATGACGGTGGCTGGCAGCCGGCTACCGAAACAAACATGAGTGTGCCCCATGGAGCCGGTGCAGTTATTTCCACGCCCACAGACGTAGCGACGTTCCTGACGGCATTGTTTGAAGGCAAATTAGTATCATCGTCATCACTGGCTATGATGAAGAGGGTGCAGAAAGGGGTGGGCCACGGCTTGTTTCCGTTTCCTTTCTTTGAAAGAACCTTGTGGGGCCACAATGGCAGCATTGACGGCTTTGCCTCTCAGTCCGGCTATTTTGAGATGGGGAACGTAGCGTTTGCCTTAACTGCAAACGGCGTGAATTACACCCTGAATGAGATCAGTGTTGCGGTGCTGAGTATTTACTTCGGACTCCCATATGAGTTACCGGATTTTTCAAAAGAACCTGTGACCCTAAGTGAATCGCAACTGTTCACTTACGAGGGCACATACAGCTCGGATGCTATTCCTCTTAAAATCACGCTGACGGTTAAAGACGGGATATTAATGGCGCAAGCCACAGGCCAGAATGCCTTTCCGCTGACAGCGTTTTCACCAACGGAGTTTCAGTTTGAGCCTGCCGGTATTGTGATGATGTTCAAATCATCCGGTAAAGAAAATGAGAGGCCCGCCTTTGACTTATTGCAGGGCGGCGGGAAATATCCATTCGTCAGAGAGTAAGGTTCGCCGGGTATCTGCAGATTAAGCGCAGCAGGCAGACTTTCATCAGCCTGCTGCAGGCGCATATCAGGCGGCGTTAGCGGGGCGGGTGCAGCTGGCAATCACCTCAGCGCCTTCCGGTCCGTCCTGTTCTAAAAAAACATCAAATTTCCACAGACGGAATAGGTGCCGCATGACTTCCTCTTTCGATTCTGCCAGCGGAATACCCCGTTGCGGAATGTACCGCAGCGTCAGGGAGCGGTCGCCCCGGACATCTACGTTGTATACCTGAATATTGGGTTCCAGGTTACTCAGGTTGTACTGGGCGGACAATTTTTCACGGATCTTTAAATATCCCTGCTCATCGTGAATGGCGCTGACACTGACAAAATTATCACGTGCATCATCTTCAATGGCGAACAGCTTAAAGTCCCGTATGAGCTTGGGAGATAAAAACTGACTGATGAAACTCTCATCTTTGAAGTTATGCATGGCAAAATGCACCGTTTCAAGCCAGTCTTTTCCGGCAACATCCGGTAAGTAGTATTTATCCTCCGCCGTGGGGTTCTGGCACACTCGTTTGATGTCCATGAACATATTGAAACCCAGGGCATAAGGGTTAATACCGGAATAGTAAGGGCTGTTATATTCAGGCTGCATTACCACGCCGCTGTGGCTGTGCAGAAATTCCATCATAAAGCGGTCAGTGACCAGTCCTTCATCGTACATCTGATTCAGAATATGATAGTGCCAGAAGCAAGCCCAGCCTTCGTTCATTACCTGAGTTTGTTTTTGCGGATAAAAATACTGGGAGACTTTACGCACAATTCTCACCAGTTCCCGCTGCCAGGGCTCAAGCAGGGGGGCATTTTTCTCTATAAAATAAAGCAGGTTTTCCTGAGGTTCTGACGGAAAACGCTGTTGTTTCGGTTTTTCACTGGCGTGGGCGTCGGGCAGGGTACGCCACAGTTCATTTACCTGAGATTGCAGATATTTCTCCCGCTGCTCCTGTCTGGCCTGTTCTTCCTGCATGGATATTTTTTGCGGGCGTTTGTACCTGTCTACACCGTAATTCATCAGGGCGTGGCAGGAGTCCAGAATACTCTCTACTTCATCGGTGCCATAGCGTTGCTCGCATTTGGCGATGTAGTTTTTGGCAAACACCAGATAATCGATAATAGAACTGGCATCCGTCCACGTCTGGAACAGATAGTTGCCTTTAAAAAAGGAATTATGACCGTAACAGGCATGGGCCATGACCAGTGCCTGCATGGTGATGGTATTTTCTTCCATCAAATACGCAATGCAAGGGTCGGAATTGATAACAATTTCATAGGCCAGTCCCATCTGGCCGCGACGATAATTTTGCTCGGTTTGAATGAATTTTTTGCCAAAAGACCAGTGCGCATAATTAATGGGCATACCAATGCTGGCATAGGCATCCATCATTTGCTCAGCAGTAATGACCTCAATTTGATTCGGGTAAGTATCCAGTTTGAAATTTTTGGCGATACGATCGATATGGCTTTCGTACTGCTCAAGCATATCGAAAGTCCAGTCCGGACCGTCACTCAAAGGGGTCTTAGCCCGCTTCGTCGTTTTTGCCATACTATCCTCCCGGGGCTGCTTCCTGTTCCGACTTTTTAAAGAGTTCGCGGAATACAGGGAAAATATCGCTGACACTCTGAATGTGTTTGCAGACAAAGTTATCGCAACTGTTCTCGACCTGCTGGTATTCCCGCCACAGGCTCTGATGTTGCCGTTCTGTTATTTCGATATAAGCAAAATAGCGGGTTGCCGGTAGCAACTCCTTCATGAGTATTTGTTTGCATTGCGGCGAATCATCGGCCCAGTTATCACCATCCGATGCCTGTGCAGCATAGATATTCCAGTCGCTCTCTGTATACCGCTCTTTGATGATTTCATCCATAAGCTTCAGCGCGCTGGACACAATGGTACCGCCGGTTTCCTGTGAGTAGAAAAACTCCTGTTCGTCGACTTCTTTGGCCTGAGTGTGATGACGGATGTACACCACTTCAACGTTCTCATAGGTGCGGGTAAGAAACAGGTACAGCAAAATGTAAAACCGTTTTGCCATGTCCTTGGTTGCCTGATCCATTGAGCCGGACACATCCATCAGGCAAAACATTACCGCCTTGCTGGTGGGCACCGGGCGGCGGTCATAGTTTTTGAAGCGTAAATCAAACGTATCAATAAATGGCACTCTGGCAATTTTTTGTTTCAACGCTGTTATTTCTTTTTCAAGCTCCATGATAGCCAGCGCATTATCATGCTTGTCAGCTTTCAGGGCCTCAAGTTGTGCTTCCTTCTCGCGGAGTTTTTTCCGGTCACTGCCGGTCAGCGCGATTCGTCTTGCAACTGACCCTTTCAGCGAACGGACAATGTCGAGGTTACTGGGAACGCCATCAGTCTGATAGCCGGCACGGTAGGTTTCGTACTGTACCACCTTATCAAACTGATTCTTTTTGAGGTTGGGAAGGGCGAGATCGTCAAATAACAAATCAAGGTATTCATCTTTGGAAATTGAGAATACAAATTCGTCCTGGCCTTCGCCACTGTCACTGGCATCACCTTCGCCCTGTCCTTGTCCGCCGCCCCCGCCGGGAGGACGTTCAATTTTGTCCCCGGCCGTGAACTGATCGTTGCCGGGGTGAACGATGGTGCGCTGGCCGCCCTGGCCGGTATGAAATACCGGCTCTTTGATGTCACGTGCGGGAATACTGATCTGCTCGCCGGTCTCCAAATCGGTGACTGAACGCTGGCCGACCGCATCGGATACCGCCCGCTTTATTTGCTGCTTGTAGCGGCGTAAAAAGCGTTGACGGTTTACCGTGCTCTTTCCCTTACTGTTTAACCTTCGGTCGATAAAATGCGCCATAGATACCTACTATTTGGTTGCAACAACAATGCGTGAGTCTGGTTTGCCTGAAGCGACAAATCAGGACGCTTTGCGTACCCGCAGATACCATTCGCACAGCAATCTGACTTGTTTGGAGGTATAACCTTTCTCCACCATACGGTTAACGAAGTCATCATGTTTTTTCTTATCTTCAGTGGAGCCTTTAGTGTTAAAAGAAATCACTGGCAATAAGTCTTCTGTGTTGGAGAACATTTTCTTCTCAATCACAGTGCGTAGTTTTTCATAGCTCGTCCATGCAGGATTTTTGCCCCCGTTATTAGCACGGGCCCGCAACACAAAGTTCACGATTTCGTTGCGGAAATCCTTAGGGTTACTGATACCCGCCGGCTTTTCTGTTTTCTCCAGTTCGGCATTCAGTGAGCTGCGGTCAAACAGTTGACCGGTTTCCGGATCGCGGTATTCCTGATCCTGAATCCAGAAGTCAGCATAAGTGACATATCGGTCAAACAGGTTCTGGCCGTATTCAGAATAAGACTCCAGATAGGCTGTCTGAATTTCTTTGCCGATGAATTCCACATAGCGGGGAATCAGATAGCCCTTCAGATATTCGCGGTATCTGTCCGCCGTATCCTGAGGGAACTGCTCACGCTCAATTTGCCGCTCAAGCACATAGAAAAGGTGTACCGGGTTTGCCGCCACTTCCTGATGGTCGAAATTGAACACCCGTGACAAAATCTTAAAGGCGAAACGGGTGGAAAGCCCTTCCATACCTTCATCAACGCCGGCGTAATCACGGTATTCCTGATAAGACTTGGCTTTCGGATCGGTGTCTTTGAGGCTTTCACCATCGTAAACCCGCATTTTAGAGTAGACACTGGAGTTTTCAGGCTCTTTAAGACGGGACAATACTGTGAACTGTGCCAGACACTCCAGCGTGTCCGGAGCACAGGGCGCACCGCTGAGCTCACTGCTATCGAGCAGCTTGCGGTATATCCGCATCTCTTCTGATACCCGTAAACAGTAGGGCACTTTTACAATATAAACGCGGTCGAGAAACGCCTCGTTGTTTTTGTTGTTCCGGAAGGACTGCCACTCCGACTCGTTGGAGTGAGCCAGAATCAGGCCGTCAAAGGGCAGGGCAGAAAACCCTTCAGTCGGGTTATAGTTGCCTTCTTGTGTGGCCGTCAGTAGCGGGTGCAGCACCTTAATTGGCGCTTTGAACATTTCCACGAATTCCATCAGGCCCTGATTGGCTTTACACAGTGAACCGGAATAGCTGTAAGCATCCGGGTCGTTCTGTGCGAATTGTTCCAGACGGCGGATATCCACTTTGCCTACCAGAGATGAGATATCCTGATTGTTTTCGTCACCGGGTTCTGTTTTAGCAATACCCACCTGGTCGAGCACAGACGGATAAACCCGTACTACTTTGAATTTAGATATATCGCCACCGAATTCATGCAGTCGCTTACGGGCCCAGGGTGACATAATGGTTTTGAGATAGCGTTTTGGAATGCCGTATTCTTTTTCGAGAATATTGCCATCTTCGGCAAGGTCGAACAGTGAAAATGGATGGTCGTTGGTCGGTGATCCTTTGAGCATGTAAATCGGTACTTTTTGCATCAGCTCTTTGAGCCGTTCTGCAAGAGAGGATTTACCGCCACCGACGGGGCCAAGCAGATATAAGATTTGTTTCTTTTCTTCCAGGCCCTGAGCAGCATGCTTCAGATAAGAGACAATTTGCTCTATCGCTTCTTCCATACCGTAAAACTCATGGAAGGCCGGATAGCGTGCAATGACCCTGTTCGAAAATATGCGGCTGAGTGCCGGGTCAGTAGAGGTGTCGACCATTTCAGGCTCGCCTATTGCCTGTAACAACCTTTCTGCGGAGTTCGCATAGGCTGTCGGGTCGCTTTTACAGATATCCAGAAATTCCTGGATGGTGAATTCTTCTTGTTGGCGCTCTTCGTAACGTTGCTGGTAATGCTCGAAAATACCCATAGATTTCCCCAAAAAACGGATTCCCGTCTTTACAGCTTAGTCCTCTTTGGCAACTTTAAAAGGAAATTTTCAGGATATTTGGTAATAAACGCTCAATAATTAGTCTAATAAAAGAATGAACCTTTTCGAATAGATTTTGTCTTTAATGCCAGTCAGTTGACGTTAAATTTGTGTAACAAAAAACCCGCAAGCGATTGCGGGTTTTTTTATTTGGATTCAGCTTTCGCTCAGCAATTACTTCGCGAAGTTTTCGTTCGCGAATTCCCAGTTAACCAGTTTCCAGAAGTTTTCCAGATACTTAGGGCGGGCATTGCGGTAGTCGATGTAGTAAGCGTGTTCCCACAGGTCAACTGTCAGTAGAGGCGTTACACCTTCTTCAGTGATAGGCGTACCTGCGTTGCTGGTGTTTACGATGTCCAGAGAGCCATCAGCAGCTTTCACTAACCAGGTCCAGCTCGAACCGAAGTTATTTACTGCTTTATCGTCGAATGCAGCCTGGAAGTCTTCAAATGAGCCCCATTTTGCTTTAATCGCTTCAGCAACAGAACCAGTGGCTTCACCGCCACCATTTGGGCTCAGGCAGTGCCAGTAGAACGTGTGGTTCCAGATTTGAGCTGCGTTGTTGAAAACACCGCCTTCTGAAGTTTTGATGATTTCTTCTAAATCTTTGCTTTCCAGGTCTGTGCCTTCCACTAAACCGTTCAGTTTAGTTACGTAGGTGGCGTGGTGCTTACCGTAGTGGTATTCCAGCGTCTCTGCTGAAATGTGCGGTTCAAGTGCATTTTTTTCGTACGGCAGTGGTGGTAGTTCAAACGCCATTTGAATTCTCCATTCTTTTCAATGTATTAACGTCGATATTCCCACTTTGTTCACAACATGGGCGCGGGAAAACGACAACGGTCAAAGCTGTATACAGATATAAGGGCAGATTTTGATAACTCAATGACAAATTTATGCATTTTTAGTGGTGCAATGCAAAAAAATCATCATCTGATTTGCCAAAAATAGTGATACTCACTGTTAAGGTTAACAGGCCATTTCAGATCACATTAATGAAAAGATAGTCATGCTATGACAGAAAAACCGCTTTCAGCCCTTGAATCCGGCGTTAAGATACCCATAATGCACTGAACGTATCTCCCACCACCAGAGAGGATCGGATGGAAAACAGTACCGAATCAACCGTAGACAGAATTAAGCAGCAAATTGGCGAAAACCCAATTCTTTTATACATGAAGGGTTCTCCTAAACTGCCTAGTTGTGGTTTTTCTGCACAAGCCGTACAGGCGCTGATGTCATGTGGTGAACCATTTGCATATGTGGATATTCTGCAAAATCCGGATATCCGTGCGGAATTACCTAAATACGCTAACTGGCCAACTTTCCCACAATTATGGGTAGATGGCGAACTGGTTGGCGGTTGTGACATCATTATCGAAATGTTCCAGCAAAATGAATTGCAACCTTTGATCAAAGACACTGCTGCAAAGTATAAAACTGAAGAAGAATAATCCGGTTTTCAGAGTCTGAAAAAAGTTAAAAAAATACCCGGCATTTGCCGGGTTTTTTGTGTCAGAAAAACACAATACGGTCGAAAGGGAGATAACCAAAAATTGTATATAAATTATCCGGATCGGGCTGGTTTTCACTGCGCTTAAACCCCGCCAATATTGTAATAGACAGGTCAGAAAACAAAATCCTCCATCACTTTAAAAAATATTTTTAATTTGGCTAAAAAGGTTTGTTTTCTATGGGTTTGCGGTCTATAAGTTCCCCAACTAACGCGGTAAAAGTTAGTGTGTGTATTATTAAAAATATAAAAATTCCGGCTAAATTGACACGTCATTTTCAGTGCTGATTCAGCCGGGGGAAAAATCGCAAAATCCAGGAAACCACTATGAAAACGTCAATGTCAAAACTGACAAAAAATGTGCGTACTGCACTGGCAGCTTCTGCTGCTGTAAGTATGCTGGCCTCTGTGAATGCTTATGCGCAGGAAAGTGAAGAAGCTGCAGCGAAAGATGTTGAAAAAATCGCTGTTGTCGGTACCCGTGCCGCTCCCCGTTCAGTCGGCGACTCTCCTGTTCCGGTAGATATCATCTCCAGTGATGAGTTCCAGAATCAGGGCGCAACGGACATGGTATCGATGATGCAAACCGTCGTACCTTCTTTCAACGTAAATGACCAGCCTATCAACGATGCGTCAACACTGGTTCGTCCGGCTAACCTGCGTGGTATGGCTTCAGACCACACTCTGGTGCTGGTAAACGGCAAGCGTCGACACCGCTCTGCAGTTATCACCTTCCTGGGTGGTGGTTTGTCTGACGGTGCACAGGGTCCTGACATTTCTGTTATTCCTTCATCTGCTCTGAAACAGGTAGAAGTTCTGCGTGACGGTGCTGCAGCACAGTACGGTTCTGATGCGATTGCCGGTGTTGTTAACTTCGTACTCAAAGACGCTGATGAAGGTGGCATGTTTGAAGCCCGTTACGGTTCATACTATGAAGGTGACGGTGACATGATGCAGGTTTCCGGTAATATCGGTTTACCATTAAGCGAGAAGGGTTTTATTAACCTGTCTGCTGAATACCGTACATCTGATCCAACGTCACGCAGTGTACAGCGTGACGATGCGGCTGCACTGATTGCTGCCGGTAACACCTTTGTTGCTGACCCTGCTCAAATCTGGGGTAGCCCTGAAATCAAAGACGACATCAAAGTTTTCGCAAACTTAGGTCTGGAACTGAGCGACAATGCCGAAGCCTATATGTTCGGTAACTACGCAGAACGTGAAGTAGAAGGTGGTTTCTACTACCGTAATCCGCATAACCGTGGTGGTGTTAACGACGGTGGTACAGATGCTGACGGCAACCAGTTACTGCTGGTTGGTGATCTGACCGGCGATATGTCCGGTAACTGCCCGACAGACATTCTGGTGGGTGACAATGTATTACAGAACCCGCGTTACATTGAAGAAGTCGCAAACAATCCTGATTGTTTTGCGTTCAACGAAATGTTCCCGGGCGGTTTCACGCCGCGCTTCGGTGGTACCGTTCAGGATATGTCACTGGTATTCGGTACCCGTGGTGAACTGGCTAACGAAATCGGTTATGACGTCAGCTTAAACCTGGGTCAGAATGAAATTGATTTTGCCATTTCAAATACCATTAACCCGTCTATGGGTCCGGAAACACCAACTTCATTTAAGCCGGGTACCTATGTACAGTCTGAACAGACTCTGGATATTGACCTGACTAAGCCAATCGAAGTGGGTCTGAATGATCCGCTGTACCTTGCCGGTGGTTTCCAGTACCGTCATGAAAGCTACGAAGCGAAAGCCGGTGACATTGCGTCTTACACTATCGGCCCGCTGGCTTCTCAGGGCTTCGGTATCGGTTCAAACGGTTTCCCGGGTCTGTCTAACAAGAGTCAGGGTGAAGCGTCACGTAACAACATCGCATTCTACCTGGATGCGGAATTATATCTGACTGACGACTTCCTGGTTGCAGCGGCAGTGCGTTACGAAGACTTCTCTGACTTCGGTAATACCACGAAAGGTAAACTGTCTGCCCGTTATCAGGTGACTGACAGCATTGCATTCCGTGGTGCGTACTCAACAGGCTTTAAAGCACCAACGATTGGGCAGAGCACAGTACGTAACGTAACCACAGCATTCGGTTCAAGCGGCCAGCTGGAAGATCAGGCTACATTGCCTCCTACCGATCCTATCTCTGTTCAGAAAGGCGGTACGCCGCTGACGCCTGAAGAGTCTGTATCTATGAGCTTCGGTGTGGTTGCTGAGTTTGATAACGGTCTGTTCCTGACTGCTGACTACTACAACATTGAAGTGACTGACCGTATCAGTACAACATCTGCTATCGCACTGACAGAAGAAGACATTGCTGCGCTGTTGGCGCAAGGTGTTTCTGACGCATCAAGCTTCTCCGCGGTTAAGTTCTTCACCAACGACTTCGATACCACTACTGAAGGTCTTGACGTTGTTGCTAACTACAGCCAGGACATGTTCGGCGGCGAAACTAAGTACTCTCTGGCATACAACTGGACTTCAACTACTGTAGACCAGGCGTCTGAGAACATCACACCAGAGCGTGTGCGTATGCTTGAAGACAACCTGCCGGCAACCCGCTGGAGCTTCACTGCTAACCACACCAATGGTGACTGGCGCGTACTGGGTCGTGTGAACTACTACGGCAGCATCTTTGAAGATCACCTGGATTCAGGCTTACCAATCGATAACATCGGTTCTGAGCTGTCTCTGGATGTTGAAGTGGGTTACAGCGTAAGCGAAAACCTGCAACTGGTTGTCGGTGCGAAGAATGCGCTGGATGAATATCCGGACCGCAATACGCAGTATGACAATGAGATTGCCGGTGCAGCTTATCCGGTTACCTCTCCGCTGGGTATCAACGGTGGCTTCTACTACGTTCGCGGTATTTATACCTTCTAAGCGTAGCAAAGGGTTACAAAAAGGGGGCAGCTGCCCCCTTTGTACCCAACTTAAGTATAAAAAATAATGCATGACTTCATGAGCAAAAAACTGGCATCATAGAGCGACTTGTAACGGTTTAGCTACACTGCCTGTAAAGAGATTATGTCCAACAAATCGACTATCGCCGCCACTTTTATAAAATACCGCACAAAGATGATGCAGGCGGTGAGTGCTATTGTCAGTTCGGATGATATTGAAGACATCGTGCAGGAAGCCTTTATTAAAAGTTATGAGGCTGAATTAAAACAGGAAATCCGCTATGAGCGGACCTACATGCTGAAAACGGCCAGAAATCTCGCGCTTAATCACGTGAACAGTGCGGCGAGCCAGTTAAACCAGCCGGTAGATGATATGGATATGCTTCCTCACGATTTAGTGGGTTACAGCCTTGAGAAGCATGTCGAAAGTAAAGAGCGCTTTATTCATTTTTGCAGAGCAACAGAGTCCTTGTCGCCTGAAGTGAAGCGGGTGTTTTTATTAAAGAAAGTCTATGGCATGAGCCAGCGGGATATTGCAGATCTGACGGGCCTGAGTGAAAGTACCGTCGAAAAACATGTAGCCAAAGGGCTGTTGCAATGTTCACGTTTTCTGGCAGCCAGTGCCGGTACCGGTGGTAAAGGTACAACAGGGCAGACAAGATCAGGACAAACAAGTAGTTAAGCCATGAGTAATGTGAGCAAATTCACCAGTAAGGATGACATACACGAGGAAGCTTGCCTTTGGGTAAGCCGTATCGATCGTGGCTTAACCAGCGAAGAAACAGACACGCTCAGGGACTGGCTGAATGCCAGTCAGAGCCACCGCCGTATTTTATTTGACGTGGCGCGTGTCTGGGATGATTTAAGTGTACTGAATGAATTAAAAGGCATGTTCCCCCTGCGACCGCAGATTAAAGGGGAAACGGGCAAAGCCAGAAAAGTACTTCGCCAGGCACGCTGGAGCGTAGCGGCCGGTTTTCTGCTTATGGCAGCAGCAGCTGCCATGATGGTTGATTCTTACTGGCTGGGTCAGAATGACACCGGCTATCATCTGGCGCAACGCATCGGAACGGCCATTGGCGAACAGAAAACACTGACCTTAAATGATGGCTCAGTGGTGCACATGAACACTAATTCGGCCATTCAGATTAACTTTGACGGCGAGCGCCGCCTTATTGATTTAATTAAGGGCGAAGCACACTTCACGGTGGCTCACGACGCTTCCAGACCATTTACCGTAACAGCCGGCATAAATACGGTCACAGCCATTGGTACCGCTTTTAATATGCAGTACACAAACAACGAAGCATTTGAGCTGGTGGTGACAGAAGGTAAAGTGCTGGTGCAGGACAAACAAAATTCTGTGAGCCGGGAAGAAATTGCTGAAATGATTCAGAAAGGCAATGCATTTGGCAATCTGAAACTGCTTACTGCCGGCGAAAAAGCGAACGTCGACGGCGGACTTAGCGACCTTAAAAATCTGGATACCGATGCAATGGAACAGGACCTGGCCTGGCAACAGGGTATGATCGTGTTTAAAGGCGAGGCGCTGGAAGATGCTTTACGTGAAATTGAACGCTACACCGCTGTTGATTTTACCATTGAAGGTGAAGCGCTGAAGCAGAAACGGGTTGCCGGATATTTTAAAGTGGGCGACATCAGTGGCTTGTTGTCGGCGTTAAAGAACAGCTTCCACATTGAACATAAACGTGTTGACGCGATGACCATTCAGTTGTCTGAACAACAGGGATAACACAATGTATACTGCCCGCTAAGACGGGCAGTGTTGTAGTAAACGCTTTGACTGTCATATGAATATTCCGGAGAAATAATACCGGGTCCGCCGTTTAACCCTATATTTCCGCTTTATACTCTTTATTCCCACTTTTCCTGCTGTTTCCATATTGTGTAAAAGCACAGAATTCTGTAGCGTTGCGTATAAAGGAAGTGATCCGGTAAGGCGGGAAAATATTTAACTGAGCGGTTTGATGTTTTCGCGGTTATTATTGTACAGGGTTCTGGTTTTACTATTATTAACGAATAAAAGAAAAGTAGTTGTGTTGCTAAACGTCCTGTTTACTCACAAAAATAACAATAAAACGGGCTGAAAACGGACTTCCCGATATGGGTGACGGTTTTCTTTTTACAACACAGATATTGTCGACTGTCAGATTTTCATGCGCAAAACACTTCTTCGCTTATCGCTAATCCGCGTGTTGACTGCTGCAAGCTTTTGCGCAGCCAGTTATACCGCGCCTGTGTTTGCGCAGCAAAAAATCGACTTCGATATTCCTCCTCAAAGTGCTGACGCTGCTCTCACTGAATTTGCCAAACAGGCAAATACCACATTACTTTTTCCCTACGAACTGGCAGAGAAAGTCCGCGCCAATGGTCTTACCGGCTCGTTTACTTTGCAGGAAGGGTTATTGCAGCTGCTTCGCGGCACTGCGCTT
The DNA here is from genome assembly GCF_056161165.1 of Alteromonas sp. ABV2_168. Taxonomy (NCBI): domain Bacteria; kingdom Pseudomonadati; phylum Pseudomonadota; class Gammaproteobacteria; order Alteromonadales; family Alteromonadaceae; genus Alteromonas; species Alteromonas sp. ABV2_168. Next base: position 174,651 of record NZ_JBSWYQ010000010.1, on the reverse strand, counting down.
GCCGTACAGATTGACGCAACCGGCATGTTAACGGTGAAAGCGGTCAACGAGCTGAAAACACCGCCACCGCGTCCGCCACGCCCCAGAGTCAATGACGATATTGGTTTTTCTATTGAACGGATTGCTATTGTGGGCACTCGCAGCGCACCCCGTTCAGTCGTGGAGTCACCGGTACCTTTAGACATTATTGCCGGAGATGCACTTCAGGCGCAGGGCAGCACAGATGTATTAACCATGCTGGCCGGCGTGGTGCCGTCGCTGAATGTTAACGACCAGCCCATTAACGATGCCGCCAGTCTGGTTCGCCCGGCAAACCTGCGGGGAATGGCGGCTGATCACACGCTGGTATTGTTGAATGGCAAACGCAGACACCGTTCTGCAGTGATCACATTTTTAGGTGGCGGACTGTCAGACGGCGCTCAGGGACCGGATATTTCAGTGCTGCCGGCAGGCGCCATGCGTCAGGTGGAAGTACTGCGCGACGGCGCTGCTGCGCAATATGGCTCTGATGCGATCGCCGGTGTTATCAACTTTGTACTGGATAACCGCCGTGAGGGCGGGTATATCGCCGGCAAAACCGGGCAGTATTACGAAGGTGACGGAGAAAGCGTGCAGTTGCAGGCGAATACCGGTCTGGCACTGGGTGACGGTTTTTTTAATATTACGGCAGAATATCAGCAACAGAATGCGACCAGCCGGTCTGTGCAGCGCTCTGATGCACTGGCACTGACCGAAGCCGGTAATCCCTATGTTACTGACCCCTCGCAAATCTGGGGCGCGCTGGATGTAGGCAGTGATATGAAACTGGCTTTTAATGCCGGTTTGCCTTTGGATGATCACACAGAATTGTATTTTTTCGGCACCGCGGCACGGCGTGCGGTAGATGGTGGCTTTTATTACCGTCATCCGCATACCCGGCTGGGTGTGTTCAGTGATCCGGAGTCGTCAGAGGATAAACTGTTAATTGCCGATAAAGACGGCATAGGACAGGGAATAGCCTGTCCGGATATCTTCATTTCCGGCGCAAATGTGCTGGACAATCCTGCTTATCAGCTGATTGCAGATAACACTACACCTACAGGGGCAAACTGTTTTGCATTCAATGAGTGGTTCCCCGGTGGTTTTACTCCCCGCTTCGGCGGTGTGATCAAAGACGGCTCTTTATTCGCAGGGATTCGGGGCGAACTGAACAAGCACTGGCTATTTGATCTCACTGGCAGTGTCGGATACTCCAATGTGCGTTTTCGTCTGGAAAACACCGTTAACCCGTCCCTGGGCGATGCGTCTCCTTTATCCTTTTCCCCCGGCGCAGTAAGCCAGGTCGAGCGGACGGTAAATCTTGATTTTTCCCGCTTCTATGATGGCTGGACATCCAAACCGGCCAGCGTGGCTGTCGGGTTCGAATGGCGTCGGGAAACCTACGGACAAATCGCCGGCGATGAAGCATCGTGGGTGGAAGGGCCCTTTGCCAACGACGCTTCCCGCAACGATTCCGCCGGCTTCAGTGTGGGTTCCAATGGCTTTCCCGGCTATCAGCCTATGTCTGCGGGCCACTGGAGTCGTCATAACTGGGCCATGTATGCCGATCTGGAGTTACACCTGACTGAAGATTTGCAGGTAGCAACGGCGCTGCGCGGAGAACATTTTTCAGATTTCGGCTCAACACTGGATGGCAAGATTAACCTCCGGTATGTCCTCAACGATGTGATTTCTTTTCGCAGCTCGCTGAGTACCGGTTTTAAAGCGCCTACGGTAGGGCAGAGCAACGTCATTAATATTACCACTGCCTATGCCTCTTCCGGTCTGGAAGATCAGGCAACCCTGCCGCCTACCCATCCTGTTTCCGTGCAACTGGGAGCAGAACCACTGACGCCGGAAGAGTCTGTGAACGGCAGTGTGGGCTTTGTTGCTTTTTGGGATGAAGATTTTTACCTCACGATGGACTATTTCAATATCCGCCTGCAGGACAGAATTAGCACAACATCTGCCATCCCTCTCACTGACAGTGATATCGACCTGCTGTTAAGTCAGGGCAACCGTGAAGCGGATAATTTTAATGCGATAAAGTTTTTTGCCAATGATTTCGATACCGAAACACAGGGTATAGATGTAGTAGTGAATTATCGTTTTGACGTCGCCGGTATTACCCATGCGCTTACTACCTCGATGAACTGGACTGACACCAAAGTGAAGCGGTTATCGGCATTCCCGCAACGAAACCGTGACGGTGAAGTGGTGCTGGTACCCAGTCTTACCCCGCAGCGGGTCAGAATGCTGGAAGATAACCTGCCAGCTGTCCGGGTAACCAGCACGTTAAAACAGCACTGGCAGGCCTGGTCACTGTTGTGGCGCCTGAAATATTATGGTGGTTTTTATGAGGATCATGTAGACGCCGCAGCAGACATGGACATTAACAGTGGCAGTATGATTACGCTGGATACAGAACTGAGCTGGCATTATTCAGAAAATCTGACCTTCGCGTTAGGCGCATCTAATCTGTTTAATACGTATCCGGACCGGAATCCATACAGTGAGGTCGTCGGCGCGTTGTATCCGCCTACAGCGCCGTCCGGCATCAATGGTGGTTTTTATTATCTGCAGTCGCGATACGACTTTTAAGAAAGAAAGGGAAGAATAAACGTCAGAGAAGTGTGACTATGAGGATCAACACACTTCTTTGAAAAGAGATTCATCGACTATAGTCGAATCGATAATTTGCTGGGCCATCTGAATGCATTTTCCACACTGGTTTCCCAGTTCCAAATGCTGACGCAGTTCACGGATGTTACCCACACCGTCCTGTTCCACTGCATTCATGATGTCTTTATCCGTCACGCCGTAACACATACAAACGAACATACAACAAACCTTATTAACTTCAACGTGAATGATAATAGTTGTTATTTGTATAATTAGCAATACTTCTGCAACAATCTTTCGATTAATCTTTAGTCTACATTAAGAAAACAAAGGGATTTATTTTTGATTTAGGCCTGAAAAACCTTGGCTTTCAGATAACTGCACCTATATTGGTTATGCCTGCGGGCAAACAGATAATATTTAAAAGATTAATGGAGCGAACAATGAGCGTACTGGTAGGCCGTCCGGCCCCTGACTTTACTGCAGCAGCTGTTTTAGGAAGTGGTGAAATTGTAGATTCTTTCACGTTAAGTGAAGCTATCAAAGGTAAGAAAGCCGTTGTGTTCTTTTACCCTCTGGACTTCACTTTCGTGTGTCCTTCTGAGCTGATCGCATTTGATAAGCGTTATGAAGAATTCCAGAAGCGCGGCGTGGAAGTGATCGGTGTTTCTATCGATTCTCAGTTCTCACACAATGCGTGGAGAAACACACCGGTAAATCAGGGCGGTATTGGTCCGGTTAAGTACACTCTGGTTGCTGACGTTAAGCACGAAATTTGTCAGGCCTACGATGTGGAACATCCTGAAGCGGGTGTTGCTTTCCGTGGTTCATTCCTGATTGATGCTGAAGGTAACGTACGTCACCAGGTCGTTAACGATCTGCCTCTGGGCCGTAACATCGATGAGATGCTGCGTATGGTTGACGCGCTGACGTTCAATGAAGAGCACGGTGAAGTATGTCCTGCTGGCTGGACTGAAGGTAAAGCGGGTATGGATGCATCTCCTGCCGGTGTTGCTAAATACCTGTCTGAAGAAGCAGACAAGCTGTAAGCAAAGCCTGAAATACCGGAAAACGCCGCACGGAGCACTGCTCCTGCGGCGTTTTTTTATTTCTGTAGTGGCGTTATGATTTAACGCTGTGAGCGGGAAAGCGCATCTCCCAAATCTTCCAGCGTCTTTCCCCGTGTTTCGGGGAAAAAGGTAATCACACAAATAAGCTGGCAGGCCATCATAACGGTAAAGAACGCAAACAGAGCGGATGCTGAAAACTGGCTCAGCAACCAGGGCATCAGCAGGGCAATCAACGCTGCAAACACCCAGTGAGTGCTGCTGCCCAGGGCCTGACCTTTGGCGCGGACACTGTTAGGAAAGATCTCCGAAATAAACACCCAAATCACAGCACCCTGGCCCATGGCATGAGAAGCAATGAATAAAAATATCAGACCCACCACGAGTATTCCCTGCCATTGCAACCAGAACGCGCAGGTGAGCAGACTCAGAGACACCAGATAGCCCAGTGAGCCGGCAAAAAGCAATTGTCGTCTGCCCATTTTATCGATCAGTGCCAGTCCGGCGAGGGTAAATATGAGATTAACAAGACCTATACCGGCGCTGGATAACAAAGCCGAAGAAGCATCCAGGCCGGCCAGTGAGAATATTCTGGGTGCAAAGTAGATAACAAAATTAATGCCTGACAACTGATTAAACATCGCTACCAGAAAAGCCAGCAACACCGGTAAACGGTAGGCAGCATTGAACAGTGACGGGCTGCGATGATTCTGAACATCCCGCTTTACCGCAGCCAGCACAGCATCCGGGTCAGTTTCACCGGCGCGGAGCAAAATATCCCTGCTCTGTTTTTCATCATTCCGGTGCAGGAGCAGCCAGCGCGGGCTTTCCGGTACATTAAGTACTAGTAACAGATAAATCATTGCCGGAATGGCTTCTATACCCAGCATCCATCGCCAGTCAAGGCTGAACCAGGCGGAGAGTATAAAATTTGAAAGAAAGGCGATGAGAATACCAAACACAATCTGGAACTGATAGGTGGCTACCATACGGCCCCGTTTCTGCGCCGGTGCAATTTCAGCAATGTAGGCGGGCACCGCAATGGAAGACACGCCGACCCCAAACCCGCCAATAAAGCGCATAATGCTGAAAAACACAGGATCGGTTGCCAGTGCGGAGCCAATGGCTGACACCACATACAAAATACCAATGCCAACAAGTACTGGTTTGCGTCCAAATTTATCGCAGGGAATATTGGCGGTAAGGGCGCCGGCAACGGTACCCCACAGGGCAGAAGACATGACCAGCAATCCGTGAGTCAGATCTGAGGTTTGCCATAAAGCCTGAATAAGCTGATCAGCGCCGGAAATAACAGCGGTATCAAATCCGAAAAGAAAACCGGCGAAGGCGACGGTCAGGGTCCAGAGGACAACGGGGTGTTTCATAACGTACACGACTTAAACGATTCAGTTATTCTCAGTGTACGTTACAATTTGTTAACAAGAAAGAGGCGACGTCAAATAGAAACCGGATAGTTGTTCCTGTGACCGGTCATTCCGCTGGCGCGACTGGCCAGCCACCTAAATGTTTGTAGCGGTTCACAATGTAGCAAAACAGTTCTGCTGTCCGCTCTGCATCGTAAAGGGCACTGTGTGCTTCACTCTGATCAAACGCAATCCCGGCTTCACGGCATGCCTTTACCAGTACTGTCTGACCGACGGCTAACCCTGCCAGTGTCGTTGTGTCGAAAGACACAAACGGGTGAAACGGAGTGCGCTTAATGTTACTGCGGGCAATCGCGGCATTTACAAAGCTCTGATCAAAGGTGGCATTATGGGCCACAATCACTGAGCGTTGACAGTCTGCATCTTTCTGCAGTTTGCGGATTTGCTTACATACGTCTTTCATGACATCGGCTTCATCCAGTGCGCCCCTTAGCGGACAATGAGGATCAATGCCATTAAACTCCAGTGCAGCCGGCTCCAGGTTCGCGCCCTCGAAGGGATTGACATGGTGATGCACGGTTTTGTCGGGGTGCAAATCACCTTGTTCATCCATACGCAAAGTGACAGCAGCGATTTCCAGCAGTGCATCAGTTGTAGCATTAAAACCGGCAGTTTCCACATCAATAATGACAGGAAAATAACCACGGAAACGGTGCTTTAACAAATTCGCGTTTTCAGACATAGATCGAAGAAGCCTCTGAATAAACAAGTGCATGGGCAGAGCAAAAATGGATTATCGCAAGATACGCCGTATGTATCTACCTTTGTTACCTGTGAGGGAAGGGGATTATACTGACCATTGTGCTAAACTTTTTGCGCAGGGCGGCGATAAAGAAAGAGCCACCTCTTTTCTCTTAGTTTCAGGGCATATTATGTTTCGACAGGCTTTATTGTGTTTTTTGCTGATAAGTGCACCGGGTTACGGCGCAATGCGCCAGTATTCTGCGACTGTGGAATCCTCTGACTGGCAATTGAAAGATGAAAGCCGTCTGCAGTGCACTTTATCTCATGCGGTACCCGGTTACGGCGATGCCGAGTTCTCCAGCGTAGCGTCGAAGCAACTGAATATGGAATTCGAGCTGGACATGCAACTGCTGCCGAAGAAATTTGGCGTGGCCGCCGTTTATTCAGTCCCTCCTTCATGGATGCCCGGCGCAGCACCTAAAAACATTGCTGATATGACCCTGCGAACCCAGTACAACGGCGACCTGCCTGAGCAAGCTGCCTGGACAATGCTCAGTGAACTGGAAAAGGGCTACTGGCCGACTATCTACTATCAGGACTGGTACAACGAATACGACAAAGTGGCTGTTGCCTTGAATGCCAGCAACTTCACACCGGTATACCGCAACTTCGTGAAGTGCGTGTCACAACTGTTGCCCTACAGTTTTGATGATATTGCCTACACCGTGCTGTCTTACGAGAAAAACAGTGTGGATTTAACCAAATACTCAGAAAAGCGTCTGAACATGATTGGGGAATATCTGAAAGAAGACAGCGGACTGGAATTGGTGTTACTGGACGGTTATACCGACAGCTATGGCGGACGCTGGAGCAACGAGCAGTTATCTGTCCGCCGTGCTAATCAGGTGAAAGAGTATTTTACAGCCATGGGTGTGGATGCCTCCCGTATCGAAGTCACTGGCCACGGCGAGAAGCGTCACATCTCGCCAAATGACAACAGTGACGCCCGTGCGCTCAACCGCCGCGTTGTAGTGCGGTTATCCAGGGGGTAGACGTCTGGTTATTTTCCGCTGTGTTGTAAAAAGCTTTTTACCGGCGGGACCTGATCGGTAAAAACACCATCAACCGCCAACGGTCCGGTTAGCAGTCCGAGGATCTGTTCTGCTGTCATACCTGTTGGCAGTGCATCAATTCTGAATGTATAAGGGTGAATAATCAGCCCTTCTTTTTTCGCCGTTGCCAGCCAGGAAGCAGGGACAACCTTACCTTGCTGTATTGCCTTCATGTCCAGTAACTGTGGTAACCAGGGACCAATGCCATCAGCATATTTTGCAATATCATGCATGCCCTGTTCAGTCAGAAGTGCCTGGTAATCAGTGGGAGACTCACCCCAGCTGTTGTCAGCCAGCAACAAAACTATCTTGCCTTTAAAACCCAGCTCGTCGCGCAGACGCTTAACTTCAGCAAAATCAAAACACTGCACATAAATATTGGCATTCCCGCCATTGAGGTCATAGCGCGCCAGTGTATCAAGCAGAAGTTGGCTGATATCTGTGCCTTCTTTTTTATGCCAGGCTGGCGACTTGATTTCAGTATAAAAGCCAATGTTGCTGTTAAATTCGCGGTTTAATTCACTGATGAGTTCTATATGTTCATCTAACGTAGCAATGGTAAACAGCGCTTTATTGCCATGATAGCGCTTGGCAAACACTTGTTTTCCAGCGGTATCCGCCCGCTCTTTTACTTGAAGAGTGCGCAATTCCGCTAACGTGAAATCCAGCGCATACCAACGGCCATCGTCACGGGCGCGGTCAGGAAACTTCGCGGCCACATTGGTTACTGTATCCAGATGAATATCATGAAGTACAACCAGTTCACCATCTTTAGTGGCTACCACATCCTGTTCGATGTAATCCGGTTGCTGGGCAAACGCCAGTGTTGCAGCTTCCAGTGTATGCTCGGGAAGATAGCCGGATGCACCTCTGTGAGCAATGATATCGAATGCAGCAGCACTGGTACTCAAACACAGTGTAGAAAAGGTGAAAGAGAGCAAAGTGTTTTTTAACACAAACAGATCCTTTATTGGTGAACGACACAGGTAACGACAGCAAAAGAAAAGCATACAGGATGTTTTTGCCGGAACCAAAACCTCTATTCTGGCGGGGAAAGAAGACATTCGTGTGACGTAGATCTGTAAAAGCGGAAGGTACTGAAAAAATGGTCAACGAGGAAAGGGAACAGGACGGCCTAGTCAATTCTACGCCGCCCTGACATTATGTTCAGAAGCGCTTAAACGGGGGACGAGTGCCCTGTTTTCCGCTTTGTTGTTCCGTTTCCAGCAGTTCAAACTGAGCGACATCGTATACAGGCATCGTTGTTGTGATGCGGCGGTAGGGAGGTTTACCCCGCATGATGACCTCTTTCACTTCCACATACTCTTTAGGTTCGCCACCTGCCAACTCAAGTTGAGCCACGTCATGTACCGGCAGGCTGACTATTTTGCGTTTAAACGGTGGTTTACCGGCATAATCCACAACCTGGATATCAACCATTTCATTATTTCGTGTTTCGCCGGCAGCCGCTCCGGTAAACAGGGCCGGTAAAACACATAAGCTCAGCAGAGAGAGGGTTCTTTTCATAACAGTGTCCTTTTGTTTGCATCAAAATGGTGCTTTATTCCATTGTATGGCTGAATAAAAATGAAACAATACTATCTGGAGATAGTTTTAATCTATCAGCTGTAGGGTTTAGAGAATGCTTAGCTATCAAATGTGGACGATTTCACTACTTTTTTTCTTTTCATGCTTTTTGGTGGTGCAATTTGGCTGGTTGTGCACTTATTTGGTTTGTTGGATGGGCACTGAGAGGAACAGGGTAATGAAATATCAGTAACTTACCGGAATGGCGTTTAAGTTGCTGTAACTGTACAGGTATCGTCAGCAGGGCCGGAACAGTTATGAAGAGCATCATTTTATGGGTAGCAGGAATGCTGCTTTCAACTGCCGTAGTTGCCAGTGAACAGGCGGTGCCACTTGACCAGAGTGCAGGCGGTACCCTGTACCTTGAAGCGACGCTTGAATCGGCAGTCACAGCTTCATTTCTTCTCGACACCGGCTCCGGCTTGCTGACCTTAAATAAAGCAACTTTTGAGGCGTTAACCAAAGGCCGGAAGCTGAAAAAATCGGGTAAATCGGCAGCCAGACTGGCGAACGGTAAAATTCTCACTGTGTCGCAGTATCAGCTCAGTTCAATCCGTATCGGGCAGGCTTGCGAACTGGGTCCGGTAGAAGTTGCCGTGATGCCGGGAGGAAACAATATTCTGGGTATCAACACACTGCTCAAAGCGGCACCGATGACCATCACGGCTGAGTCTGTCACCCTTTCCGGTTGCCGCTAGTAAATCAGACTTCTGTTTTTTCCTTAAAATCACACAGATCTTCAATAATACAGGAACCGCAACGTGGTTTGTGGGCGATGCAGGTATATCGGCCGTGCAGTGGTGAACGTCGACCTTAAATTCAGCAGGTACGACTTTTAACAGCTTTTCTTCCACTCTGTCCACGTTCTTGCCCATGGCATATTTAGTGCGGTTTGATACCCGAAATATGTGTGTGTCTACAGCGATAGTGGGCCAGCTAAAGGATAATTAAAGTAGGTATTGATTAAACAGAGTGTGGCTGGGGGTGCTGTTTAAGCTTTTCATCCCAATACGGTTCACTATTAAAGTAACTCGAAAAGTAATCAATAAACGCTCTGACTTTAGGTGCTAATTGTCTGGAGCTTGGGTAAACCGCCCAAATAGCGGTTTCAGAAATCAATGGGTATTCGGATAATACTTCTACTAACTCACCATTAATTAATTGTTGATAGGCACTCCAGGTTGAATTGACAGTTATACCTATGCCATATGAGCAAGCGTCACGTATTGCTTCCCCGTTGTCGGTACTAAAGTTGCCGGTGACTTTAATATTTAGCGTTTCATTGCCACCCTTAAATGCCCAATGATCTAAATTTAAGAGGGTTATACAGTTATGCTCTCTCAGTTCCATGGGTGAGGCAGGAGAACCATATTTAGATATGTACTCAGGGGACGCACATAAAATCCGTCTATCGTTTACTAGTTTTTTGGCTATTAGTGTTGAGTCTTTTAATTGCGAATTTCGGATGGCAATATCAAAACCGCCTTCTACTAAATCAACTATGGTATCGGACAGTTTTAAATCTATTTTTAGATTAGGGTATTCATTCATAAAGCCTTTCATCGCAGGCAATATATGCATGCGACCAAATGAGGCTGGAGCAGCAACACGCAACGTTCCACTTGGCTTTAAGTTCCCAACTCCCACCGATGCTTCAGCCGCTTCCACGCTAGCAATTACGTCTTCAGCATGATGAAGAAATGCGACGCCATCTTCAGTTAAAGATATCTTTCTTGTTGTTCTATGAAAAAGCCTTACGCCCAAACTTTCTTCCAGCTTTCTAATATGGCTACTCGCCACAGCGGCAGATAAGCCAAGTTCAGCGCCTGCAGAGCTTATGTTGTTTGTAGTGGCTACTCTAACAAATAGCTTTAGATACTCAATATTCATTATAAACTTTTTGTTGAAAGTGATTATTTATTTTGGGTAATTATCAATATCTCCTTTGAAGATTATACTCGTTTTAGCTTAAACATGAACTGAGCGTAACCGGAGAGTCAAAATGAGAGCAATGGTAGTTAACAAATTTGGTGGACCAGAGGTATTTGAACTTAAACATGTCGGCAAACCAGAAGTGAAACCGATGCATGTTTTGGTGAATATAAAAGCCACAAGTGTGAATACCGTGGACACAATGATCCGTCAAATGGGCAGCGAGTTACCTTTGTCCCCTTCAGCGCCTGCTATTTTGGGAATGGATTTCGCCGGAATAGTAGAAGAAGTGGGCGATGGCGTGACAGATTTCAAAATAGGAGATGAAGTGTATGGGTGTGCTGGTGGGCTTGCTGATCTGCCCGGGACATTAGCAGAATATATCGCTGCGGATTTTCGACTTATAGCTAAGAAGCCAGGGAATTTATCCATGGAACAAGCTGCCGCACTGCCATTAGTGGGTATTACTGCTTATGAAGGGCTAACCCGTGCGGGTGTTAAACAAGGCCAAAAAGTGCTGGTGCATGGTGGCTCAGGAGGTGTTGGTCACGTAGCGCTTCAACTTGCAAAATATTTTGGCGCTGAGGTTTATTCAACAGGAGGGGGAGATGCGCAGCTAGCTCTTATCAGTAAGTTAGGTGCCACTGCTATAAATTACAAAACAGAAGACGTGGCCGAATATGTAGAAAAATATACTAAAGGAATTGGCTTTGATGTTGTATTTGACTCGGTTGGTGGTGAAAACATGCTGAACTCGTTTGAGGCGACTGCTTTAAACGGACACGTTGCCACAACTGTTGCAATGCTTGACTTAGATTTATCGTTAGCTCATTTCAAAGGTTTGTCTTTGCATGTGGTATTTATGCTGATACCCATGCTCCACAATGTAAATCGGGAAGATCACTCTGACATACTTACGGAGCTAGCCCAAATTGTTGAAGCGGGAGAGCTTGAAGTTGTTCTGGACAGTCAATCATTTTCACTAAATGAAGCGGGAAAAGCACATGAACGATTATCTAGTGGAAAAGCCATTGGCAAAGTTGTGATAAGCGTGTGAAGAGGGATGAAATGAAAACCATATTAATCACAGGTGCGACTGATGGCATTGGTTTAGAAACCGCGCAGATATTGGCTGGTTTAGGACACAACCTGGTTATTCACGGACGAAATGCAGACAAGCTGAAAAAGACTCACAAATTGCTGTTAGAGATTGCTCCAAATATTGAAATAGATACTTATAAGGCTGACCTCTCGGACCTTTATCAAGTGGGGCAGTTAGTGGACAATATAAAAAAATGTCATCAATCGCTAGATATTATTATCAACAATGCAGGCGTATTCAAGACGGATAAGCCTGTTAGCGGTGTCGGGGTGGATGTAAGGTTTGTCGTTAATACGATTAGCCCTTTCATCATCACCAAAGGGTTACTGTCAGTGCTAAAAGATAATGGGAGGATTATTAATTTGTCATCTGCTGCACAAGCGCCGGTCAACCTCGAAGCTATGCGCGGGAGTTTGACGATTGCAGACGACTTTCAGGCTTATGCTCAAAGTAAATTGGCCATTACTATATGGTCACAAGAGTTAGCCCGGGAACTAAAGACAGACCAGGTTGTATTAGCGGTTAACCCCGGTTCATTATTGGCTAGTAAAATGGTTAAAGAAGGTTTTGGTTTGGCAGGAAACGATATCGGGATCGGTGCTGAAATATTAGTTAAAGCATCGCTCTCTGATAAGTTTGCAGAAAGCTCCGGCCGGTATTTCGATAACGATTCTAAAACGTTTTCGGTGCCTCACGTTGATGCTGCAAATTCAGAGAAGAATAAAGCGTTAATGACAATTTTGGAAAGCTTCTACACCCAATTTGGATAAAACTACCCGGTCTTATCCTTAAACTCACACAAGTCTTCAATAATACAGGAACCGCAGCGGGGGTTGCGGGCGATACAGGTATAACGGCCGTGCAGGATCAGCCAGTGGTGAACGTCGACCTTAAATTCAGCAGGCACGACTTTTAACAGCTTTTCTTCCACTCTGTCCACGTTCTTGCCCATGGCAAACTTAGTGCGGTTTGATACCCGAAATATGTGAGTGTCTACCGCAATCGTGGGCCAGCCGAATGCTGTATTCAGTACTACATTCGCCGTTTTACGGCCAACGCCCGGCAAAGCTTCCAGCGCCTCCCGGCTTTCCGGTACCTCGCCATTGTGCTTTTCAACAATGATCTTACTGAGTTTGTGCACGTTTTCGGCTTTGGCATTGTAAAGACCAATAGTCTTGATGTATTCCTTTAAGCCATCTACGCCCAAATCTGCGATAGCCTGCGGCGTATTGGCCACGGGAAACAGTTTGGCCGTCGCCTTATTCACACCCACATCGGTGGCCTGTGCTGATAAGGTCACTGCGACCAGCAATTCAAAGGGTGTAGTGAAGTTCAATTCAGTAGTGGGATGAGGATTAGCATCTCTCAGCCGGGTCAGAATTTCCTTTCTTTTCGTATTATTCATAGCAACACTTAACTTTCAGCAGTTACCCTGATTCGGGTGACGGTTTTGGCTTCCGGAACCTTTTTGGCAGCCATCCGCGCGTCGATAACATTTTTAAGAGCAATGAGCAGACCCATGCCAATGAACGCGCCCGGCGGCAAAATAGCGAGCAGGAAAGGCTGGTCTGTATCAAATAAAGTAATGGTCCAGTTGGTCGCTATGCTGCCAAAAAGACGATCAGCTCCGCTTAGCAGGGTACCGGAACCTAAGGCTTCGCGCATGGCGCCTAGTAACATCAGCACAGCAGTAAACCCTGCACCCATCATCAGGCCGTCAAGGGCTGCCGGCAGGACCGGATTCTTCGAGGCAAAGGCTTCAGCCCGGCCAATGATGGCGCAATTTGTCACAATTAACGGAATAAAAATGCCCAGTGTTAAATAGAGTTCGTAAGTAAAGGCGTTCATCAGTAGCTGAACAACGGTTACAAAACCTGCAATCACCATCACGAACACCGGGATCCGGATTTCGTTCCTGACAATATTACGTACCAGACTCACGGTAATATTTGAACCAACCAGCACCAGTGTGGTTGCCAGCCCCAGGCCAAGCCCGTTAATAACTGTTGCGGTGACCGCAAGAAGGGGGCACAAACCCAGAAGCTGAACCAGTGCAGGATTATTTTTCCATAAACCTTCGATGGTCAGATTTTTCCACTCACTCATTCTGAACCTCCGGGTTGCTTAGCCATGCAATTAACTGGCAGGGCAAATAAAGACTCACGGTTTGCTTCCACATACAACAGGGCCCGTTTTACTGCACCTGTAACGGCACGGGGAGTAATCGTTGCGCCGGTAAACTGGTCAAATTTGCCACCGTCTTTTTTTACCTGCCATTTGTTCAGCGCCGAATTATCAAAGGACTCACCGCTGAAAGACGTTATCCAGTCACTGACTGACAATTCGATTTTGTCACCCAGTCCGGGAGTTTCCTGGTGTCTCACAGTCCGCACGCCGGTTACCGTCATGTCGTTAGTGACACCGATAACAATGGCAATATCCCCACTGTAACCGTCCGGTGCCACAGCTTCAATAGCAAGGGCGGCGGACTCTCCGTTTAACCGTGCACGGTAAACGTGGCGTAAAGTGCCCGGCTTACCAAGCAGCGGATCAGAGACGGCGGTGCAATCTGCATACAGTTCATTATCATAAAGCGATTGGGGTACCACTTCGTTCAGCAAAGACATCAATTTTTGCTGTTCCTGCTCTGCAATGCGTGACTCAGTGCCGAAAAAGGTAGTGGCAATTAAACCAGTGGTCACAATGGCAAAAGCGCCCAGCATGACGCCATTTTTCACAATACTGTTCATCATGCTTTACCCCGCGGATGGCCGTAGGTGCGCGGACGGGTGTAATAATCGATTAGCGGCACAGCCATGTTCATAATAATGACCGCAAAGGCGACCGCATCAGGATACCCGCCAAACGTACGGATAATCACAATCCAGAATCCGATGAGCGCGCCAAATACTATCCGTCCTCGTGCTGTGGTGGAGGCAGAAACAGGATCAGTGGCAATGAAAAACGCACCGAATAACACGCTGCCGTTGATAAGGTGAAAGACCGGTGACGCGTAGATATCCTGATTGAGCAGATGAAGAAATAAGGCGCACAGGGCGACGCTGGCGATCATGCTGCCCGGAATGTGCCAGCTGATAACCTTCAGACGCCACAACGCCAGCCCGCCAAGGGCCCAGGCTGTGCTTACCCATGACCAGCCAGCGGCACCGCTGGCAAAAAGGCCGCCATTGTAAATTGGCGATGCCAGTAACTCAGAATAGGTTGAAGAACGGGTCAGGCCAGTTTTCACCTGATCCAATGGCGTCGCGGATGTCATGCCGTCAGCCACATCCCTGATTTGAGTGACATCCAGTCCGGTTTGCGTATAACTGGTAAAAATCAGGCTCAATGTATCTGTAAAGGATAATGCTGCCGCTCTTACGCCTTCCGGTGGCAGCCACTGAGTCATTGCCGCAGGGAAAGACACCAGCAGCACGACATAAGCCACCATCGCCGGATTAAACAGGTTGTAGCCCAAACCGCCGTAAAGCTGTTTCACGATTGCTATGGCGAAAAAAGTGCCGGTGACGGTCATCCACCAGGGCAGAGTAGGGGGGATACTGACTGCCAGCAGGCAGGCTGTGAGTACCGCACTGTAATCAGACAGATTGCGCTTAACCTGTTTATTGCGCAGAGACAAAATCGCGGCTTCCGTTGCCAGTGCTGTCGCAACAGCAAGGAACGCCTGAATGACGACGCCCCAGCCAAAGAATACAACCTGACAAGCAATGCCCGGCAACATGGCGTATAGCACCAGGCGCATTACCTGACTGGTATCACGCTTTGTGCGTAAGTGAGGGGAACTGGCAAGATTTAGTTTCATTTAGTCATTATTCCCGTTGTCTCTGGCGGCTTTTTTCGCTTTTGCTTTTGCAACCGCAGCAGCAATACGGGCTTTCTTTTCATCCGCGGGGTCTGCTTTTTTTTGTGTTGTGTCTGAATCAGCCTGTGCATCTGTTTGCTTGCCAGCGTCGGGTTTATCAGTCGTTTCCTGAGCCCCTGTTCCGGTTTTTGCATCCTGTTCCGGTGCGCCATCATTGTCTTTTGCCGCCTTTTTTGCTTTTGCTTTGGCAACAGCGGCTGCAATACGCGCTTTTCTGGCTTCTTCAGCAGACGGTGCTGCCGGGGAGGATTGGGTTGCTTCAGGTTCTTTTTGTGCCGGTTCTGGCTGAGCCGGTTCTGGCTGAGCCGGTTCTGTTTGTACCGGCGGTTTTTCGCTGTTGTCGTCTGCAGACTGTTGCGCTTCTCTGGCCGCCTTTTTGGCTTTCGCTCTGGCTATGGCTGCTGCCACTGCGGCTTTCTTATTGTCAGTTTCGCCTTCCGGTGCAGGAGCGGCGTCAGCGGAATCAGCAGGAGGCGTTGCATTTTGAGCTGCTTTCTTAGCTTTCGCCCGGGCGATGGCTGCTGCCACTGCAGCCTTTTTATCATTTGCAGCAGGAGCTTCTTCCTGTGAAGCCGGCGCCGTTTCCGGTTGTGTTTCTGCTTTTTGTGCTGCCGCTTTGCGGGCTTTGGCACGTGCCAGAGCGGCCGCTACTTTATCTTTGGTGGCTGCATCGCTGCTTTGAGAGGCCGGAGCGTCAGTTGCCGGTTGTGCGGCAGCTGCCAGCCTTGCTTCTTTGGCTTTACGATGCTTCGCTTCCCGCTCTTCTTTTTCCCGTTCAAGGCGGGCTTTGCGGGCTTCGAAACGTTCTTTGGCTTTGTCTGCTTTAGCTTTTTCGTCAAGCTCCAGGCGAATGTCAGCTTTGGCTTTACGGTAATAATGAACCAGCGGTATTTCACTGGGGCATACATAAGCGCAGGCACCGCATTCGATACAATCAAACAGATTATATTCCTGTGCCTTATCGTATTCTTTCGCTTTACTGTGCCAGTACAACTGCTGCGGAAGCAATGTTGCCGGACAGGCATCAGCACAGGCACTGCAACGGATACAGGCGCGTTCGTCGTCACCGTTGGTGAGTTCACCTGTAGCCGGTACCAACAGACAGTTGGTGGTTTTTACCACCGGTACCGCGGCGTCATTTAAGGTAAAGCCCATCATCGGGCCGCCCATTATGACCTGTGGCGTTGTCTGTTTTTCACCGAGGTAACCCGCCTGAGACAACACGTGATTCACTGGTGTCCCAAGGCGAACACGATAGTTTCCGGGGCGTTTAACTGCCTGACCTGTGACAGTGACGATCCTTTCGATCAGGGGTTTACCTTCAATAATGGCTTGTGCAACTGCAAAGCAGGTACCCACATTGAACATGGTCACACCCACATCAAGAGGTAATCCTTTGCGGGGCACTTCACGGCCGGTTACGACCTGAATAAGTTGTTTTTCACCGCCAGCAGGATACTTTGTCTCTACTGTTGCCACACGGATGTGGGGCAGGGTTTCAATCTGTTTTGATAAAACCCTGATGGCTTCTGGTTTGTTGTCTTCAATGGCGATCACCACGCATTTGGGTGACAGCAGGTGTACAAGAATTTCAATACCGGCCATGATGCCGTCAGCGTGCTCACGCATCAGCCTGTCGTCAGACGTGATGTAAGGCTCGCATTCCACGCCGTTGATGATCAGAAACTCAACAGGCTTGTTGGTATTCACCTTAATGTGGCTGGGAAAGCCGGCGCCCCCCATACCTGAAATTCCTGCATCACATAACTTTTCAGTCAGTGATACCTTTTCTTCTTTTGCATAGTCGGGGCAGGGAGAAAGAGGATACCAGGTATCATGGCCATCGGCTTTCAGCGTAACGCAAAGTTCATCCAGACCACTGGGATGAGCGGTAACATGCTGCGCGATGCCGGCTATGGTACCGGAAGTTGGCGCATGGACAGGCACAGAAAAAGGCTGGGTGGACTGGGTCAGTGGCTGACCTTTGAGAACCTTATCGCCCGGGCGCACCAGTAAGGTGCCTTCTGTACCAATATGCTGCCGTACCGGCACAACGTATTCCTTTGCCAGCGGCAGATCCACTATTTGTGTCTGGTTCGAAAGCCCTTTATGACCTTCAGGATGTACGCCGCCGGGAAAGCTGCTGAGCTGACCCTTATCCAGCCGGGCCAGAACGTCTTCATAAACAGGAAACATCACGATTACGACACCATCTTAATTGGAATATCGCCTTTGGGCGTTTTATCAAAATCCCATTTCCATGACGCCGTTGTGGTTTCAACGGGCACCATGTCGATACAGTCAACAGGGCAGGGGTCCACGCAGAGATCACAGCCCGTACATTCCTGAGTCAGCACCGTATGCATATGTTTTGCAGCGCCCAGAATGGCATCTACCGGACATGCCTGAATACATTTGGTACAGCCGATACATTCATCTTCGCGGATGAAGGCGACTTTTTTCACATCCTCTTCACCGTGGGCTGAATCGAGGGGTTTGGCTTCTTTGCCGGTCAGGTCGGCAAGTTTTTTAATCGTGGACTCGCCGCCCGGCGGACATTTATTAATGTCATCACCGTTTGCAATCGCTTCTGCATAGGGGCGGCAACCCGGATAGCCACACTGACCACATTGTGTTTGCGGTAAGATTTCATCGATTTGCTCAACCAGTGGATCGGCTTCAACTTTAAAGCGGATGCTGGCATAGCCTAAAAGCAGGCCGAATGCGACCGCAAGCACGCCGATGGCGATAAGTGCTACTGATATCGTCATTATAATTTCACCAGACCGCTGAAACCCATAAATGCCAGCGACATAAGGCCGGCGGTAACCATGGCAATAGAAGCGCCTTTAAAAGCCACCGGAACATCTGCCGCGGCCAGACGTTCACGCATTGCAGCGAATAAAATAAGCACAAGAGAAAAACCAACAGAAGCACCGAAGCCGTAAATCAGGCTCTCAATGAGATTATGTTGCTCTGTCAGGTTTAGCAGGGCAACACCCAATACCGCGCAGTTGGTAGTGATAAGAGGCAGAAATATTCCGAGTAGCCGGTATAAGGTCGGGCTGGTCTTGTGCACGACCATTTCAGTGAACTGAACCACGACGGCAATAACCAGGATGAATGCCAGTGTTCGCAGATAACCGATGCCCAGGGGCACAAGCAGCCAGGTTTCGACCAGATAACTGGTGACAGATGCCAGTGTTAAAACAAAGGATGTCGCCATGGCCATGCCAATGGCCGTTTCAAGTTTGCCGGACACGCCCATAAAGGGGCATAAACCCAGAAACTTAACCAGCACGAAATTGTTAACGAGTACTGTACCCACAAGGAGTAACAAAAAATCTGTCATAGTAAAAGCAGTGAACGCATATTGGACATTAAAAATTTAAAAAAACAGCAGTGTCTGTCACGTTGCGTATTATCGCTTTTTGTCGCGCGATTAACAACTTAATACAAATGAGAATAATTTAAAGAAATGAATTTCTGCGATGAAACAAAGAGGGGAAATAAGAGTGGCTCCCCCTCCCCGACTCGAACGGGGGACCTGCGGATTAACAGTCCGTCGCTCTAACCAACTGAGCTAAGGGGGAACCGGATTTGTCGAAAGTTGGCTCCCCCTCCCCGACTCGAACGGGGGACCTGCGGATTAACAGTCCGTCGCTCTAACCAACTGAGCTAAGGGGGACCGGCTTTCAACGGAGGCGAATATTAATGACGTATGTTGTCACTGTCAACAAACGTTTTAAGGTTTTTATTCCGTTCGCTCAAAAAATAGCTTTTTTCTGATTTCCGAGACAAAAATTGCTCAAAGCGCTTAAAAAATACACTTGTTTACACCAGGTACAGACAGGTTGTTGAAAAATAAGTCAGATTTTTGACTATGCCTGAAATCGAATAAACACAAACAAAGCTTATAACTAAAAAGTTAGAAGAGTAACTTAAAGGGTATTAAAAAGGCTTTGACTACTGTATTAAAGTACAGTTATTAATGTAACGGTAACGTGCATCAGCCAATCATAAGGTTAGTCTTCACTTACAAAAAAATCGACGGGATCCTGGAAAATACACGTGAATACTGGCCTTTACGCACTTATCCACTAAATCTGTGGATAACTATGTTGATAGGTGGGGGGATCGTTGGAATTTGCAGCAATAAATCAGTTTGATTCGTTGATGTGACGGAGTGAGTTTGTTTGGTTTGTTTATTAAATTCAACTGTTTATATTGTTTGATCGTGCCCAGTGGATAATATGATCTGCATTGGTCACACATTAACACACTTGTGTGTTAATTCGCTAACAGCGGTTAATAAGACAACAGGATTTTGACGATCTTTTTTAGTGTTAACGGATAATTAACATAGTTCGCCGGATCCGCACAGGGATTAAAAGGGTTTTCCCACGCCGGTTATATGACACAAGCTGTCAAATAGCTGTCATCCCACTGTCATTTAAAATTGTGGAAAATCATGGGTGTTTTTCATTTATAAAAGACAAACTTTTGACGGCTTAGTGACTGACAAGGCGATAAACCAAAATCTGTCAAATAAAAAAATAAAAATATTTCTTAAAAAAGAATAAAGGATAATACGGGGGTTAGCCGTGGCGGATAGTCGTGCAACCGGGCAGTCACTCAAGTAGACTAAGCCTGTTTTATTTCCCATCGTCACTTCATGGCGAATCAGTTAAGAGACCGACGTGACCGAATCAAAAAATAACACGCGCGCTTCCAGTTTAACGCAAGGTAATGTAGCTACTATATTAAAGCGAATGACCGTACCGATGATCATGGGTATGGTTATGATGATGAGCTTTGGCCTTGTTGATACGTTCTTCGTCAGTTTACTGGGCACTGAACCTCTGGCAGCTATCAGTTTTACGTTTCCGGTTACCTTTACGGTTATCAGTTTAAATATCGGCCTCGGGATTGGTACGTCAGCCATTATCGGTAAGTTGCAGGGTAGCGGGAGTTATTCTGAGTCCCGGGAGTATGCAACCAGCTCGATAACTTTGTCTTTCGTGATGGTGGGTTTGCTTGCCGTTGCAGGTTATTTTTTGATTGACCCGATATTCAAAGCACTGAACGCCAGTGAAACCTTGATGCCCTACATTCATGACTATATGACGTTGTGGTATTTATCAAGTGTGTTTCTGGCGCTTCCCATGGTGGGGAACAGTGTGCTGCGGGCATGCGGTGATACCCGCACTCCCAGTATTATTATGGCGGTTGGCGGCGCATTGAATGCAGCCCTTGATCCTATTTTTATTTTTGGCTGGGGACCGGTACCGGCGATGGGGATTCAGGGAGCGGCACTGGCGACGTTCCTCGCCTGGGTGGCGGGAGCCAGTTATATCATCTGGTTGCTGGCAGTGAAACGAAACCTGATGGTCCCCCGTTTATTGACCATTGCGGAATTGCGCAGAAGCTGTGCGCCCATCCTGAAAATCGGTCTGCCGGCTGCAGGGGCGAATATGCTCACACCTGTTGCCGGTGGTGTGATGACCGCAGTAGTGGCAAATTATGGTGCAGAGGCCGTTGCTGCATGGGGAGTAGGGAACCGGCTTGAGTCCATTGCGTCTATCGTTATTCTGGCATTGTCCATGACCCTGCCACCCATCATTTCGCAAAATGTGGGGGCCGGTTTGTATCAACGGGTTGAAGAAGCTTACCGGTTAACTGTGAAATTTGTGATTGGCTGGCAACTTGTCGTGTTCGCTCTCATGTGGTTGCTTTCCGGCTGGATAGCCCAAATGTTTGCTGAGGAAGCTGAAGTGGCCTGGCTCATTCATCTGTTCCTGATGATAGTCCCGCTGGGCTACGGGATGCAGGGTATTGTGATTTTAACGAATTCGTCATTGAATGCCATGCACAAGCCAATGGCAGCGTTGATCCTGAGTGTCATCCGGCTGTTCGTTTTTTACGTACCTGTATCCTATGTGGCAAGTTTGTTCTTTGGTTTGAAAGGCTTGTTCTGGGGCGTCGTCATTGCCAATTTGTGTATGGCGACCATCTCTTATGTTTATTTTAATCGGGCGCTGTCTGAGCATCGCCGGCAACCGGGAGAAGAAGTAGCACAATGAGTAAAGGCTTCGAACTGGAATCCAAATATCAACCGGCAGGGGATCAGCCAAAAGCCATAGAAGCTTTGGTTGACGGGCTGGAAAGCGGTCTTGCCAGTCAGACATTGCTGGGGGTTACCGGCTCCGGTAAGACCTTCACCATGGCAAACATTATTAAGCAGGTGCAGCGTCCGACACTGATCATGGCGCACAATAAAACTCTGGCGGCCCAGCTTTATGGTGAAATGAAAGAGTTCTTTCCGAACAATGCGGTGGAATATTTCGTTTCCTACTACGACTATTATCAGCCGGAAGCGTACGTTCCCAGTACCGATACTTTTATTGAGAAAGATGCGTCAATCAACGACCACATTGAACAAATGCGGTTGTCAGCGACAAAGGCACTGATGGAGCGGCGCGATGTTGTTATCGTGGCCAGTGTGTCTGCCATCTATGGTCTGGGTGATCCTGAGTCCTACATGAAAATGCTGTTGCATTTGCGCCAGGGCGATACTATGGATCAGCGGGATATTCTGCGCCGTCTTGCCGAACTGCAATATAAGCGTAATGACCTGGCCTTCGAGCGGGGCACATTCCGTGTACGGGGAGACGTGATTGATATTTTCCCTGCGGATTCAGAGAAGCAGGCCGTGCGGGTAGAATTGTTCGACAGTGAGATTGATAAAATCAGCCTGTTTGACCCGTTGACCGGTGCGGTGGATAAATCGGTGATCCGTGCCACGGTGTTTCCTAAAACTCACTATGTCACACCCAGAGAAAAAATTCTGGCTGCCATTGAAGAGATTAAAGTTGAACTGAAAGATCGCAAGGCGCAGTTACAGGAGAGTAACAAGCTACTCGAAGACCAACGGATTTCCCAGCGCACCCAGTTTGATATCGAAATGATGCTGGAGTTGGGCTATTGCTCGGGCATTGAGAACTACTCACGTTATCTCTCCGGCAGAGCGCCGGGTGAGCCGCCCCCGACACTGCTGGATTACTTTCCTGCTGACGGCCTGATGTTTATAGATGAATCCCACGTCACTGTGTCGCAAATCGGGGCGATGTACAAAGGCGACCGGTCGCGGAAAGAAACTCTGGTGGAATACGGTTTCCGGTTACCATCTGCCCTGGATAACAGGCCTCTGAAGTTTGAGGAGTTCGAGCAGATCTCTCCACAGACGATTTATGTTTCCGCGACGCCGGGTGAATATGAGCTGAAAAAATCTGACGGCGAAATTGTGGAGCAGGTGGTACGTCCCACCGGCTTGCTCGACCCTGAAATTGAAGTGCGTCCGGTGGCGACGCAAGTCGATGATGTACTCTCTGAAATTCAGAAAAGGGTTGCGGTAGACGAGCGGGTGTTAATTACTACGCTGACCAAGCGCATGGCCGAAGATTTAAGCGAATATCTGAATGAACATGGCGTGAAAGTGCGTTATTTGCATTCCGATATTGATACCGTTGAACGTATTGAAATTATCCGCGATCTTCGTCTGGGTAAGTTCGATGTGCTGGTGGGCATTAACCTGCTCAGGGAAGGTCTGGATATGCCAGAAGTGTCGCTGGTTGCGATTCTTGATGCGGATAAAGAGGGATTTCTCCGCGCTGAGCGTTCACTGATCCAGACCATTGGCCGTGCAGCCCGTCACGTTAATGGCCGCGCCATCATGTACGCAGATGTGATCACCAAGTCAATGAAAAAGGCCATTGATGAAACTAACCGGCGCAGGGAGAAACAGGAAGCCCACAATAAGGCCAACGGTGTAGTGCCTCAACGGTTAAACAAACCCATTACGGACATTATGGACTTAGGTGACAGTGCCCATCCTGCTTCCGGCAAAGTGAAACTGCGTAAAGTTGCCGAGAAGAAAAAAGAAATGCAGGCTGCCAGTGCCACGGAACTTATGGCGCAAATTGCTGATCTTGAGAAGAAAATGTTTGAGTTCGCCCGTGAGCTTGAATTTGAAAAAGCCGCGTCAGTGCGTGATGACATCGAAACATTACGAAAGCAGGTCGTCGCCGTGTCTTAAGGGGTTTGTCAGATATATAGAAGCGTCCTTCGGGGCGCTTTTTTTTGTTTCAGTTTAATTAAATCGTTAATTCCGGTGAATAAACTTACAATTTGCCGTTGTAATCGGGCAAACAGTTACCTATTATGATTCTAAAGTATTTATAACTATACCTATAATTTCACGGATTGCGCCATGTTGAATCGTTTACAAGAATCAGATATTAAGCTGTTACGGGTGTTTTATGCGGTTGCGAGTTGTAATGGATTTACTGCCGCTGAGCCGGTGTTACGTATGCAACGCCCGAATATCAGTGCTGCGATTAAAAAGTTAGAAGAACGTCTGGATCTGGTGCTATGTCACCGGGGCCGTGGCGGTTTTCAAATGACAAAAGAAGGTGAAGTGGTTTTCCAGGAAACCAAACGAATCTTCAATGCATTCGATAACTTTGTTTTTAACTTGAAATCGCTTCACGACGATTACTCCGGTCACATTACCCTGGTAATGATGGCAGGCCTGCCGCTTTCCATGCATCTTGCAGTCAGTAAGGCTGTTAAGAGCACCATGAAGAAATTTGATGATATCCATGTCAATATTCAGACCCGTCTTTACAACGAAGTAGAGCACGTTGCGTTATCCGGTGAGTGTCACCTGGTGATTTCTACTTACGACATGGTGAAACCCGAATCTGTAACGTTCCATCCGATTGGTATTTCCTGCAAAGGCCGCCTGTACTGTTCACCGACGCATCCACTGGCAAAATTCCGCGATGTGTCACTGCCGGAAGACGTAAAAATTGGTGAGTATCCGGCTATCGGGATTTCCGGTCTGTCATCTGCCAATTATATTGAAGATGATCAGCGTCTGGCTATTCAGACGTTCTCCGATTCCTTCGAGGCGGCGCTTTCTGCCATTATGACCGGTGAATACATTGGTCTGCTACCTGACTATATTGCTAAAGAGCAGGGCGCAAGTTTAGGACTGGTGCCTATTGCCAAAGGCAGTCTGTTTAACTTTGATCACGAGCTGTTTGTGATGAACGGTAAAAATACCCGCCTGAATCCGGTACTGCGTCACTGTATCAAAGAACTGACTTACTTTATTTCAGAGAGCCAGAAGTAACAGGCATCATGCCGGTCAGATTGAATTGAAAAGGCCCCGCAATATTGCGGGGCCTTCTTCTTTCATTCTAAGGACAACATTACTCGTAGGTGAGAGGGTCGACAGCACCGTTATCACGAAACGCTTCCAGACGCTCCTGGCAAGCACCGCAACCACCGCAGGCATGCTCTCTGCCGTTGTAGCAGGTCCACGTTTTACCGTAATCCAGTCCCATTTTAAGACCATCGGTGAGTATGGCCGTTTTGCTCACTTTGAGATAAGGGGTGACAATTTCAACCGCTTCATAATTCGCAATGGCACACACGTCATTCATTTTCTCAACGAATTCAGGGCGGCAGTCCGGATAAATAGCGTGATCACCGGAGTGAGCACCGTAATAAACTTTGGTGGCATTCTCGCTGACCGCATAACCTACTGCCAGTGACAACAGGATCATATTTCTGTTCGGCACCACGGTGGTTTTCATTGACGGCTCTTCATAATGTCCTTCCGGCACATCAATGTCGTCAGTCAGTGCCGAGCCGCCGACCAGTGAATTGATGGCAGAAATATCCACCACTTTATGAGGCACATTCAGCTCATTACACACGGCTGCGGCGTAATCGAGTTCTTTTTTATGCCGCTGACCGTAGTTAAAAGACAGGGCATAAGGTTTTTTCCCGTCAGCAATGGCTTTATGCAGTACGGTGAAAGAATCCATACCGCCGGAATAGATAACAATGACTTTTTCAGACATAAGTTCGTTTTTTTCGCGAAAAGATGCCAGAATTTTATGTGATTCTTGGTAAAATCCCAAGCCGAATCAACAACAGGTACACCACATTGCATCACACCCGTCTTAAAATTAATGAAATGTTCGAAACGATTCAGGGCGAAGGCGTAAAAACCGGCGTTCCGTCAGTGTTTGTGCGTTTACAAGGGTGTCCGGTGGGTTGTCCCTGGTGTGATACCAAACATACATGGACGCTGGACGAGGCGTTTTTGACAACATCAGATGAAGTCCTGTCGAAAACTCAGGAGAGTGAAGCGTGGTTCAGTATTGAAGATGAAGCGTTACTGACCTTATTTAAAGAAAACGGATATCAGGCCAAACACATCGTGATCACCGGCGGTGAGCCGTGTATGTATGATTTGCGTCCGCTCACCTCATTGCTGCATGCGCGGGGGTACACCACGCAAATAGAAACCAGTGGTACCTTTGAGGTACTGTGTCATGAAGATACCTGGGTTACGGTATCGCCTAAAGTCGACATGAAAGGCGGAATGCCGGTGCTGACTCAGGCGCTTGAGCGGGCGGATGAAATTAAGCATCCTGTGGCTATGCAAAAGCATATTGATGAGCTGGATAGTCTGCTGGCACGGCTGGACGGAAAATTACCGGCGCATATTTGTCTGCAACCTATCAGTCAGCAGCAACGTGCGACGGATCTTGCTATCGCCACCTGTATTGCGCGAAACTGGCGCTTATCGTTACAAACACATAAATATATCGGCATTGAATAGATTTATGCTGTCTGTTCAGGCACGACACTAAGGATTTTAACGATGGGAAAATGGTTGTTTCCGGTTCTTCTGCTCTTAAGTGCGAATGTGCATGCTGCACTATGGTCGATAACCTATCCGCGGCCTATAGATGAGCGCGATTTGCGCACTGAATATCCGCTGGCTTTACTTACCCTGGCGCTGGAAAAGACAGGCGTAAAATACAGTTTACTGCCGTCAGACCGGATCATGTTGCAAGGGAAAGCACTGCGTCAGCTGCGGGAAAACCGCGAAGTGAACGTCGTCTGGAGTATGACAGATGCCCAGCGTGAAAAAGATCTTTTGCCAGTGCGCATCCCGCTGGCGAAAGGGCTGATTGGCTGGCGCGTATTTCTGATAAATGAAATGAACCGCAGCCGCTTTCCACAAGCGCTGAGCAAATCTGCCTTGCTGAAACTGGTGCCTATTTCCGGTGAAGAGTGGCCGGATACCAAAATTTTGCAGGCGAACGGGTTTAACGTGTTCACTGTGCCGGCATATGGTGATGCAGCGGAAGTACTGGAAACGAACAAGGCTGACTTCTTCCCCCGGTCGGTAATGGAAGCGCTGAATGAGCTTGAGAAGGGGAATTTGTCTTCAGACATCGTACTGGAAAACAATACGGCGATTTACTATCCCACGGCGTTGTATTTTTTCGTGAATAAAGGCAATACCACACTGGCACGGCTTATCGAGACGGGTCTGCAGATGGCTATTGAAGATGGTTCTTTCGACGCTTTGTTTTTGTCTACCTATGAAGATACGTTGAACGCACTGGAGCTCGAAAAGCGCACCACGATAGAGCTGGATAATCCGCTTTTACCACCTCTGACACCTGTGCAAAACGATGCCCTGTGGTATAAGCCCGCCAGTATTGACGCCACCATCGATGCTACGGAAGAGAACCCCTGAAATCTGGTGAAGCTGGCGGTCAACGCGCCGGCTTTAAACAGAGTCTGTTATCAAGCTGATACAAAAAAGCCCGGATTCACCGGGCTTTTGTCTTTTTAACTCATGAATCAGTGGCTTTTGCCTGAGTGCACGTCTTTCATCGAACGACCTGAAGGGTCAGCATTATTCTTGAAGCTTGCATCCCACTCAAGTGCCTCTACGGTACTACAGGCGATGGACTTACCACCCGGAACACAGCGTGCAGCGCTTTCCTGCGGGAAGTAGCCTTCAAAGATAGTGCGGTAGTAATAACCTTCTTTGGTATCAGGTGTGTTCACCGGGAAGCGAAATTCTGCTGTCGCCAGTTGCTGATCAGACACTTCTGTTTCTACGAAGTCACGGATAGAGTCTATCCAGGAGTAACCTACACCGTCACCGAACTGTTCTTTCTGACGCCACAGTACTTCTGGTGGCAGTGTTTTACCGTCGTCGAAAGCTTTACGCAGGATCCATTTCTCCATACGGCCATCAACACACATTTTGTCCTGCGGGTTCAGGCGCATTGCTACGTCCATGAAGTTCTTGTCGAGGAACGGTACACGGGCTTCAACACCCCAGGCGCTGGTCGCTTTGTTGGCGCGGGCACAATCGAACATGTGCAGACGATCCAGTTTACGTACCGTTTCTTCGTGCAGTTCTTTTGCGTTCGGCGCTTTATGGAAGTACAGGTAACCACCGAAAATTTCGTCAGAGCCTTCACCGGACAATACCATTTTGATACCCATGGCTTTGATCTTACGGGTCATCAGGTACATCGGCGTTGCCGCACGGATGGTGGTGGTATCGTAGGTTTCAAGATGATAGATAACGTCACGAATCGCATCCAGACCTTCCTGAATCGTGAAGTGGATTTCGTGGTGAACAGTCCCAATCATATCAGCAACCTGTTTAGCTGCTTTTAAGTCCGGTGCACCTTCAAGGCCAACGGCGAAGCTGTGCAGGCGTGGCCACCAGGCGTCAGACTTGTCTTCGTCTTCAACACGCTTGGCAACATACTGGGCTGCAACGGCAGAAACCAGCGATGAATCCAGACCACCGGACAGCAGCACTGCGTAAGGTACGTCAGACATCATGTGCGACTTAACGGCTTTTTCAAAAGCCACTTTCAGGTCGTCCAGATTCGTTTCGTTATCTTTTACTGCATCGTAGCTCATCCAGTCGCGCTTGTAGTACTTAGTCAGCTCGCCGGTTTTGCTCCACAAGTAATGACCCGGAGGGAATTCACTGATGGTTTTACAGATAGGCGCCAGCGCTTTCATTTCTGACGCAACATAGAAGTTGCCATGTTCGTCGTAACCGGTATACAGCGGGATAATGCCGATGTGGTCACGGGCAATCAGATACGCATCCTGAGACTCGTCGTACAGGATAAAAGCAAACATGCCTTCAAGCTCATCGATAAACTCAATGCCTTTCTGCTCGTACAAAGGAAGGATTACTTCGCAGTCCGAGCGGGTTTTGAAATCATAAGGCGTTGCCAGATCTTTGGCTAGTTGCTTGTGGTTATAGATCTCACCGTTAACGGCCAGGATCTTATTATTATCCTGGCTGATGAGCGGCTGTGCACCAGTGTCTACATCGACGATGGCCAACCGTTCATGGCACAGGATGGTATTGTCATTATTCCAGATACCCGACCAGTCAGGGCCGCGGTGACGCAGCAACTTTGTATAATCCAGCGCTTGGGTTCTGAGTTCAGACACATCGGTTTTGATATCAAGGATACCGAAAATACCACACATAAAACGGGTTCTCTCTTGTCACTTGTTGAAAAAAAGGATTGTTTATTCTGTCGGGTCGCTTAACGCGGCCGCGGGTGAGACTTTATTGTTTTTGAAGGGTGCAAACTCCGCGTCTGTTGAATGTGCCAGTATGAGAGAAAAAAGCAAGGAATAACTTGCCGGAAACTCAAATTATCCGTTATTCAGGGCGGGTAGTGGCGGTTTTCGCGGAATATTGAAAGAGATGTTGCAAAACGGATGACTAAAAAAGCAACAGGCTGCCCGGAGGCAGCCTGTTTGCGTAAGTGCTTAGCGCTGGAATTCGCTGGCAGCATTCCATTTCGGCCAGCTGTCAGCATTGGCCACATCTGTACCCACTTCAAACAGCATTTGCGTATCCTGGGCGATGCCTGATAAATCCCACTCCTTGCGGAATTCATCACAAACCTGGTGATAACAACCGGTTACGATGACATTCATGCGTTTGCGGTAGGTAGCCGTTTCAGCATCCCAAGGTTCGTCTCCGCCTTCTGCGTACAGAGCCGGTACGCCTTTCTTGGCGAAGCTGAAGTGATCAGAACGGTAGTAAGAGCCGGCTTCCGGACGGTCTTCCTGTGTCAGATAACGGCCCTGACGGGTTGCTGCTTTTTCCAGATAGGTTTCCATTTCTGATTTACCCATACCGACAACACTGACATTTTTCGTTTTACCCAACACGTTCATGGCGTCCATGTTGATGTTTGCAACGGTTTTCTCCAGCGGGATAACAGGATGATCAGCATAGTATTTTGAACCCAGCAGTCCTTGCTCTTCAGCCGTCACGATCAGAAACGTTACTGAGCGGGCAGGGCGGGGCGTCAGTTCACCGAATGCTTTTGCCATCACAATGGCGGCTGCTGAACCGGTGGCATTGTCATGGGCACCATTGTAAATCTGATCACCTTTCAGGCTTTCATCTTTACCCAGGTGATCCCAGTGAGCAGTGTAAATGACGTGTTCATCAGGCTTTTTTGCACCCGGAAGGGTGGCAATCACGTTATGGCTGACAGATTTTTGAAAGGTGTTCTTCACTGTCACAGAGGCGGTTAAGCCCATGTCTTTGTGATAGGGCCCCTGCAATGCTGCCTTTTTCTCAGCATCGAAATCCAGGCCTGCGTCGGCAAAGACTTTCTTTGCCGCATCCAGTGTGAGCCAGCCTTCTACAGCAACCCGGCTGGCGCCGCCATCCTGAGATACCAGGCCGTATTGAGGGCCACTCCAGCTATTGGCAACAACTGACCAGCCGTAAGAAGCTGGTGCTGTTTCATGCACAATAATCGCACCGGCAGCACCCTGACGGCTGGCTTCTTCATATTTGTAACTCCAGCGGCCGTAGTAGGTCATGGTCGTGCCCTGGAACTTACCGGACTGAGGATTTTCAAAACCCGGGTCATTCACCAGAATCACCACAGTTTTGCCTTCTACATCCAGACCTTCATAGTCATTCCAGTCATATTCCGGTGCATTGACACCATAGCCGACGAAGACGAGATCGGAGTCTTTCAGATCGATAACTGATTGTTCCCGTTTAGAACCGGCAACCATGTCTTCTTTATAACGGAACGTGTTATCACCAATGGTCATCGTCATGTCGGGATCGGCAGTGATTTCCATTAAATCCACAGGTTGCAAATAGCTGTCACCGTTACCCGGTGCTAGCCCGGCGGCTTTGAATTCTGAAACCAGAAAGTCCAGTGTTTTCTGTTCACCCGATGTGGTGGGAAGGCGGCCTTCAAACTCATCAGAAGCCAGTGTTTGCAACGGTCCGCTGATGTCTTCAGCAGTGATCCCTGCGTATACGCTGTCAAAATTGGCTGTGCTGCCAGCCTGCGCGGTATCCGCCGGTGCGGGTTGATCGCTGCTGCAGGCAGAAAGTCCTGCTGCAGAGAGTCCGATCAGCGCCGGCACCATAAATGGCAAAAGAATTTTTTTCATTGTTAGTCTCTGTTTGCTCTACAATAACCTCCCAGTATAGAGAATCAATCACACCGAACCAATACATCGCTTATGAATTCCACCGCAGAGAGTTGGTCATCTGCCATAAATCGTTCCAATCTTGCTTTTTCTGTCCGTGAGCTGTTAACCCGCACCGGCCTCGACGGTGAAACAGAATTTCCGTCAGCGGCTGTTTTGAATGACGTTGTCCGCCGGCATCACCCTGTGAACTGGCCGGGTCCTGAATTTAAAGGGCAGTCTTCTTTTGTGCTTTCTGAACAACGCTATTATGAACAGATCATCTTTGAAGATAATGTTGTGCCCACCAGGGAAAACAGCTGGCATGACTTATTCAATGCATTGATCTGGTTGCAGTTTCCACGTACGAAGCGATGTCTGAATAATCTGCATATGCAGGATATCAGTCGTTTTGGCGTAAGCCCCCGTACACCGGCAAGAAATCGTATTACCCATTTTGATGAATGTGGTGTTGTGATTGCTGTACCGGAAGATATGAAGGCTCAGGCAGAACCTTTACTCAATGCACTGGCGATGCATAACTGGCAACAGGTTCTGGTTGAACACAGAGACAAATGGGGTCAGTTATTGTTTCCGTTGATATTCGGCCATGCCAATCTTGAAATGTTATTGAACCCGTTTACCGGCCTGACGGGTAAATGGATGGCGGTCACAGTGCCCCCGGGATTTGCTTCTATGTCATCCGAACAACAATGCAGGGAGACGGATTGCGCAATGGAGCAGAAAATCGCTTCCTGTGATGTCTTTCAGAATAAAGGCATGCTTCATCCTTTACCGTTACTGGGCGTGCCCGGCTGGCATCCTGTGCAGGACCGGCAGTTCTACGCTAACACGGACTATTTTCGGGCTGTATCGTCTAAAAAGCAGCTGCAGATGCCACTGATTTAGTACTGTCCGGCGGGTTAAAAAACTTACTGATGTGCTTTCAACCCGCCAGTACAAGGTTACAGCAATACGAAAACCAGCCAGATACCGTAAATGATGGTGACAGGGGCGGCTGCAACCATCCAGGCTTTTTTGTTGCTGAAACTTGTCCACTGACCAATTGCCACCGCGGTGAGATAAATTGACCATAGCATATCGAGCCGGAACTGACCGATATTGTAAAACGCTGAGTCCGGTGTCAGTCCAAATATCCATGTAAAGGTAAGCGGGCTGAGACTGGCCGGGTCTATTTCGTGGGTGCTGGCCATCACCAGTACCAGCAGTGCCGCAAAACTGGTAAGCAGAGAGGGAAGTGCGGTCCACCATGTCATTCCGTACCAGTCAGTAAAACCCTGTACTGATTTTTCATCATTGCGGGCCATAAATGTGAGGTATCCGGCATAGATGGCATTCAGGATTATGACGCCAAGAAATACGCTGACAATCGTGCTCCACATCACGAATCCCTGAGTCATCCGTTCTGTAAATGCCTCTTTTTCTGCCGGACTCACGTCACCCAGTTGAATGTCTGCAATAAAGTTTCTGTACCAGTCGAAATCAATGGTCTGGAAATACAGATAAACCGGAACAAGGCTCATACTCATTAAGATAAAAAACGGAACCCATGACCAGTTGTCTGTGGTAGCCAGCTTTCTGAAAACGCCGTTCGGGCGAAAGAAGGTCTCGCTGATGGCCTGAAAGGGATTAGATATTTCCTGCATAATTACTCCTTTATTTGCTTACAGATGCCACTTTTTCCTTAATTAACAATGCTGGCACAGGGAACTTTCTTTGTAACCATAGAGAAAAATGCTGCCTTTGTATACTGACCCTGTACAGAAATATTCTGTCGCATTTTTTTACTTGAAGAGTGTAATAAAGTTGATTCAAAGTAGACTAGGTTTACTTCTCTTCCGGTAAACAGATAACGGAATTAATAATATCAACAAAGGAAACGCGATGATTGAAATCAGTCAGCTGGCGAAAAAATTCACCATCGAAAACCCGAAAAAATTGAGTGAACAGGAGAAAAAGGATCCCCGGCTGAAAGGGAAATTTTTCCATTCTGTGCAGGATGTTTCGCTAAATTGTGCTTCCGGTGAAGTACTCGGGCTACTCGGGCCTAACGGTGCCGGAAAAACCACCACATTACGTATGCTATCGACAGCGCTGAAGCCCGATACAGGAAGCATCACCATTAATGGTGTTGATGTACTTAAAAAGCCGGTGCTGGCACGCCAGAAAATCGGTTTTTTATCCGGCTCAACCGGCCTGTATGGTCGTCTTACCGGCAGAGAGAATATTGCCTATTTCGGCCAGCTTCACAATATGTCGAAAACCCGTATTGAAGAAAGAATTCAGTCGCTGGCCGATTTGCTGGATTTGCACAGTTTCCTGGACAGACGGTGTGAGAATTTTTCTACCGGTATGAAACAAAAAACGGCAATTGCCCGGGCGGTGATCCACAGTCCGGAAGTGGTCATTCTGGATGAACCCACCACGGGACTGGATATCATGGCCGCGCAGACAGTGCTGAATTTTATCCGCGGTTTGAAAGAGCAGGGGATCCCGGTGATTTTCTCCACTCATCACTTAGAGGAAGTCTCTGAATTGTGCGACCGGGTGACCATCATCAATCATGGACGCACGGTATTTAACGATGATATTGCCACTTTCAGAGCGCTGTCGCCGGGTTCAATGAGCAGTGCATTCTTATCAGCTTTAGGGACGGAGGCGTAATATGTGGTTGGTATTTTTAAAAGAAATTAAAGAGTTAGTACGGGACAGAAAAACACTGTTTTTCATGATTGCTCTGCCTCTGCTGGTGTTTCCTGCTATTTTCGGGGTGGTAACATTTGTTTCTTCAAAGGCTATATCAGATGCTCAGTCTGAAGTGCTTGACTATGCCATCAGTGGTGCAGAATACGCGCCCGAACTGGTATCAAAAATTGCGGAGTCAAAAGACTATAATCTGGTAGCGTTACCGGAAAACGAAAACATAGAAAGCTGGGTTAAGAATGAACAGGCTGATTTCGTGCTTGTGATCCCGGAAAACTATAATGACGATATTCTCTCCGGCGGACAGATTACCCTTAAGGTTTACTTAAATGATGCAGGTCTCAATTTAGTCCTCTCACGCCTGCAGGCTATCGTAAACGAAATTTCAGAACGCAATCAGCAGGCTGCTTTTGCGCAACTGGGTCTCATCGAAAGTCAGCAGACAGCGCTCATTGAGCCCATGGTCATTGAAAAAGTAGATGTGGCTGACCAGCGGGAAAACTGGGGTGAGAAGATTGGTGGTTTTATTCCCTATATTATTTTTATGTTGTGCCTGCAAGGCGCCATGATACCGGCAACAGATTTAGGCGCCGGGGAAAAAGAAAGAGGTACCCTGGAAACACTGCTCATATCGCCTGTACCCCGCCATCATCTGGTGATGGGGAAATTTTTTGCCATTGCCCTTGCCGGGGTGACCTCAGCCATGGTCACGGTAGCAAGTATGGCTGTATGGGGCATTGTGCTGAGTCAGGGCATGGCCATACAACTGGTGGCTGAATTTATGGGGGCCATCAGCGGCACAGATTTTTTACTGATTTTCTTCATGCTCATACCGGTGGTGGCAATTTTCTCATCCATTCTTTTAAGTTTGTCTATTTATGCCAGAAGCTTCAAAGAAGCGCAGGGCTATATGACACCGCTGGTGATGTTTACCATCGTGCCGGTGATCATGGCAATGTTACCCGGTGTCGAGTTGAAAGGTGGCTGGGCATGGGTTCCGCTAACGAATGTGGCGCTGGCGATAAAAGAGCTTATTAAAGGCACAATGGATTATGTGCAGCTGATAGCCATTTTCGGTTCCACCGCACTCATTGCAGCGGCGCTTATCGGTTTTTGTGTTTACTGGTTCAACAAAGAAAAAGTGTTGTTCAGATAATCAGGTAAATTGTTACCGGCATTAAAAAGCCCCGTTTACCATGGTGAACGGGGCTTTTTGCTATTCAACCGTTATCAGAAATACGTCATGTTCAATAACACCAGCACAATGGTGCTGTATGTGATGGAAATGGGTAGTCCGATTTTGATGAAATGTGAGAAACGATAATTCGCCGCATTAAATACCAGCAGGTTAGTCTGGTAACCGTAGGGCGAAATAAAGCTCGCACTGGCAGCAAATGCAACAGCAAGGGCGAATGGCATCAACGGGGCACCGATAAGTCCGGCAACGCCATAGGCGAAGGGGAACATCAGGGCTGCCGCAGCATTGTTGGTCACAAACTCTGTTAACACCAGGGTAGCCAGATAAACTGTACACAGGGCGACGAACCAGTTTGTATCAGAAAGATACGGCATCAGAAAATCAGTACTCAAACTGATAACCCCGGCATTTTCCAACGCACTGGCCAGACTGAGGGCACCGACAATGACCACAATCAGATTCAGTGGCAGATTACGTTTTATCTCTCCGTTACTGGTGACTTTCGCACCTACCAGTATGGCCGCAAAGAACAGCAATCCGATGCCAAGGTTTAACGTATCCGTTGCTGACAAGGCCACCACCAGTAAGAAACCACCCATAGTGATCCATTCCTGCCAGTTGGTCAGTGGTCTGGAGATTTTCTGCTCAGACAGTATGAAGAAATTCTTCGACAGGTTCTGTCTGGTCTGGAAATCCGGACCGGTTGCCAGTAACAGGAAATCACCGGCTTGCAGCTTAATTTCCCCCAGTTTACCGGAAAGCTGCTCACCATCACGGCGAATAGCCACAACGGCGGCATCAAACAAGGCCCTGAAACCCAGTGCTTTAATCGTTTGTCCGATAATCTGCGCACGGTTAGAGATGATCACTTCCGTGAGGTTTTCCCGCAGTATGCCGTCAGCTTCAGCGAACATGGTTAAGCCTTTAATATGGCTTAAGCTGTCCAGCTTCTGTACATTGCCGGAAAAAATCAGCTTATCACCCTGATGGATAATAAGTTCCGGTGAAACAGGGCTGATAAGTTGTCCGTCCCGCACAATTTCCACCAGAAAAAGCTCAGGCAGGTTCCGCAGATGGTTTTCCTCGACGGTTTTGCCAATCAACTCAGAGCCCGGCTCCACTTCTGCTTCCACAATGTAAGCGCGGTAGTCGGTTTTCTTATTGGCAATGTCCGGCAATAAGGTCGACAACACAAACATCAGGAAGCCACAGCTTAATCCGGCAGCCAGACCATAGAGTGTAAAATCCCAGAATGCGAAACCCGGATGGCCGTGTTCCTGCAAAAATGAGTCTACGATCAGGTTCGTTGACGTACCAATCAGCGTGACTGTGCCACCTAAAATGGCCGAGTAAGACAACGGAATTAGCAGGCGCGATGCCGGGTGATACTGGTTTTGTTTTACCGGCCCGATCAGGCTGGCCACGATCGCGGTGTTGTTAAGCAGGGCTGACGAGAAAAACGACAGACCGAACAACCGCCAGTAGGAAACAGTAAAACTGGGCGTGATGAGCTTACGTCCTATTTGCTTAATCAATGCTGTTTTATCAATAGCACTGCTGACCAGCAGTAAAAGGACCAGTGTGATCAGGCCTTTATTGGTTAAGTTATTGAGGATCTCATCGAAGGTGATTTGTTGGGATACAAGTAAAATAAGCATCGCCACCGCGAAAATGGTGGAAGGACGCATATTCGACGCAACTAGTGCAAAAATGGTGCTGAAGAAAACCCCCAGCACCATCAATTGGTTGACATCCATATAAACCGTTCCGGCTCGTTACAGTTTACTGATGTCGATCGCGTTCCAGTGTGGGAAGTGCTTGCGAACCAATTCGTTGAATTCCAGCTCGAATGCTGAGAACTCAGGCGCTTTGTGTTGCTTGTCTTCGGCCAACTGGTCGATGATCATACCTGCACCCACGGTGCCATTGGTCAGCCGGTCAATAACGATAAATGCACCGGTTGCACGGTTGCGATCGTAATTGTCACAGGCCACTGGCTGAGTGAATTTCAGATCAACAACGCCAATTTCGTTCAGGTTGAGATGGGCACCAGGCTTGTGTTCCATGGTGTTTACATCAATCTGGTATTCTACTTCTGACACAGAACCTGAAGTCGACTTGGTCGCAAACTTAAACAGATACTGCTTATGCGGCATCATCGGCTCTTCAGCCATCCATACCAGGTGAGATTTAAACTGGCTCGACAGCAGTGGCAGGTTGTCAGACTTAACAATCATATCGCCGCGTGAGATATCGATCTCATCTTCCAGTGTCAGGGTAACCGCCTGCGGTACGTAAGCACGTTCCTGATCGCCCTCGAAAGTCACTACTGACTTAACCTTAGACGTTTTCATTGAAGGCAGTGCAGTGATTTCATCGCCAGGCGCAACCTGACCAGATACCACGGTACCCGCGAAGCCACGAAAGTCCAGGTTAGGACGGTTTACATACTGAACCGGGAAGCGGAAGTCGTCTTTGTTGTCATCGTTACCGATTTCAATGGTTTCCAGCATTTCCATGAGAGGTTTGCCAGTATACCAGGGCGACTGTTCGCTGCGGTTTACCACGTTGTCACCCTCAAGGGCTGACAGCGGAATAAACTGGATGTCAGGGATATTCAGATTTTCCGAGAACTTCAGGAAGTCAGCTTTGATGTCTTCAAATACTTTTTCACTGAAGTCCATCAGGTCCATTTTGTTCACAGCAACGATAACGTGCTTGATACCTAACAGGCTGGCCAGGAACGAGTGACGACGGGTCTGAGTTTTTACCCCGGCGCGGGCGTCAACCATCAGGATGGCCAGATCACAGGTAGACGCACCGGTAACCATGTTACGGGTGTACTGTTCGTGTCCCGGCGTATCCGCGATGATGAACTTACGCTTGTCGGTGGAGAAGTAGCGGTAGGCTACGTCGATGGTGATACCTTGCTCACGCTCAGACTGCAGACCGTCTACCAGCAGTGCCAGGTCAACCTTGTCACCGGTGGTACCGCTTTTCTTACTGTCTTTAGTAATTGCTGCCAGCTGATCTTCATAAATCATTTTTGAGTCATGCAGCAGGCGGCCGATCAGGGTACTTTTACCGTCGTCTACGCTACCGCAGGTAAGAAAGCGCAGCAGGTCTTTCTGTTCGTGCTGTTCAAGGTAGCCCAGGACGTCTTCTTTCAATAATTCGTTATCTACATTCATTGCTTATGCGCTCACTAAGAAATAGGGGTTCAACACAGATTCTTTCTGGTTATAAGTCAGGTCAGGGGCGTCTTTTGCCAGCGGATTTGAGCCATCCAGCACGGTGACTTTTGCTCCCGCTGCAGTGGCAACCGCGTGGGCTGCGCCGGTATCCCATTCAGATGTCGGACCTAACCGGGGATAGAGGTGGGCTTCGCCAGAAGCGACCAGACACAGTTTTAACGAACTGCCCATAGCAACCAGTTCCGCTTCACCGCCCAAATCTTCCAGTAACTTCTGGATTTCAGGGCTCTGATGAGAGCGACTGCCTACCACTTTCCAGACTTCACCGTCTGTGTGTTTCTTCGCAGAAATCGGAGCAAAACCGCCTTCGTCTTCAATCCACGCGCCTTGCCCGTCGATACCAATGTAAGAACGTTTC
Organism: Alteromonas sp. ABV2_168; assembly: GCF_056161165.1. NCBI lineage: Bacteria > Pseudomonadati > Pseudomonadota > Gammaproteobacteria > Alteromonadales > Alteromonadaceae > Alteromonas > Alteromonas sp. ABV2_168. Next base: position 136,284 of record NZ_JBSWYQ010000010.1, on the reverse strand, counting down.
AGGGCCGGGGCGTAAACCACACCCATCACAGGCTTACCGTTTTCGATAAGGGCGATATTGACGGTAAATTCACCATTCTTCTTGATGAATTCCTTGGTGCCATCCAGCGGATCGACCAGCCAGTATTTATCCCAGCCACGACGTTCGTCCCAGGGGATATCTGCAGATTCTTCAGACAGGATAGGCAGGTGAGATACCGCTTCCAAACCGGCAACAATAACGTTGTGTGCGGCAAGGTCAGCTTCCGTCAGTGGGCTGGTATCTTCTTTTTCGTAAATGGCGAAATCTTTCTCGTAGATTTCCATAATTCTGTCACCAGCTTCTTTGCTGATGGCAAGAATCTTTTCTGCTAATGGATCAGGTAATGCCATTACACAAGTCCTTTTTCTTCAAGCATGGCGTACAGACGTTCTGCAGTTTGTTCTGCAGGCTCGTCTTTGTACTCCAGATGGATCTCCGGGTTAACCGGGGCTTCATAAGTGGAGGAGATACCGGTGAAATGCTTGATTTCACCTGCGCGGGCTTTCTTATAAAGCCCTTTGGGATCGCGGGATTCACACACGTCCAGCGGGGTATCAATGAACACTTCCACAAACTCACCTTCTTCAAGCAGATTGCGGCAGTAATCGCGGTCAGCCTGAAACGGAGAGATAAATGCAGTCAGTACAATCACACCAGAATCGACAAACAATTTGGCCACTTCACTTACGCGACGAATATTTTCAACGCGGTCTTCATCGCTGAAGCCCAGGTCGCCACATAAACCGTGACGAACGTTATCGCCGTCGAGCAGATAAGTGTGTTTGCCCTGTTCCTGGAATTTTTGTTCCAGCAGGTTCGAAATGGTGGATTTACCGGAACCGCTGAAGCCTGTCAGCCACAGTACACGTGGCGTCTGACCAAGGCTTTCCGCACGGGTCTTTTTATTGACCTCGTACTTGTGCCATACGATATCCGTCGACATCAGAAGTATCCTTCCATTTTCTTCTTCTCCATAGAACCAGAGCTATCGTGGTCGATAACGCGGCCCTGACGCTCTGAGGTCTTGGTCAGCAGCATTTCCTGGATAACTTCAGGCAGGGTCGCCGCCTCAGACTCAACCGCACCGGTCAGTGGGTAACAGCCCAGCGTACGGAAGCGTACGGAACGCATTTCAGGTGTTTCACCTTCTTCCAGCGGCATACGGTCGTCATCAACCATGATAAGTACGCCATCGCGCTCAACAACCGGACGAGGTTTCGCCAGGTACAGTGAAGGAATGTCGATGTTTTCCAGGTAGATGTACTGCCAGATATCCAGCTCAGTCCAGTTAGACATAGGGAATACACGGATGCTTTCGCCTTTGTTTACTGATGAGTTGTAGATGTTCCACAGCTCAGGACGCTGGTTTTTCGGATCCCAGCGGTGGTTGCTGTCACGGAATGAGTACACACGCTCTTTCGCACGGGATTTTTCTTCATCACGGCGGGCACCACCGAATGCAGCATCAAACTTATACTTGTTCAGTGCCTGCTTCAAAGAAGCGGTTTTCATGATGTCTGTGTGCTTTGCACTACCGTGGCTGAACGGACCAACACCGGCATCAACACCTTCCTGGTTGATATGCACTAACAGATCAAAGCCATGTTTTTCTGCTTGCTGGTCACGGAACTCTATCATTTCGTGGAATTTCCACGTGGTATCAACGTGTAGCAAAGGGAAGGGGATTTTACCTGGCGCAAAGGCTTTGCGGGCAAGGTGTAACAGCACTGAGGAATCCTTTCCGACAGAATATAACATGACCGGATTATCAAATTCCGCAGCAACTTCGCGGAAAATGTGGATGCTCTCGGCTTCGAGTTGTTTCAAATGGGTAATAGACGGTATATCAAGTGTCATTTTCGAGTCCGATAGTTAAGGTTATATGCTAAACGATTATATATATAGAACCCTAACATATTTAGATCACAAAGTAGTAATTCCGATTTGCTATACGAAATAGCCGTTTTATTACCTTGAAACGAATTTGTCATAACAAAAAGCCGCTTATAAAAAGCGGCTTTCTGGTTGCGTATTAACGGTGTAATTCGTGCTTAAGCTAGACGTGCTTTGAGGCCTGAAGCTTTTCATTAAAGCTGTCGAAAACCTCAGTAACACCTTCCCGGGGGGAACCGCTTTTACTGAGCACAATGATTGTTAAGCTGGATAAAATAAAGCCCGGTACGATTTCATACATCCAACTGCTTAAACTTTGTCCGTCAATGGTGAAAGGCAGGTAAATCCAGAGCAATACAGTTACGGCGCCCACAATCATTCCGCCCAGTGCTGCACGGCGGGTCATATCACGCTTAAACAGGCTGAACAGTACCAGCGGGCCGAATGCTGCGCCGAAACCTGCCCAGGCATTACTGACCAGCGAGAGAATCGTGCTGTCACGGTCGTAGGCCAGGTAAATAGCCACTAATGCGACAATAACAACGGAAATCCGCCCGGCAAGTACCAGCTCTTTATCTGACGCATCACGTCTCAGGAACGCTTTGTAAAAATCGCTGGTGAGGGAACTGGATGTCACCAGTAACTGTGATGAGATGGTACTCATGATGGCGGCAAGAATAGCTGCCAGCAGGAAACCACCCACAAGTGGATGGAACAGTAACTGAGATAAATAGATGAATATGGTTTCAGGATCGATGCTATTACCGTTTTGCGTCACGTAAGCCAGTCCGAACAGGCCAGTCATTAACGCACCGATAATAGAAACGATCATCCAGCTCATACCAATGTTACGGGCAGTGGGCACATCTTTGACTGAACGGATAGCCATGAAACGCACAATGATGTGAGGCTGTCCGAAGTAACCAACACCCCATGCCATCAGTGACAGAATACCTATCAGTGAAAGTGCTTCACCACTTTTGGCGTCGGTAAAGGCGTCAAATAACGCCGGGTCGATGGATTTAACTGCATCTACCGCTTCGCCCGGACCGCCTAACTGCATCACGACGACTACCGGTACCATCACCAGAGACACAAACATAATACAGCCCTGGACGAAGTCAGTGATACTCACTGCCATAAAGCCGCCGAACAGGGTATAAGCCACAACCACACCGGTGGTGACATACAGTCCGGTTTCATAGCTCAGACCAAAGGATGATTCGAACAGTTTACCCCCTGCAACCACGCCGGATGACGTATAAAGGGTAAAGAATATGACAATCACCACCGAGGCAATAACACGCAGCAACCGGGAGTTGTCTGCGAAACGGTTTTCGAAATAGTCGGGGAGGGTAACAGCGTTGTTAGCAATTTCTGTGTATAAGCGCAGGCGCGGGGCAACAAGTATATAGTTTGCGAAAGCACCAATGGTGAGACCAAGTGCAATCCAGCCTGCGGAGATCCCGGAAACATACATGGCACCCGGCAGGCCCATCAGCATCCATCCGCTCATATCAGACGCACCGGCAGACAGTGCGGTTACCGCCGGGCCCAATTGTCTTCCGCCCAGCATGTAACCTTCCACGTCACTATTAGTCTGGCGGTAAGAGAAAAGTCCGATGCCGAGCATGGCCGCAAAATAAATGCCCAGAGAGATCAGCGTACCTGTTTCCATATTATTCCTTCCTGTTTTTTCTCTTATGCTAACAGGAAGTAGATACAGTCTCTATGGCAGTCTGGTTTATCTGTCTTTTCAATCGGGCATTTAACTTTGCACCTGACCGGTTTGCATGAAATTCACACAAGCCGGCAGATTATGCAGAAAAGCTGATGCTGCTTTTTACTTTTTTCACCAGCGGATTCAGATCAGCACCTTTATCGCCTACCACCATAATGCTGGCGTTTTGCAGGGACCAGCTTTCGCCGTGATACTTTTCATCGGCGAAGGCAGGCGGCACCGGATTGCTGTCATTATGGGGCATAACAAACACCGACATTTTCCCCTGCTCTGTGTTTAAAATCAGATGCAAGGTTTGCTGGCGGTTAAGATGGCAGTAGTTGGCCACAGCCACATCACCGATAGACTGTAAAAATGTACCGCCGAAACCGGCCAGTTTCGCATTGACCTGCTGCATGCCAACCTCAATGCCGGAATGGGGTGTTTCAATTTCAGCGTAGCGCATGTGTGCCAGAGCTTCTGTGCCGATATCTGCTGGGGCCTGATTGAATACCATGGTGCCGGTAACACCGGCCATAAATGCCACGGAAGCGGCCATGGCAATAAACCACCGGCTGCGGCGCTTATGACGGTTGAATTCGCCGGTAGCCTGTTGCCATATGAGCTTATGCGCCAGATCGTCGGGTACAGGCACTTTGGCTGCCTGCAGCAATTTACCGTCAAGTTGCTGAAGTGACGATTTCAAAGCGGCTTTGTCGCTGTCGCCTTTAATGGCATCCAGCATGTCTTTGTCTGTCGTATTGGGATCGGCATAAATACGACGGCGGAATTCTAAATCATCCATTATGGCGACCTCTCTGGTTTGCTGAATCACTATCCAGCATGTCTCTGAGTTGATTACGGGCGCGGAATAACCGCGTCATCACGGTATTTTTATTCAGCGACAGTTGTTCTGCTATTTCCTCACCGGAATAGCCGAAGATAAGCTGCAGGATCAATGGCTCCCGGTAATCTGCCGGTAATCTGGCGATGAGTATCCGGAGTTCTTCTGTGTCATCCCCGTTTCCGGCATGAAATGCTTCGTCAGCCACCGGCACATCATCAATGTCCACCGTCTCGAGCTGTTTACGTTCAAATCGTCTGGCATTCTCCCGCCTGACAATGGTGATAAGCCAGGATTTAGCTGACTTCTCATCCTTTAAACTGTCCAGTGAGCGCCATGCCCGCAGAAAAGTTTCCTGAACAATATCTTCAGCCACCGCCGGGTCGCGGGTGAGCCAGTACGCATAGCGATAAATATCGCCATGAAATGCATGAACCAGTGCTTCGTAACGTTGTTGTTTTTCTTTCATGACAGTTAAGACCTGCCGCATGTCAGAAAACTTTCAGTATGAGAGAATATTTTTAGCCTGGCAGGATAGAGAGAAGCAGGCAACCCTAAATGGTTGCCTGTCTGAGGTGGTGGCCTTTTACAAAGATTGTTGCTGTTCAATCCAGCGGTTAATCTTTTCTTCCAGTACTGACAAGGGCACCGGACCGTCTTTTAACACTTCATCGTGGAAGCCCGCATAAGTGAATTTATCACCCAGCGCCTCTTGCGCCTTACTACGCAGTTCCATGATTTTCAGTTTGCCAATCATATAGGCTGTGGCCTGGCCCGGCATGGCGATGTATCTCTCAATTGCTTTAACCACGTCAGGTTCAGGGTTGGGGGTGTTTTCCAGTAAGTACTGAATCGCTTCTTCCCGTGACCACTGTTTAGCATGCATGCCCGTGTCTACCACCAGACGGCATGCGCGCCAGAGCTCCATAGCAAGGCGGCCGAAATCTGAATAGGGATCTTCATAAAAGCCCATATCTTTCGCCAGCTCTTCCGTATAAAGGCCCCAGCCCTCGGTATAGGCTGTGGCACTCAGATACTTTTGAAATTCAGGAATACCATCAAGCTCCTGAGCAATAGCCCGCTGCATGTGGTGACCCGGGATCCCTTCATGGTAGGCCAGTGCTTCAAGCTGATAGGTGGGCATGGCGTCCATGGTGTAAAGGTTGGCGTAATAGGTACCGGGGCGGCTGCCATCCTGAGAAGGACTTTGATAGAACGCCTTACCGGCAGATTGCTCGCGGAAGGGTTCAACACGTTTTACTATCATGTCTGCTTTCGGAATTAAGCCGAAATAATCCGGCAGCGCTTTTCGCATTTCTTCAACTGCCTGCGTTGCTGCCTGCAAGTATTCTTCACGGCCCTCATCCGTATCCGGGTAATAAAACTGAGGATCGGTGCGCATGAATTCGAAAAATTCCTGTAACGACCCGTCGAAACCGACCTTGTCTTTAATGGCTTCCATAGCTTTGTGGATTCGTTCTACATTATCCAGCCCGATCTGATGTATTTCTTCAGCGTTAAGATCTGTCGTCGTGAACCAGGCGAGGCGGTTTGCATACCATTTGTCACCGTCGGGCAGGCGCCACACGCCGTCACCTTCCGGTGAAAGGGTTTTCTGGTGAGCGAAAGCGGCCATAATCGCTTCATAAGCCGGCTTAACAGAGGTAACCAGAGCAGCTTTGGCTTCGCCCAGCAGGGTCTGTTTTTCAACATCATCAATGGGCAGCGCGTTTACCTTGTTCTGAAAATCTTCCCAAATGGTCGAAGGTGTCTCTGAAGTATCGAAAGGCGCGCCGGTAATGACGTTTTGCGCGGCGGCAATCATCTGGTCGTAGGCCCATTTCGGTGGATACACGCCGGCTTTTTCCCGCAGTGCCATTTGCTCTATAACCTGATCGAAATATTCATCTACCTTATCCAGACGGGAAATGTAGGCTTTAGCGTCAGACACATCACTGACGCGATGAATATTGATCAAAAAACTTGGTACGCTGGTGTGCGCCGCACGGAACTGATGAACAACATAAGTATGGTGTCTGAATTCATCGTTAGCGAGTTCACGCTCTATGCCCGTACGGTAAAGACGTAAACTGAGCTTTTCCTGCTCAGTGAGTGTTTCAGGGTTAAAGCTGTCCAGTTCTTCAAGACGATTTTTCTTAATGGCGATGGTCTGCTCTTTATGCTCTTCGCTTAGATCATTCCATTCGCCGTAATTCCATTTTTTCCCGAGCCGGCTTTGAAATTCCGGTGAGCGCTTCAAATCTTCTTCAAACGTCCGTTCAAAAAACGCGTTTAAACGCTCAGATTCGCTTTGATTGGCCAGGGTGCCGGCTGGTGGCTCCGGTTGTGCTGGTGCAGCAGTTTCCGGTGCCGGTGAACAGGCCGTCAACGCTGCAACAATCAGCGCCAGCGGCGTAAATTTAAATGATGAAAGTGTTTTCAAACTGAGTCTCCCGGTAAATATTGTGCTTGTACGGAAGACGCAGAGATCAGGATGACTGGCCTTCCGGATACAGAGGTGGCAGCGCTGAATTGCTCTGCTTCGTGTTCTGTTGCCTGATGGCCTGAATACTCTGTAACAGTGCCTTTCTATCCCATTGTTGTGGTTTATCGCTATATTGACTCGATAACATGGCATCAATTTGCGGTTGAAGACCGGATTTTCTGAGATAAATGTCTGCCGGCACGGCGGGACTATGTTGTTTGCCAGCCAGAAATGCCCACTGTCTGAGCGCTTTTTGTACCTCTCCCGGTGCACCGGACTGAATGACTTTTTGCAGCGTATTAAACGCCTGCTTTTCGTCATTGCCTGCAGAGCCGCGCCCATCTGATGGCTTTTCACCTTGCATCACCGGACGACGTCTGAAGTAAATAACAGTAAAAATCCAGCCGGCAAGCGTCACTATCCATAATGCACAGACAATCCACAGCAGGGTATCGTTACTTTCTGCCGGTGCAGATTGCGGCACCGTTCCTTGAGCACCTTGCGGTATATCCGGCTGTGTAGCGGGGGCGGGCAGGGCTGTATTATCAGATTGCGCCTGAGTAAGCGGTGCAGACTGAACTGGCGTTGCCGTTGCTGAAGCCGGCGCTACGGTAATTTTCTTCGCCGGTAACCGGGCAGTTTCCGTTTTACCGGTCAGCACATTAAACCAGGGCACAGTTACCTCAGGTAGAATGAAGTCGCCGGCCTGAGTGGGGATCATCGCCAGTGTCTCGACCCGCTGGGCGATGAGCGTATTGTTTTTGTTTACGGTAGCCGTACTGGCCTGGTCAGGGTAGAGCTTGAATCCGGGCGGATACATCTGAGGTAGTTCAGGTAACTGCTCTTCCACTACACCCATTGCTGTCAGGGTGATAGTGCGGGTAACCGGTTCACCTACAGTAAAAGACGATTGTTGCGGCCACTCTTCGTTCAGTGACACATATTCGCTGGGTAACCAGTGGTAATCAATATCAGCAGGCACGGGCTTAACGTGAATAGTAATATCCGGACCGAGGCGGTTGATTTGCTTTGTGCGGTTGAAGAAACCAAAGCGGGTATTCGGATCCTGAGCCAGAACTTCACCGGCGAATACCGGTCCCTTAATAGTAAATTCGCCTGAGCTTTGCGGCACAATTGCAAACGTACGCTCAATAACCTGATACCGCTTACCGTTCACAATATCAGAATATTGCTTGTCGTCACCTAATTGCTGAATTTGCGCATCTTTAAGTTCCGGTGCCTGCAGGCTGCCACGTTCAATATTGGACGCCAGATATAATTTGGCAGTGTAAAGTAACTGCTGGTGAAGATAGACCTCACTGGTGTCCACATCCGTCGTCAGATAATAATCTCTGGCGGGTTCATCCTGACCGGCTTGTACCGGAATCACGTTTACCGTCAAAGGTTTTGTTTGTTTTCCTTCTACAGTCAGCGCAGGAATCGTAAAGTTACCTTCACCACGGGGAAACAGAGTAGTCGTCCAGGTAACGGTTTCTTCTTTATCAAAATTGATAATACGTGTTTGTGTACTCACCGATGTGCGGCCAACCACAAAGTCTTTCAGTAAGGGGGAGCTGTCGAATGCTTCTCTGGCAGGATCGCCCTGAGCGGTGACAGTTAATTGTATCGCTTCGTCCACCATCACCGGGTTTTTATCAATGGTTGCTTCAACCCGGGTGACGTCAGCCAGGGCCGGATGTGCCAGGCACAGAAAGAGAAAGATTGAAAAGAGAGATTGTTTCATTACCACTCGCTCCGGTTTGATGGCGGTCCCTGACGACGTCGTTGTTGTGCTTCAAGTTGCATTTTGCGTTTAAGCAGAAATGCAGGATCATCAGGGATTTTCTTCATCAAATTATCCAAACGTTGCATTTTTTCTTTTTCTTCGTCTGTCAGTTCGCCGGTCTGAGCCTGCGCTGACTGATTTTGCTGCTGTTCACCTTCTTCTGCCTGTGCAGGAGACTGTGACTCACTTTCTTTGCTTTCCTCTTCCTGACCGTCAGCTTGTTCATTCTGCTGTTCCTGGCCGGGCGACTGAGACTCTTCATCGCGATTTTCGCTCTGTTGATCTTCTCCTTCACCGCCTTGCTGTTGCTGGTCACCGGAAGATTGTGACTGATCGTTCTGTTGCTGTTCGTCGCTGCCGTTATTCTCATCATTCTGACCCTGCTGGCCGTCCTGAGGCTGCTGGTTATCCCCGTTCTGATCCTGCTGGTCCTGATTTTGTTGCTGGTTTTGCTGCTCCTGCTGTTGCTTTTCCTGCTCCTGTTTCATTTGCTCAAGCAGGGCTTTATTGGCTTTCGCATCAGCATGCTCCGGATCCCGCTTTAATACTTCATCGTAACGGGCAATGGCGTCATCCAGCTTCCCCAGTTGCGCCAGCGCATTGCCCTGGTTGTACACGGCATCTGTACTGTCTGAGCGGGAAAATGCATCCAGTGCCTGCTCATAATTACCGGACTCATAAGCTGCTGCACCTTGCCATTCCGCAGATTTGAAGGTATCAGCAGCGGTACTAAAATTGCCAGCGTCGTATTCCTTTTCTCCCTGCTGGTCGGCATTCAGAAACGGCGTTTCATACCAGGTGATTACAGGAGTTTCTGCTTCCGGTTCCCCGTCTGTGGCCGGCCCGCTGGCCTGTGCAAAGACCGGTTGCGGCGTGGCTGCAAGCAATGGAACCAGTAATAGGGTGAGTACAACTCCGCGACGGAAAGCGTAAGCGGCAACGGGTAAAATCATCAACAACAGCCAGGGGCCCAGCTCTGCCCACTGATCGCCATCCTGAGACGTTTGTTCTCCGGTTTCTTCTGCGTTGTTGTGCAGTAAATTCCGGCCTGTAAGACGTTTAATATCACCGTCGCCTGCAGACAGCTTGCTGTACGCACCGCCTGATGCACTGGCGAGATTTTGCAGTTGCTGACCCCGTAGTTTGGGGATAACAATCTGACCGCGCTGATCTTTTAATAACTGCCCGTCAAGCTGACGGATTGGCGCACCTTCTTCCGTGCCTACGCCTAAAATATTGACCGTATAAGGCAGTTCACTGATAAGAGAGCGCAGATCCTGAGCCTGTGGCAAGGTAATACCGTCGGTCAGCCAGTAAATATTCCCTTGCTGATAGCCGGCGTTTTGCAGCAAGTCTGCCGCTTCCTGAATGCCCCGGTAAGGATCACTGCCGGCGACAGGCATAATCTCAGGGCTTAAACCGGGTAACAGGGCAACCAGGTTGCCGGCATCCGCAGTCAGCGGACTGATAGTGAATGCATCACCGGCGTAGGCGACCAGTCCCGTTTCGCCTTCATCAATGCTGTTTATCAGATCAATCGCTTTATATTTGGCACGGGTTAATCTGTCCGGCGACACATCGGTTGCGCGCATCGACAGCGACATATCAATGACCACCACATGGCCTTCCTGCACCTGAAAAACAGGCTGGGGCAAACGCTCCCAAACCGGTCCTGCAAGGGCAACCACACAGATAAACCAGCACAAAGCAAGAAGACTGAGCGGAGCCTGCTTTCCTGCAACGGCTTTGCCGGCAATCAGATGCTTGTACAGGTGAGATGGAATAACACTTTGCCAGCCTGACTGACTGCGGCGATATTGCCTGATAAGCATTATCAGCAGACACAGGGGGAGCAGGGCGGCAAACCATTCCGGGCGGAGAAAATGAAAATCGTGAACAGGAAAATTCATGCTTGTCCTCCTGCGCGTGTACGGCCGCTTATCCGGTACCAGATATTTTTAAAGCAATATAGCAGCGCCGGTAATACTGTTAACAGTAAGGCCAGTGATAAGGGATAAAAGAACAGGGCAGTGCGTGGACGGAGTTTTCTTGCTTCCCCTTCGACGGGCTCAAGTTTGTCCAGCGTCTCATAAATACTGTTCAGTTCCTGTACATTGCGGGCACGGAAATACTGACCACCGGTAGATTCCGCAAGATCAGTGAGCATATCTTCATCCAGTTCCTGAGAAGGGTTGACCTGACGGCTACCAAAAAAGCTGCGGATGAGCATTTTATCTGCCCCTACGCCAATGGTATACACTGTCGCGCCACTTTCAATTGCCAGTTCTTTAGCCTGCTCCGGTGTGATATTTCCTGCCGTATTCTGACCATCGGTCAGCAGAATAACCACTTTGTTGGAGTCTTCACGTTTTTTAAAACGTTTTACAGCAAGGCCAATAGCATCGCCGATAGCCGTTTGCTCCCCGACCAGACCAATGACAGATTCATCCAGCAGGGTAGCAACGGTCTGACGGTCGTAGGTAAGCGGTGCCTGAAGGTAAGCGGTGTCTGCAAACAGAATTAAACCGAGACGGTCGCCGACACGGCGTTCAATAAAATCGTGGAGGACAGATTTTATCATGACCAGGCGGTTCACCTGACGGCCGTTAACTTCCATATCATCAATTTTCATACTGCCGGACAAGTCCACCGCGAGCATTAATTCCCTGCCTTCATTCGGGATACTCACCGGTTCGCCGAGCCATTGGGGGCGGGCAGCGGCGCAGACCAGTAAAGTCCAGCTTATGATGGCAATAAGCGTCAGCCACCGGGAGCGGCCGGGTTTATTCACAGCGCTTTCGCTACCCGGAATTAATGCGGGCACCTTAAGTGCCGCGCCCTGAGAGCGTGGCTGTGCCGGAAGCAACATAAATAATAAAGGTAACGGAAGGGCGAACCATGCCCACCACCATGCAAATTCAAACATTGCGGGCTGACTCCTTTACAGAACTGCGTAAAGAAAAGGTATAAATACGCGCTTTTCGCACCCATAACAGGGCAGCGGATTTCATCGCTTCTGCCTGTTCCGGTGTGACGCCTTGCGGACGGTACATGTTACTGTTCGCCGGTGAAAATCCTGCGGTAAATGAGCCGCGTTCTTTTTCGGGCAGGGCTGACGTTAAGTAATTTAGCCATTCTTCTCCCGACCCGGATGAAGCCATTGCCTTTTCATCATAATGACGGCTGACCCGCTTCAGGATGGCATTGATATTTGCCGGGGCAGTGCTTACTTGCGTATCTGTGCTGGCAAGGAGGGTGAGAGCTTCCCGTTTCGCACCGGTAAACCTGCGGTGTTTCCGCCACATGATGACGGCACTGATAAGAATAATAAGTACAACAGCAATCAGCGCCCACCAACCCCAGGCAAGCGGCCACGCGCTGACTTCAGCCGGTGTGTGAATAGCTTTTAACTGATCTAACGGATTTTGTCCGGCAGGAGGTGTCATCGTGGCTGCCTCCCCAGCATTTCAAGCTGTTGCTCCAGGGGTAAACCGGCGGAAACCTGGCTGAATTTGATCATCTTCGACTGGAAGAAGCTCTCAATACCCGTTCTTACTTCTCCCCGCCACTGACTGTATTTCTTACCCAAGGACTTATCGCCCAGCAGCCAGCTTTGTTCATCTGCGCCATTGGTCACGCTGACTTGCTGAGATACCGCTACGTCGGGCAGATGGGAATCCATGGGATCGCCTACGCGGATAGCATGTACGTCGCAATGTCTGGCGAGATGACTGAGGGGCTGTTCTGCGCCTTGCTGCAGGTTTTCAAAATCGGAAATTAAATAAACCAGGCTACCCGGTCTGGCTAAACGGCGTAGCCTGAGGCAGGCATCTGAAAATGCCTGTGACGTCTGTGCGTCTTTTTGAGCGGCCCCCTGTTGCACGCGGATCAATTCGTGACACAGAGATAACACAGCACGCTGACGGGAAAGCGGCTTACATTCCCGGTGCATGGTGTCGTTAAAAATAAATGCACCGACTTTATCGCCCCTTGCGGCGGCAGACCAGCTCAGCAGGGCGGCGATATGGGCAGCCTGAACAGATTTCAGCAGCAACTGACTACCAAACTGCATGCCGGCGGTTAAATCGCATAAAATAAACACCGGCCGTTCCCGCTCTTCACGGTATATTTTCGTGTGGGTTTTGCCTGTGCGGGCGGTGACCCGCCAGTCGATTGCACGGATATCGTCGCCCGGCTGGTAGTGCCTGGCTTCATCAAACTCCATGCCTCTGCCTTTGTGCCGGCTCAGGTAACCACCGGACATCAGCGCCCTGGGCGGTGTAGCCGGTTTCAGATTTAGCAGTTTGGTTAGTTGCTGGTAACGGATCAACTCACTCAGCGACAGGTTTACTCCGTCGCTTTTCAGTGCCGCCAGCGTATCATGTACGGCGTTCATCAGCTTAAGGTACTGCCACCAGGTTTAAAATGTTGTCCAGTACCTGATCCACAGTAATGCCTTCCGCTTCGGCTTCGTAGGACAAAATAATCCGGTGACGTAACACATTATGTGCCACAGCCTGAATGTCATCCGGCCCGACGAAATCACGTCCGGCCAGCCACGCGTGGGCACGGGCACAGCGGTCAAGGGCAATGGTGGCCCGCGGGCTTACACCAAATTCTATCCAGTTCGCCATTTTTGCATCAAACGCTTCAGGCGTCCGGGTCGCCATAACGATCTGAACCAGGTATTGCTCCAGTTCCGGTGCCATATGCAAAGACAAGGCAGCATTTCTGGCAGTGAATATATCCTGCTGGCTCAGAGAAGGTGGTGCAACGGTGGCTTTTTTCAGCTCTTCATCGCGGGTAAGGCGCAGAATCGACAGCTCAGTGTCAGCGCCCGGGTAATCAATACTCACGTGCATCAGGAAGCGGTCAAGTTGAGCTTCCGGCAACGGGTACGTCCCTTCCTGTTCAAGGGGATTTTGCGTGGCCATGACAAGGAACAGAGGCGGTAACGCATAAGTTTTATTTCCCACTGTAATTTGACGTTCAGCCATGGCTTCTAACAGCGCAGACTGCACTTTGGCAGGCGCCCGGTTAATTTCGTCAGCCAGTACCAGGTTATGGAAAAGGGGGCCCTGCTGAAATACAAACTCACCGGTCTCAGGACGATAAATGTCTGTTCCGGTTAAATCTGCCGGTAACAGATCAGGGGTAAACTGAACACGGTGAAAATCGCCGTCAATACCATGAGCGAGTGCATTAATCGCCCGGGTTTTTGCCAGCCCCGGCGGGCCTTCAACCAGCATATGTCCATCGGCTAAAAGCGCAATCAACAGGCTTTTCGTCAGTTCACTCTGACCAATAATCTGGGAGTCTAAATAAGTATGAAGTTGTTGAAACTGCTCTGCAGACATAGTGATTTAATCCACTTTTATTTTTTGAAACCAGCGCACATTTACGTCGACCGGATAACTGGGCACTCAGTCGTACCTGTGTTCTGTGCAACCTTGCAAATGAACCGTCAGGACAGACAACGCAATGCAATCTTTTACATAGCCGGATGAGTACCTATACATAATAAGGCCCGAATCCTGCGCTTCAAGCCACCGGCGTAAATTTATTGTATAGCCGTTAATGGGCTTTGTGATGTTCTTAAACTACATTAGTTTCAGGCTCTTGGATAAGCTGGCAATTTTTCAGGATGAACTGCCTGCAGGGGAAATTTGCTATTTTGTTCATTGTTTGTAAAAATCTAACTCTTTACAGGTCTGACCACTTAGGGTCATTTAATTCAGGTGCAACATGACAGCTAAACAATCAGTCACAACCCGTAACGGTGACAGAATCGCGATAGTCGCAGGATTACGTACGCCATTCGCGAAAATGGCAACGTATTTCCACGGTGTGCCCGCCGTTGATCTGGGCAAGATGGTGGTCAATGAACTGCTCATCCGTAATGGCGTATCACCGGAGCTGGTGGATCAGGTGGTGTATGGACAAGTTGTGCAAATGCCGGAAGCGCCCAACATTGCCCGCGAGATCGTTCTGGGTACAGGCATGAGTGTGCACACTGACGCTTACAGCGTGTCGCGCGCCTGCGCTACCAGCTTTCAAAGCACGGTTAACATTGCCGAGAGCATGATGGCCGGTACCGTAGAAGTTGGTATTGCCGGTGGTGCCGATTCAACATCTGTATCACCAATTGGCGTGTCGAAAAAACTTGCCCGTGCACTGGTGGATCTGCAAAAGGCAAAGACAGTCGGTCAGAAGTGGGCGATTGTTAAAAAGCTGGGATTAAAAGATTTAATGCCTGTGCCGCCTGCAGTTGCAGAATATTCCACAGGCTTGTCCATGGGGCAGACAGCAGAGCAGATGGCCAAGACTCACTGTATCTCACGACAGTCTCAGGATGAACTGGCACACCGCTCTCATTCTCTGGCGGCAGCAAGCTGGAATGAAGGTAAGCTGGATAATGAGGTAATGACGGCCTATGCAGAGCCGTTCAAAGGCGCGCTGGGTAAAGATAACAATGTTCGTTTTGACTCAAAGGTGGAAGGCTACGCCAAACTGCGCCCTGTATTTGATAAGAAATACGGCTCTGTGACGGCCGCTAACGCAACGCCGCTGACTGATGGTGCATCTGCAGTACTGATGATGACGGAAAGCAAAGCTAAAGCACTGGGTTATACCCCGTTAGGCTACATCCGCAGCTATGCCTTCGCAGCTATAGATGTGTGGGAGGACATGCTGATGGGACCGTCTTATGCCACGCCAATGGCGCTGGACAGAGCCGGTATGACGCTGAACGACCTCACTCTGATTGAAATGCACGAGGCATTTGCAGCCCAGACACTGGCCAATGTGAAAATGTTTGCCAGCGACAAATTTGCAAAAGAAAAACTGGGTCGTGATAAAGCTACCGGTGAAATCGACATGGACAAATTTAACGTGATGGGCAGCTCTATCGCCTATGGTCACCCCTTTGCTGCTACCGGCACCCGGATGATCACCCAGATGCTGAATGAATTACAGCGCCGTGGCGGCGGAAGCGGATTGCTGACCGCATGTGCTGCCGGTGGTTTAGGCGCAGCCATGATTGTGGAGACAGAATAATGAGCGAACAGGAAAATCAGGACGTGGTTATGAGTGATTCATCTGCCAAAGCATTTACCCTCAAAAGACAGGACAATGGTGTTGCCATTCTGACGATGGATGTCCCGGGCGAGTCAATGAATACGCTGAAAGCGGCTTTCGGAGACGAGATTTCTGCGGTACTGGATGAAATCGAGAGCGACAGCAGCATTAAAGGTGTTGTGCTGACAAGCGGAAAGCCTTCTTCCTTCGTTGCCGGTGCTGACATCACTATGCTTGCAGCCTGTGAAACCGAGGCTGATGCCAGAGCACTGGCGGCTGGTGGTCAGGCTGTGTTTGATCGCATTGAGAATATGAAAGCCACCTTCGTTGCCGCTATTCATGGCCCTGCGCTGGGTGGTGGTCTGGAGCTGGCGCTGGCTTGTCATTACCGTATTTGTACTGATTCACCAAAAACACAGTTGGGCTTGCCAGAAGTTCAGTTAGGCTTGCTGCCCGGCAGTGGCGGAACCCAGCGGTTACCGCGCCTGATTGGTGTACAACAGGCAATGAAAATGATGCTAACCGGCGCTCCGGCCCGTGCTAAGCAAGCGAAGAAGTATGGGATTGTTGATGACATGGTACCGCAAAGTGTGCTGCTTGATGTGGCTGAACAATTTGCGCTTAAAGCAAAGCCACACCGTGATGCCCCGCAAAAAGGCCTGGTGAATAAAGCCCTGGAGCAAAATCGTTTCGGCCGTAATCTTTTGTTTAAGAAAGCCAGAGAGCAAACTTTTGCGAAAACAAAAGGCAACTATCCGGCACCGGCGATGATCATTGATGTCATTGAAACCGGTCTGAATGACGGTATGAAAGCCGGGCTTAATGCAGAAGCTGATGCCTTCGGTAAGCTGGTGATGACTCCGGAGTCATTCCAGTTACGTCAAATTTTCTTTGCCACCACAGAGATGAAGAAAGAACATGGTGTGGAAGGCGTAAAGCCTGCCAAAGTGCATAAAACCGGTGTACTCGGCGGTGGCCTGATGGGCGGTGGTATTGCTTATGTAACGGCAACCAAAGCCGGTGTCCCTGCACGGATCAAAGATGTTCGTGAGGAAGGTATCGCCAATGCGATGAAGTACAGCTACGACATTCTTAACAAGAAAGTGAAAAAGCGCTTCATGCTGAAAAGTGAGATGCAAAAACAGCTTTCCTTACTCACCGGAAGTCTTGACTACCGTGGTTTTCAGGACGCTGACATTGTGATTGAAGCGGTATTTGAAGATCTTGCTCTGAAGCAACAGATGGTGGCTGATGTTGAAGCCAACTGCAAAGTTGAAACGATTTTCGCTTCAAATACATCCTCCATTCCGATCACCGACATTGCTGCGAAGGCACAACGGCCGGAGAATGTTATTGGCCTGCATTACTTCTCTCCGGTAGACAAAATGCCGCTGGCGGAAGTTATCGCTCATGACAAAACGTCAGACGAGACTATTTCAACCACCGTAGAGTTTGCCCGCAAGCAGGGGAAAACCCCGGTAGTGGTGAAGGACGGGGCAGGGTTCTATGTGAACCGTATTCTTGCTCCTTATATGAATGAAGCGGCCTGTTTACTGCTGGCTGGTGAGCCGGTGGAGTATATCGACAAGTCACTGGTGAAATTTGGCTTTCCTGTGGGGCCGGTTAAGTTACTGGATGAAGTCGGCATTGATGTCGGGACCAAGATTATCCCGTTTCTGGTTGAACAGTTTGGCAGCCGCTTCGAGGCGCCTGCGGCATTTGACAAAGTGCTGGCTGATGACCGTAAAGGGAAAAAGAATGGTAAAGGCTTTTATTTGTACGAAGGTAAGAAACCCGGTAAGGAAGTGGATGATTCCATTTACGCCGTGCTTGGTGTGACCCCGTCGAAGAAACTCAGCGAAAGGGCCATCGCGGAACGCTGTGTACTGATGATGCTGAATGAAGCTGCACGTTGTCTGGACGAAGGTGTGATACGCAGTGCCCGCGACGGCGATATCGGGGCAATCTTTGGTATCGGCTTTCCGCCATTCCTTGGAGGGCCTTTCCGCTACATGGACACATTGGGACTGGATACCGTAGTCAACAAGCTGACGCAACTTGCGGGCAGTGTTGATCCGAAATTCACCCCGGCTGAATGTTTACAGGAAATGGCAAAAGAAAACAAAACGTTTTACTAATGTTTTAATAGTGTTAAAAAGTCGGGCTTTGCCCGACTTTTTTGTTTTAAGCGGTGTTTTAACTGGCTTTCGTGGTCAAAATAAGTACACTGCAACCGGTTTGGTTATTTTGTAGTCAATTTTTTGGCGTAGTTAATCAAGAGGTTATTTTTCCTATGATGGTTTTTCTGGCTTTAATGGTGTTTGGGTGTTGTGCTGCGGGATATTACGTTGCAGCAATGAAAGCCGGAATGAATGCGAAACGCTGGGCAGTAGGTGGTTTATTACTGGGGCCGGCACTTTTCCCGCTGTTTAATATGAAGCGGTACTTACTGTGGCGTGAAATTACAGGGTATCGTGGACCAGTATTTGCCGCTTAGCCTTAAATGGCTCTGTATCGCCTTCCGTGGCGAATTTCAGGCATAAAAAAAGTCAGATTGTTCTGACTTTTTTTGTGTTGAGACCCAAATTAGTCTAAATCACAAGCATTCAGGTGAGCGCAAGGCTTCATCTTCTGAAACTGAGTCGTGGCTTCCTGTTGTTTCTCAACAGGCTTGGCGCCTTCTTCTACAGTTGCAGGTGCAGTTGTGGAAAGTGCTAGTGCTACAGCGGCTGCTTTTAACATTATAAATATCCTCTGATTTTTTATTTGAACAAACAACACCGTTCTCGCCGGTGCACCAGAGATATAGCTATATGCGTGCCAATCTAAACCTTTAGTAGTATTAAAGTTTTAAAACTCTTATTTTTCAGTAAGTTAAATGTGTTATTTTTAAACTGAATTTTGATGGTGGCAGAAAAAAGATTTGCTATAAATTAAGATGTGTACTACGCCTTATTTTTGACGCAGGGGAGATCAGTAAGAATTCTGACCGATGAGGTTGTAAAGCTTTTGATTTTCCTGAAGTAATTTCTCAAATCGTTCAGCATTCAGTGGTTTTGAGTACAAATAACCCTGTAACATTTCACATTCGTAGCGACGTAAAATCGTCAGTTGTTTTTCCTGTTCCACACCTTCAGCGACCACTTTTAGCCCCAGATTATGGGCAATATTGATGATAGCGGCAGCCATATGCCGGTCTGTGCTGCTTTCTGCAATGTCGTCAATGAACGCTTTATCGATTTTCAGTGTATTCAGCGGGAAGCGCTTAAGATACGCCAAAGAAGAATAGCCTGTTCCGAAGTCATCCAGTGCCAGGTGAATGCCCCGGTCCCGCAGACGCTTCATCATTTCCAGACCCTGATCCGGATTCTCCATCAGCGTGCCTTCGGTAATTTCACACTCCAGATGGAGCGGGGATAATCCTACTTCCTTCAGGATTTGTTCAATCCGGTCGTCCAGGTTTGGCAACTCAAACTGCTTGGCAGAAATATTCACCGCTACACGGCCGGAGAACAAGCCGGCGTTGACCCAGCGTTTGGTATCTGCACAGGCCTTACGCAGTACCTGTTCACCAATTTCAACAATTTGCCCTGTTTGTTCTGCCAGCGGAATAAACTGCCCCGGACTGACAATCCCTTTTTGCGGGTGTTCAAAGCGCACCAGGGCTTCCATACTCACCAGCTTACCCGAGGCAATATCAACTTTAGGCTGGTAATAAACCGTGAACAGATCGTCTTTAATGCCCTGACGGATGAGGTTTTCTATCTGCAACTGGCGCACGGCGTTCTGGTTCATTTCACCACTGAAGAACTTATACGTATTACCACCATTGTTTTTCGCAAAGTACATAGCGGTATCTGCGTTTTTCAGCATTTCCTGAGGTGTTTTACCGTCATCAGGATAAAAGGCGATACCGATACTGGCACCAAGTACAAATTCCTGCTTATTAATAATGAAAGGCCGTGACAGGTTATCCAGAATGTCCTGTGCATAATGGGTAATAGTGTGGATGTCTGCCTGATCTTCCATCAGAACACTGAATTCATCACCGCCAAGACGGTAACAGGTTGCCGTAGTGCCGGTAATACGCTGTAGGCGCTTGGCGATTTGCTTAATCAGCACGTCACCGGTCTGGTGGCCAAGGGAATCATTAATCTTCTTAAAGTTGTCCATGTCCAGACAGAGCAGGGTATGAGACGCTGCTTTACGGACCAGGTTTTGATGGCTGGCCTGGAAGAAAGAGCGGTTGGGGAGCTCTGTCAGCGGGTCGGTATTCGCCAGCTTCAGCAATTCTTTTTCTGTGCTTTTACGGGATGTGATGTCAGAGAATACACCCACAAAATGACTGATACGGCCATCGTCATCATGTACGGCATCGATATTCAGTTCCATCTCGTAGCGCTCACCGTTCACCCGGGCTGATTCGACTTCGCCAAACCAGTTACCTTTAGTGCGCAATGTTTTCTTAATTTCTTCGGTAAAGGCATCCGGATATTGGTTAAAGTACATGTACGAAGCCAGTGCCTGATCACGGCTTTCTCCGGTATAACCGCAATAGGCGTTATTGACCGAGATGTAACGGAAATTGGTGTCGGTAATGAATACCCCTTCGGAGATATTCTCAATAGATCGTTTGAACAGGTTTAACTGTTCTTCTGCTTCTTTCAGATGATGAATGTTTTTCAGCGTACCCGTCATCCGCATGGGTTGCTGATTATGATCACGCTGTACCACCTTGCCGCGGTCGAGTACCCAAATCCACGAGTTAGAAAACGTTTTCGCCCGGTAGGCCAGCTCATAAAATTCAGATTTACCTTCCAGATGGGCTTTTAAGGCTTCCTGAACACGCATGACGTCATTGGGATGAATATTGGCATCATAAGCACTGGACGTGCGGATGTTGTCCTGAGGGAAATCCAGTGTGCCCCATGTGTTGGCACGGTAAACCTGACCACGGTAAACGTCCCAGTCCCAGAGTTCATCACCAGAGCTCCACAGGGTAAGTTTCAGCCTTTCTTCCGACTCCTGAATGGCTCGCTGACCCTGCTTACGTAACTGGTACTGGCGCAGAATGTAAAAGAGTACGGAGAGTGCTATAAAGGCGTAAAACACCAGTGCTGCACTGTGTAACCAGAAAGGCCGGCCAACAGATATTTTAAAGCTGGTGCTGTCAGACCAGGTTTTATCTCCTTCCTTGGCCTGCACTTCAAAGACATAATTGCCGAAAGGCACGTTATTAAATTGTGCCAGTCTGCTGGTATCAGCCGGAAACCAGTCATCTACATTTCCTGTCATACGATAGCGGTACACCACATCTTCAGGAGTGACGGGATTAATCAAGCCAAAAGTGATACTAAAACGGGATTGCTCGTAATCCAGAGAATACTCAGACTTCTCTAAAATGCTGGTATCAGTCGATTTTGTTTCATCATCAAAATCACTAATTGAAGATGAGCCAAAAATTTTGAGATCAAAAAGATGTGGTGGACGTGTTTGAGAAGTCTGAACTAAATCATTTTCAATAAATGTTTTGGTTAGAATATTAAATCCTTTCGAACCGGCAAAAACCAGTGCTTCATCAGAGGTAAGTAGCGCAGCCCTTTCACTGAACTCATTATATCCCAATGCTTCTTTAGAAATATTATCTTTGGATTCAAGAGTGAAAAGATCTACCCGCGTTATACCTAAGCGGTTGGTGTACCACACTGAACTGTCACGGCCCTGAGCAGAAAAGGTTACTCCTGCATCCTGCACAACTTGCTGGCGGTCTTCAATCTCGAGACTATGGGCATTTATTTTAATAACTCCGTCGTAAAAAGTGGTGACCCAGTAGAAATTTCGCCAGTAGTAAACATTCACAGCTCTGAAGCTGCTATTTGACGGGTCTTCAATGACTCTGACGACCTTACCGGCAACGGGGTCGAAGACCAGAATTTTATCAGGTGTAGATACCCAAAGCCTTTCCTCACTGTCCGTGAATATAGGAAAAACGAGAGTGTCACCTTGTGTAATTTGGTATTCTGTTGAGAGAGCTTCCAGTTCGCTGATACTTTCTGCTTCACCTAGCATTGAACTGGGTATCGAGGTCAATTCACCATTATTTAAACTTAGCCAGACGTATTTGCCATCGAAGTAAAGACTCTCCACAACCTGGTTTTTGAAAAGTGTTGTAATTAAATTAAACTTTCCACTTTTATGTTCGTAAATTAACAGGCCGCTCGTGCTTGCAATCCAAAAGTAGCCATTGTCATCTATAATCAAATCCCAAAGGTTACTTTTTAAATTTTCGATAAAATAGTCAATTGTTCCAAGATCCCGGTCAAACTTACCCAATCCTTCATTTTGCGTGACAAACCATAGATCACCATTCGCATCTTCATCGATGGCCCAGATGGTTGACGAGATGGAAGCTTTCTGAAATTCTTTTCTGTTTTCAAACGTGCGGACAGCACTGAGTTTAGGCTGGTATCTGAATAAGCCGGAATAGGTGCCTACCCACACACTGCCATTGCTGTCTGCCTGAATAGAAAAAATAATTTTCTGAGTTAGACCGGTAAGTTCTGCGCTTTTCTGGCCTGCTGCGATGAATTGTCTTTTCCTGAGGTCGTAGATAGCCAGTCCTTTGAATGTGCCTATCCAGACGATATCTCCGACCTGTGTCAGTGTAGACGTGGTAGCTAATTTAACTGGGTGGTTGTCTTCTGAACTGCCCAAATAAGAGATTTCCCCGTTGTTGGCAATCTTTGTAATTCCGTCCCCCGTCGCCAGCCAGTATTCCCCGTCGATAACCTTAATGTCATGCACACGGTTTTGAGCGACTGAATAACCATAAGGATTCACCTTTGAAAGCGGGAATATCTGATCACTGTTTTTATTCAGAATGAAAGCACCGTGATTTCTTGTTCCTATCCATAAACGGTGTGCTTCATTATAAATAACCAGCATATCATCGGGTAACTTTGTGCCACGAAAAGCCGGGATCAGTACCTTCCCATCGGGTTGCAGGCGATAAATTTCGTCATAGGTACTGACAAGCAAGCGACCGTTTTCGTCTGCTATTATTTTTCTGATGTATTTAGATTTTGACGTATTGGCTTCAAAAGCGATGACAGTAAAGTCGTCAGTTTGAGCATTGTATTTCGCCAGGCCCTGGTCCGTACCTACCCAAAGCGTACCTTTATCATCGATAAACAGATCGTTTATCCATGTCGAAGGCAGAGAGCGGGGATTTGAAGTCTGAGGGTGATACTGTTTAGCACCTTCTGAATAACCGGTATAACGGTGCAGGCCGGTGAGTGTGGCAATCCACAAGCTTCCGTTCTTGTCTTCAACAATATCCAGAATACTATGGTCTGAAATACCATCTTTTTGCGAGATATTCTGGAAGTAAATGTCTGTGATTGATACAGCCTTACTCTCCGCACAGAGTAGATACCCCGGCAGCAGAATGCAGCTGACAAAAATCCAGATTAAGGTTGAGCGCACCAATACACCTTTGGCCGTATTATTTTATCGTTTTAATTACGTTTATTATCGGCAGCATCCATTCAAACCGAAGGTTCAATATGCCGAAATCAGCCAATATCTACAAGTTTTTTTCCGGATAGGGGACAGAGGAGGTTAATTCTTGTCCACTTTAAAGTTTACACCCTATTTATCGTGAAAAATCAGTCAAAATAAGGTGTTTGCTTTTTGAACGATGACAGGTCGCTGAGCAATCTGTCCTGAGGTACATCGATACCTTTGAATTTACCGGGTGCAAACAATACCAGTTCGCCGAACAATCTTCGTTTGGCCAGCGCGTTGGCGTAGTCCTGTATATCGGTAAAAGACAGTCTGCAGATCAGGTCGGCAAGCTTGCTGTTCCTGTCAAAACCATGATCCTGAATGCCCAGGCTTACCCACAGCCTCTGTGATTTCATCGACAGTGATAAATCACGCTCTTCCATCTGTTTTAGCAGATTCTTTTGAATCGTTGACCAGTAGAACCGGTAAAAATCAATTTCATTAAGTTGCTCAAACAGAAAGGAGGTCATTTCTTTAAGCAGAACTTCCGGTTCGTGAGACGGACTTTGAATGTAGAAAGCCATACCCGGATGCTGATTATGTGGCACATAGCCGGTGCCGACCACGTACCCGAGTTGCTTTTCTGTTCTGAGTACATTGAAAAACGGGGCGGCGAGCATTTGTTCCAGCACCATACACATGGCGGTGTCTTTCAGGCTGTTTCCCGGCGCCTGTAAATAAAGCACTACTGCCGCGTCATCGTGTTCACATATGACTTCGTGATAGAGGGCTTCGCCAACAGGTAATTGGGTCACAGCGCGGGACAATGGCTGACAACCGGCGCCGGGACAGGCACCTTTTAAATGCTCTGCAAAGGTTGAGGCTTCTTCTGCCGGCCAGTTGCCATGCATAAAGCTCTCGACGAAATATTTATTCAGCGCCTGCCGGCAAATGTCTGTCATATTTTCGAAAGAACATTCACGGACTGCCTTAAGCAGTTCCACCGGCGCCTGGGTGTTGCGCTGAACAATCACGCTGAGCCGTGAAAACAACCGGTTGGTAGGCTTATTCATCAGGGCATTTTCAAGGGTCTGAATCTGCATGGCTTTCAGACGCTCAAATTGGGATGCTTCAGGCATAAATTGATGGATAGTTTCCAGCAGCTGACCAGCCAGCTTGACCTGATGATTTGAAAATCCGCGGGTATGGAGGGTAAAACCAGCCTGATGCCCGTAAATCCGGTAATGCAGGCCGGCAATTTCTGCGCGGTAATATTTCGCCTGCAAATGGTCATTCAGCGCTGCGAGCCAGATACGTTTTGCCGCTACTGCAATCAGGTTGTCAGTAAATGCAGGTGCATCGAAAGAAATATAAATATCGCCTTTCGGGCTGTGGAACTGGTTGTCCTGCGCAAACCAGAATGCGAAATGTTCTTCTCTGACCAGTGCTCCTGGCAGTAAATAATCATCGCCCGGAATAGTAAGGTGATAATCATCACCCAGATAAGGATTGGGCGGAGGTAACTGTAAACCGTCGTAAGCTTCCGGCTCTGCCAGCTTGTGCAATAAGTCCTCAGGCAAAGGGCGCATCTGATAGCGGGCGTTATAGTGCCGGCACACCGAATCTGTGGGAAGGTCCGGCGCAATCATTTTTACCCGCATTGTACGGGGGGTAAAAAAGGACAGTGCGTGTTCCAGCTTCTGCTTGTCAAAACTGTCGATAATGATTCTGAAGAGCTTAATTTCTTCGCTGTCAAAGGTGAACAGATGCTGGGAATATTCACAAACAATACTTTGCAGCTTGGGATTCTCTTCATACTGATAAGCCAGTGCGCCAAGATGCGCTTTTTCCTGATACCGCCACTTCTCATCAATGCTGTTTTTAATGAGCCTGACGAATGCAAATAAGGCTTCCAGTATGCTGTCTCTGTTGTTCAGACCTTCT
Organism: Alteromonas sp. ABV2_168; assembly: GCF_056161165.1. Lineage (NCBI taxonomy): Bacteria > Pseudomonadati > Pseudomonadota > Gammaproteobacteria > Alteromonadales > Alteromonadaceae > Alteromonas > Alteromonas sp. ABV2_168. Next base: position 111,008 of record NZ_JBSWYQ010000010.1, on the reverse strand, counting down.
TCGGTTAACTGAAAGCTGACATTGAAATCTTTAAAGTCATCGCCTTCAATCCCGCTGCCTGCTATCAGATTGGTGACCCAGTTTTTAGCCTTCAGACAGGCCAGTAAGCTGCCTTCACCTTCATCGCCGATGAGATGACTTAAATAGTTAAGCGGTTTGGTGCGGTAATCCAGATGGAGTCCGGGCAGAGCAAAGGTGACAATCATCCGCCGCGCGGTTTGCAACGGAATGATATTAATATCTACCGCAAGTTGTTCTTCGTTATAAAGTGGCGGCCATTCTTTTGGCGCTTCTTCACCCTGACGGAATGCACTGAAGCTCTGCTGTGTCAGTTCCAGCACATCTTCCGGATCTTCACTGGTAAAAATGGCCAGGCACATATTGCTGGCAGTGTAGTACTGACAATGATAACCCTGTAACGCTTTATGCAGTTCATCTTCCGGTAAAGAGCGGAAAATATTGGCATTGCCTACAGAAAATTTACTGAAGGGATGGGCCGGATTCGCGGTTTCTTTATGGATTTGATAAAGACGGCGCAAATCATCTTTACGTTTAAATTGAAATTCCGCCTCGATAGCGTTGATTTCTTTATCCAGAGTGTCTTTATCTAACAAAGGGAGTCTGAGCATATCTGCAAAAGCGGGAAGAATGCGTTTGAGTTCCGCGCTTCTGCAATGAAAATGGTAATTAGCAAACTCAGTGCCGGTCCAGGCGTTAATACTGCCGCCTGCACTGTCCACCATATCATTAATGCTGTTGGGCTTAGGCAAGTGGCGACTGCCAAGAAACATCATGTGCTCGAGGAGGTGAGATAAACCTTCACACTGTTCGGGATCATAAAAATGGCCGGCACGGACAGACATGGAAACATAGGTGGAGGGTGTCAGTTCATGCTGGTAAATCATGACCCGCAGGCCATTTGGAAGCGTATGGAAAGTGGCTTTTTCCAGATTCAGTGGTGTTGTCAAAATGCTCTCTTTATTTATGTTTTTTACTGCATTTCTTAAAAGGTAACTTTCCGGCGCTTGCGCTTCCTGAATTGATTACACGTCCGTATCACCTAAAGTCTTACATATTTATACTAGGCTAGTCTTTTCCGGTCTGCTATGGTTACAGTGTAGTCTTTCATCATATTCATTAAACTATGCCACGTCAAAATTCCAACGCCGACATTTTATTGTTTATCATGCGCCACGGTGAGGCGGAATCATTACGGGTTGATGACAAAAGCCGGCAACTTACCGATTATGGAAGGGCTCAGGCATCAGTCAGTGCTAACTGGCTTATTGATAACTACTGCCAGGACCGGCAAATAGATCTGGCTCTGATCAGTCCTTACCGTCGTGCTCGTCAAACATTTGACATGGTCAGTCTGGATATCAGTGCTAATAAAACGGAGTTGTGTGAAGACATTATTCCGGAAGGCAATCCAAAGCTCGCACACGACTATGTAGACACCCTGTTCACCGCTACACAGAGTAGAAGTCAGCCTGTTGAACGTATGCTGCTAGTCAGCCACATGCCCTTTGTCAGCTATTTTCTTGATGAGGTGTGTGTCATACCCAGTAACAGCCTGTTTGCCACCGCTTCAGTTGCTGTCGTCCGCTATAATGTGCAGAAACAGCATGGCGAACTGCTAGCACATTTCCAAGGATAACCCTAAGCCAAAGATTCTTAAGGCTTTCTCAATAAAATCAAAAAAATGCTTCAGAAGTTGGTTTATTAACCGATAAACAGGTTAGTGAGAGTGTAACCAGCTGCGCAGGGCAGTATTCCTAATGACGACCAAATCTATTCCGGATTTGCTCCGTCGATCTCTGGAGAGTCATATGGCGGAAGCCGATCTCAGAGATGATGAGGAGCTAAAAGATATCCTAGGCAAACTGAATGTGTTGTCGGGTAAAGTTGCTGCGGCGAAAGCGCAGGTACTGGCCCGCAGAGCGCAGGCCAAAGAGAAATCAGAGTAAATTAAATATCTGAAGCGTTATCCCGCGGCTCAGTGAAGTATTCGGGTAGGATACGCACGGTTTTCACCATATTGTCTTTTATATCCACGATCTCCATAGGATAACCGGCGAGACGCACACTGACCTGATTTTCCGGAATTTCTTCCAGGTACTCCAGAATAAGACCGTTAAGGGTTTTCGGGCCGTCAACAGGCAACTTCCAGTCCATTTCCTTGTTTAAATCACGCACGTTAGCACTGCCATCTACCAGCACACTGCCATCCTGTTGAATGTTCGCTTCTTTACTGTGATCCGGCACCATGGACGTGGTGAAGTCACCGATGATCTCTTCAAGAATATCTTCCAGCGTGACCAGGCCCATAATATCGCCGTATTCATCGACCACCAGAGCAATACGTTCTTTTTCTGCCTGGAATTTGTACATCAGAGTATGTAGTGGAGTGGACTCCGGTGTGAAGTAAATTTCACGCACTGCGCGTAGCAAACTCGACTTAGTGAATTGATCTTTTGATAACAGACGAAGGGCGTCACGACAATGCACGAAGCCCACGGCATCATCAATGCTGTCACGATACAGAAGTACACGGGTATGCTGGGCATGGGTAAGTTGCTTCTGGATTTTCTTCCAGTCATCGTTGATATCGATAGCGACAATGTCTGCTCTGGGAACCATGATATCTTCGGCGGTGACATTCTCTAAATCAAGAATACCCACCAGCATATCCTGGTGCTTTTTCGGAATCATCGTGCCGGCTTCGTATACCACCGTCCGTAATTCCTCCCGGCTCAGGGAGTCATCGTTACCATTTGTCGGATTAATACGCAGCAGGAACAAAATACTGTTAGTGATGGAATTGATGAGTGCAACAAACGGATAAAGTACAAATAGCAGAGGCAGCAGAATGACTGAGCTCGGGAACGCGACTTTTTCAGGGTACAACGCTGCCAGTGTTTTCGGTGTGACCTCGGCAAATATCAGCAGGACCAGAGTAAGGCCAAATGTGGTTGCAAAAAATCCCCAGTAATCGCCAAACAGGCGGGTACAGATAATTGTTGCGATAGAAGACGCCGCAATATTCACCAGGTTGTTACCAATCAGGATCAGGCCGATGAGACGGTCAGGACGTTCAAGTAACTTTTGCACCCGTAAAGCTGCACGGTTACCTTCGTTTTGCAAGTGTTTGAGCCGATAACGGTTTATCGACATCATGCCTGTTTCAGAGCTTGAGAAATAGGCAGATAAAAAAATCAGCACGCCAAGTGCAATAAATAGCGTACTCGTTGATATGTCGTCCAAAAATTCGGGTTCCTTTACCTGTGTGGACTATCCAATTTAGTTATTCAGACAGCGGGTTTCAAGTGTAAGTTAATGAATCTTTATTATAACTGGTCTTTTTCGGGCATTTTATCTGCATTTTAAGGCATTAATAAGCCTTTAAAGCAGTATTTCTCTGACAAAGCGGCTTCCAAAATAAGCGAGTGTGAGCAGCATCAAACCAATAACGGTGAGTACGATAACCTGTTTGCCGCGCCAGCCCCAAATATGCTGACCGGTAAGCAGGACAATATAAACTGCCAGGGCAATTATCGACAGGACAGTTTTATGGGCATACATGGTACTGAACATATTGTCGAGGAAGACGAACCCGCTTACCAGCGATAAAATCAGCAGGAATGTGCCGACAAGCAGTAGCTTAAACAACATGCCCTCTACCAGCATTAACGGAGGTAGCGGCGAATTCAGCAGAGATGCGCCTTTCTGTTTCAGCTTAAACGTAATAAACGACATTTGTAGCGCGTAAAGAAAAGCGATCACCAGCGTGCCGTAGGCAAATAACGAAAGGGTAATGTGGATAACCAGACCAGGCTGCATTTCTATGTGCATGATATGACTGACCGGCAGTACCTGAGCGGCCGCAATTGTCATCGCAGAAAATCCAAACACCACGGGCAGCAGAATGATATTAGGCATGACCGATGCGCTGATAAGCATAGATACAGTGATGAGCCAGGATACCAGTGACAATACATTGGTAATACTCATGTTCTGGCCAGGGGCAATAACAATGGCCTGTGACAGGTAGCATATATGGGCAGCCGCACCTGCCAGAGACAGGATCATTGCCAGTTTCTTGTTTGGTGTTTGCTGATTGACAATCTTGCCCATCAAAAGAAAAGCGGCAGCAAGATAAAAAATTATGCCGGCTACGGCAAATACGGTGGTCATCCCAATTCCTGTACGAAGGGGTGCTGTGTGACTTTTTCCTGCACCCGTTTTACTGGCTGTATTGATACTGCAAGTGCAAAGGAAATTCAACCAGAACCATTGTTTTTACACAGATTAAGACAATATAAACAGAGAAACACATATCAAGGTTCGTTGTGAACGCCTTTTTCGCTATAATGGCGGGAATAATGAGTTAACCGATTTGAAGAAGCTGCCTTATGTTTGAGAATTTATCTGAACGCCTTGGTCAGACGTTACGCAACGTTAGTGGCCGTGGCAGACTGACCGAAGACAACATTAAAGACACGCTCAGGGAAGTGCGGATGGCACTGCTTGAGGCGGACGTTGCCTTACCGGTAGTCAAAGAGTTTGTCGCCCAGGTCAAGGCCCGTGCTGTAGGCACTGAGGTGACCAAAGCCCTGAAGCCCGGTCAGGTCTTCATAAAAATTGTACAGTCTGAACTTGAGTCTGTCATGGGGGAGGCCAATGAAAAGCTGAACCTCTCTGCTCAGCCACCGGCGGTCGTTTTGATGGCAGGTTTGCAGGGTGCCGGTAAAACCACCAGTGTGGGTAAACTGGCTAAGTATCTGACTGAGCGCGAAAAGAAAAAAGTGCTGGTGGTCAGTGCGGATATTTATCGTCCTGCGGCAATCAAGCAGCTGGAAACACTGGCTACAGATGTGGGTGTGGGTTTCCATCCTTCCTCTATTGAACAAAAGCCCATTGATATTGTTAACGGCGCCATCGATGCGGCGAAAAAACAATTTTACGATGTACTTTTAGTGGATACAGCCGGTCGTTTGCACGTTGATGCAGACATGATGGATGAAATCAAAGCGCTTCACGCTGCGGTTAAACCTGTTGAAACCTTGTTCGTGGTAGATGCCATGACCGGTCAGGATGCGGCAAATACAGCGAAAGCCTTCAATGATGCATTACCGCTTACCGGTGTGATCCTGACTAAAGCCGACGGTGATGCCCGTGGTGGTGCCGCGTTGTCGGTGCGTAAAATCACCGGCAAACCCATCAAGTTCATTGGTATGGGTGAAAAGGTTGATGCCCTTGAGCCGTTCCATCCTGAGCGTATTGCCTCGCGCATTCTGGGGATGGGTGATGTACTCAGCCTGATTGAAGAAGTTGAGCGTAAAGTTGATAAAGACAAAGCGCAGAAACTAGCGAAGAAAGTTCAGAAAGGCAAAGGTTTTGACCTTCAGGACTTTAAAGAGCAGCTTGAACAGATGCGCAATATGGGCGGCATGATGGGGCTGATGGACAAGTTGCCGGGTATGGGCGGCATGGCTGACAAAATTAAAGATCAGGCCAATGAAAAGCAGTTCAATCAGATGGAAGCCATTATCAATTCCATGACGCCGGCTGAACGCGAGCGTCCTGACATGATCAAAGGCTCCCGCAAACGTCGTATTGCTGCCGGTTCCGGTACGCAAATTCAGGATGTTAACCGTCTGCTGAAGCAATTCACCCAAATGCAGAAGATGATGAAGAAAATGTCCGGCGGCGGCATGAAGAAAATGATGCGCCAGATGAAGGGCATGATGCCTCCCGGCGGAATGGGTGGCATGGGCGGTGGCGGCGGAATGTTCCCGCCACGGTAAGCCACAGAGATAAAACGAAAAAGAGACGGCATGCCGTCTCTTTTTTTATTGGGCCGATGGTCATTTCCCGTGTTATAACATGACACAAATCTGCGCCCACACCGACATTGTCTAATGTCAGAGTCTGATTCGCCATTACATCCCGTGAGGGCCACACTTGCTCCAATCAGCAGAGCCAATAGTTTGTTATCTATGTCTTTATCCTCGCACAAGAAATACGTTAAGTATTCATCAGCGTCACAGCCAATTATGTTATTAATTGTAATTTTGGTCGTCAGAATGTAATGGCGTTGAGGGCGTGTCGGGTATGCCAGACTATTGTGTTGTATAGCCTGATATAACTTCTACAATGTATAGGATATTGACGTGAAAACTATTTGTTATACATTGTAGATCAAACCAAACACAGGAGGCGCTATGAGTAAGGAAAAATACCTCGGCGAATTTGAGCAGTATGTGTTGCTGGCAATTTTGAAACTTGGTGATCAAGCCTATGGCACCACCATTCGTCAATTGCTACACGACAGCATTCAGCGGGATGTGAGCATCGGCGCACTGTATACCACGTTGACCAGAATGGAAGATAAAGGGCTGCTCACCAGTGCAATGGGAGAAGCGACAGCAGAACGGGGCGGACGGGCAAAAAAATACTTTCAGGTGACCGCTGAAGGGCAGGCGGCAGTGAAACGCTCTCGTCAGGCGTTGCAGACTATGTGGCAAAACATCGCACTAAGCGATAAGGCCGCACAATGCTGAGTATATTGCAGAAGCCACCACGACTGGCCCAAAGTCTGTTAGCAAGAATAGTACCCCAACACCTGCAGGAGCCGATGCTGGGCGATCTGGATGAAACGTTTTATGCCAGGCAAGCACAGCATAATGTACTGGCAAACGCATTCTGGTATTGGCGACAAAGTTTATTAACCTCCATTCACTTTATTAATGACACACAAAAGGTAGTAATTATGTTTATTATCAGCGTCGGTTTATTTTTAGCGTTAACCCTTTTCGCTATGGCGTTGGGGGGAGAAATCAGCATGTTCATTGATGTACCGTCAATGCTACTCACATTGCTACCCGCGGCACTGTTTACAATAGGCGCAACATCATGGAAAACTTGCAAACTGGCCATTAAAACGGTGATGTCGGGAGACATGGAAACCAATACGCAGGCCATTTCTAGCCTACGAGTATTTACCTTGCTAGGTAACAGTATCATGTGGCTGGGTATACTGATGACTGTGCTGGGGTGGATTTCCATGGGCGCATTTATGGAAGATCTTAGTGTCTTCGGTCCGGCGTTCGCCGTGTCCATGCTGACAGTGTTCTATGCACTTATTGTGAAAACACTTTGCTATGTGGCTATCCAGTGTATCACCTTCCTGCAGGAAACGCTGTCAGGTGAAGATCTTTAAGGCCTGACGATCGTTTGTGGTGCACTGTTTGATATTCACTCAAACAGTGCACCGGAATACCGACAAAATCACATCCACACTGGGCAATTTTGCCAATTCATAATACACTGCTACCCCGCTTAAACGATGGATATCGCTGGCGACAGGGATGCTTTGAAGAAAAGGTTCGGGCCAGACTCTTTGCAGGCCGGAATGCTTGTTTGCAACGCCTGACATATTTCCTCTCCCGACAGCGGTATAACAATTTCAGCAAGACGTATACCGGCAGTCACGACGATAACAAAAAAGACATGCCGGTACGAAGACAGGATTATTATGGCTGGTTTAAAACGCATCATTCTTATTGATACCCACCTGCCGGGTGTCGTCGAACTCAAACTGGATGGGCATACCAATATTTGCGGTACTAATGCATCCGGCAAAACCACCTTGCAACGGCTTATTCCCGTATTCTACGGCGAGTATCCCAGCCGCGTTGTACCGGCCACACGGGACAGTTTCGAGCGTTGGTATTTACCCCGCACATCCAGCTTTATTATTTATGAGTTCACCCGCGCTGAAGGGGATTTATGTCAGGCGGTATTGAGTTCTAACGGGACGGGGGTTAATTACCGCTTTATCGGTAAGCCTTTTGATATCGACGATTACCTGTTGCCGCAAAAAAACGGTAAACGGGTGAGTATCAGCAGCGCCGAGCTTGCCAGAGCGATGAAACGCAACAACGTGCTGGTGACCAGTTTACTGACCACAAAAGACTTCCGTGCCATTTTGCAAAACGATCACGGTGTACTGAACCAGAGCAGCAATTCACGGGAATTGTTGGGTTACGCCCGTATTTTCAGTTTGTGTCAGCCTAATTTGCATGTACGTCACATCGAGAAGCTGGCCAAAGCCGTGCATTCTAAAGAAGGCAAGATGGAAACCATCAAGGCCATGATTGCCGCTATTCTCGAAGAAGACGGTGTGCAGCCGCCCACCTCAAATTTAAGCCGTAACCGTGTGGATGACTGGCTGCGCGAATGCCAGCTCATCAAGCAGTTTGATCGTATCCGCCCCGAGTTTGCCAAACTTGAACAGGCTGATATGGCGCTGGGAACGACAGAAAAGCAGCTTGGCGGTTTAAAGCAGGTGTTTGAGGCGGATAAGAGCCATTTATCAGCGGCGGTTGAAACGGCTAAGAATCAACTGGAAGAGAATCAGTTCCAGCGCAAGCAGAATGATAACCAGTGGTCTGAGACCCGCGACACGCTCAATCAGACGGTGTCATCTGCCCGTGCCGATGTAGAAAAATACACCTCGGAACTGGATGCTGTGGAAGAAGAATTCCAGAGCTGGCAGGAACAGGATATTGAACAGTTAAAAGAAGATGTGGCGAATCTTGGTCAGTGGCAGAACGAGCTGGAACTGGTATCCGGCCGGTATACCTTGTTGACTGAAAAACATCAGGACATCGAATCAACGTTTAACCGCCGTATTGCTGAACTGGGTGAAAAGCTCAGTATGAACCTGGAACAGCTTTCAGCCAGCCGTCAGGAAGCGGCTGATAAGCGCAGTGACCTGCAGCAGAAAGAGCGTGATGCATTGCAAAACATCCGCGACGATTATGCACAGCAAATTCAATCGTTAAATCACGCACATCAAAACGCCCTCAGCGACCTGAAAGTTGCAGAAGCCGAACTGAAAGCCGGACTGAATAACGCCGGTTATAACGAGTTTGAGCAGTCTCAGCTTGATTTACTGGATGCCGCAATCAAAGAAGCCAGCATCAATGAAGATGCTGCGCGCAGCGAGTATCGTCAGGCACAGCAGGCCCACAGTCAGGCGGTACTGCATCGTCAGTCAGCCTCATCGGCACTGGATAAAGCCCGCAACCAGCATCGGGCACAGGAAAAGCATATCGACGGTATCAATCAGCTCCTGTACCCCGGAGAAGGCTCCCTGCTGGAGTTTCTGCGTGGCAACCTCGATAACTGGGAACATACGCTGGGTAAGGTCTTGCGTCCCGAATTGCTGGAGCGCAAAGATCTCGTTCCTCAACTGGCTGAAGGTGAAAGCCTGTTTGGTATCAAGCTGGCACTGGAAGCACTGGATACGCCGGAATATGCCCATACTGAACAGGAGCTTAAAGCCCGTTTAAGTGCTGCAGAAGAATCTCTGGCGCTGGCGTTAGCGGCTCAAAACGAGTGTGAAGCGGTATTGTCGAAAGCCAACGAAGACGTGCGTAACGCTGAGCTGGCGATGACCCAGAAAGATAACGCTGTACGCAGTGCAGAAGCCACCCGTAAGCGTGCCCAGCAGGACCGTGATGCAGTACTGAGTGAATATCAGCAGGCGTTGTCGGCCCGCAAACAAAAAGCACGCAGCAAACTGGATGATAACGTTCAGGCCAGAAAACAGCTGGTGGCACAGTTTGAACTTGACCGCGATGAGATTAAAGATCAGCAACGGGAAGCCGAAACGGAGCACAGCTTCCACTGGCAGCAGCTGATTGCTGACACTGATGCCCGTATCAGTCAGCTTGATTCAGATATGCGTAAAGCCAGAGATAATGCGGCAAAAGACCGTCGTGACTCTGAGCAGTGGCTGGAAAATGAGCTGAATAACCGCGGCGTGGACGTGGATGAAATCGGTGAGATGAAAAAGCGCATTAAAGTGCTTAAAGAGGATATCTACCGCACAGAAACCCATCGTCATAAAGTTGCTGACTACGAACGCTGGTATCAGACGGTGTTCACCGGCCACAAAGTTGCCTGGCAAAACAGCCTGGCGAAAGCCCGTAAGTCACTGGCCGAATCTGAGCGCGAACTGGCTGCAAAACAAACCGTATACCGGGAAACGCGGGAGCAGCTTAAAGATCAGCATGGTCAGTTAGAAACGACACTGAAAACCTCATCCGACCAATATGAGCAGGTGGTTAACTTTGCTAAATCGCTGGCAAAAATTGCTCTGCCGGCGGTACAGGCCGAAGAGGCTGTACGCCATGATGAGTTATCCGTTAATCAACGCTTATCTCAGGTGCAGAGTGCCCTGCAGGAGCGTGAAGGCTTAATGTCTGATGTGAAAGCTTATGTTGAACGCTTTGATCAGCTTATCGCCGCGCAGGCGGGAACCGGTTTGTCAGATACCTGGGAACGGGCCCGTGAAGAATGTGCCGTGATGAACGCCCAGGGCGTGAAGAGCGTTGACCACCGCCGCATGGTCGGCCATCTGGCGCAGCTGCTGAATGTTATTGTGCCGCAGAAATTACAGGGCCTGAAAGAGCAGGGACGTATCTTTGGTGCGGATCTGAGTCAGTACTATTACGTACTGGCAGATATCGATAAACGCATCGTCAGTCAGAGCCGCCGCATTACTAAAGAGGTTGACGGTGAATTGTTCCTTGATGGCGTGTCTGACTCCGCGGTAAAAATCCGCTCACGGATCAGCGAACTGGAATTCTGGCCTGAACTGGAACAGTTCCGTGCTCTCTACGACGAGTGGATGGGGCAGGGCGCCAATGAATTGCCGGATGAAGAATACGGGCAGAGTATGCGTCGTGTGCTGGATATTCTCGGCCGTGCCGCGCTGACCGGCGGCATCAGTAAACTGCTGGATATTGAACTGCATTTACGTGAAGGCAACAGCGATCTTGTGATCCGCACCGACAGACAGCTGAACGAGTCTTCCAGTCACGGTATGGCTTACCTTATTTTGTGTAAGTTCCTGCTTGCCTTTACCCGTCTGCTTCGTGGTGAAGCCGATACCACTATTCACTGGCCTATCGATGAATTAGGCACACTTCACCAGACTAACGTGAAGAAAATCTTCGATGCCTGTCAGAACAATAATATTAGCGTGGTAGGGGCCTTCCCAAATCCTGAGTCTGATGTATTAACGCTGTTTGAGAATCGCTACCTTATCGATAAAGTCAGCAGACAGTTACAGGTGGTTGAGCCAAAAGTCAGCGCTATTGCAGAACGCATTAAAGCCCGCCGCGAACAGGAGGAGTCAGCATGATGTCAGAACAGGGTCGTATTTTAAGTTTATTGCTGAAAGGGCAGTTTATTTGTCAGGTGAGTGATGAAGAAGGCTGGCGCTACCTGAAAAGCCGCGACAATGCACAGAAGCTTGAGCCTCATCTGAATGTGCTCAACCGCACTCTGGCGTCAACCGGTGAAGGCGACGTGTTTTTTGCTGCTTATTTAACGCTGGGTGACGATGAGCGCAAAGTGCTGACCCAGCAGTTTCAGGAAACTGCATCCAGTCTGGTGCCGCTGGTAGAATGGTTGTTACTGGTACAGCAAGCCAGTGAGTCAGATATGCCCGTCACGATGGGTAACGCACTGCGTTTAAATGAACTGCAAAGCGTCATAGAAGATACGCCGGCTTATGCAGAACAGCTTGAAAAAATCTCACGTTACCGGGTGTTTAACTCTACCAGTATGAATCTGGACGGTCAGCTTAAGCAGGTGTTTAAGCGTCTGACCGATATGGGATACCTGATTAAACCGAATACCGAAAAGCAGATTTATCTGGTCACCGGTAAAGTTGAGCATCTTTTTGAGATGATTAAATTTATCGACGAAACCGAAAGTCTGTCGTTGTCTGAGCAAGCTGAGGCTGCCGTGCAGCAGGGGAGCCTGATATGAGTCAGGTGTTGGTTCAGGCCGGCACGCGGTTGCTCAATGCGCTGGGCCGCCACAGCGACCTCATCATGCATGCTTACGTCAACGGGTCGGTAAAAGAGGCGGATTTTAGCCGCAAAGTGCTGGAACAACTGGTTCAGCTAGGTGTGTTGTGGCGTCCCGATCCTCAAAGTCCGCTGCGCTTGAAAAACGCGGTTCGTGCATTGCTGGAAGGCAGTTTGCAGGATGAAAGAAACCGTACCATCAACACTAACATCACTGCGTCGCTGGCAAGCTTGCGCACGTTAGCTGAGCACTACAAAGAGTCGCTGCACTACAACCGTTTTAACGAAGCCCATGCTCATATGACCGATTTAACTGAGCATGTGTATCAGTTAACAGAGTCACTGACCAACAGCGTAAGGGTGCTGTTCAGTCGCATTAACAATGAGTTTGGCTATGTCTCTTCGGTAGAAGCAAAAATTCGTGAGAACGAACTGGCGCAGGGACAGGTGAGTGATTTACTGCAGCAACTGGAGAGTTTCCATTTCGATGAACTCAGTGAGCTCGCCGGCAGTAACCGTGAGTTGCGGCATTTGCTTGTTGTTGCGTTACAGCAGAGTTTCTCTAAAGCTGCGCAGGAACTGTCTGTGGTGCAGGCCCGCTTACTCGACCTGTTGGGGCGCTTCCGTGAGTTTCAGGGACGTACCCGTCTGCTTAAGGGCTTTTTACTGCACATGGAGCAACAACCGGATTTTACGCCAGGGAATTATCCGGCATTAAGTCAGGTGCCCGTGTTGTTCAATCAGGCAGAGAGTGTACTTGAAGCGGCGGCAGCCGACGTGAACCAGGTAGCTCACGAAGGTGACTATCAGATGATTGTCAGCACCCTGACTGACATTCATCGCCGTAAGCCGGATGAAAATGCCCACAAGGCCGCACAGGAAATTGAAGTCACGGCGCAGTCCAGTGTGTCACTGGAGAAGGATCCTATCCATGTTGCTGTGGATGATTACTTCTGTGATGTTATTGACTCCGGTCAGCCTAAATCTGCCCTTGAGTACTTTGAAGAACGGGAACTTGAGTTCGATAAAGAGGTATGGATTTATCAGGTTATCGGCGGTTATCAGTCGCTGGATGAAAACGATAAACAATTCTTCGCGCTGGATGCTTCCGGCCAGCCGGACGCTGTTTACACCGGCAATTTCTACATAAACGACGTTACGCTGGGGCTCAGATAGTCCCGGCGTAAATCGTCAACTCTGTGTCATTCACCCCGGTTTAGAACAATTTAGTCTGAACAAAGGGTGAAAATTTTTTAAATTTCCATATAATTAACATTTGTGTAACATAATGAACTTTCTGTAGCAGCTATGCGTAATAGGCGTGTCACATAGAGGAACTAAAGTGGCGCGCGAATTTGATAATACCGGCTAACCGTCGTTGTTATCAGACTGTTAAGGCATATGGCACACGAATGGAGATTATCATGCAGTTGTCCCATGAGCAGGCTTTTAATCAAGCTCTGATCCGTTTATCGGTTTTGTTATACCAGGTTGACGGTAAGGTCACACTTTCAGAACAGGATTATCTGGAAGACGTTATAAACCATTTAGACTGGCAAAGCCCCATTTGCCGCGAGGCATTTTTTACCGACGCTATCTACCAGACACGGCAGGTACTGGATGCAGGCGAAGAGCAACGTTATCTGCGTACGTTGCAAACTGACTTACTCTTTGATGCTGATAAGGCGCTGGAAGTGGCCATGGCCATCACCGGCATTGACGGCGAACGTAGTGATGAAGAAACAGAGCTTCTGTCACTGCTGACGCACAAGGTGCTTGCGAAAGCGCTGGTAAACCGTGCAAAACCGGTATCACCCTCGGAATTGAACTAGAACGATAAAATACGGCGTCTTGCAGGGATGACCGGTATCTGAATTCTGAACAGATAAAATAAGTACTGACGACATGAAAAAGGCCGCTTCAATTTGAAGCGGCCTTTGTTTTTGCTGTGTTGTTTACGCTATTTGCTGTTCATCAGCATCGGTGAGTTCTTTCTCCAGCCGCTGGGTTTCATCAGCCCGTGGCTTGGTGAAACGGGCGAGGGCGAGATACAGCACCGGTGTGAGGTAAAGAGTAAACACTACCGCGATACCTAATCCACCAAACACCACCCAACCGATAGCGTTACGGGATTCCGCGCCGGCACCGGAGGACAGGATAAGCGGCAGACCACCCAGGATGGTGGATACCAGTGTCATCATAATCGGACGCAGACGTACCTTACCGGCCTCTACTATGGCGTCGTAAACTGAATGGCCGTGGTCGCGGAGCTGGTCAGCGAATTCGATGAGCAGGATGGCGTTCTTCGCCAGCAGGCCTATCAGCATCACCAGACCAATCTGCGAATACACATTAATTGTGGTATTGGTCAGGTACAGCGCATAAATCGCTGCGGCGATACCAAAGGGTACAGTGAGCATAACCACAATGGCACTGTTAACACTCTCAAACTGCGCTGCCAGAACCAGCAGCACGATGATGAAAGCCAGAACATAAGTCAGTGCAACTTGCTGAGAGGTTTCTTCAAATGTTTGTGCCTCGCCCAGGAACACAGTGCCAATGCCATCAGGAAGTGTGTCGTTGCCGAGGGCGCGGATTTTCTCTACAGCTTCATTGATGGGGAAGCCGTCAGGTAATTCCATTTCCAGTTTAATAGCTCTGCGCTGGGACTGACGCTCCAGCTCCGCGGCAACACCTTCTTCCGTGATGTACGCTACGCTGCTCAGCGGGATGAGTGAGCCATTATCAGACTTCACATAGAGATTAGTTAAATCCGACGGGTTGCTGGTATTTCGTCTGCTGGATTCCAGCATGATTGGAATCGCCTGGTCACCCACATTCAAATCAGCAATATCGTCGCCATTCACGGCAGCCCTGAGTGTCGCAGCAATGTCACTAAGCGGTACGCCCAGCTCTTCTGCCCGGCGACGGTCGATATTCACACGCATTTGAGGCTGGGTGGGTTCATAACTCACACGGGGTGAACCCAATTCCGGAATGTTGGTTTCAATAGCGGCTGCAAAGTCCATCGCGGCTTCATAAATACGTTCGTAGCTGCTACCGGTCAGGGCGAGTTCAAGTCCGCCACCCTGTCCACGTAAATTCAGGCTGTTGCCCCCGAATGCATTTCCCGGCGCTCCCGGAATTGCCTGCAACTGAGGACGGATTTCCGACACGATATCCTGTAATGATTTATCGCGGTCATCCCAGTGTTTAAGAGGTACTGTGATAAATACAATGTTTGGATCCCAGGAGCCGACTACCGTATAGATAGAATCCACAGTACCGTTTTCGACGTAAGGCAGCAGCACCTCTTCCATCTTATGAGCCTGACGATCCATAAAATTCATGCCTGCGCCGTCAGGGCCACGGGCGAAAATACGGATTGTGCCACGGTCTTCGCTGGGTAGCAGCTCATTGTTGATATTCTGAGCTGTAAACCAGGCGCCAACAGCAGCCAGAATACTTAACAGGACAATAAGCCAGGCGTATTTAAGCGACCATAAAAGTGAGCGCTGATAACCACGCAGGCATGCATTTCCGAAACGTCCCAGCGTGGCTGAAAATATGCCTTTCTCTTTGGCTTTCTTCACCGGCAAACGTGCGGTCAGAGCAGGTACCAGAGAAAGTGCGACGAAGGATGAAATGATTACCGCACCGGCCAGTACACCGCCGAATTCTCTGAACAGACGTCCCGCCGTAGACGGTAAAAATGCGATGGGGATGAACACCGAAGCGAGTACCGCCGTGGTTGCTACAACCGCAAAAAACACTTCACGGGTACCGATAACTGCCGCGGCTCTGGCTCCGAGGCCCATGCCCCGGCGACGCTGAATATTTTCTGACACCACAATAGCATCATCAACAATCATCCCGGTTGCCAGCACCAGTGCGAGCAGGGTAAGAATATTGATTGAGAAGCCAAGCATCCAGATAATGCCAAGCGCCCCAGCCAGGGATACCGGAATGGACAGGGCGGGGACGATGGTTGCACGCCATGAACCAATGAAGACTAATAATGTAAACACAACCAGAATAATGGTGATGCTTAAAGAGCCAATCACTTCGCCCACAGAATCACGGATGAATTCAGCGTCATCACTGGTTACGACAATGTCCATATCAACAAAGCGTTTGTTCAGATCTTCCACCATGGCCATAACTTCATCTGAAATTTCGATGGTATTAGAGCTGGCTTGTCTGATCACGCCTAAACCAATCACCGGACGACCGTCAAGGCGCACCATACTGCTGCTGTCTGCGGGGCCAAAAAATACGCTGGCGACATCGCCAACCCGGATATCTCCGCTGATCACGATATCTGAAACATCCTGTGCTGAAACAGACGTCGCATCTGCGCGGACGATGAGAGACTGGTCCTGAGACTGGATGCTCCCTGCAGGAACATCAAAGGGCGCTAATTCGAGTGCATTTGCCACATCTGTCATCGACAGGTTGAAACTGGTCAGCCGCAGAGGATCGACAGACACGCGAAGTACGCGCTCGCGGTCGCCACTTAACTGTACGTCAGCAACTCCGGGAATACTCAAAAATAGCGGCGCCAGATCGGTATCAACACGCTCGGTCAGCGTTTCCATATCCAGAGTGTCACTGGATACTGCCAGACTGACTACCGCCTGAGCGTCACTGTCTGCACGGATAATGGATACCTGTTCCACATCCTCGGGTAACTGGCGCTGTACACGGCTTACTGATTCGCGGGTTTCATTGGCAGCATCTTCCAAATCAATGCCGGGTCTGAACTCAACCCGCACGCGGGCGGAGCCTTCTTCGCTCTGAGCGTAGATATTTTTCACACCGCTGACCCGGGCCACTGCGCCTTCCAGCCGGCTGGTCACTTCAGCGTCCACGGTTTCCGGAGAACCGCCGGGGTACTCCGCCGTTACAGTGATTTGTGGTGTATCAACGTCAGGCAGTTCCCGTACTTCCAGACCGTTAACGGCAGCAAAGCCGGCAATGACAATAAGCAGATTAAGTACAACAATTAATACGGGGCGGCGAATAGAAACCGACGGCAAATCGCCGGTCTGTTGAGAGTGCTTAGTCATTGTTGTCGCTCCGGCGTGCCAGTTCGGTTGTGATTTGCTGCCCTTCACGAAGACGCTGAACACCTTCAGAAATCAGCATATCACCCGGAGACAGGTTACCGGATACGAGAATTGTGCCTCGCAGACGCTGATGCACAATCACATCAACGCGGCGGGCTTTACCATTTTCAGCAATCCACACGTAGGCACCGGTTGCACCCCATAACAAAGAAGCTTCAGGTACAGCCGCATATTCATTGCCATTAATCTCAAGGTTTACACGGAAGCTCATGCCCGGGCGGTAGTTGTCTAGATTGTTGTCCAGGATAGCCCGTGCACGTAAGGTACGGTCAGTTTCGCTGATACGCGAGTCAACTTCAGCAATTTCTGCCGGCAGTGTTTTATCGCGGTTTGTCCAGGGTTGTAACGTGACTTCCGGCTGGTTGAGCAATACAGTAAGCGCTGCTTCAGGGGCGCGGAAATCAACAAAGAGTTTGCTTCTGTCATCCAGAGTCGTGATGGCGGTGGTGGCTGTAATACGATCGCCCACTTCAACATCTGTCAGGCCGACAATCCCGCTGAACGGTGCTTCAACGGTGCGGTCTTCTAAATCTGCTTTGGCTTCATCAAGGGTAACTTTGGCAAGGTCACGGGTGGTTTGCGCCAGATCGAGTTCACTCTGGGGAATGGCGCCCTTTGCCCGGCTTTCCTGTAAACGTTTATAGGAACGTTCTGCGTCAAGTAACTGGAGCTCAGCGCGGCGAACGGCAACCTGCTGACGGCGGTCGTCCAGTTTTACCAGTACCCGGCCCTGTTCTACATACTGGCCCGGTACAAAATTCACTTCAGTCACTTCGTCTGCAACAGCGGGATACAATACAACCGAGCGGACGGCTTCTGCAGTTCCCACAGCTTCCACATCCCGTTTGGCATATTGAAATTTAATTTCTTCAAGGACAACGAGTTTGGCCTGATTATCGCCAAAAAACTGGGCATTGGCACTGCTGCTCACTATGGAAAATAAAACAGTGAGACTAAAAAAAACAGAGGTTCGTAGTTGGGTTTTCATTGTATTTCCGTGTTTCATCAACGCTTGTCACTCTCCTGCACGCTGAACGGAGACGCGCCGGAGTCAGTAAAGTGATTGTTGTTAAATTTTTGTTTTTATAAGCTGTGTATAGCACCACAGCCTTGTCAGCTAAGCAATTGCAGTTCAGCGTACTCCCTGTACAGCGTATCGTTTTCTATCAGTTCATCGTGTTTTCCTGTACTTACAACGTGTCCTTTATCCATGACGATGATCCGGTCAACATGTTTCACGGTGGCCAGCCTGTGAGCAATGATAATGGTAGTACGACCCTGCATCAGCTTATTCAGCGCCTCCTGCACCATTTTTTCACTGCGGGCATCCAGTGCGCTGGTTGCTTCATCAAGTAACAGTACTGGCCTGTTGGCCAGCAGGGCACGGGCAATGGCAATGCGCTGCTTCTGACCGCCGGACAACCTTACTCCCCGTTCTCCCAACTGAGTGTGATAGCCTTTCTCCAGCTCTTCAATGAATTCGTGGGCAAATGCGGATTTAGCTGCTTTCCTGACCTGCTCATCGCTGGCTGACGGGCAACCGTAGCGGATATTTTCAAGTACGCTGGTGGCAAAAACCACGGGCTCCTGAGTAACAATCGCGATCTGACTTCTTAATGATTCCAGCGATAATGACGTTATAGGGGCTTCGTCCAGCAGAATGGTGCCTTTGCGCACATCATAAAAGCGAAGCAACAATTGAAACAGCGTCGTTTTTCCTGCTCCGCTGGCCCCTACCAGGGCAACCTTCTCGCCGGGATTGACAGTTAAAGACAGTTGATTAAACAGGACGCCGCTGCCGGGGTAACAAAAAGTAATATTGTCAAAAATGATGGCTGGTGGTCTGGCCGTGTCATTACTGAACTGTGTTATGCCCGGGGAGATGTCCGGCACCGTATGTAAAAGTTCCAGTAACCGTTCGCTGGCGCCGGCTCCACGCTGAACTTCGCCGATAACCTCGCTGATGGTTGCCACGCTGCCGCCGGCCATCACCGCATAGAATAAAAAGGCTGACAGTTCACCTGCGGTCATATCACCGGCAAACACTTGTCTGGCACCGAACCAGGCAATCAGGACGATAGCGCTGAGACTCAGCAGCATAATTAATCCAATCAGCATAGAACGGTAATGGATACGGCGTCCGGCGGTTTCCATAACGGCATCCACGCCGGCCTTGAACTGGGAACGTTCCAAATCTGCTGCGTTGAAAGCCTGTACAGTCATTATTTCATGTAAACTTTGATCAATATGCGCCCCCAAATCTGCCACCCTGTCCTGACTCAGACGGGCGTAATGGCGTACCTGAGGGGCAAGCAAACGGATGGGGACTAACACCGCAGGCACCGCCAGTAATACGCACAAGGTCAGCACCGGGCTGGTGATGGTCATCAGCACCAGCGCGCCGGTGAAAGTGATAAAGGAGCGGATCGCCATCGACAGACTCATACCCACCACAGTTTGAATAATGGTGGTGTCGCTGGTGAAGCGGGAAATGACTTCTCCGGTGCGTAATTTTGCAAAGAAAGATGGTGGCAGGGTGAGCAAATGAGAAAATACGCTGATGCGTATATCGGCACTGATGCGTTCACCCAGCCAGGTCATCAGGTAAAAACGCACATAGGTTGCCAGGCTTGCCACCGCAGTAATCACAAGAACACCAATAATTGCCCGGTTCAGCATGTCTGCGTTGTCGTTCATAAAACCCTGATCGACGGCCAGCTTAATTCCCTGACCCAGAAGCAGCCACGCGCCGGAGGCCACCAGCAAGGCGATGATTGCGCCTGTCACCTGTATCCGGTAGCCCGTGAGCAGGGTCCGGATCCATTTAACAACCTGCCAGGTTGTTGCCTTATTCTTTCCTTGATCTGAAGTCATGCCGGTATCTCAAAAAACACTGAACTTTGTATTTTACGCCACAGTTAACTATCAGGATTGCCGGATAAGACCACTTCGTCATTCAGCAAGACCAAAAACACAATAAATTTCTGACCCATAATTTGAATTTCACCGGAGATTGACCATAGTTAAACAACAGCAAAAGGTATTTTTAGTAGTCAGTCAGGTTCTGTGTTTGTTAAACAAGTGAACCGTCTCCGGGAGCCTCCATGCAAAACAAAGCACTACTGGTGGATGATGTGGCCAATGTGCTCGATTCTTTCCGGCGCAATCTTCGGGGGCAACTTGCTTTTGATGTGGCAAACAGCGGTAAAGCGGCGCTGGCACTGATGGCAGAAAATCATTATGCCGTGCTTGTCACTGACATGACTATGCCGGATATGAATGGCTTATCGCTGCTAAGGGAAGTAAAGCGTCTCTATCCGGACACTGTGAGAATTATGGTTACCGGTAACGGCGATCAGCAAACAGCCATAGATGCAGTAAACGAGGGGGATGTTTTCAGGTTTCTCACCAAACCCTGTTCTGTTGTTGAACTGAAGCGGGTTATAGAAGCCGGATTTCATCAACATAGTCTGATTATGGCAGAAAAGGGCCTGTTGAATCAGACAGTAAGAGGCATTGTCAGTGTTCTGGCTGAAGTCCTGGAGTTGGTGAATCCGAAGGCTGCAGCACACAATGTACAGTTGAAAATGTACATGCTTCAGCTCGCAAGGGAACTGAAGCTAAAACAAAGCTGGATGTTGGAACCCGTTGCTGAGTTATCACAGTTGGGAACGATTCTATTGCCGGGCGTACTGGCCGACCAGTATGAAACCAGCAAGCTGACGGCGGCTGAAAATGAACTGATTGAACAACACGCCAGTCTGGCCAGCGATTTACTGGAAAAAATTCCCCGCTTTGAAGCGGTAGCCAGGAACATCCGCTATCAGGACAAGTGCTTTAACGGGGAAGGTGTCCCCGCTGACGATGTACAAGGTGCAGACATTCCTTTCGGAGCGAGAATGCTTAAAGTGGTTAATGATTTTATCAGGGCACGGGAGACAGGCATGTCCACGGTGGATGCATTACGCCGGCTGGAAACAGATGCCCGCTGGTACGACGGCAAAATTTTGTCGGTCTTTACCCGAATGTTGCTGCGCAAATCCGATTTGATGTCTGTGCCGGTATCGTCCATTGAACCCGGTATGGTGATATCAGAAAAAATCGCGACCAACGCCGGAAAGCAACTGGCCAGAGAAGGGCAGGTAGTAACCACTACACTCAAACAGATCCTCACTGTATGCATACAAAGTGGTGCGTTAAGTCCTGCACTGATGATCGGAGTGTATCTGGAAGACAACGGTGACGCCGGAAATGCGGAGGATATTGCAGTATGACTTTCTGGAGGTTTATTACGCCGGAGCCGGCGTTATATACGGAAGTAAACGGTCATTATAATCACTTTATTCTTTTCCTTTCTCTGCTCGTTTCAACACTGGCGGCCTACTCGCTAATTGTCGTGTTAAAACGGATGTGGCAAACCGAATTATTGTCAACAAGACGGCAATGGAAGCGGTTTGGCAGTGTGACATTTGGGTTAGGGGTATGGGCGATGCACTTCACCGGCATGCTCGCCTTTATGTTACCTATCGGCATGTCATTTGATGTGGCATTGACCATGGTGTCTATATTGCCACCCATTGTTGGCGCTTATATCGCTGCGAAACTCATAGCGACACAAGTATTCACCTTTACCAATATTCAACTGAGTTCATTGAGTCTGGCGATCGGGATCGGGGCAATGCATTACACAGGCATGGAAGCTATGGAGACTGAAGCTGCCATGACCTACGATTTTGGCTTCTTCTTACTCTCCATCGTTTGCGCCTGGCTGTTTGCGATGGTTGCCATTTATATGGTGATTTACATACAGCGTAAAAACATTCGCGGGCAATTAGGATTGGTGGGCTGTGCCATGGTGATGGGCATGGCCATCGCGGGCATGCACTATGTGGCAATGTATGCGGTGCATTATTATTTGCCAGTAACATTTATTCCCTCAGAGACCGGGGGCCACGCTGAACCAGCCATTCTCGCACTGGCTATTACCACACTGGTATTCGTCATTTTTGCAACAACGCTGCTGGGGTCAATTTTCGACAAGCGTTTACAGGCTGCTGAGCTTACAGCCAAAGTCAGCGCTGCCAGAGAGAAAGACATCGTGGAGAACCTGGCTGACGGCTTGCTGGTGGTCAATGAAAATGGCCGGATTACCGGCGTGAATACTGTCGGACTCAGTTTGTTCGGATATAAAGATGCAGACCAGTTGCGCAACGAGGATATTACAAAAATTCTGCCCGGATTCGACATCCGGCTACTCACAGGAGACGGTGAAGAAGGGAAGCAACAACATGTCATGCAACTGGACGGTAAACGGTCGGACGGCACTACCTTCCATTGCGAAATGAATTTTTCTCCTATGACCGTGGTTATACAGAACATGCATCTGTTCAACGTGGTTATCCGTGATATCACCCAACGACTTATGCTGGAAGACCAGTTGCGGCAGGCACAGAAAATGGAATCCATCGGCCAGCTTGCTGCCGGTATTGCTCATGAAATAAATACTCCGACGCAGTATGTGTCAGACAATATCTTCTTCTTAAAGGGCGCATCTGAAACCGGCATTTCTGTGATGAAAACCGTTCATGCGTTTCTCAACAGTAAGGATGAAGCCGAACAGGCTGAAATAAGAGCAGAACTTGAAGCTCTGATGAAGGGTGAAGATATTGAGTTCCTTATTGACGAGATACCAGTGGCGTTTGATCAGTCGGTTGAAGGTTTGCAGCGTATTGCAAAAATCGTCGGGGCGATGAAGTCTTTTTCCCATTCCGGTGACGAAAAAATGCATAAGGTCGACTTGAAAGAAGCGATCTCCTCAACTATTACCGTTGCGCGGGGGGAATGGCGTTATGTGGCCGACCTCGAAGCGGAGTTTTCTGAAGACGTACCGCTGGTGACCTGCAGCAGAGACGAAGTGAATCAGGTGGTACTCAACTTTATTGTAAATGCCGCCCATGCAGTAGAAGAAAAGTTTGGCCGCGAACGGATGGAAAAAGGTTTGATTCAGGTGCGTGTGTATCCTGAGGATGACACGGTGATCATTGAGATTACCGATAATGGAACAGGCATGAGCAAAGAGGTATGCAAACGCATTTTTGAACCGTTTTTTACGACCAAACCGCCCGGTAAAGGAACAGGGCAGGGGCTTTCACTGGCCTATGCAGTGATTATAGAAAAGCACAAAGGCCAGATATTAGTTAACAGTGAAATTGGACTAGGTACTACCTTTAAAATTGTTTTACCGGTGGAACACCCGCAGACCGTTGAAAGTGAGCTCAGTGATGAAAATACTCTTTGTTGATGATGAAAAAATGGTGCTCAACGGCCTTAAACGGGCGTTGTATCAGACCGGCTGGAAAATCAGTATTGCTGACTCGCCGCAAAAAGGGCTGGAGGCTATCGCGTCAGATACGCCTGATGTGGTCATTACCGACATTATGATGCCGGTGATGAACGGTGTTGAATTTCTTGAGAAAGTGAGCGAAGGCAATCCGGTGATCAGTCGTTTCGTGTTATCAGGCCAGGCGAATGAGAGTTTAATACTGCAGGGAAGTCAGGTGTCTCACTGCTGGTTTACGAAACCCTGCTCACATGGTTTGCTGACCCAGCATTTACGTGCCGTTGAGGAAGTGAATCAGACATTTCCGGATAGTGCTGCTTGTCAGTCGATGGCAGCCAGTTCGCCTTTGTTTAATTCTTTTACCTTGCTGAAACAGTTCATGCAATGCGTCAATTCCAATTTGTGCGAGCTCACTGCATCTGTACGGCCTGACATTAATGATAATATGAAAAAGGCCGTGTCCCTTTGTGGAGAACGTTTTTTCGGGCAGGGAGATTACAGTGATTTCAAGGATGCATCATTGAAATTGACACTGGGGGAGAGTCAGTTTTATGCGTTGTTGTTCACCGCTGAGTTAATGATGCGGCTGCCGGGTTTATTAAACGACCCTGCAGTTGGCGCCAGGCTGGAACAGGCACTTTCCCGGTGCAAAGACCATGCTACCCCCCTTAATGCACTGGTTCTGATGATCATGGCGTTGAAACAGGATTTGCTGGCCGGTGTGACCATCCCGGCAAAAGTTTCACCCCGACAGGCATTGTTATTTATGCTGCATATGTGGAACTTACCTTACCCCATCATCCACACCGTATCGGAAAAGGTGTCCTGAGGCGCTTTTTTCATCACTAAACTTGCAATTAAAGCGTAGATCCGTATAATGCCGCGGCCTTCTTGTTGGCGCTGATTTTTCAGTGCTTTCAACGAGGTAAGTTAACGGTAACGCTACAACGAGTTTGAGGCAACTATGGTTACTATTCGTTTACAGCGTGGTGGCGCGAAAAAGCGTCCATTTTATCAAGTAGTTGTGGCTGACAGCAGCCGCGCAAGAAACGGTCGTTTCATCGAAAACGTCGGTTTCTTCAACCCAACTGCACAAGGTCAGGCAGAACGTCTGCGTTTAGATCTTGAGCGTGTTGAATACTGGGTTGGTGTTGGCGCGAGCTTATCTGAGCGCGTTAACAGCTTGGTAAAAGAAGCTAAAAAAGCGGCAGCGTAAGCTGTCCTTAATCTGGTAGGTAAAGATGAGTCAAGCGTCTGACAAAGTGATTATTGGCAAGATCGGGGCATCGTATGGTGTGAAAGGTTGGGTCAAGATCAACAGCTTTACTGATGTACCAGAAGGTATTTTTGACTATTCACCGTGGCAACTCAGTGATGGTAAAGAATACCGGATTGATCAGTGGCGACCCCACGGTAAAAGTCTGGTGGCGAAAGTTGTCGGTGTAGAGAGTCGTGATGACGCAGAGCGCATCAAGAATCTGGACATCGCAATTAACGAAAACCAGTTACCTGAACTTGGTGAAGGTGAATTTTACTGGCGGGAGCTCACCGGCATGCAGGTCGTAACTACGCAAGGTTACGATTTGGGTGTGGTGAAAGATGTGTTTAACACTGGCGCAAATGACGTTTTGCAGGTCCGCGCCAAAGTGAATGACGCATTTGGTCAAAAAGAAAGATTATTGCCGTATGTGATGGACTCCGTCATTAAATCGGTAGATAAGGCTGCAAGTGTAATTACGGTAGACTGGGACCCGGGGTTCTAGTGACTGCGGAGAAATGGTTCGGCGTTATCAGTTTGTTTCCTGATATGTTCGCACCCTTCATGCAACAAGGCGTTGTGGGACGGGCTGTGAAATCAGGCATTCTGGATGTCGACATGTTTAACCCACGTGATTACACACACGATCGTCATCGTACCGTCGATGATCGCCCTTATGGCGGTGGTCCGGGTATGTTGATGATGGTGAAGCCTTTAACTGACGCCATCGCCGCGGCGAAACAAGCCGGCGGTGAACATGCAAAGGTGATTTACTTATCACCACAGGGTAAAAAGCTGGATCAGGCAGGGGTTAAACGCCTTGCCACTAACGACCGCATGATTTTTATCTGCGGGCGTTATGAAGGAATCGATGAGCGCGTCATTGAGGCCCATGTTGACGAAGAATGGTCAGTAGGGGATTACGTGCTAAGCGGCGGCGAACTGCCAGCGCTTGTGCTCATGGATGCAGTAGCCAGAATGGTGCCGGGTGTACTCGGTCATCAGGCTTCTGCCATTGAAGATTCTTTCACCGACGGGTTACTGGATTGTCCGCATTATACGCGGCCTGAAGTACTCGACGGTAAAGCGGTTCCTCCTGTGTTGTTGAGCGGTGATCACGAAAAAATCAGACAGTGGCGACAGATGCAATCGCTGGGCAGAACCTGGCAGCGTCGCCCCGAGTTATTAAACCACCTAGCTCTGACTGAGGAGCAGCAGCGTCTTCTTGAAGTATTCAAGTCGCAGTTGCAGCAAGATGACAGTTAACTAGGACGAGAGGATATGATGAGCAAAGTCAGTCAAGATATCATCAAGAAAATTGAGCAAGCACAGCTCAAAGCTGATGTTCCTGCATTTGGTCCAGGTGACACAGTAGTAGTAAAAGTTCGCGTTACTGAAGGTGACAAAGAGCGTCTTCAGGCGTACGAAGGTGTTGTTATCGCTAAGCGTAACCGTGGTCTTCACTCGTCTTTTACCGTACGTAAAATTTCAAGCGGCGAAGGCGTAGAGCGTGTGTTCCAAACACACAGCCCGGCGGTTTCTTCTATTGAAGTTAAACGTCGTGGTGCAGTTCGTCGTGCTAAGCTTTACTATCTGCGTGAGCGTTCAGGTAAATCTGCACGTATCAAAGAGAAGCTTAACTAAGATTACTAATCCTTGCGTTACTGTTAACTATGAAAAAGCCCGCTTTAAGCGGGCTTTTTTGTGTCTTCTGAAAAAACCTTTACAGCCAGCCTTTCTGTTCTGCGATTCTGGCTGCATCAACACGGTTTGTTGCCCCGAGTTTGGCAATGGACTCTGAGAGATAATTTCGAATCGTGCCTTCTGACAGAAATAACTGAGATGCAATTTCTTTGGTTTTTAATCCGTCGCTGGCGAGTTTCAGCGCCTTACGCTCCTTTTCAGACAGGGGGTTATTGTCATCTAATGCCAGTAAAGCCAGCTCAGGATCAATGACACGTTCTCCACGATTGATTTTCCTTAACGCTGAGATAAGATAATCACTGTCAGATTCTTTTAAAATAAAGCCTTTTGCACCAAGCTGCATAGCCCGTTTAATATAACCGGGTTTAGAAAATGTCGTCATAAATACCACAGTGCCGGCAAAACCTGAGTCCTGTAACTTACGGGCCATGTCCAGGCCACTCAGATTTGGCATTTCGATGTCAGACAAAATCATATCCGGATGAGGATTGTTACTAAGCCATGTGATGGCAGCTTCCCCGTCCACACACTTTCCGGTGACTGTGATGTCATCTTCCAGATCCAGTAAACTGGCGATAGCATCCCGCACCAGTGACTGGTCTTCGACAATGAGTAACGAAATAGCCTGCATAGTTATTCTCCGGTCTGTAAGGTCAGTCTGACCCTTGTTGCGTCGCCACTCGTTATCGACATCTCTGCACCTATTAAGCCGGCGCGTTCTCTGATGCCAGTCAGTCCATTTCCCGCATCAATAACCGCATGCTTACCATTATCTTCAATCGTTATCGCTAACATTCCGTCTTCCCGCAGGGCTGAAAGACTCACAAGATTCCCCTTGCTGTGCCGCAAAATATTGGTAAATACTTCTTTTACGACCAGCGCGAGATGAGATTCTTGCAAGGCGCTGAGATCGCTAAATGCATCGTCGTGAACAGAGGCGTTGACTGCAAAGCCCAGTTCAGAGAGTGCGCGGGTGTTTTTGGTAATTTCTTCCGAAACGCTGAGTTTTTTCAGGTCGCTGACTGCATGACGGATCTCGCTTAAAAGAGACTGAGAAAGATGTGCAAGCGCTTTTACTTCCCGGTGTGCTTCCTGCGTGCGGCCTTTTTCTATGAGTTTCCCCGCTAACTGTGCTTTCAGTGACATGCTGCTTAGTGCGTGGCCGGCAATGTCATGGAGGTCACGGCCAATGCGTTCCCTTTCTGCAATAGCACTGAGCGCACTGAGTGACTCTGCGTGTCTGGCATCTTTAAGCTGGCTCCGGGTTTCCTTACGTTCCATTACGCCAAAGCAAAAAAGTACAAGCAGGTTAATTAATGAAGCGAGAAAAAATAGCAGGTGATCATCAAACCAGAATAATTGTAAGCCTGTTAAGGACAAACCGGTAAACAGTACAAATGCGATACCGGCGGAAACCGGGTAGTAGTAGCCGGCAATATATGCAATAAAGCCAAATAGTACAGACGCTCCCGGATTGTAAAAGCTGATGGTAAATGACAGGGCCGTCAAAGCCGACAAGGGCAGGGGCAGGGTAGAAAGCTTGCAGTGAATGGCAAGCAGATACAGAGCCACAAACAGGATGTATCCGCAGCCAAAGATCATTAACTCCCGGGGAGCAACTGATTCAGCATAAAAAAGAGGAACAAAATAAGATAACGAGAAAATTAATGAACTGTAAGACCATTTTTTCTTGGATCCTTCCGACAGTAACGGTAGCTGAGCAGCATGCATAACTGATGAATTCCTTCCTTATTGGAATACGACGGCAGATTTGCTGGTAATTAATAGTGTACCCGAGAGTATGAGCACTATTCCCGCAACAGCGTAAGTGTCGAATTTTTGGTTCCAAAATACAACTGACGCGGTGACAATAAGCGCAATGCCCATTCCCGACCATATTGCATAGGCGACACCAATACCCATATTTTTTAATACGGCCGCAAATATCATTCCTGAGATTGCATAAAGAGCAATTGACGCAGAGCCATAATGCCATTTTTCCCAGCCGTCCGACATTTTTAAACAAAGTGTGGCAGCAACTTCTGTGAAAATGGCGCAAGCAAGTAACACATAAATCATGGTGTTCTCCTTATTGTGCAAGCCGCGCTTGCAGCGGGTTAAGTGCCGGTTAAATGTACTCAATGTTGAAGCTTGTTCAGTATGGCTTGAGCGGTTGCCTGTTGTAAGTCACAAACATCATCAGTGTCAGATGACAAATGTCATGATAAATAATGATTATCTAATGTTAATGATAAT
Source organism: Alteromonas sp. ABV2_168 (assembly GCF_056161165.1). NCBI lineage: Bacteria > Pseudomonadati > Pseudomonadota > Gammaproteobacteria > Alteromonadales > Alteromonadaceae > Alteromonas > Alteromonas sp. ABV2_168. The sequence continues at coordinate 82,430 of NZ_JBSWYQ010000010.1, read as the reverse complement.
AATTATTATTTGAAATTCGCTATGTCCTCTTTATAATGTCGTCCGAATTTTCACTTTGGTTAAGAGCAGGTTTCACAATGACTAAAAAGCACATTTTTGCGCTTTCACCTATCATGCTGGCAATGGCTGTACAGGCGCAGAATGCTGATGCAGACAACAACGGTGCGCAAGCGGATGAAGACAATATCGAAGTAATCCGAATTGTTGAAAGTCGCGTTCAGCGTATCAGTTCAGGCGCGACTGGCCTGGGTCTGGACAGCTTTGATACGCCACAGTCGCTGTCGATTCTGGAATCTGATCTGATTGAAGACTACCGCTTAAGTGATATCAACAGCCTGTTTAAACAGGTGACAGGTATTAACGTCGACCAGTCTGAAACTGACCGGACGTACTTCAATGCCCGTGGTTTTGACATCACCAGTATGCACATTGACGGCTCGGGCATTCCCTTCGGCGATATTTTTGTCGGCGACCTGGATACAGCGATTTATGAAAAGGTTGAGTTTATCCGTGGTTCAAACGGTCTGATCACCGGCCTGGGTAATCCGTCCGGTACGGTCAACTATGTGCGCAAACGCCCCGGTAACGAAACCGAAGCCAGTGTTGACTTTACACTGGGCCGCTGGGCATCCATGCGAACTGTGGCTGATGTATCCACGCCACTGACTGATTCCGGCAGCTGGGCAGCCCGTGTGGTGGTGGCCCATCAAAATAAAGAGAGCTGGCTGAACCTGTACGAAAATGAACGTAATGTGTTCTACGGTATCGTTGACGGACAGCTGAGTGACAGCGTGACTGTGATGTTCGGCTATTCGCATCAGGACAACAACAGTGACGGTGTGACATGGGGTGCAGTGCCTTTAATTTATTCAGATGGCACCCAGGTTGATTTTGACCGTTCTACCACTACAGCGATGGATTGGACCTATTGGGATACATTGAATAAAACCGCGTTTGCCGAACTGAACTGGTTTATTAACGACAATCTGCAATACACGTCTAAGCTGAATCACATCCGCTATGAAGATCACTCTGCGCTATTTTACACCTATTCCAACACCGGCTTAGACGCTGAAACGGGCTTAGGCATGCTGGGTTATCCGGGTAAATATGATGCTGAAGACAAAACGTTAATCTGGGACAACAACCTGCAAGGTGCGTTTGAAGCCTGGGGCCGGGAACATACCTTTAATGTGGGTATTAGCCTGGCTGATGCAGAAACCAGTGACATGGATTACGGTGCACTAAGCGGTTTTGATGTCATGCCTGCGCTACCGGGGTGGACTGGCACTGAGGTCGCATTGCCTGAATGGGCGGCGCCTTATCAAGCGGGTTATACCGACATTTCATTAAACCGTTTTTACGGCTCAGTACAGCTTGCGGTTACCGATGCGCTTGATTTAGTGCTTGGTGTCAGCTTTGTTGACTATGAAAACGAGGGTGAGTCCTGGGGCGCGTCAACCTCTACGACTGAAGATGGCAGCAGCCCGTATATCGGCTTTACCTGGGAAGTACTGGAAGGCCTGAATGTATACGGCAGCTACAGCGATATTTATCAGCCACAGTATTACCTGAATGAAGATCTTCAGCCTCTGGGTTCAGCAGAAGGCCGCAGCTATGAAATGGGCGTTAAGAAAGAGTTCGCAAACAACTTCCTGCTGACTGTTGCACTGTTCAGAACGGAACAGGAAAACCTGTATGAATTCATCGAATACGGCGATGGTGACGGTGTTGATGACGACGATTACTCTGACGACTTTAATTATGCGCTGTACCGTGGTGTAACCGTAGACTCAAACGGTTTTGAAGTTGAACTGTCCGGTGCAATCACTGATGAGTTATCTGTTCAGGGTGGCTTAACTGTGCTGAGCATGGATGAAGAGAACGGTGATGAAGCCCGCACCTTTATTCCCCGTCGAACTTTTAAGATGCTGGCGGACTATGCACCTGTGTGGAATGAAAAGCTTAATATGGGTCTGTCTGCCCGGTATCAGAGTGAAACTTATTTCACATCAGGTTATGGCCGTATTACTCAGGATGCATACGCTGTGCTGGGCGGTTATGTGACCTACAGCTTCAGTGATAATCTGTCTTTCAGCCTGAATTTGGATAACATTACTGACGAGAAATACCTCAGCTCAGTAAGAACCGAGCAGGCATTCTACGGATCACCGACAAACTACAGTCTGACGGTTAGCTGGGATTATTAATTCCTGCTGACAATGTAACAAAATGCCCGCCTGAGTAGCGGGCATTTTTGTGTCTGTGATAGGCTTTCTCTTCCCCATCTTTACAGGCATTTCTGAATGGAAAACGGCACTTCACTTTTACAGCACAATCCTGAATTTCTGAACATGCTGGCAGGGGAATGGTATCTCACTAATGATGCCGGCCTCAGGCAAGCCAGGGCGCAGGCAAAAAAGCTGTGTCATCAGGCTGACGTTCTCTCAGGAACGGAAAAGTCACAAGTACTCAGTCAACTTATTCCCGGTGCCACGGGCTTACAGACAGGTCGTCACTTCAATTGTGATTACGGTTTTCAAATTGCTTGCAGGGGTGTGTTTACCGCTGGTTGTTATTTGACCATTCTTGATGGCGCTTCTGTGGAAACCGGCGATAATGTAAGGGCTGGAGATAATGTGGTTATTGCCACCGTTGAGCATCATAAAGATCCGCAAAAGCGACTTGCCGGATGGCAACGGGCACGTCCTGTGGTGATAGGGAGCAATGTAACTATCGGAAATGGCGTAACAATTCTGCCGGGCACCGTAATAGAAGACAATACAGTCATCCCCGACGGCGCAGTCGCAGGCAGGCGATGACCTGGTCTTTAGAACGATTTTGCAGGTGTGGTGTCAAAAAAGTCTCCGGTGGTGGTTGCGGCCTTTATCAAAAATTGATAAAAAGTCAACGAGCTACGAAAATAAAGATTTTTATATTCTGTAAACTTAGATTTACATCGTGAGCGGGCAGTTAAAATACCGTGTAGCGCCGGCGGCAATTTTGCAAAAGGTCACTGCAGGCAGGCCAACCAATTTTATTTTATGAAGAGAGTCTCATGATAAAGGACACCGTTAACAACGTACACGTCAGTGCTGAACAGGTACTGATCACTCCGGATGATTTAGCTAAAGAATTGCCGGTTTCTGATAAAGCCCTTTCGGCTATCTCTGAATCCAGAAAAATTATTTCCGATATTATTCATGGCCGTGACCACCGTTTACTGGTGATCTGTGGTCCATGTTCCATTCACGACATCGACGCAGCAAAAGATTATGCGCTGCGCCTGAAAGAACTTCATGAGTCGTGCAAAGATACCCTTTTCATTGTTATGCGTGTGTATTTTGAAAAACCACGTACAACCACAGGTTGGAAAGGGCTGATAAATGACCCGCACCTGGACGGTACGTTTGATATTGAAACCGGCCTACGTAAAGCCCGCGAGTTACTGATCTGGTTAGCAGAACTTGAAATCCCTGTTGCGACAGAAGCGCTGGATCCAATCAGCCCGCAATATCTGGCAGAGCTGTTCAGCTGGAGTGCTATCGGTGCCCGTACTTCTGAGTCTCAGACCCACCGTGAAATGGCATCAGGTCTGTCTATGCCTGTCGGATTCAAAAACGGCACAGACGGCAGCCTGGATATTGCAGTGAATGCACTGAAATCAGCTGCTTCCGGTCACAGCTTTATGGGTATCAATAAGCAGGGGCAGGTAGCGGTGATTACTACCAGTGGAAACCCTGACGGCCATATCATTCTGCGTGGCGGTAAACAACCAAACTACGACTCCGTTTGTGTGTCTGATTGCGAAGTTGATTTGGAAAAAGCCGGTCTGACTGCCGGACTGATGGTGGACTGCAGTCACGCTAACTCCTCCAAAGATTACCGTCGTCAGCCGCTGGTTGCACAGAACGTGGTTAACCAGATCCTGGAAGGTAACCAGTCGATTATCGGTATCATGCTTGAAAGTCATATTAATGCCGGTAACCAGAAAGGTGATGGTGTGCCTGTTGATGAGCTGGAGTACGGCGTGTCAATCACTGACGGTTGTATTGACTGGGAAACCACAGATACGCTTATTACCCAAACCAGAGATAAGCTGATAACTGTGTTACCATTGCGCCAAAATAAACGGTCTGCTGTAGCCTGAAGCTGCAGCGCCTCTCTTCAGAGTCGCAACATGATGGATCATTCCAGTAAACTGGCCGCGTTGCGGTCAGGTATTGACGAGCTCGATGCTGAGCTCGTTTCTTTATTATCCCGGCGGGCAAAACTGACCACTCAGGTTGGTCAAATCAAAGCGGAAACAGGCATGCCTGTGTATGTGCCCGAGCGGGAAAAAGAACTCATTGCCTCAAGACGTGCCGATGCAGAAGCTGCCGGTGTATCGCCTGATTTAACAGAAGATTTACTGCGCAGGATCATGCGTGAGTCTTATCACACCCAGAATAACCGCTACCGCTGTATTAATCCTGATATTCAGCAGGTTGTTATTGTCGGTGGTGCCGGTGCGCTGGGTAAAGTCATCGTCAGTCTGTTTGAAAAGTCCGGTTATCCGGTGGCAGTGGTAGAAAAAGACGACTGGTCAAAACCGGAAACGGAACAGTTTTTTGCGCGGGCAGATCTGGTGATTGTTGCCGTACCTATTACACTGACTGAAGCGGTGATCAGACAACTGGATGCATTGCCTGAACATTGTGTGCTGGCTGACATCACCAGTATTAAAGTCAAGCCTCTGACCACCATGCTGGCGTGCCACAAAGGTCCGGTGGTGGGTTTACACCCCATGTTCGGACCCGATGCGCCCGGTATGATAAAGCAGGTTGTGGTGGTATGTGATGGCAGGGGAGAAGCCAGCTATCAGTGGTTGATTGAGCAAATGCGCACCTGGGGTGCCACTGTTCATCACAGCACGGCAGAAGAGCACGATCGGGCTATGGCCTTTATTCAGGTAATGCGCCACTTCAATACATTTGTTTATGGCGCCCATTTGCAGGGTGAAAACCCGGATCTGGAAACTCTGACAGTATTCAGCTCACCGATTTATCGTCTTGAACTGGCAATGGTAGGCCGCCTGTTCGCTCAGTCGCCGCAACTCTACGCAGACATTATCTTCAATAATCCTGATAACTTTGCGTTGCTGAAGCGTTTTCATGAGCGTTTCGGACAAGCATTATCGTTATTAGAAAAAGGCGATAAACAGGCATTTATCGATGAGTTTAACCGCATTGGCAGCTGGTTCGGAGATTACGCGAAAAAATGTCTTGTCGACAGTAAACAGCTTTTATTAAAAGCCGACGATGATGAGATGTTGAGGAAAAATTAATTATCTTTATTTGATATTTAATTAATAGAGAAAGGTGGACGTTTGTCTGCCTTTTTTGTTTTGTATGATATTTAACTCAAATTCGTCGAATTAAAAGGTCATTTTACAATTAATTCAAAGTTAGTGTTCACTATCAATAAAATGATTATTTATTTGGGCTTTATTTAGGTTTTACTGATGTGTGTAAAACTTATTCATCCACTGTCTTTAAAATGTAATTAAAAGTAAAAAATGGAATTTTTGTCGCTATTTCCCCTTTTGTAAATTGATTTACACAGCTGGATTATGGTTTATTCCCCGCCGCGATTTCAGTCGCACAAATATAACCATCAATAATCAGAACTTCGTAATTGTCTGATTTCAGATAATGCAAATAGTTCAGGGGAACTAAAAAGTGAACATCAATCCTAAAATCGCCCAATCGATTAAAATTGCATTTGCAATGGGAGCAGCTTCAACCCTTCTAACGACAACACACGCCTTCGCACAGGATACAGCCACAGCTGAACAGCAGGTTGAAAAAGTGCAGGTTACCGGCTCACGCATTAAGCGTACCGACATGGAAACGGCCAGTCCCGTTGCAATCATCAGCGCTGAAGACATTTCTTTAGGCAGCTACACGTCGGTTGAACAGGTTTTACAACAAAGTCCTGCTGCCAGTGGTATGGCAACAGGTGCCGCATCGAACAACGGCGGTGTGGGGGCTGCCCGCATTAACCTGCGTGGTTTAGGCGCCAACCGTACACTGGTACTGGTTAATGGCCGCAGAATGGTAAATTCCGGTACCGGCGCAGACTCTTCGGTTGACCTTAACACTATCCCGCTGGCGGCAATCAAGCGTATTGAAGTACTGAAAGACGGTGCTTCTGCGGTATACGGCTCAGACGCTGTTGCCGGTGTGGTTAACATCATTACAAAAGACGACTTTGAAGGTTTTCAGATTGATGTCGGTTATGCAGGCAGTGATGAGGGTGACGCTAACACAGGTAACATCAGTATTGTAACCGGTGCAGGCGGCGATAAAGGCAATATCGTTCTGGGTATCAGCTATGTTGACCGTGGCTCTGCCATGCAGGGCGACCGTGGTTTCTCTGCCTGTCCTGACAACGATTATGATGCAGAAGGTAACTGCCAGTCAGGCAGTTCCTATGTACCGGGTGGTGCATACAATGCGGGCGACGGCTGGGGAACACTGGACAGTGATAAGAACTTCTCTGAAGGTTACACGCCTTACAACTACTCTGAGCGTTCTTATCTGTACACGCCGCAGGAACGTATCGGCTTATTCGCGAACGGTAATTACAACCTGACTGATGATGCACAGGCATACATGGAATTTTTGTATACCAAGCGTACATCCACGCAGCAAATGGCACCGTCTCCGATCAGTGCAACCCTGACCGCTGATGCGACAGGTAACCCTTTCGGTGTTGCAACCTCCATGCGTCGTCGTATGACAGAAGTGGGTGACCGGGTTTTCGATCAGACCACAGATACCATCCGTTCAGTCGTCGGATTCCAGGGCTATCTGGATATCGGTAACGGTTTGGACTGGGATGTGTCTTACACCTACGGCCGTAACGATGCCACAGACCGTTCTTCCAATTACATCAACCTGACTAAAATTTATCAGACCATGGACACTGATGTGTGTGACGATGTCACGATTCCTTGTCAGGACTGGTTCGCCACTGAAGGCAATATTACTCAGGATACTCTGGATTACATCACTTATACCGACCAGGCATCCGGTGGTAACCAGTTTACTTCCTGGAATGTAAACCTGTCGGGAGAGCTTTTTGAACTGCCAGCCGGTTTCGTCGGCTTTGCCGGTGGTGCGGAATACCGTAAAGAGAAAGGCTGGTATCAGCCTGATGCGGTAACTGTTGCAGGTGATGGCAGCGCCTCGGCGCAGGATCCTACATCCGGCGGCTACGACACCACGCAGGTTTACGCAGAATTTGCTGTGCCTTTACTGGCTGACGTCCCGGGAGCAGAAGAGCTGTCTCTTGATGCCGCTATCCGCTGGTTTGATTACAGCACGTTTGATTCTGATATCACCTGGAAGCTGGGTCTGACCTGGCGAGTGAACGAAGATCTGATGTTCCGTGGTGTGGCGTCTACTGCATTCCGTGCTCCCACCGTCGATGAACTGTACGGCGGTAACGTGGGTTCCTTCGATTACCTGGTTGATCCGTGCTCAGGCTATGGCAGCCTGGATACCGCGTCAAACGTATATCAGGCTTGTAATGCGCAGATTGGTAACATCTCTTATGCGTACACGGATTCTCAGATTGAGAATACCTACGTGACCATTGATAACCTGAGCCCGGAAGAGGCTGATACTTATACATTAGGTGTGGTGTACAGCCCGTCTTTTGTGGAAGGCTTATCAATGACACTGGATTATTTCACCATTGAATTGAGCAACGCAATTTCCCGTATCGATACACAGTCTTATCTGGACAGCTGTTACGGTGGTGATGAAGAAGCTTGTAGTGTTCTGAGCATCGTCCGTGACGATATCACCGGTAACATAGATTATATGGAATCACCGCTGACTAACGTGGGTACCCTGAAAACCCGTGGTGTTGATGCCAATGTGACCTATAACTTCGACGCACTGGGTCTCAACTGGAACGTTAACTGGGATACCACCCGTCTGCTTGAGTACACTGAAGACAATGTGGAATACACAGGTAAAATCGACGGTAACAACGGTGGATTTGCAGAGTGGAAGTCTAACTTTGCGATTAAAGCTGGTACCGATGACTGGAAGCTGCGCTGGAAGGTGCGTTACATCGGTGGCATGACAGACGATTACTATCTGGAATCGTACGGTCTGATGACTGATGTGGGTACTGTGGTGTACCACGATGTTTCAGGTGAATACTACATCAATGATCAGTGGTCAGTGTCTGCCGGTATTGACAACCTGTTTGATAAAACGCCTCCGTACCTCTATTCGTACAACGATATGAACACAGTACCGGAAGTTTACGACGTGCTGGGCCGTTATTTACACGCCCGCATCACTGCACGCTTCTAAGCTTTGTGCAATATGAGTAAAGCAAGTCCTCAAACATGCTTGCTTTACTCTGATTGAACTGCGCAACCGGTCGTCTCCCTGGTACCGTGTTGCGCTTTTTTTTAGTTAAAAGCTGAATGTGCGGCTGACACTGGCAAATAATCTTGCATCCGCCGTGTCGTAACTCAATGTTGTATCCTCCGCTGCAATCTCGATATCAAAACCATGAAACTGCGTCTGATACGCCACTTTGTAATGCACATAACTGCTGTCACCGGTATCCCACTGATATTTTTCTTCATCCAGTGAATGAGAGTTATCAACCGTCAGCTGTATTGCATGGTTGTCTGCAATACTGAACGTATGGGCGACTTTCCCGATGACATGGTCTGCGCCGGTACCGAAATAATCCCACGAATACCACAGTGTGGTTTCTGTTATACCCAGACGGTGGGTAAAAATCAGTTTTCCGTACATCTCCGGGTAGTTATATTCGCTGGCTGCAGAGCTGCCATAGTAGCTGTAGTAAGCAATACCGAAATCAGCATCTGTTGAATCATTCAGTGACTGATAATAACCGGTGTAAAAATCCAGTTCGCGGTTTGCTGCATCGCCGTAATCCACATTGGATGTCCAGCTGCCCGCATACCAGCCGTTGTCAGCCGCATAGTCGATACTGCCCTGAAGGGCCGGATCATTCTGCGTCTGACTTACCCCGTTAAACATGTAATCAGAGGCGCCGGTTACCGTGGCTGACCAGTCCGCCAGCGCGGCCGGTGCAACGGCAAGTGAGCAAATCGCTACCATTTTTGAATATGTAAACTGCATATTTTCTCCTTACTGCATGGTTTCGATTTTTTCAAAATCGAGTTCGTTTTCTTTCGGTGAGCTGTCTATTTTTCTGACCGGTGTGAATTTTTTGTACAGAATATAGCCCAGACAGCAATAGAACAGGGCAATCACCAGGGCGCCGACCCACTGAATTTTCAGGAAGTCGATTTTGAACAGCATGGTCAGTGCTGCCAGTGCGATGAAGTTCAGGAAGAAGTATTTCCATTTACCCAGTCGTCCTGACGACAGATTCAGGTTGTCGGTATATAAACGAATGAGGGAATCCAGCGAGTTGATCACGAACACAATACCCACAAACACCATGGCGATGTTGCGAATCCCGGTGGTGTCTAAACCGGCCTCGTGATAGTGATACAGCACACCAAACCACAGTGCGATGGGAATCGAGGGGAAGATCAACATCGCTGACAGCACCTGCCAGGTTTTTAAGCCTCCGACGAAGCGGGAAGTAAACTGACCAATCATGATGCTCCAGGCAAACCACCAGAACAGATAAAACGCGTGATAGTTATTCAACGGGAACAGAAAGTGCTCAATATTTGCGAAATAGCCGCCCAGCAAGGATGTGGCAGCGAAGTATTCTGAAATGTCACTTTTACCCCACAAGAAAGCACCGCCCCACATGAATGCGATGAGCGAGATAAACAACCAGGTCGTAGAAACACTTAAAATTCTGACGTATTTAATATCTGTGCTGCTGTACACCGAAAAAGCGATGGCTGCGAACACGATAAGATAAAACACAGGTACTATGGACTCGCCATCTCCGAGGGACGGCAAATACCATGGCAGGTTTTTAAGAAGCAGGAACGCCGTAAATGCACAGGTACCGATGATCACCATGTTATTGATGAACTTTACCCAGCTGATTTCAAAGAATTTTACCTTCGGCTCGATGACACAAAAGTAAAAACAGGTAACAAAGTAAAAAGCCCAGATGAAGAAGCCCCAGAACCCGAACTCAATGGCGAGAGGGTTGGTAAAGGCATACTCCGGGTTTGCCGGGGTATCGGCATAGGTGCTGAACTCCGTCAATGGAAACATGATAAGTCCTACATCCAGTCCTGAAGTAAACAGAATGGAAATGAAGGTCAGTGTTTTCACCGGCGTCACACCGATCATGGTTAAGTTGCCCCATTTCCACAAAATAAAAACGATGGCGATAAGGGTTAGCGCGATACCGGCGCTTAACCATAAATTCATAGGTTACTCCTGATTGTTCACCGGCGATTCAACGCCCATTACACCCATATCTCTGCTGCGCTGACGTTGCTTCCACTTAAGATCGCCCAGCACATCCCGGTTCTCTGAGGCAAGTGGTTCATTACCCAGGATCAGATCGGCAGCCCGCTCGGCCACCATGATGGTCGGTGCATTCAGGTTGCCGTTAGGAATGGTGGGGAAGATGGACGAGTCAACCACGTGCAGATTAGCGATACCGTGTACCCGGGTTTGCGAGTCGACGACGGCCATATCATCTTCACCCATTTTGCATGAGCAGGAGGGGTGGTAGGCACTTTCCACCGCCCGGCGGACAAATGCATCGATTTCCTCATCAGTCTGCACCTGTTTGCCGGGCTGGATTTCTTCACCACGGTACTTGTCGAACGCAGACTGATTGATGATTTCGCGGGTCAGTCTGACGCAGGCACGGAAGCCTTCTATGTCATCCTGATGTTGCAGGTAATTAAACTGTATTGCCGGAGCCTGTGACGGATCCGCTGATTTTACATGCACGAACCCACGGCTCTTTGGTTTGTTGTGACCAATGTGCACCTGGAACCCGTCACCTTTCACTGCGCTTTTTCCATCGTAACGTATGGCGGCGGGTAAAAAGTGGTATTGCAGATCAGGCCATTCCACACCTTCTTTCGAGCGGATAAAGCCGCAGGACTCAAAGTGATTGGTGGCACCCAGGCCGTCTTTAAACAACAGCCAGCGGGCTCCGATCAGGCCTTTTGAAAACCAGTCCAGTTTGCTGTTCAGTGTGACTGGTTCTTTGCAGTAAAACTGGAAATAAAACTCCAGATGGTCCTGCAAGTTTTCTCCCACACCAGGTAAGTGATGCTGACAATCAATACCGGCTTTTTCGAGTACTTCACGGTTACCGATACCGGATAGTTGCAACAAATGAGGAGAGCCGATGGAACCGGCACTGAGAATAACAGCTTTGCTTGCAAACGCTTTTTCAGTGCCGTCTTTGCCGGTGAACTGAATACCTTTTGCGACTTTGCCTTCCAGCAGGACTTTTTCAACAGTCGCCAGGGTCACAATGGTCAGGTTATTACGGTGCTTAACCGGATCCAGATAAGCTCTTGCGGCAGAGCAGCGTTTTCCGCCTTGCACGGTCATGTGCATCGGGCCAAAACCTTCCTGCTGTGCGCCGTTGTAATCGAGAGTTTCTGCATAACCCGCCTGTTTGCCCGCTTCAATAAAAGCGGTATAAAGGGGGTTCTGCATCTGGTTGCCGTTATTTGTTCCCAGCGGGCCGTCTTCTCCGCGGTAGGCGTTGGCACCTTCGTACCAGTCTTCTGCACGTTTAAAATAAGGCAGACAATGTTGATAATCCCATTGCTCAGCACCGTGCTCTGCCCATTCATCAAAGTCGCGGGCATGGCCCCGTACGTACACCATTCCGTTTATTGATGATGAGCCACCCAGCACCTTTCCTCTCGGGCAGTGCATTTCACGGTCATCAAGATAAGGCTCCGGTTCCGTGTGAAACTGCCAGGCGTATTTGTCGGTATTCATCGGAATCGACAGGGCAGTGGGCATCTGAATGAAAATGCTTTTATCACTGCCGCCGGTTTCTACCAGTAATACCTTATGCAGCGTATTGGCAGACAAGCGGTTTGCCAGCACACAGCCTGCAGAGCCCGCACCGACGATAATGTAGTCATACTGTTTCATCGTGACTCCTTAAAACGGTGCTTCAAGTGGTGTCATGCCCATGTATACCGATTTTGTCTGGGTATACTGATCAAGGGTTTCGATACCGTTCTCACGGCCGATGCCGGATAGCTTATAGCCGCCCACAGGCATTTCAGCAGGAGAAGCGCCGTAATTATTGACCCAGCAAATTCCGGCTTTCAGCTGGTGGATGACACGGTGAGCCCGCTGTACATCTTTGGTCATGATGCCTGCTGCCAGGCCCAGAGGGGTGTTATTAGCACGGCCTATCACTTCGTCTTCATCTTTGAAGGTCAGAATACTCATGACAGGGCCGAAGATTTCTTCCCTGCAGATAGTCATGTCGTCCGAACAGTCAGTGAAAATGGTTGGTGCCACGAAATAGCCGTTGGGGGCATCGTCCGGTTGCAACGTCGTGCCGCCGGTGAGCAGTGTTGCGCCTTCAGCTTTCCCTTTTTCGATATATCCCATCACAAGGTCCTGATGTTTTTTTGAAATCAGGGCGCCGAAATTGACGTCCGGGTTCATCGGGTCGCCGGCTTTGATATTGGTTTCTGTGCGGGTTTTCAGTTCACTGACAAAAGCGTCATAAACGCTTTCATGAACAAATACCCGAGTGCAGTTTGTGCATACTTCGCCCTGGGTGTAAAAATTCCCCAGCATGGCTGCACTCACTGCCTGAGAAATATCCGCATCGTCAAAAACGATAAGGGGGGACTTGCCACCTAACTCCATGGTGACATCTTTTAAATTGGCGGCAGCGGCTTCCATTACTTTACGGCCCGTGCCTACTTCGCCGGTAAACGACACTTTTTCAATGTCCGGGTGAGTGGTCAGCCAGTTACCTGTGTCGCCGTCACCATGAACCACATTAAACACACCGGCTGGAACGCCGGCTTCTATGTAGACTTTGGCCAGCTCAACCGCTCCCCGCGGTGTTTCTTCTGATGGCTTGAACAGCATGGCATTGCCGGCGGCCACTGCCGGCGCTGATTTCCAGCAGGCGATCTGGATTGGATAATTCCACGCACCAATCCCGGCACAAATGCCCAGAGGTTCTTTTCGGGTGTAGTAGAAATCCCCGCCCAGATCCTGTTGCTGACCAACCTGAACAGGGGCAAGATTGGCGAAGTATTCGATGGCATCAGCACCGGTGACCACATCCACACAATCTGCTTCCTGAATAGGCTTTCCGGTATCCAGTACTTCGTAACGGGCCAGTTCGTCGTTGCGCTCACGCAGAATAGCGACGGCTTTAAGCAGTATTCGTGAACGTGCCATTGCAGTCATAGAGGACCACTGCTTAAAACCTTCTCTGGCACTCTCTATTGCTGCCTGACGGATTGAGTCATCAGCAACTTCAACATCGTAAATGACTTCTCCGGTGGCCGGGTTAGTAACAGAGAAGGTTTCCCCGGACTGGTTACTGACAGGTTTGCCGTGGATAAAATTCAGAAGTCTTTTTTCAGACATTAGATACCTCAGTAAAAATTAAAAATGACGATGACACCGGCCAAAATACGGGTAGCAAAATACCCCCGCAGTGCAGGTATCATTCAGTTCGAAATCGCGTTATATACTTTCTGAGAGGGTGTTTTGGCTCACTTTCGTTTGAAGTCAAACGGGTGTGATGACGCTTAATTATTATTTAGTGAATTTGAAAGCTTTCTGTATCATATAGATAGCATGCTGAACTTCAGCAGAAAAAAACGCAGTATAAATCGCGGCGCATGGTCGCAGAAATGAGAGGAAAAGGCAAATCAGCCCCTGCACGGGGCTGATTTAAATGTTGGCGATTACTCGCTGTCGATGAGCGCGCTGGCGGCGGCTACTTTTGTCGGACTGACTTCTTCAGTGGGGTAACAACCCAGCACCTTCAGGTAGCGGGTCATCTTTTTCAGGCTCTCAATGGCATTCTGTACCGGTCCGTCTTCCAGATTTCCTTCGAAGTCGATGTAAAACATTTCTTCCCAGGGATTACCCGTGATCGGCCGTGATTCCAGTTTGGTCATATTAAGCTGGTTGTCTTTGAGCACCGTCAGTGCTTCAACGAGAGCCCCCGGCTTTTGTACAGTAGACATAATAATCGTGGTCTTAGCCGGAACCTGTAGCGGTACTTTTACCGGATCTCTTGATACAACAAAGAAGCGGCTGTGGTTCTCTTTCTGATTTGCCAGATTAGACTTAATAGCCATTAATCCGTAAAGATTTCCGCCGGCTTCACTGCCGATAGCAGCCACATCGTCACGTTGTAACTCACTGACAGTCAGCATCGCTGAAGAGGTGGCATCCATGGTTTTCACTTCAACATTGCCCAGTTCCGCGAGGAAATGGCTGCACTGAGTAAATACCTGAGGGTGGGCATACAAGGTTTTAATTTTGCTGAGACTGGTGTCTTTAGCTACCAGCAAGCTGTGGCGGACAGGGTGGGTAAGTTCACCAATGATACTCAGGTGAGTGTGTTGCAGCTGGTCATAAACTTCATTGATGCTGCCTGAGCTGGTGTTTTCAATGGGGAGTACAGCGTAATCAGCTTCATTACTTTCTACTTTCTGAACAATTTCAGCAAAGCTCTGGCAGCCCATTTCCATCAGTTCACCGGGCCGGCGGGAGAAATATTTTTGTGTTGCCAGATAGCTGTACGACCCTTTATCGCCCAGAAAAGCAACACGGTTAAGCGGCAGGCTGCTGCCGGGATTTGCCCGTTCGGCCAGCATGGCTTGCTGATTCAGTACACTGTCTTCAATGATAACGTGAAAAATCTGGGTGACGTAGTGGGGATCCAGGCCAGCGTTCCGGCCTTCTTTGATTAAACGGATAAGCAGTTGTTCTTCCCGTTTAACGTCTCTCACCGGAATGTGGTGGCGGATTTTAGTTTCTGCTACTTCATTGGTCAGCTGACGCCGCTCGGCCAGCAGGGTTAACAACTGGCTGTCCAGTTCGGTAATGCGTTTTCGTATTGCGTCTAAAGCGGGTTCTGACATAGTTCTACACTCGTATTCGTGGCAAAAAAAAACCTCCCGTGCGGGAGGTTTATACACACAGCGCATCCTCCCTCAAATGAAGGTGATAAAACCAAAAAAGAATGCGTTAGTGTGCTTTATATTCGTTTTCATATGGCCGACTTTATGACGATGACCGGTGAGTGTCAATAGTTTTATACAGTTTTGCACCGGTCGTTATCACCGTTCATCTTCAATCTTAGTGCCGGTTGTGCTAACAGCACTGGGGTTTACCAGTTACTCGCCTAAAAGTGCCGCCAGCATAGCCCGCACTTCGGTAGGTTCGAAGGGTTTATCACACAGGGCATTAACCCCGGTTTGCTGAATGTTAGCCATGTGCATACTGTCCTGAGACTCAGATGTCACCATGATAATTGGAATATGCGCAGTTTCCGGATTAAAGCGAATAAATTCAGATAATTCACGGCCGTCCATTTCCGGCATGTTGTAGTCTGTCACTACCAAATCAAATTCGGCATCTTTTATATGCGTCAGGGCCATGGCACCGTTTTCTGCTTCAGTGATCTTCTTCAGACCCATTCCTTCCAGCACCCGGCGGATATGATTACGGGCCAGACGGCTGTCATCAACCAGCAGCACGCGGACTTCATGCACGTCGAACAATTCCAGTTCAAGCTCATCGTGATTAATTAAATCTAAACTTGCGTTCAGTGCCCGGGACAGGTGAATGGGTTCGAAAGGCTTAGGCAAAATCGCGGCTACCCCTGCCTGTTTAAATTCTTCCAGTTTCACAGTACGGCTTTCGCTGGACACCAGCATGAAAGGAATGGATGCATATTCCTGATGACTTTTAATGAATTTTAGTAACTCAATGGCGGTGCCGTCTTCAAAATACATGGCACTGACAACCAAATCTGCACTGTGGGATTCGATAGCGTCGCGGGCTTCTTTGATTGAACTGACAGCGTCAATTTCTCTGACGTTTTCCTTGAGTAACAGGTTTGTAATTATTTTTCGTTGTGTATCTGAAGGTTCGACCAGCACTATGTGCAAGTCAGAGATTGAAAGCTTTTCCATTTTTTCTCACCTGACGTCACTATTGAATGAGACTAATTGTAGTAAGGATTCGGTTTATCCACCGGCCAGTTTAACGGTATATTGTTTGTCCTGAAGTAAAGTCCGCAGTTTTTCGCGGTCATCAGTTTGCACTTCTATCAGGCCTTCTTTTACTGCGCCACCGCAGCTGCATTTCTTCTTCAGCTCGGTACACAAGGCCTTCAGGGCTTTTGCATCCAGGTCCAGACCGTGGATAACAGACACACCTTTACCTTTGCGTCCTTTTGTTTCACGTTGAATTCTGACCACACCATCTTTGGAAGATGAGCGGGTCATTTGTGGTTTCGATTCCTGAACACGTCCACCGTCGGTACTGTATACTAATTTTGAGTCTTGCATATGTATGTCTCTGATTACGTTTGTATGGCACCGTACGGGTGATTTAGTCTTTAGTCTAATATCAGTGCGCTTTTCGCTATTTCCGCATGCATCTCAGTACGTTAGTGTGCCAGTTAAGGTAATGATAAGAAATATTACAAGGAAATCCCAATGGATTCCGGCTTTTTCCGTTGTTTATGTTTTATAAACGGTTAATAACGGACTACGCTTAAACAAGGTTTAATCAAAGGAAGAATGAATGACAATTACAGCTGGTTTATCTGATGATGGCGTCACCTGGGTAATCGAAATGGACGATAAATTTGATTTCGGCAAGGTGCAGGAATTCAGAGATGCGTATATGTCGCTACCTCAAACTGTTGAAACCGTAGAAGTCGATTTGGGCAAAACGGAATACATGGACAGTTCGGCTCTTGGCATGTTGCTCAACATGCAGAAAACACTGGCAGACAAATCGCTGAAATACAAAATAACCCATTGTCGTCCTCAGGTCGGGCGCATCTTAACTATCTCCCGGTTCGACAAGAAATTTGCCATTTCCTGATAAGCGGAAAGGCTCAAAGCCATGAAAATTCTGATTGTCGATGACGAGTCGCTGAACCGCTTTTTGCTTCTGCACATGCTGGAAGAAGAGGGGTACACTGATTGCTACGAAGCGAAAAATGGTGCAGAAGCACTGGAGATGGCCTCACGGCTTAAGCCTGATCTTATTTTGCTTGATGTGATCATGCCCCAGATGAACGGATACGAGGTCGCTCCCCATTTAAAGCAAATGTATGGTGACAGCTATCTGCCGGTGATTTTCATCACTTCACTGGACGATAAAGAGAGTCTGGCCCGTTGTCTTGAAGTGGGTGGTGATGACTTTGTCGCCAAGCCTTTTGATAAAGTCATTCTGGCAGCGAAAATCCGTGCTCACGGGCGTATCAGGCAACTCAGCAATAAAATTGAATTGCAGAACCGTGCTTTACGGTATTTTCAGCAGAATGTTGACCGCGAACATACTATTGTTGAGCATATTTTTAATAATGCCATTGTAAACAAGTCTGACATCACCGCTTTCTTCGATTTCGATTTGTCACCGGCGGCGGTGTTTAACGGAGATGTGTTTCTGTGTGAAGCCAGTCCTGCCGGCGGCGTGTATTTCATGGTGGGTGACTTCACCGGTCATGGTCTTGCATCTGCTATCGGTGTGCTGCCTGTCAGCCGGTCTTTCCGTTCTATGGCCAGGCGTGGTCTTTCTGCCGGAGAAATGGCGGCAAAACTGAATACCACCTTATTATCTTTACTTCCGGCAGATATGTTTTGTGCCGCTGTCATTGTGGAAATAGATGCCAGCGGCAAGCGGTTTTCCGTCTGGAATGGCGGCATGCCTCAGTTATTGCTAAAGGAAGCTGGCACACGCCGGGTGCGCACCTTACCGCCAAGGCATATGGCTTTGGGTATCCTCGAGTCTGATGAATTTGAAGATGACTGTGAGGTGTTCGAGGCGGCAGAGGGAGACCAGTTACTTGTCTACACCGACGGACTGATGGAAGTGATGAATGTCGCCGGAGAAATGGCTGACGAACAGGGCGTTATTAAGTGGTTCTCCGCACAGGCAAAGGTAACTTCACAATATTTGCACGACAGGGCAGTGAATTACCGGGGCGACCTGCAACAGGCCGACGACATGACCATTGTGTTGTATACCTGTCAGTCACTGGCAACAGTGAAAAATGATTTTACCCTCAATGAGCTGCCCTACAGCATTAGTTTGTCTCTCAGCGGGGCAGAGCTTAAAAATCAGCATATCGTACCGTCGCTTATCGAAATGATAAATTCACAACCCGGTATGACGTTGCTGCGCTCAGATCTTTACACTGTGCTCTCGGAGATGTTCAATAACGCACTCGAACATGGCATTCTGAAACTGGACTCTGCGTTAAAGTCCTCACCGGACGGCTTTCTGGAATATTATCAGGCGCGGGAAATCAGACTTAAACAACTGCAGGAAGGCTCGGTCAGTTTTTTAATTCAGTTTCTGCCCAAAGATGCTGCACTGGATATCACAATCAGCGATTCCGGAGAGGGTTTTGATTATACAGCGCCGGCAAATACTGGTGAAGACAACAGTTTTGGCCGTGGACTGACACTACTCAACGAGCTTTGTGAGCAGGTGACTTACTCTGGTAACGGCAACACACTGAAGATACGGTTGTCTGTTGACCGGTAATTTATCGCCGGCGCTTGATTGCTTATCTCACGGGGTGAAACATTCTGGTTGAAAACGCGTATAAACAGTTAAACGTCCAAACCGGAATATCACATGTTAAAAGCCGTACTTGATTTGTTCAGGGATCCCCCGTCAGATAAAACGCAAACCCATACAACAGAACTGGCTACCGCCGTGTTGCTGAGTGAAATTATTCGCGCAGATCGCGAAGCAGACCCCAGGGAACTTGAGGCATACCGCGCCTTGCTGGAAAGGCAGTTTTCTCTGGATGCTGATGAGCTGAACGCATTAATGAACGAAGGTCAGACGTCGGCAGAAGAAGCGGTCGATATGGTGCAGTTCACACATGTTATTAATCAAAAGTGTAATATTGATGAAAAGCAGGCTATTCTAACGGGCTTATGGGAAGTGGCCTATGCCGATAAAAATATTGCTCCTGTTGAAGAGCATACCATCAGACGTATAGCCGACTTATTACATTTACCTCACAGCCAGTTTATTAAAACAAAGCTTTCCGTTACGGAACAGTCTGCCGGTTGAGCAGTTTGCATAGCTGAGTCGTCCGACTGGTGTAAACAATCAGGCAGGTTAGTTTGTTCCGGTCCATGAAGTTGCCGTTGACGTTGCTGATATCTGTAGCAGTAGCGGCGTCTGTAATCGTTGTCTACATCGTGTCGCTGAACGCGCAGCAAGCCCGTGTTACCTCCATGCAGCAGGAGCAGTTGTCAGCCCTCGTGCAGAATGTGGCGGCCCGCCTGGAGCCGGCACAGGGTAACCGTGACATCGATGGCGAAGTAGCACGAAAGGAACTTGCTCTGCAGTTATCACACCGTCAGGTCACTGCGGCTTTCGTATTTGATTTAAGAAAAAACCTCATCACCTCTTCGGTTAAACAGAATAACCTCGCCAGTGACTCCTTTGCTGTTACATTGCCTGCTGGCATTCAGATGGCTGACGGACTTATGTATGCCGTAGCCAATATCGGTAAAGAGCCTTATCTGACTGGCAAAGTGGTAATGGTCAGCGACATGAACGGGCTGCTGGCGCAGTCGCAGAAGACATTATTTTTCTCTGTCATTCCCTGGCTTGCCGGCACCATCTTTCTCACCGTGATTGTCGCGCTGCTGGTAAGCCGCAGATTGCTCAGACCCCTGCAGGCCCTGATCGAATTTACCCGTGATATCGCCAGAGACAAAGACTACTCAAAGCGATTTTCTGATAAACACAATCACGAGGTCGCCAGGCTGGGCACCAGTATCAACAGTTTTCTCGATACAATCGAAGTCGAGCTGATCATCAATAAAGAACAGAACGATACGCTGGTGGAACAGCAGCAAACAATGATGCGGCTGGCGAATTACGACAGCCTCACAGGACTCCCTAACCGGCAATTTGTGGTGGATAACCTCAGGCTTGAGCTGGCCCGTGTAAGACGCACCAAAGATGATTTGGCACTGGTTTTCTTTGATCTCGACGGATTCAAAGGGATTAATGACTCGCTGGGACATGAAACCGGCGATCTGATCCTGATAGAAGTGGCGGACCGTGTCGTGAACCTGTTGCGGGAAGGCGATTTAATTGCACGGCTGGGCGGTGATGAATTTATTATTGTGCCTGACAGGGACGTGTCGGATGCAAGCCTGAAAAACCTGGCAGATAAACTGGTCAGCGCATTCACCGACCCCTTCATGCTGAGAGGTCTGGCGTTGACAGTTGGTGTCAGTGTAGGGATTGCCAGAGCCAGTGATGCGGAGTACGAGCTCAGTCAGTTAATGAGTAATGCTGACCTTGCCATGTACCGATCTAAAGCGAAAGGACGCGGGACTTACACATTATTCACCATTGATATGGTTGAATCGTACAAGCGTAAAATGTCTATTGCTAACAGCATTGACGGTGCCATCCGGCAGGATGAATTTCTGGTTTACTATCAGCCCAAAATTAGTCAGCAGGGTGAAATTATCGGCCTTGAAGCGCTCATACGCTGGCAGCACCCTGAATTTGGTCTGGTGATGCCGTCAGAGTTTATTCCCATTGCAGAGCAGGGCGGTAAAATATCGGCCATCACCCAGTGGATGATTGAACGGGTATGTATGGAACTGCCCGATCTGCAAATGCTGATCTCCCGTAAATTTAAAGTCGCAATCAATCTGTCCGGCCACGATTTACGCCACACCGGCTTGTTCGACGATATCTACGGGTTATTTGAACGTTATCAGGTGAATCCTGAGTATTTCGAATTTGAAGTCACCGAATCCGCCTATCTGGAAAACTTTGCTTTTGCTGATAAGTTCTTCAAGCGTCTCAGCAATCTCGGTTGTGCTATTTCTCTGGATGATTTTGGTACCGGTTATTCATCGTTAAGTTACCTCACGCAAATCACCATCGATACGCTTAAGGTTGATCGTCAGTTTATCCGAGAACTGGACACCTCTGAGCGCTCACGGCTGGTAACCGGTACCATCATTGATCTGGCTAAACGACTGGCACTAACCGTATGTGCCGAAGGTATAGAACACCCCGGTCAATGGGCGTATCTGATTGAGCATGGCTGTGATCATGTTCAGGGGTACTTGTTCAGCAAGCCTGTACCCCTCTCCAAACTGCTGACTATTGACCAAAATTATCTGCATTTATTAAATGCTCCGGATGCGGCGCAGGGATAAAAATTTGCGCCGCCAGTGTAGATAATTTGCAACACCTGCAACTTCTTATTCGTAGTGTTAAACCACAAGTTACTGATTTTGTTGGTTAATGGTGTTTTGGCACTACTTGTGCAATCTCCTGTTTAACGTGAGCTTCTGTATAACCGGACGGGTCTCAGTCCTTTACATCCGCTCACAACCCGCGAGCACAGGAGGTTGTTATGAAGCGAATTGAGAAAGTATTTTTATTGTTATTTACCATTATTGCTGTTCAGGCTATCGCTGTTGCAGAGGCCAATGCCGGTGAAGCATGGATGTCTGAACTGGATGAAGATCAGGACGGTTATATCTCCCTTAAAGAGGCTGTTGCTGATACCCGTTTGTTACGTCTTTTCAGTCGCATTGACGATAATGCAGATGGTCAGTTGAGCATTGACGAGCTGAAAGCCAGCGAGGAAGTAGAACTACTCAGCATGCGCGCATCTGCTAAATAATCTTTTTAACGATGGCACAGGGTATTTGGTGCCATCATCTATTGCGGCATTGAAAGGGGTATGCGATCCTGAAAAACCGGACTTTATTTAGTGATCGAATTTTGCGAGTTGGTTCCCTCAGACAACTTACGTTAGGTAGTTTTTTACTTGCGCTGGTTCCCCTTATAGCACTGCTTTGGCAAAGCCAGAGCGATCTTGCCAAAGTCAGCAGGATGACCACCAAAGAGACACGTTTCGTCGTGACGGTCGTGGGTTACCTGCAAAATCTGGACGGTGCTGCCATAGATCTGGAACGTACCCTCCGTCAGTACGCCATTATCCAGAACGCCACCGTCGCTGATTTAACTGACAATGCAATTGCTCAGTTTGCCAGCGCGCAAAGCAAGCTCTGCGGTATCGTTCCGGCGAGTGAAAATTGCGGGCTGCTGAAAAAGCAAATTGAGCAATTACGAAATTTCCGCACTATTAACGATCAGCTTTTACTGAATGCGTATCTCGCTTCATTAAGTAACGGTGTTACAGCCATCCGTAAAGACGTGGACAAGGCTATTCAAACCCGTCTGGCTGTGCAGCAGGAAGACATGACTGATATGCAGGCCAAGCAGGCATGGTCGACGGCGCTGCTGGTCAGTGTGTCATTGTTGCTGATTTTGCTCGGCAGCCAGTTGATTGTGAATCCGGTGCGCAAGCTCAAGCAAATCATTCAGATCCTCGCCCATCAGCGTGGTGAGCTGCCGCCATTGTCTACGAAGGCGCCCTACGAATTAATTGGGGTAGAAAGAGATCTTCATTGGCTGGCGGAACGTTTACAGCAGCTTGAACATATACGCACTGCGCTTTTGCGACATGCCGCCCACGAACTTAAAACGCCGCTGGCAAGCATTAAAGAAGGGTGTAGTTTGCTTTCTGAGAATGTTGTCGGTGAGCTGAATCCCCAGCAGGTTGAAGTACTGTCTTTGCTCAGTTCCAGTACCCAGCGCCTGAATACGCTGGTAGAAAAGCTGCTGGATTACAACCTGCTTCTGCAGCAGGCTGAACCCAAATTTACGGACATCAATCCGCAGGATCCGGTCAGAGATTGTATCGAAGATTACGCCCTGGCACTGCAGGACCGTGAGGTTACTGTGGATGTAACAGTAGAAACCATTAGTGTCGACGAGGAGTTGTATCGTCGTATACTTGATAATCTGGTATCGAATGCTGTGGCACACGGTGCAATAGGCAGACCTATTTCCGTCAGAATTTATCAACAGGAGGAGGTAGCAGTACTTGATGTAGCTAACCGGGGGAAAAAGATTCCGCCGGAAAAAGTGGGTAAACTTTTTGAACCGTTTACCCGGGGTGACGATCCAAGAAACGACAATGTCATTGGCACGGGTTTGGGCCTGTCCATTGTTTCAGACTGTGCCCGTTTGATGCACGGCGATGTGGCTGTTGTTGATGTAGATTATGCCGATGTCTGTTTTAGAGTAAGCATTCCGCAGAAGGAAAAACGTTAATGAAAATCAAATTATTGCTGCCACTGGCCGCCATGCTGGGTGGATGTGCAGCGATAGAAGGGAATGAGTCTGCACCAGTTATTCCGGTCGAGGAAAATACGGTCGCACCGCAACTGGTGGAGAGTGATTCCCTTTGTCTGGTAGAAAAAGACACAGAATCTTTTGAGCACCAGTGCGATTTGCTCTATTGGGTGAACCTGTGGGTTCAGGCCGACAATACCCGCTGGCCTGTGCGCAGAGATGCTATCGCCGGGTTGTCCGATTCCACAGAGGATAAAATTAAAAAAATCATTTTATCACTGCCTGTAGACACCCCTTATCAGAGTCGCCTTCGTGCCCGGCACTGGCTGACTGAAGTGAAGGATAAGCTGACGCCGGATATGCAAACCGTGGTGGCCACTATTGTTAATGCCCCCAACGATGAAATGCTTGAGCTTGAATCGGCAATGGTGATCTTAAACCGCGTGAACACCGATAAAGAAAAGCAGTTGCAGATGCTTGAAAAAGAACTGGAATCACAAACAAAGAAGATGGAAGAGTTGCTCAAAGTTGAAGCAACGCTGATGGATAAAAACAGGAGTACGCAGCGATGAATGAATCCGGAGCGCGAAACGCCAGATTATTGCTCGTTGACGACGATAAAAGTTTACTTCGCCTGCTGACCATTCGCCTTGAAGGTGAAGGGTATCAGGTCACGGCGGTAGAAGATGGTCAGGCGGCATTACGTAAAATTCGTAGTGATGACTACGACGTGGTGTTGTCTGATTTACGTATGCCGGGCCTTGATGGTCTGAGCTTATTTGAAGAAATCATGGGGGTCCGTAAGGATATTCCTGTGATATTGATGACAGCCCACGGTACGATTTCTGACGCCGTTGCGGCAACCCAGCGTGGTGTATTCGGCTTTTTGCCTAAGCCGGTGGATCACGACGAATTACGCAAGTTATTGCAAAAAGCCCTGAGTCAGTCGTTATCTGTTCAGCCGGAAGAGTGGTGCAAAGATATCATCACCCGTGCTCCGGAAATGACCAGTGTGATGGACCAGGCTTTCCGTATTGCCCAGCGTGAAGTGAGTGTGCTTATCAGTGGTGCCAGCGGTACCGGTAAAGAACTGCTGGCGAATGCTATTCACCGTGCCAGTAACCGCCGTGACAAGCCGTTTATTGCCATTAACTGTGGTGCATTGCCGGAAAACCTGCTGGAGTCAGAATTGTTTGGTCATGCAAAGGGCGCCTTTACCGGTGCGGTGCATGCAAATCCCGGTTTGTTCCGTGAAGCGGATGGCGGTACCTTGTTCCTTGATGAAATTGGCGACATGCCAATGACGTTACAGGTCAAATTGCTGCGTGCGTTGCAGGAACGTCAAATCCGGCCTGTGGGCAGTGCTAAACACGTGGACATCGACGTACGTATTATTTCTGCAACACACAAAGATTTGCATAAAGAAATGGAAGAGGGCAGCTTCCGTGAAGATTTGTATTATCGTCTTAACGTGGTGAATCTGAAACTACCTTCCCTGAAAGAGCGCAGTGAAGACATTCCGTTGCTCGCCCGTACATTGCTTCAGCAAAGCGGTCAGCGTCACGGTGTGAATGTGACGCAGTTTTCTGATGATGCCATGCAGCTACTGGTGAAATCAGAATGGCCCGGTAACGTTCGGCAACTGGTTAACGTAGTTGAGCAGTGTGTGGCGCTGACACAAACGCCGGTGATCCCGCTGCATCTGGTGCAACAGGCGCTGTCGGCTACCCGCCAGAGCTGGCCAACACTGACCGAAGCCCGTGATGCATTTGAACAGAAGTATCTGCACAAATTATTGAAAATGACCGATGGCAACGTGACCCGTGCCGCCG
Organism: Alteromonas sp. ABV2_168; assembly: GCF_056161165.1. NCBI lineage: Bacteria > Pseudomonadati > Pseudomonadota > Gammaproteobacteria > Alteromonadales > Alteromonadaceae > Alteromonas > Alteromonas sp. ABV2_168. Next base: position 57,190 of record NZ_JBSWYQ010000010.1, on the reverse strand, counting down.
AGCTGGCCGGTCGTAACCGTACCGATATGCACAAGCTGATGAAAAAACATGAGCTTGATGCCGGTGATTTCCGCTAGAAGCCGGTAACTTCACCAACATTATTTTCTGATAATACCCCGCCGCACTCTGTTAAATGAGCAGAGTGCGGATATTTATTTCCTCTCTACAACCCGGTTCTTAATCTTTCAAAACAAAGAAGTTTGCTCAGCAGATGGTGGTGCGAAAGTCAGAGCAGGCAATGCTGCATCAGGATAGCAGGCGTTGTAACTGTCGATAAATTCTGCTGCCAGCCAGGGCGCATCGCCATTTTCCGGTTTGTGGAAGAACATGTATGGTGTGCGGCCTTCAAGCCGCCACTGATGGCATTTTCCTATCCAGGGTTGTAAGCAGCGGGTATTGGCGGCATCGTCATTACCACCCACAAAGCGCACAACCGGTGCCGTGGATGTCGCAATCACATTCACCGGCAGTCTGGGCTTTTTCATCCGTACTTCTGTGGTCAGTTCGCTGTCAGACGGACCGGCGAATAATCCCCGCGTATCCATAATGACCCTGTTTACCTTCTGTTCTATGAGCATGCGGTTAAATTGTTGTTCCGCGCCGCCTTTATCAAAAAATGCCGGATGACGTACTTCAACGCCAAGAGGTATGTCTGCCGGAAATTGCTGCAACATTGCGGAAATGGCCTGCAAACTGTCAGGGCCGGTGCTGGCGGGCAGTTGCAACATCAGCATGCCCAGCCGTTCTTTCAACGGGGCCAGCAGCGACAACTGCTTTTCAATATCAGGGTGGTTCGGGTCCGGTGCGCCACTGTGAGTGATGGTCTGGTGGACTTTAAACGTAAAGCGGAAGGTCTGCGGGGTTTGCTCAATCCACCGGGCCACAGTGTCCGGTGAGGGCAGGGCATAGAAGGTGGTGTTGCCTTCCACTGAATTCATATGCTTTGCATAATATCCGAGGGCATTTTTTCGTGCTCCGGCATCGTTAAACCAGTCCCCCGGCCAGCGGCTGTGTTGCCACTGAGGCACACCAATGTACACAGGTGGCAGAGAATTGTTCAGTTGGCTGTGGAAATCGCTTTTAGTCATTGGGCTTTACGATGCATTTGTTTATACTATGCGACCTTATTTTTATCTAAAGTCTGAGGCTTAACCGGATAGTTGCCTGACTGAGACAAGTCACCGTCCGGCTGCATTGAAGCACTGACCGCAATGCCTTGCAAGTCAGCATCGCCAGGCAGACAACACATTACCAGAGGTTCAGGGACCATGCGCACAGATTACTGTGGGAATATTGATTCATCTTACGCCGGCCAGGAAGTCACACTTTGTGGTTGGGTTAACAAGCGTCGTGATTTAGGCGGCGTTATTTTCATCGATCTTCGTGACCGCGAAGGCATCGTGCAGGTGGTCTTCGATCCCGATTTACCGGAAGTACTGGACGTAGCCAATAAACTGCGTAATGAATTCTGCGTGAAGCTGACCGGTAAAGTGCGTGCCCGCCCTGAAGGTCAGATAAACAAACAAATGCGTACCGGTGAAATTGAAATTCTTGGCACTGGCCTGGAAATCATCAATAAGTCTGCGGTACTGCCGCTGGACTGGAACCAGGAAAACTCTGAAGAACAACGTCTGCGTTATCGTTACCTCGACCTGCGTCGTCCGGTAATGAGCGACCGCCTGAAGTTTCGTGCCCGTGTTACCGGTGCAGTACGCCGATATCTGGAAGAAGAAGGTTTCCTGGATATCGAAACCCCGATTCTGACGAAAGCTACGCCGGAAGGTGCCCGTGACTATCTGGTTCCAAGCCGGACTCACAAAGGCGAATTCTTTGCGCTGCCACAGTCACCTCAGCTTTTTAAACAGTTGCTGATGATGTCGGGTATGGACCGTTATTACCAAATCGTAAAATGTTTCCGTGACGAAGACTTACGTGCTGATCGTCAGCCAGAATTCACTCAAATCGATTTGGAAACCACCTTCCTTGATGCTGATGGCGTAATGTCTATCACCGAAGGCATGATCCGTGACTTGTTCCAGAAAATGCTGAATGTCGATCTGGGTGAATTCCCCCGTATGACATACGCAGAAGCGATGCAGCGTTTCGGTAGTGATAAGCCTGACTTACGTAACCCGTTGGAACTGGTAGATGTGGCTGATTTGCTGGCTAACGTAGAGTTTAAAGTATTCTCCGGTCCGGCCAACGATCCGAAAGGCCGTGTGGCGGTTATCCGTGTGCCAGGCGGTGCCAGCCTGTCCCGTAAGCAGATTGATGAATACACCAAATTCGTCGGCATCTATGGTGCTAAAGGTCTGGCATGGATGAAAGTGAATGAAGACAAGCCTGGTCAGGAAGGTCTGCAATCACCCATTCTGAAATTCCTGTCTGAAGACATTACTGATGCGCTGTTACAGCGCACCGGCGCACAGGCTGGCGACATTCTGTTATTCGGTGCGGACAGCAAAAACGTAGTAACTGAAGCTATGGGTGCACTGCGTCTGAAGCTGGGTGAAGATTTCGAGTTGCTGGAAGGTGACTGGAAACCTCTGTGGGTTGTTGACTTCCCTATGTTTGAAGAAGCGGACGGCGCGCTGTTTGCGTGTCACCATCCGTTCACGGCACCCCGCGGCCTGACCGCTGAAGAGCTCAAAGCGAACCCGGCTGAAGCGATTTCTGATGCCTACGACATGGTACTGAACGGTGTGGAACTGGGCGGTGGTTCTGTGCGTATTCACAATCAGGACATGCAGTCTGCGGTATTCAGTATTCTGGGTATTGACGAAGAAGAAGCGCAGAACAAGTTTGGCTTCCTGTTAGAAGCTCTGCAGTTTGGCGCGCCGCCCCATGCTGGTCTTGCTTTCGGTCTGGATCGTCTGGTGATGCTGATGACCGGGGCAACGTCAATTCGCGACGTAATGGCATTCCCGAAAACCACCACGGCTGCATGCCCGCTGACAGATGCACCGGGCCCTGCAAATCCGGCAGCGCTGGCGGAACTGGCCATTGCGACTGTTAAGAAAGACGCTGAATAATTCCGGATGGCGTTAAAGCGACCGGAATCTGTGCTGGTGGTGCTCTATGATGAGCACCACCGCATATTGTTACTACAACGCAACGATGACCCTTCATTCTGGCAGTCTGTAACAGGGACTGTCGAAGCCGGTGAGCTTCCTGCAGAAACTGCTGTCAGAGAAGTCGCCGAAGAAACAGGCATCGTTCTGACTCCCTTGCAGCTTAATGACTGCTCTCATATCAACCGCTACGAAATCCGCCGGCGCTGGCTGCACCGTTACCCGCAGGGTACCCGTTTTAATACTGAGCATGTCTTCAGTGCCTGTGTCTCTTCGGCCAGTGAACTTGTGCTAACTGAGCATCTGGCGTTTGAATGGCTGGACAAACCTGATGCCCTGGCTAAATTATGGTCGCCTTCAAACCGTGATGCAGTAGAAGCATTTGTGCCGGAGTGCCGAAGATGATTATACTGGGTATAGATCCAGGTTCCCGTGTAACAGGGTATGGTGTGATTGCCAGAAAACAGGGCAAAATTGTTTATTTGGGCAGTGGATGCATTCGTGTCAAAAGCGATGTTATGGCTGACCGGCTGGCACAAATTTTTGCCGGTGTGGGTGAAGTAATACGTGAATTCACGCCGCAGCAATTTGCCATAGAGCAGGTTTTTATGGCGAAAAACCCGGATTCTGCATTGAAGCTCGGGCAGGCAAGAGGGGCTGCCATTGTGGCGGCTACGCAGTCTGAATTGCCAGTGGCTGAATATTCGGCGAGACAAATCAAACAGGCTGTTGTCGGAAAGGGTAGTGCGGAGAAAACCCAGGTACAGCATATGGTTAAACATTTGCTTAATTTGCCGGGAACGCCTCAGGCCGATGCTGCCGATGCCCTTGCTGTAGCGCTGTGCCATGCACACACGGAACAAAGTCTGATTAACATGGCGGGACAGGCCAGTAAAACCGTCCGTCGCCGCCTACGCTGAATCGGTGCTAGCAGGCTCTTCTGGAGACACATGCCGGTGCCGTTTAAAACACGCCGTGAACCCATCCCTGGGGGCTCTGCTGCAGCATCCATGCTGCAGAAGGTTTTAAACGTCCCCGACTAGTGTCTCTGCGAGCCTTTTGCACCTAAAAAATGATGCTTGGCTATTTTTGCAATTGAGCACGAATTGGCTGCGAAATGAAGGCGGTCATTATAGTCGGGCACCTAATTTGGTTATCAAAAAAATGATTGGAAGAATTGAAGGGCGATTACTAGAAAAACAGCCCCCGGAAGTATTAATCGATGTGAACGGTATTGGCTATGAAATTCAGATGCCGATGACCAGTTTTTATCAACTACCAGCAGTAGGTGAGAGTGTGGCGGTTTATACCCACTTTGTGGTGCGCGAAGACGCACAATTGCTGTTTGGTTTTGCCGATAAAATGGAACGTGAGCTGTTCCGCGAACTGATTAAGGCCAATGGTGTGGGGCCGAAGTTGGGCCTTACCATTCTGTCTGGCATGTCTGCAGGACAATTCCTGATTAGCGTGCAGAATGAAGATGTGAGTGCACTGGTCAGCCTACCGGGCATCGGTAAGAAAACTGCCGAAAGGCTGGTGGTTGAACTGAAAGACCGGCTGGCGAAATTCGGTAAGCAACAAGCTGTTCCCATGCCCGTAGACGTAGACGTAGACGCCAAATTCATGAACACTATTGTGCCTGTAAACGATGCCAGAGAAGAAGCACAAAGTGCACTGATTGCCTTAGGGTATAAACCTGCTCAGGCAAGTAAGCTGGTTGAATCTGTTTATCAGAACGGTATGGGTAGCGAAAGTCTTATCCGCGAAGCTTTAAAAGCGGCACTTTAACGGAAATTTTTGATGATTGAAGCTGATAGACTGATTGCGCCTTCTGCTACTACAGAAGACGAAGTCATTGACCGCGCCATTCGGCCGAAAATGCTGGCTGACTACACAGGTCAGCCCCATGTGTGTGAACAGATGGAAATTTTTATTCAGGCGGCGCGCAATCGTGATGATGCCCTTGATCACCTGCTCATTTTCGGTCCTCCGGGATTAGGAAAAACCACGCTGGCAAATATTGTTGCTAATGAAATGGGCGTGAATATTAAAACCACATCCGGTCCGGTGCTGGAAAAGGCCGGCGATCTGGCAGCACTGCTTACCAATCTTGAAAAAAATGATGTGTTGTTCATTGATGAAATTCATCGTCTGAGCCCTGTGGTGGAAGAAATCCTGTATCCGGCTATGGAAGACTATCAGCTTGATATCATGATAGGTGAAGGCCCGGCTGCCCGCTCTATTAAACTGGATTTACCACCGTTCACGCTGGTGGGGGCGACCACCCGTGCCGGCTCTCTGACTTCGCCTCTGCGTGACCGTTTCGGTATTGTGCAACGTCTTGAGTTTTACAATATCAAAGATCTCACCACCATTATTCAGCGCAGCGCCAGTTATCTGAATCTGGATATGGATGCAGCCGGTGCTGAGGAAGTGGCGCGGCGCTCCCGTGGTACGCCGCGGATCGCAAACCGTTTGCTTCGCCGTGTCAGAGACTATGCAGAAATTAAAGCCGACGGAAAAGTACATGCAGACATTGCAGCGAAAGCGCTGGATATGCTGGATGTGGATAAAGAAGGCTTTGATTACATGGACAGAAAACTGCTGACGGCCATTATCGATAAATTCGACGGAGGTCCGGTGGGGCTTGATAATCTGGCAGCCGCAATCGGGGAAGAAAAGGAAACCATCGAAGACGTCATTGAGCCGTTTCTTATTCAGCAAGGGTTCCTTCAGCGCACCCCGAGAGGCCGTATTGTGTCTCAGCGGGCTTACCTGCATTTCGGATTTGAACCAAAAAGCTAAAATATCCTTTCTTGCCGGTCAGTGATTCATTGGCCGGCCATTTCTTCTTTCTGCTGCTATTTATGATATTTTCTTTCGGGCATAAAAAAAGCCCGCTCAAATTGAACGGGCTAAAACAACAAGTGTTGAAGGAAATAAATCCAGGGAACTCATGTCAATCAGGAGAAAACTCGTGTGAAACCGTTCCAGAACCGCTTCACTCTGTTCGACAGATGGGCGCATTATAGAGTAGTTTCTGAACCTGACAATTGAGGAAAATTATTTTTTACCATTAGAAAAATTAATGTGTTAAGTTGCTGTTAATGACTGGCCTTGGAATTTGTTTTTACCGCAGGAATAAAGCGTTTCAACGGCATAAATGGACCATTTGGTGAGTTCCCCGGTAAGTTTTTCTTTATGACGTTTTCATTACATTTTTAAAAGTGGAGTATTGCATGTCTGCAAAACATACCATGCCGGTGCGGGTTTATTACGAAGACACAGATGCCGGCGGTATTGTGTATTATGCGAATTATCTGAAGTTCATGGAGCGGGCCAGAACCGAGTGGTTGAGATCGCTGGGCTACGAACAGGACAAGTTGATGGAACAATCCATAGCCTTTGTCGTCAAACGGGTTGAAATGCATAACCATGCGCCGGCCAGATTTAATCAATTGTTGAGTATTGAATCGCAAATTGTAGAATTGAAGGGCGCAAGTTTAACTTTCAGACAAGAAATAAAAGATCCGCAAGACAACTGTTTAGTGTCGGCGGACATAAAAATTGTGTGTGTAGACCCTGTGGCAATGAAGCCACGGAAATTACCAGCCACTTTATCAGGGGATTTAGCTAGTGGAATCTGATTTAACCTTTATCGGTCTGTTCCTTCAGGCCAGTTTTGTTGTTCAGCTTATTATGTTGTTGCTGCTCAGTGTGTCAGTGGCTTCATGGACGTTCATTTTTCAGCGTACCAAAGCATTGAATGCAGCAGATAAAGAAATGCGCCAGTTTGAAGACAAATTCTGGTCAGGCGCAGATCTCAACCGTCTTTATCAGGAATTATCCGCCCGTTCTGATGTAACAGGGATGGCCAATATTTTCTGCGCCGGTTTTAAAGAATTTGTGCGTCTGCGCAAAGGTAACAATGCAGTGAACGGCATTGTCGACGGTACCTACCGTGCAATGCGTGTATCTATGTCCCGTCAGGTGGAAGAGCTGGAAAGCCGTTTGCCCTTTCTGGCTACTGCCGGCTCTATCAGTCCTTACATCGGTCTGTTCGGTACGGTATGGGGCATCATGAATGCATTTATTGCTCTGGGTGAAGTGCAGCAGGCCACACTGGCTATGGTGGCGCCGGGTATTGCAGAAGCCCTTATTGCAACCGCTATCGGTCTTTTTGCTGCTATTCCGGCAGTTATCGCTTACAACCGCTTCAGCCATAAAGTTGAGAAACTGGAGAACAGCTACGGGAATTTCATGGAAGAGTTTTCTGCCATATTGCACCGTCAGGCGATGACGGCACAGCCACAGTAACGATGTCCGGAGACTGATTATGTACATTCGTAAACGGCGTCGTCCGGTATCCGAAATTAACGTGGTGCCTTATATCGACGTGATGCTGGTACTGCTGATCATTTTTATGGTTACCGCGCCGCTTATTTCCCAGGGCGTGAAAGTGGAATTGCCGAAAGCCAGCGCCCAGCCGATTGAGCAGGAAGATACGCCGCCGCTCATCGCTTCGGTGGACGTACAGGGTAACTATTACCTGAACGTTGGCAACGACCAGGAAACCCCGTTGGGTACGCAGGAACTTACTGCACTGGTGGCCGAAAAATTAAAGTCTGAACCGCAAACGCCGGTGGTGGTGAAAGGGGACGGACAGGTTGCATATAACGAAGTGATTCAGTTGATGGTCTTGCTGCAAAAAGCAGGGGTGCCGTCAGTGGGATTAATGACAGACCCGGTGGACGAATCATAAAAAAGTATGCGTAAATTAAATTCTAATCAGCAGGCATTAGCTAAAGCCATTGGCGTTCACGTGGCGATTGCTGTAGTGTTGCTAATTAGCGTCAGTTTTTCGCCCGATCCTTTCGAGCCTGTAAGCAACAGTGATGCGCCTGTCATTCAGGCAACATTCATCGACGCGCAGGCCATTGCCGATAAGAAGCGTGCTGAAGAGGCTGCAGCCGAGAAGGCTCAGGCGGAAGCCGATGCCCGTCAGCGCAAAGCCAGAGAAGCAGCCGCTCAGGAGCGCAAGCGGAAAGAAGAGCAGGCGGCCAGACAGGCAGCTGAAAAGAAAGCGGCAGATAAGAAGCGCCGCGAAGAAGCTGAGCGTCAAAAGCAGCAGGAACTTAAGCGTATTGCTGCGCAAAAGGAGAAAGAACGTAAGCAGCGGGAGGCACAGGAAAAAGCCGACGCGGAAAGAAAAGCAAAAGAAGCCCGTGAAAAAGCAGAACAGGAAAGGATTTTGCAGGAGAAAGCCGAAGCTGAACGCGCAGCTCAGGCTCAGCGTCGCCGGAAACAGGTGATGTCTGAAGTTGATCGATACCGGGCGTTGATAACCTCTAAGGTGCAAAGCTTCCTGTATGCAGATGACAGCTTTAAGGGTAAAGAATGCCGTCTGAATATTCGCCTTGCAACGTCAGGTTACGTGACTCAGGTTAAACGCCTGGGTGGTGATGATGCGTTATGCCGTGCAGCAGAAGCAGCCGTGCGCCGGCCGGATAAGTTGCCTATGTCGGATGATCCGGCCGTGTACGAACAAATAAGAGATATAAACATAACGGTGAGACTGTAGTGACGATGAAAAAAATCAGGATGTTATTAGGTCTTGTCATACTAAGCGCTAGTGGTATGGCAAAGGCAGCATTGGAAATAGTGATCACTGAAGGGGTAGACAGTGCGCGCCCGATAGGTGTTGTCCCGTTTAAATGGGAAGGAGCCGGCCAGATGCCGGAGAACATCTCCGAAGTGGTGATGGCAGATTTAATGCGCAGTGGCAAGTTTAACCCGATTGCCGTTGCAAAAATGCCACAGCAGCCGGCAACCGATAAGCAGGTTAATTACAGTGCCTGGGCGGCTACCGGTGTGGACACCATTGTCGTGGGCAGCGTGGCGCCGGAAGGGGCTGACAGATACAGAGTATCATTTGAGCTGATTGATGTGTTGCGTGGTCAGGTTACCGGCGGCAAAAGTCAGGGTATGAGCAATGGCAAACTGGTTGACAGTGCCGATCATGTGATTGATGCCCGCCAGTCGGTAATCGGCTCTGCGGATTTTCGTCAGTACGCTCACCGCATCAGTGATGTGGTTTACGAAAAATTGACAGGTGAACGCGGTGCGTTCCTCACCCGTTTAGCGTATGTTGTGGTGCGTGACAGAAATAAAGAAAAGCGGCCGTACCAGCTGGTTATTTCAGATTATGATGGTGAAAATGAGACAAGATTATTGTCTTCACCTGAGCCGTTAATGTCACCATCATGGTCGCCTGACGGTGAGAAACTGGCTTATGTCAGTTTCGAGAACAAACGTCCGCAGATTTTTATCCAGGATATTTACACCATGGCGCGCACAAAGATGACGGATTTCCCCGGCATCAACAGCAGCCCGGTTTTCTCGCCGGATGGTAAAAGTCTGGCAATGGTGTTGTCAAAAGATGGCAATCCGGAAATCTATGTGATGGATATTGCGACGAAAAATTTACAGCGTATTACGCGAAATCGTGCCATCGATACGGAGCCGGCCTGGACACCGGATGGCAAGAGCTTAACATTTAGCTCGGAACGGGGTGGTAAACCTCAGATTTATAGCGTAAATTTATCTTCTCGTAAGGTTAGACGCCTTACATTTGAAGGCGAACAGAATCTTGGCGGTACCATTACACCTGACGGTAAACAAATGGTATTGGTAAATCGCACACGGGGTGATTACCGTATCGCTAAACTTGGATTGGAAAATGGCGGAATACAAGTACTGACGAAGACCTTTCTGGACGAGTCTCCGAGTATTGCGCCGAATGGAAGCATGATTATTTACAGTACCCTTCACAATGGCACACAGGTTTTATCTCTGGTGTCTTTAGACGGGCGCTTTAAGGCCAGGTTACCAGCCACAAATGGACAAGTGAAGTCGCCGAGTTGGTCACCATTTTTGTTTTAAAACAGATATACACAAATAAATATAAGGATTAAGAGGATGCAAATGAATAAAGTGATGAAAAGCTTCATTATTGCCTTGCCAGTGGTGACTATGATGGCTTGTTCTTCCGGCCCGTCTGAAGAAGAACTGGCCGCTGAACGTAACCGTGTTGCCCAGGAGCAGGCAGAAGCGGAACGTCAGGCTCGTGAAGCTGAACAGGCGCGTGTACAGGCAGAAGCTGCTACCCGCATGCAACGTCAGCAGGAAATGGTTGAAGAGCAGAAAGCGGCGCTGAAAAAAGAGCAAACCGTTTACTTTGATTTCGACCGTGCAACGATTAAAGCAGAATTCCAGGCTTTACTGGATAAACACGCTGAGTTCCTGGTAAACAACCCGGATCAAAATGTGGTTATCGAAGGTCACACTGACCAGCGCGGTACACCAGAGTACAACATTGCTCTGGGTGAACGTCGTGCACAAGCTGTTGAAACTTACCTGATGAACGCAGGTGTAAGCAGCAGCCAAATCTCTACTGTTTCTTACGGTGAAGAGAAGCCAGCGGTTATGGGGTCAACTGAATACGCGATGGCACAAAACCGTCGTGGTATCGTAGTTTACCAATAAGGGTTAAGCTTTGGTTAAACCAATGATTCAGGGCGTCACCATGTGTGCCGCCCTTTGTATTTCAGCCGCAGCGCAAGCTCAGGCTCCTGTTTATGATGTCGGTAACAGCAGCTCGCAGCAAACGGCTAATTCAGGTAATTCCTCCAGCACGTTAGAGCAACGCATCACTGTACTGGAGCGAATGGTAGACAGTCGCACGCAAATGCAGCACCGTTTACAGCAACAACTCGACACCATGCAGGGTGAAATTGACGAGTTGCGCGGGGCTGTAGAAGTGCACACCAATCAACTTGAGAAAGTGCTTGAGCGCCAACGCGAGTTGTATCTGGAAATTGACAAGCGTGTTGAAGCGTTAAAGCAGGCTGGTGTGGGCAGTGCATCCGGTTCAGCTTCTGATTATTCATCACCTGCGCCGTCTCAGCCAACACCGTCGAAACCTCAGTCACCGGCACAGGCCAGCGCAGAAAGCGAGAGTGATGCCTATGACGCTGCAGTCAATCTGATCCTGAAATCCAGAGAATACGACAAAGCCATTCCGGCTTTTCAGTCTTTCCTGTCATCTTATCCAAACAGTGAATACGCGCCCAACGCGCATTATTGGTTAGGGCAGTTGCTGTTTAATCAGCAAAAGTGGTCTGATGCATCTGAACAGTTCAATATTGTTATTGATCGCTTCTCAGACTCTCCCAAACGACCTGACGCATTACTTAAGCTTGGAGTGATAGCAGAAAGACAGGGCAACAAAGGGCAGGCCAGAAGCCTGTTTCAGCAAGTGGTCAATGAATATCCTGATTCATCAGCCACCAAACTTGCCCAGTCCCGTTTATCCGGATTATAAGCTGATTAAAAAAACCTCCTCCGGGAGGTTTTTTATTGCCCGCGAAATTCTGCGTAAAATACGCCTGCCTGTTTTCTATACGGAAAATCAAAAGTTAGCGGTGATGTACTCAATTTTGTCACTACAACTTTGTCTGCGAAGTGTGACGTTGAGAACGAAAAATAACCATCTGTTGCCGGCGTCTCAAAAATAATTAAAATTATTTTGAGAAAATTGGTGAATAATCCGGCAGTTGCACAAAATTTTTTTTAAAGATGAGAAAAAATTCAGGCAAATCCCACTGCAATTTCGCGTCCGGATGCTACATTTTTATCTGTCGGGCAGGGTTAAATTCAAAATAACTCTCCGAAAAGCGGGGGAATACTGTACGATTTGATTTCATTTTGACCGTTTGAACAAGAAAAACGAGAAAAGTGAAAATAAATCCGGATTTAAGGTTGCACTGCCTCAGAATCTGAGTATTATATGCCGCCGTTGCCACAGAGTGGTGACGCAGAAAGGCGAAAGGGTCGTTAGCTCAGTTGGTAGAGCAGTTGACTTTTAATCAATTGGTCGCTGGTTCGAATCCAGCACGACCCACCACTTTCTCCTATGTGAGAATGTCGCTTTTCACCGCAACCATAAGATGGGTCGTTAGCTCAGTTGGTAGAGCAGTTGACTTTTAATCAATTGGTCGCTGGTTCGAATCCAGCACGACCCACCATCTTATCTTTGCTCCGGTTATCCGGAACCTCTTAAAATTCTTAAATACTTCCTGTTAGATATTATCCCGATTCGTTATCAGCTTTATTAACCGCAAAAGCATTGCACTGTTATAAGTCATAGCGCTTTAATCCGGGCAAACACTTTTATTCATAGCGTATCCCTATGTAATTTTTATGACAGTCGGGTATAATCCGTCGCCCTATTGTCGATTATTCAGGCTATTTGTTATGACTATTGCTTTCAGAGTCGATCAAGTTGATTATCCGTTCCCGGCCAAGCCTGCGTCGCTTACTGATGTGCGCAAGGCCGAACTGAAGGAACAGATCAAGCAACTGCTGCGTGATCGTAATGCTGTTCTGGTAGCTCACTATTACACTGACCCCGAGATTCAGGCGCTGGCCGAGGAAACCGGTGGTTGCGTTGCGGACTCTCTGGAGATGGCACGCTTTGGCCGTGATGCCACTGAGCAAACGTTAATCGTTGCCGGTGTCCGCTTCATGGGTGAAACAGCAAAAATTCTCAGTCCTGAAAAAACCGTACTGATGCCAAACCTGGAAGCAACCTGTTCGCTGGATATCGGTTGCCCGGTGGAAGAATTCAGTGCTTTCTGTGACGCGCACCCTGATCACACCGTGGTTGTTTACGCCAATACGTCTGCTGCTGTAAAAGCAAGAGCCGACTGGGTGGTGACATCCAGTATTGCGCTGGAAATTGTTGAGCATCTGGACGAGCAGGGTAAACCTATCATCTGGGGCCCTGACCGCCACCTGGGTGCATACATTGCGAAGAAAACCGGTGCTGATATGCTGATGTGGCAGGGCGAGTGTATTGTTCATGACGAGTTTTCAGCGCAGAAACTGAGTGATATGAAAGCAGTGTACCCTGATGCAGCCATTCTTGTGCATCCGGAATCACCTGCCAGTGTGGTTGATCTTGCGGATGCTGCCGGTTCGACAAGTCAGCTGATTCAGGCCGCTCAGGATATGCCTAACAACACGTTTATTGTGGCAACAGACAAAGGCATTTTCTATAAGATGCAACAACTGATGCCAGAGAAGACGTTTATTGAAGCTCCAACGGCCGGTAACGGCGCAACCTGTAAAAGTTGTGCTCACTGCCCGTGGATGGCAATGAACGGCTTACAGGCCATCTACAACAGCCTGACAGAGGGTGTGAATGATCACGAAATCCATGTGGATGAAGCTTTGCGTCACAAAGCCCTCATTCCGCTGGACAGAATGCTCAACTTTTCAGCACAACTGAAGCAGAAAAAGCTGGCAATTGCTTAATAAAAGCGCAGTTGAGGTTTTTTTCCCGGTGAGTACTTGATTCAGCGGGAGACTTTCCCTACTATACGCGCGCTTTGACGAATTTCGTCAGACAATTCCGGAGAGATGGCTGAGTGGCTGAAGGCGCACGCCTGGAAAGTGTGTATACGTTAATAGCGTATCGAGGGTTCGAATCCCTCTCTCTCCGCCAGATACTAAAAACCCGCATTCATTGCGGGTTTTTGCTTTTCAGGCTTAAAACTGAATATCAGGCACCAATCACACCGCACAATGCTCTTGCGCCACCGCCGCCAAGTTTCTCCGGCGCGTCCGAGTAGTTATCACCGCCCTGGTGAACCATCAATGCTTTGTCTTTTACGTCTTCCAGTGATAACCGTGGTGCCAGTACCGGATGGCTGGCATTGCCCTCATCATCAACCAGCAGTATGGGTAAATCACCCATGTGGCTGTTATCAGCCCAGGGATAACCGTGCTGACCGGTTTTTTCCGGGTCCATATGACTGCCTGCTGCACCGGCGGGAACATTCTTTCCGTCTTTCATGGCAGAATCGCATGACGGATTTTCATGCACGTGGAAGCCGTGTCCGCCTGCCTCAAGACCGGATAATGCCGGTGTAAACACCAGTCCGTATTCGCTCTCTTCAATTTTTACGGTGCCGGCTGATTCACCGGTGGCAGGGTCTTTCAAGGTAACAGTGAAAAATTCTTCGTCTTCTGCAGCAATGCTACCGGCTGCGAAAAATAATGACATAGATAAAACGAGGACTGATTTTTTCATGAAGTCTCCGTGTAAATGAAATCTGAGGGCCGTTGCAGTGGAGAAGCGGTTCTTGCAGTGGCTGTCAGGGTTTCTACCCGGTCAGCACGGAAGGGAGATCAGATTTTAACGGTGACAAATACAAAAAAGCAGCCATCAGAGGCTGCTTCGCTTAAGAAAAAATGATGCTTACAGAGCGGCAATAGCTGCCTCGTAATCCGGCTCATCAGCCGTTTCAGCAACCTGCTGGGTGTAGGCCACTTTGCCTTCTTCATCAATCACCACAACGCTGCGTGATAACAGGCCTGTCAGTGGACCGGTGGTGAAAGTCACATTGTAGTCTGTGCCAAAATCTGAGCGGAACGTTGAACCGGTCAGAACGTTTTCAATCCCTTCTGCGCCACAGAAACGGCCGGCAGCGAATGGCAGGTCCGCAGATACACAAATGACCACAGTGTTGTCCAGTGAAGCGGCTTTTTCATTGAATTTACGTACAGACATGGCACACGTGCCGGTATCTACAGACGGAAAGATGTTCAGTACCACTTTCTTACCTGACAAATCTGCAGAGCTTACGGTAGATAAATCGGATTTTACCAGCTCAAACGCCGGTGCAGGTGTGCCAACGGCGGGTAAATCACCCAGAGTTTCTAACGGATTGCCCTGTAATGTAACTGTTGCCATGGAAGTTCCTTCATAATTGGAGTAAATGTTCATGATCTATATTGATGGAGTCAGGCGGGATTTCAACCGCTTAATCCGCAATTTATCTAATTATTTTTCTGTCTGCTTTGTAAAGCGGTTATATGCCGTATACTCAGAACGTAAAGAGATAAGCGGGGGAGCGTTGTGAGCGTTAATAGTATTATGAGTCAGCGGGTGGTGAGCGTGAAAATGGACGACAGCCTGCACACCATTAAGGAGCTGTTTGAAGCCACCGGGTTTCATCATTTACTGGTTGTCGAGGGCCGCAAACTCACCGGGATTATTTCTGACAGAGACTTACTGAAAGCTCTGAGCCCGTTTATCGATACGATTTCAGAAAGGGCGAAAGACAGGGCGACGCTGGAACGGCGGGCACATCAAATCATGACCCGTGACGTGATTACCGTTAAAGAACACAGTTCCGTTCTTAACGCCATCAGCACCTTTAACCGTCACCGCTTGTCATGCCTGCCGGTCATCAATGCAAAAGACGAACCTGTCGGGGTATTATCCTGGCGGGATATTCTTCGCTACATGGAAGACAAGGTAACCGCCAGGCAACAAAATTAATCTGCGGCGAACTGTTTGAGGGCGTCGCCGTCCAGTCGGTATCTTATCCACTCACCTTGTGGTTTGGCGCCAATAGACTCGTAAAAATCAATAGCGGGTTGATTCCAGTCCAGTACGCTCCATTCAAAACGGCCGCAGTTTTGTTCTGTTGCGATCTTTGCCAGATGTTTCAGCAGAGCTTTGCCTGCACCGCAGCCTCTGGATGCCGGTGATACATACAAATCTTCCAGATAAATGCCGTATTGTCCCTGCCAGGTGGAATAACTGAAAAAATAGATGGCAAAGCCAACCGGGCCGTTTTCATTTTCACACAGCACACAGTGTGCCTTTGGTTGATCTGAAAACAGGGTATCCTCAATATGCGCTATGGTTGCTTTTACTTCATGCTCTGCTTTTTCATATACCGCCAGTTCGGTAATGAAATCGAGTATTTGCTGGCTGTCCTGCACTACTGCAGGACGGATGGTAAGTTGGCTCATCAAAGAAACTCCGTAAATTATTCCGTGCGTGGCTGGCCGGTGGATTTTCGTCCGGGCGTTACATGCTTCGCAATCCGGACAATGTGATGAAACAGCCATTTAAAGGCATTGCCTGAATCAATAAGAATGAGATACAGACAGGGCACCAGAATAAGCGTCACCAGTGTGGCGTACATTACAGCAAATCCCAGCGCGATAGCCATAGGAATCACCAGAACAGCCTGAAGGCTTGTTTCAAAGAGAATGGGCAGTACACCCGCAAAAGTCGTAATGGATGTGAGCGTAATGGCTCTGAAACGGGCAGAACCCGCTTCTTCCACAGCATCCCGGGTACTGTACCCCTGACGGCGGCGCTGGTTAACAAAATCTGTCATCACCAGTGAGTCATTAATCACAACCCCGGCGGCGGCAATCAGACCGAAAAACGACATGGTACTGAGATCATAGCCGAGCAGGAAATGTCCGAATGCTGCGCCGGTGAAGCTGAAAGGGATAACCGACATAATGATGAGAGGCTGGCTGTAGCTCTTTAACGGCACGGCCAGCAGTATGTACACCATAATCATAGCGGCAGTGAAAAACAGCATTTGCTGATCCTGCTGTGCCTGTTGCTCTTCAATATCACCGCCCAGTTCTGTCATGACACCGGGGTAGGTTTTTTGCAGTTCCGGTAGCAAGTTTTCATAGATGGCTTTTATAGCTTCACCCGGTTCTACTTTCTGTTCGTCGATGCTGCCCCAGATATATACACTGCGATAGCCACTTTCACGGCGGATATAGCTGATGCCGGGGGCTTCGGTCAGCTCCGCGATGTCACCCAGCATGACTTCCTGACCGGCAGGAGTGGTAATCACACTGTATTTAAGATCGGCAAGCCGTTCCCGCTGAAGGGCAGGGTAACGCACCATGACCTTAACTTCCTCGCCGTCACGGATCACCCGCTGGGCTTCGCCACCATAAAAGCTGCTGCCAATCTGCCCGGCGATGTTTTGCAGCGTAAGACCAAGATCGTAGGCCACCGGCTTCAGTTTCATCTGTACTTCTTTGCTGGCGGGATCGATAGTTGAGCTGACGTCAAACAAGCCTTCTTCCCGCTGTAGCATCTCAATGAAAGCCAACCCGGCCGCGTTCAGGGTCTCCAGCTCCGGCCCGAACAGCAGAAAACCAAATTCGCCGTCATCGCTGCCGCCGTTGATATCATCTATGACAACCAGTGATTTCATTGCCGGAATGTCCGGCATGGCTTCACGCCAGCGTCTGGCAAGTTCGAAGGTATTAATTACCCGTTTACTTTCATCTACCAGTGGTGCAAACACTTCGCCGTTAGTACGGTCGTCGTTGAACACCAGAATATCCCGGACCATGCCGTCGCCACCAAACTCCTGTTTGATTTTTTCATCTTCATCGAGGATGGTTTTTTCAATGATTTTTAACGCATCGAGTACGGCGCTGTCCGGTACGTTTTCGTTCATTTCAACGCGGACTGAAGGGAAGTCGTGGGGCACTTTGCCTTGAGGGACCATGCGAATGAAATTGCCCTGAATTAAACCCAGTGCCAGCATCAGCAGTGCCACAAACACCATCAGCACAGCCCATCGCCATTCAATGGCTTTAATGACGGTACGCTTGTACGGACCGTTGACAAAGCCATTAAAGCGGCTGTTAAAACGGGCGCGCCAGCTGTCCGGCTTCACCGGCTTAAATGTGGTGTGAGCGATGTGCGCCGGCAGAATAAGTTTGGATTCAATGAGACTGAAAACCAGACAACAAATCACCACCACGGCGATGTTCACCATGAAAGGTCCGTCCATACCGTCACTTAATGTGAAGGGAGCAAACACGGCGATGGTGGTCAGCACCCCGAAGGTTGCCGGTGTTGCGACACGCTTGGCACCGCGGATCACGTTATTAATACCGCTGCCTTTGCTTTCAACTTCTGTGTAGGCACTTTCTCCGATGACGATGGCGTCATCCACCACAATACCCAGCACCATGATGAAGGCAAACAGAGAAATAATGTTCAGACTGATACCGAGAAGCGGCATCATCATCACTGCGCCGAGAAAACAGACCGGCAGCCCGAGCATGACCCAGAAGGCGAGTCTGAAGCGTAAGAAAATGGTCAGCAATAATGCAACCAGAATGGCACCCTGCAGCAGGTTTTTTAGCATCATGTCCAGACGGCCGTCGAGGTAGTAAGTCATGTCGACCATGGTTTCCAGCGACACACCTTCCGGAAATTGTTCATTTTTATGCGCAATGTAAGCTTTTACTGTTTCTGCCACTGGCACAATATTCTGTGAAGGTGTTGCTTTAACCGAAATATAGATAGCGTTTTTACCGGAATACTTGAAGTAGTATTCGCCCTCGGTAAAGGCATCGCGGATCTCTGCCACATCGCCAAGCAATACCTTGGCACCGCCGGTGCCGACTTTAACCGGGATGGCAGCAAATTCTTCGCCACGGTAGTACTGGTTCTCAACACGCACAGAGATAATGCCAGAGCGGGTTTTCAGTTGTCCGGCAGACAGGTTGGTGGAATACGCCCTGATGGCGGTGCTGATATCACTGATAGAAAGATTGTATTTACGTAACTGATCAGGATTTACTTCAATGGCAATTTCGTCTTCGGGATAGCCCACGTCGACCAGCGAAACGTTATCCAGCAGTAATAATTCATCCTCGACTTCTTTCGCCAGGACTTTCAAATCTTTAAGCGGAAGATCGCCCACAATGGGCATGTCGATAACTTGCTGCCTGAACGCCAGTTGCCGGATATTCACCGGTTCCATGTCTGCAGGGAAGGTGGCAATGCTGTCGACTTTCAGTTTAATTTTATCCAGAACGTCGCTCAGTTCTTCCTTATCGTCAATCTCCATATTGACTTCGCCACCGTTGCGGTAAGCTCTTGAGATCGTACTGTTGATTTCAGAAACGTCTTTTACCGCCTCTTCAATCTTTATCAGGATCCCTTCTTCAATTTCCTGCGGAGACGCGCCCGGGTAACTCACATCAACACGGATGTAGTTAACCTCGACGTTGGGGAACATTTGTTTCTGGATAGAGGAATAGGCAGACAAACCCATGATGATAATAAAACCCATCAACAGGTTTGCAGCAACAGAGTTT
Organism: Alteromonas sp. ABV2_168; assembly: GCF_056161165.1. NCBI lineage: Bacteria > Pseudomonadati > Pseudomonadota > Gammaproteobacteria > Alteromonadales > Alteromonadaceae > Alteromonas > Alteromonas sp. ABV2_168. Next base: position 38,102 of record NZ_JBSWYQ010000010.1, on the reverse strand, counting down.
CTGGCGAACCAGGCAATCACGCCGCGGTTCGTATCGTATTCCTGATGCATAACTTCCCCTTAAATACCGGCGGAAGTGCTATTCGCATGAGCCGCAACCAGTTTGTTGCTCTGCTCAATCACTTTCACTGCCATTCCGTTAAGCGGATATTCCGGCGGGGAGGTGACAAGTTGCAGACCATCAAAATTCCCGCGAACGAAATAGAAATCGTCCTGCTCACGGACAATTTCAACAATCTCCGACTGCAATGTGGCATCTTCACTCACCAGCCAGATCCGTTTATTGTTCACCAGTTCCTGTGGAATACGGAACACATTTTCCAGTGTTTTACCGTTAAAGCTGATGTTGGCGAAACTGCCGAATTTAATCTGGGCTTTGCCGGAGCGTACACCGTAAGGGTCGTCAATACGTGCAACCAGATGACTCATTCTGGTGGACTGATCCACGATACCCAGATCGCGGTGGAGTTTGGCCGGGATAGTACGCCTGTCTACGGTTACTGTTGCGTCGAGGCCGGTGACGCTGACAGGCAAAAATGACTGGTCGAAGCCGGCAACCGGGAAGGTAATTTCAGCGGTTTCCACATTATTCAGAGTGGCAGCCACTGTACCGGGAGTTACGTAGTCACCGGTACCGATTTCACGACTGATGATCAGAGCATCATAAGGGGCGCGTACTTCACAATTGTCCAGATCCCGCTTAGCAATGCGTAACATGGCTTCAGCAGATTTTACGGCGGCCTGTGCGCTGAGTAACTGAGGCTTTCTTAAATACAGGTCGGTCACACGACTCTTTGACATGCCGGCCGCTTCCCGCTCCGCCACGTTCGCCTGAGCCTGCTCCTGTATTAATTGTGCCTGTGCTGATGACAGGTTAGCTTCGGCCTGCAGCAATGCGGCTTCGTAGGCATCTTTCTCGATGGAAAACAGGATTTCACCACGACGGACAAGCCCGCCGGGCACAAAATCCGGGTTCCAGGACGTTACCTCCCCCGATACCTGAGCAGCCAGCATGGTGCTTTCAAGCGGCGTGATTTCGCCATAGGAATTAAGGGTAACCGCGTAATCTTCAGCCTGAAGCTCGCTGATTGTCACTGTCGGACGGGTATCTACTACTTCGGGTTCTTCTTCTTTATCACCCGCCGAGGCGATAAGTGTCATACCTGCAAATCCTGCAGCAAGAATGACGATTGGCAGGGCAATTTTTTTCCATTGCATGTGACGCTTCCCCAGTTTCCATCTCTGTTATTATGATACTTGTTGAATCTGCTGATTGTATTGTCTGTTTGTAACAGCGTATTTATTTTGTTTCAGCGACTGCTTTTTTTATTATTGCATAACACTGGCGCATACAACTTTATTACGACCAGTTTGTTTTGCTTTGTATAGTGCTTTATCGGCCAGAGATAACCCACGGTTAAGTGAAATTTCCTCATTTATTTCACATAAACCGAAACAGGCGGTGACCTTTATTTCTTTTTGTTCCAGCCAGATGCTGGTTTTTGCCAGCGTATTACGAATTTTTTCTGCCAGAACAGAAGCACTTTGTTCTCCGGTTTCAGGCAATACCATTAAAAACTCTTCTCCGCCCCAGCGGCAGACAATATCTTGCCTGCGCACATTTTGCCGGAGAAGGGTTGCAGTACGTTGCAACACAATATCACCGTTTCCGTGCCCGTAAGTATCGTTGATTTCCTTAAATTTATCTACATCAACCAATATGAGTGTGAATGCAGAACGGGTGCGCTGATGCCGTTTTATTTCCTGCCCCAGCAGTTGCTGCATGCCTCTGCGGTTTGGCAGTGAGGTCAGGGTATCGTGTAGTGCCTGTTGTTCGTATCTGTCACTGAGTTTCTGCATCAGCTCAAAGGTCCGCTCACGACTGTATTCGTAAAATGCAGATAAGAATGTGACAGTGGCAAACGACAGTATCAGCCGGCTTTTAAAATCCGTGGAGTAACTGGTTAACAGCAGGGCATCATGTGGTGTGAATAGAATAATGACAATGAGCAGCGTAAATACTGCCATCACCATCAGACCCCGTTTGAAACCGCCGAAAAACATTGCAACGGGGGGTAATATGTAAATCCAGAGCGGGCCGGTATTGTTATGCCCGCCGGTAACTAACAGGTAAGTTTCCAGCCCCATCAGGCAACCTGTCAGTAAATAAACCGATACCATCCGGCCGATTTTATTGGGGTAGGTAGCCTGAATCTGACTGGCCAGAAAAAACAACAGCGATGCGGACAGTAAGCTGAATCCGAGCGGCCATCCACCGTTCATCAGAGAGCTTATCCCCAATACCAGTGTGATGCTGATCCCTACCAGAGAGAACAGATTGACAACCAGTATCCGGCGATTAGTTTCTTCGTCAAATTCGGGGTGACAACCGCGTTTTAAAAAAAGCGATGTGGCCGGCTTAAACATTGTCCTGCTTTTGAATCGTTACGGCGCCTTATCACTTATCGCTGAAGCCAGGTCATCGACAAGCAGGCGCATAGTTGCCACAGCCTCTTCAAAGCCATCGCCCTGCATGGGGCGGCGGAAATCAAACTGATGTATTTGAGGCTGTGTGTTTTCGTCCTCTTTCCAGTATTGACCTTTAATCAGCACGTTGCCATCAAATGCGGGAATAAAATCGTCGATTTTAATATGTAATCCTGACACAGGGTATTGTGGTGAATACACGGCAGCAGGTAAAACTGCCACTCCGTGATGTTGCAGAGAGGCGGTTAAAGCCTGACGGAGACTTTTATCCAGTGGCTCAGCCCATACATGGCGGGGGGAAAAATACACCGTAGCAGGTCCGGTTTGCATAGCCAGAGAACGCTGCTTCAAATACTCAGGTAAACTGAGTTGTTCAATATAAACCCGTGCTGCCGGCTCAGATTGTTCTTCAGTTGTCGCCTGAGGAGAGTGCAAAACGTAATAGGTTAAGGATGCCGGTGCACTGCTGCAACCGCTCAATAACGCAGTAAAACAGGCAGCGGCGAATAACTTAGTTCTCATTAAACATTCCTTTTCCGGCTTTCGGCTGAATATCTTCTTCGCTATTGTCCGAGAAGATTAACCCGTTAGGTTTTTGATTAAGTTGCAGCAGCAGAGGCTGAATATTCCGCAGGGTTTCCTGCATCGTATCAACGGTTTCCTGAATTTCACCTTTACTCAAACCGCCTTCGGTATAGTTTTCCAGTAGTGCAGACACGTTGATCAGCATTTCATTCAGGTTCTTATTCAGGGCTTTCGCGTCAATATCGCCCATCAGAGTATCAAAATCACTGCTTGCCTGTTCAACACGGTTAGATGCGGCTTTAATGTCGTCGATCACATTGGTGACCTCTACAATCATGGTTTCCAGAGGTAAATTATTGAGCTTATCCAAAATTGCATCAGCTTTTTGTGTGAGCTGAGTGAACTCGTTCGACACGGTGGGAATGACTTCAATATCGCTGATGGTTTTTACCGTCAGAGGGCTGGCATTGATGTCATGTTGTAAATCGACATAAAGTCCGCCGGTAAGCACATTTCCCATGCGCAGCGTGGCGCGTAAATCCTTGCCTATCCACTCGTGCATGGTGTCTTTAACAGCTTGCAGACTTTCCTGTGTATCCTGCTGGCGCACTTTGCCCGGATAGATGCGGATAAGCACAGGAATAGGGTAATTCTGATCAAGAATATTACCGTCTATCAGATTGGCCGGATTAATTTGCGCCACTTCACCCACTTCAATACCACGATATTCCACCGGCGCACCTTCGGTAAGGCCCCTTACGGTTTCATCTATCAGCAGCACGTAACTGGCGTACAGTTTATAGCGGGCGTTAGAGGCGGCTGCATCATCAGAGAAAATAATAAAACTGGCATTTTCATCTACCTGTCCACCTGAACTCGCGCCTTTAGGAATACCGAAAGTGACGCCGTTAGCCAGCAACGTTTCCAGCGAACCGGTTTCAACTTTTACACCACTGGATTTAAGGTGCAGCTTTACGCCACTGACATTCCAGAAGCGTGTATTCTGGGTGATCAGCTTATGATAGGGAGCCTGAATGAAGGCGCTGTAATACACCACACGTTCTTCAATATTAAATTCTGCTTCTTCAAATTCGCCGACTTTAAACCCCTTGTAAATGATCGGGTCGCCGGGTTTATAGGCAAACTTATCATTACTTTTTAAAGTCAGATGCAAGCCCGGTGTGCCGGGCGGTGTAGCCGGCGGGCGTTCAAGAGCAACAAAATCAAATTTACTGCGACCGCTGTCATCGGCAGACATGGCGATGTAAGAACCTGACAGAAGGGTATTTAAACCGGAGACTTCAGAAAAACTGATCCGTGGTGCCACCACCCAGAAATCGGTATTTTCTGTCAGCAGCCGCTCAGCACTGGCATCAATGCGTGCGGTGACAAGTACACCGTCAAGGTCCGGCTTCAGCTCAATTTTCTTCACCTGACCAACTTCAAGATCCCGAACCTTTACCGGCGTTTTGTTAATTTCAATGCCACTGGCTGATTTCAATTCTATGGTGATTAACGGCCCCTGGTTTTTCCACTGGTACCACACCATCCATCCGCCGGTAATAATGGCAATAATCGGGATTAGCCAGACCTTTGAAACGTGGGTTGTTGATTTTATTTTAGCTTCGTCTGTCATGCTTACTTCCTGTTTTGCCAAATCAGGCGGGTATCAAAAGTCATTGCTGCCACCATAGTAACAAAAACCACGCCACAAAATGCGAGGGCGGCCGGGCCGGGATAAATAGAAAGCGTGTTACCCAACTGCACCAGTGCTACCAATACTGCCACAACGAAGACATCGATCATGGACCAGCGCCCTATGCCTTCCGTCACGCGGTAAAACCGGGTCCGGATGCGGGGACGTTTCTCAAGACCGCGCTGCACGGTTAAATTCAGCCACGCGAGTATGATGATTTTCGCCACCGGAATAATAACGCTGGCAATAAGAATAATAATGGCCACCGGATAGTCGCCGGATTGCCACAGTGTGATAGCGCCGCCCACGATGGTACTGGGCTCATCACGTCCGAACATTTCGGTATGCATAATGGGAAGCATATTCGCCGGGATATAAAGCAGTGCAGCGGTAACCAGTAATGCCCAGGTGCGCTGAATACTCACTGAGGCGACTGCCGGTGTCAGTGGTTTCGGTGGCGGCACTTCTCCGAAAATCCAGAACGCATAGCGGTTGATATCGAACTGAATAATACAGGCGGTCATACAGACAGAAAAGGCAATGAAAGCATAAAATGACAGGCCGATAGCAATGTCTGCCATAGAAGATATTTTGATCAGGCTGACGAGTGTGCCTACCAGAAATATTTCCGCCATGCTCCAGGGCATCAGCGCTTTCACCCAGAAAAACACATGCTTCACAAACACAGGTTTTTTATTGTGTTTACGGCAGTGGCTTAAAATCATCATCCCGGTGAGCACGAGTCCGGGGAAAACCACGGTGGCCAGGCCGGTGATTATGGCCAGCGACAGGTAATCCTGGTTCAGCAGCGCATTGAAACTGTCTGGCAGCGCAATCTGGTGCTGAATGCCACTGGCACGGAAGGATAAGAAGTTAAAGGGCAGGGAAAGGCCCAGAAAAATGAGTGCACTGATGGCAAACGCCAGTACTTTATCATTTTGATGATAACGATAAGTCAGCAGGGTATGGCCACATTTGGGGCATACAGCCCGTTGCCGGTGATCCAGCGAAGGTAAATGTACTACCGTCAGACATTGGTCACATTGAATTGTAGACAGCGCGTTTTCCTGCATGCCCGGCCAGATTTATCCTGTAGAAACAACCAACTTATACAATAGCACGAATTTGTTCAACATCAGCGCCTTTATCTGTAACGGAATGTCACCCGCCGTAAAAAGCAAAAAAGGTGGCACAAAAGGCCACCTTTTTCTTACTGAAAAAATATCAGTAGTTAGCGTTACCCGGCGTGCGGGGGAACGGAATGACGTCACGGACGTTCTGCATGCCTGTTACATAAGCAACCAGGCGCTCAAAGCCCAGTCCGAAACCGGAGTGAGGGACGGTGCCGTAGCGGCGCAGATCACGATACCAACTGTAATCTTCTTTGCTCAGGCCCATTTCTTCCAGGCGGCGGTCGAACACGTCCAGGCGCTCTTCACGCTGTGAACCACCAATGATTTCACCAATACCCGGCGCAAGGATATCCATTGCAGCAACGGTTTTGTTGTCATCGTTAATACGCATGTAAAACGCTTTAATGTCTTTCGGGTAGTTCTGCATGATAATCGGCGCACCAACATGCTCTTCTGCCAGATAGCGTTCATGCTCCGATGACAAGTCCACACCCCATTCAACCGGGAACTCGAACTCTTTACCACTGGCTTTCAGAATTTCGATAGCATCGGTGTAATCCATACGTACGAAATCAGAACTGATCAGTTTTTCCAGACGCGTAATGGCATCCTTGCTGATTCGCTCTGCAAAGAAAGCCATGTCATCGGCACGTTCTTCAAGCACGGCTTTGCACACATATTTCAGCATGTCTTCCGCCAGTTGTGCCACATCGCTTAAGTCAGCGAACGCCACTTCTGGTTCAATCATCCAAAATTCCGCCAGGTGACGGGAGGTGTTGCTGTTTTCTGCACGGAATGTGGGACCAAAGGTGTATACCTTTGACATCGCTGCACAGTATGTTTCAACGTTCAGCTGACCGGATACGGTAAGGTAAGTTTCTTTACCGAAGAAATCTTCCTTATAGTCAATCTCACCTTTATCAGTGCGGGGCAGGTTCATCATATCCAATGTGGACACGCGGAACATTTCACCGGCACCTTCTGTATCACTGGCGGTCAAAATGGGTGTGCTGATCCAGAAGTATCCGCGCTCATGGAAGAAGCGGTGAATAGCCTGCGACAGACAGTTGCGGATACGGGTAACAGCACCGATAACGTTAGTGCGCGGACGCAGATGTGCATACTCACGCAGATATTCAATTGAGTGACGTTTGGCTGCCATCGGGTAAGTATCCGGGTTTTCTACCCAACCTAAGATTTCGATACTTTTGGCTTCCAGTTCTACCGCCTGGCCCTGGCCCTGAGACGGTTTGACTTCACCTTCAACAGATAAAGAGCAACCTGCCGTCAGGCGCTGAATATCAGCATAATTTGACAGAGAATTTAACGCGATTACCTGTACGGGATTAAAGCAACTGCCATCGTGCAGAGCGATAAAAGAAAGTCCGGCTTTTGAGTCGCGGCGAGTACGCACCCAACCTTTTACCGTCACCGTTTCGCCAACTGCGTACTTACTATCAAGCACGTCGACAACGGGCGCATGCGTCATTTGAATGTCTCCATCTTACCTGTTTGAAAAAATAATGTGTTATCAGGCGTAAAAATGCCGTAAATAACTAAAAGACACAGAAGAATTGCCGATAGTAAATGACAAAGCTAAACGCTGATAAACAACGAAAAAAACTATTAATCTTGTTATGGCATGCCAACCGGTCAGGCATGGCGGGTATCTAAAGTGTCGGTTCGTACGTATAAACGAATCGCTAGTATACTCATTCAGAAACGGGATACCAGCGAACTTTCTGCACGGAGAACTAAAATATCATGAATTCGCAACAACCGGACAGACGACGTAAGCCGAGAGATAAAGACGGTTTTTACCAATTTGTTCTGACAGTCAACTCAGTTTGCTGGCTGGTGCTGATTGGAGCACTGGTGGTATTTCATTTTGCCCGTCCGGAAATGGTCACGGGCTTACAAACATATTGGGGCATTGAAGGGCGCACTACCTGGTCTGAAGAGCATGTGGACGCGCTGATCATGTTGTTGCAATTGTGTCTGGGTATGACGTTGCTGACCATGCTGCTGCGTTCCCGTCGTAACCGTCGCCGGGAAGACAACTACGGAGTGAATTTATTTATTCTCGCGGGTATTTCAATGTTAAGCCTGTTCACCCTGAATGTCAGTGTAGCCTGATACAACGGCAACAAGCTCAACCAAAAAAGCGGCCTGTAAAGCCGCTTTTTAAACCATATGTTACCTGCAACGGGTTATCAGACGAAGGCTGACTGCACCAGATACCAGGTGTAAGCCACATATCCCAGTACAAATACACCACCTTCCAGTCTGTTCAGACGACCCTGACCTTTAATGCCGATACAGAAGATAAAGAGTGCCACCGACAGCCCTAACATGATCATGACGTCGCGGTAGAAAAAGCTTGGCTCAACCTGCATAGGCTGAATCGTTCCTGCGAGTCCTACCACTGCCAGCGTATTAAACATGTTCGAACCGATAACATTACCCAGTGCCAGGTCATGTTCACCCTTACGGATAGCCATCAGTGATGAGGCCAGCTCAGGTAGAGACGTGCCCACCGCAATGATGGTTAATCCGATAATGGTATCGCTGACACCAAACTGGGTGGCAATTTCCACTGCTCCCCATACCAGAATACGGGAGCTGGCGACCAGCAAAGCTAACCCGGCCAGCAGCCAGATCACATTGGTTTTAACGCTGGCATCGTCCGGATTAATTTCACCTTCATATTCAGCGGCAAGGGTATCACTGCTGCCTTTCATGCCAGTCCAGATACTCCAGCCCATCAGCAGTATGAATAAACCAAGCAGGGAGAATGCATCATCTTTGGATACATGAAAATCAATTAATTGCCAGCAGGCGAAAAAGGTAAGGCCAAGCAGAATAGGCAGTTCGCGGCGGATGATATCTGAGCGGACGGCAATAGGGCTGATAACCGCGGTCAATCCAAGAATGAGTGCGATGTTAGCGATATTAGAGCCGTATGCGTTACCTAACGCAATGCCTGAATTGCCCTGCATCGCAGCAAATACCGACACGATAATTTCCGGTGCAGAGGTACCGAATCCGATGATTAGCATACCAATGAGCAACGGAGATAAACCAAAATGCCGTGCCACACCGGCGGCACCACCGACAAATTTTTCTGCACTCCACAGCAGAACCAGCAGGCCTGCAATTATCGCTAAACTGGGTAAAAGCATATCAACTCCTTGGTACCCGTAACGGCGATAAGAATACGGGCGGGACATAGACAGATCATGTGACCACTATATAGCGTTTCTGCTGCGTTATTTAAACGTTCTCTGATAAAAAAATTAAAACGATTTAGTGCATAAAAATAACAGGCGGAACGCTATCACAAAAACTCATGGTAACGACAAAAAAAAGCCGTTCTGAAAACACTGGTGAATGCCAGCAGTTGAATTACACTGCCCGGACAGAAAAGGTTACCTTCAATGAAATCAACATTGTGGTAACAAATAGTTCTTACTTATTCAGGTATCAAGAAGCATTTCATGCATAAAACTCTTATCGTTGTTGACGACATTAGCGGTTTCACTCTGCCGGACCAGACCATTCTGACTTTTCAGGATTATCTGGATGAATTCCCGAAACGGAATGAACCCAAAACCCGTGTTATCAACTTGTGTGACACATCCCGCTATTTAAGTCAGGGATATTACTGTTCGTTGCTGGCGCAAGCGCGTCAACACCGTGTGTTACCGTCTGTAAAAAGGATCAATGATTTGCGCATTGCCGATGAGGGCAGTGCCCGTTTACCGTTGCCGGACAAATTTAAATGGCCGGTGACAGAAGGCATCGAATCTTTCTTTGTACTGTTCGGTAAAACAAAAGATCAGGCTCTGTTGCCGGTTGCGGCCACAGCGTTTGAAGCATTTCCGTGTCCGATTTTACAGGTCACTTTACATATAGCTGCTGACAACATCGGCTTTATGGAAGTGCAGGCACGTGGCTTTGCTGATTTGCCGGATTCACTGAAACAAGACTGTATTGACGGTTTACAGCAGTTCACACAACAACAGTGGCGCAGTGACCGCAAAGGCAAGAAGATGCGTTGGGACATGGCGATTCTGGTTAATCCTGATGAGCCGACACCTCCGTCTGACGACAAAGCGATTAAAAACTTTGTAAAAGCGGCGGAAAAAGCGGGCTTCAATGCTGAAGTGGTAACCAGCTTAACACCGGAAGCCGTGGGCCATTATGATGCCCTGTTTATCCGCGAAACTACTGCGATAGACCATCATACCTATCGTCTGGCCCGGGCAGCAGAGCGTGAAGGCCTGATTGTTATCGATGACACCCAGTCGATTTTGCGTTGCTGTAATAAGGTGTATCTGCAGGATGCGTTTGCTTATCAGCAAGTGCCTGCACCGCGAAGTAAGATGGTTTCAGACAGCACTGATGACACCTGTCAGGAGTTGATTTCAACCCTGGGGTTACCTCTGGTGCTTAAGTTGCCTGAGAGTTCGTTCAGTCGCGGTGTGTATAAAGTGGAAAGTGCGGAAGCGCTGAAAACACGTCTGGTAGAAATGCTTGAAGCGTCGGCGCTGGTACTGGTGCAAGAGTACGTGTTTACCGAGTTTGACTGGCGGATTGGTGTGCTTGGTGGCAAACCTATCTATGCCTGTCAGTACTTCATGGCACGCAACCACTGGCAGATTTACCATCACGAAGGTGACCGTTTCAGTTCCGGTGGCTTTAAAACCATGCCGACTTTTGAGGTGCCAAAAGCAGTCTTACAGGCGGCGATCAAGGCGGCCAAAGTGGTGGGTGACGGCTTGTACGGTGTGGATATTAAACACTCAGGCAACAAAGTGTACGTGATTGAAGTTAACGATAACCCGAGTATTGATTCGGGCGTCGAAGACAAATATCTGGGCAAAGAATTGTACCAGTTAATTATGCAGGAATTTGCAAACAGGTTGGAGTTACGCGGTCGATGAGCGCCAAACTTGCAGCTCGTGAAGTCGCAGAGCCCGTATTATCACTTTCACCGGTGACGGTACGGTCTGCGGCGGCTGAGGATTTATCGTCTTTGTGTGATGTTGAGCAACGTTGCTTTTCTCATGACAAATTAAGCCGTCGTCGTATGCGCTTTTATTTGACGGCGCCCCATGCTGAATTGCTGGTGGCTGAACGGGACGGCATTATACTCGGTTACGCATTGTTGTTATTACGACGCGGAACCATGCTTACGCGCCTGTACTCTATTGCAGTGCTGCCGGAGGCGAGGGGACAACAGGTTGCCCAATCGCTGATTGGTGAACTGGAAATCAGGGCATTGTCGCGGGGAAAGCGCTTTATGCGCCTGGAAGTGTCTGAGGACAACAAGGGCGCAATAACACTGTATCAACGTTTAGGTTTTAGTCAGTTTGGTATGTATAACGAATACTACGAAGATAAATCTGACGCCATTCGTATGCAGAAAGTACTGAACTATCCTTCCAGTACTGCAGAAGTTGATGTGTATCCGTGGTATCAGCAAACCACCGAATTTACCTGTGGTCCTGCATCGCTGATGATGGCGATGGCACAGTTGAATAATGAGTACGTGGTGTCGCAGGAAAAAGAGCTATCTCTCTGGCGACGTGCAACTACGATTTTTATGACGTCAGGTCATGGTGGTTGTCATCCGGTAGGACTGGCTCTGGCAGCGGCTGACGAAGGCTTTAAGAGTGAAGTATGGTTGAACCGTACATTACCGCTTTTCACTGACGGCGTAAGAACAGCTCATAAGAAAGACATTGTAGAGGTGGTGGAACAGGGTTTCCTGCATGAAGCCGGACAAAAGGGCATTACCGTTGATATTCACGAATGGAAAATGGAATCTTTGGATGCCTTGCTGGAAGAAGGCGCTGCGGTACTGTGCTTGATCAGCACCTATGCGTTTGATAAGAAAAAAGCGCCGCACTGGGTCACGGTGACAGCCTCAGACCAGCGTTGTTTCTATATTCACGATCCGGATCCTGAAATCTTTGAAGATCAGGTCGTCGAGTATCAGCACATTCCGGTCGCGCGGGAAGATTTTGTGCGTCTGGTCAGCTATGGCCGGCGAAAAGTCCGGGCGATAGTCATTATCAGAAAACGCTGAATTTAAAGCGCGGTGTGAGAATAAATCACTCCGCGCTTATTCGTTTTCAGTCTTCAACGGCTGATACGCGCGTTGAAGTTACGCAGTGCCTTTACCAGATTAGACAATTCTGCCGCTGAGCCCTGAAAAAGAGAAGGCTTAGTGAAAGTCGTGCCTTTACGGGCAGTGTTAAACGTACGTTTAATATCGAAGGCGGCAGTGCGGTCTGTGAGACGCTTCCATTCGCTTTGCAGAGAACCCGGAATAGCGTGGCGTTTTGCCAGAATGTTGTCTCGAATTTGCAACACTTGCCCAATCAGTAACGTATTTTCATTCAACATGGTTAAAACCTATTTCAATGTTGTTAGTAGTCTAAAGCCTTTATTTATGGGGTCCTGACACCAACTTATTGCCGTTTGACCCTGAATAAAGGAGCGCATTCACTTAAGACTGTTGCAACATCGATGCCTGTTTATCCTTTAGTATAATAAAAAGGCCGGTCAGTCCCGGCGCTTTACCTCATCGTATTGACGTTTGAGTAAGGATTCAGGCAGGTAAATAATAGCAATGTTCAGGGACCGGTCATCCTCTGCCAGCATTGCCGACTGTATTTGAATCTTTGTACCGTCGCGGCTGAACGTCGGGTGAGTATGATCTCTGGCCGAAGTTTTGTGGCCACCGCTGAGCAATTGCATTTCATCTGTCGTTCTGTCAATCAGATACAGATTACGTTCGAAGTCATCACCCACAGCCCAGCGCCCGTCCGGAGAACCGTGTACATGCCAAAGTCCGCTGCCGCTGCGGGTTTGCCCGGCAATTCGCATTTCATTTGTACGCAAGTTCACAATACCCAGTCCTGTGGGTTTCTGGCGGCTGGCTGACGGGCCCCATTCATCATCAGTACCGACGTCGCGATGCCCCATGATAGCAAAGGCTACTTCGTCCCTGGTGATCACTGCTTCATGGGTGACCCACTCATAATCTGCTTCAGGGTATAGGGCTTTGACTTCTCCACCGACTTTCATTGTCCACATTCGTTGTGGCGATTTGCCGCCGGTTTCCCAACAAAATACCAGTTCCCTGCTTACCCAGGGGTTAGTCTGTATGTGACCAAGCTGGAAGGGCAGTGCCACCACCATGTCTATCTTTCCGGTTTGAATATTCATACTGGCGATGCCTGTCGGGCCCGCGCCCATATTGCGGGGACCGAAATTTTCCTTGAGCGCAACCTTATCACTCAAGTGTCTGGCTGCTTCTTCCCGGCCAATACGGAAATAAATGATATCTTCGGCGGCATCCAGCGCCATATCTCCACCGGCCCCCATGGAGGCGGGTACAACTCCCACTGTTCGTTCATAGTGTCCTGACTGCTTCACTTCATTATTCTTTACGTCCTCGAGCAATGCTTCAATGTTCACTTCGATGATGGCTTTATCGTTCGGGTTATCGCCGTAACGGGGTTGGGCATCTGCTGCAACAGCAGGATCCCGCATCAAATAGAGCTTGCCGCTTCGCTGTGCATTCACCAGCATGCCAAAATAACCACCTTCACTGACCTGCACTAACAGGCCGGTTTCTTCGTTGACGGCCATGGCCTCTCCCGGCACCCGTGCAGACCTGAATACCAGCCACTCACCGTCAGCCGTCCATTGAGGATGAGTAGGGTAAATTTTGGCGTCACCCTTTGACTGCGTAGTTAGAAAGGCGATTTTTACACCGGTAACCGGATCGCGGATAACTTTTCGTTCCGAAGGAAAAGTGTCACCGGTGGCCGCGCTGGCCGGATTTTGTAACAGACAGGCAAACAATAATGCGAAATTGTAAAGCGGGTTCAGGCAAAAGGGGGTAACAGTCATGGCAATTTTCTTTTTGTGGTTAGCTGAACTGAAAGCAAACCACAGTGCTTACTTTTGCGCGACGGATACCTGATTTTTTTGTCAAATATGAAACACAGCAGCCAGAAGCGGTGCTAACTGCTTAACTTTTCACGGGGTCCCTGATGCTTATCTTAACTGAACCGGACCCGCGCCTTTCTCGCCTGACGCCAGTGATACACCCGGCGACCGGCCCAAAGAGGCGAGACCACAAGAATGTTCAATGCAATGGCAACAATCAGACTGAATACAATGGCCGCCGGTGTCAGGGGGATGGACGGCGCAAAATTATCCAGCACTCTGAATAAAGTATCTTTCCTTGCGGGGGCAAACATATAGCGGGCCTGCTCAAAGTAGTTGCCGGTGGAGAGGGTTTTTATGCCATTGTCTGCTTCTTCCAGTTTCGCTTGCAGCGCGGCTTTATTTTCAGCGTCCTGCTGCACCACGCCATCGGCGTTATTCCGCAGGCTTTCTATTAACGCATCTACAGAACTGAAATTGAATTGTCTGGCCAGATTTTCCAGCTCTATGACCTGTTCTCTGGTGGCATCGTAGTAGCCTGAGAGATACTGGCGGTAATGATCCGCCAGAATGGGAACCTGCAATGCAGCGATGAAGAGTCCTGCGAACAGAATTTTATCAATTACCAGGGCCATCAGCTGCATTGTTCATCCTTTGTTTTACAGACTGGCTAAGGTGTCATAAATGCCCGTTGTCAGTCTTTCAAGTTGACTTTCAGTGATTATGTACGGTGGCATGATATAAACCAGTTTACCGAAAGGCCGGATCCAGATCCCTTTTCCGACGAAATGCTTCTGCAGTATGGCCACATTGACCGGTTGTTTCATTTCAACCACACCGATTGCACCCAGCACCCGCACGTCAGCCACACCGGGAAGCGCTTTGCAATTTGGCAGGCTGGCTTTCAGTTGTGATTCAATGCCGGCTACCTGTTTTTGCCAGTGCCCTTCATTAATCAGTGACAGACTGGCATTCGCTACAGCACAGGCCAGCGGGTTACCCATGTATGTCGGGCCGTGCATGAATACGCCGGGTTCTCCCTGGCACACACCTTGTGCCACATCTTCTGAGCATAATGTTGCAGCGAGTGTCAGATAACCCCCGGTGAGCGCTTTGCCTACGCACATGATATCCGGGCTGATATGTGCATGGTCACAGCCGAACAGTTTTCCGGTACGGCCAAATCCCGTGGCTATCTCATCACAGATAAGCAGCACATCGTAGGCATCACACAATTGACGGCAGCGTTTCAGGTACTCCGGATGATAAATCCGCATGCCACCGGCACCCTGAACCACCGGCTCAATGATGAGAGCGGCTAATTCATGATGATGGCGTTCAAATAATTCCTGCAGCGGCAAAATATCATCTTCACTGAAGGTCTGATCAAACCGGGTTTGCGGGGCCGGCGCAAACACCTGTTTGCTGAGTACACCGGAGAATAAGCTGTGCATCCCGTTTACCGGATCGCATACCGACATGGCGGCGAAGGTATCGCCGTGATAACCATTGCGGGGCGCGATAATCCGGTGCTTTTCCTGACGCCCCTGACAGGCCCAGTACTGCAAGGCCATTTTCAGTGCCACTTCAACGGAAACTGAGCCGGAGTCGGCCAGAAAGACCCGGTTCATGCCGTCGGGTGCCATATCAAGCAGCGTGCGGCAAAGTGATACCGCCGGGTCATGGGTCAGACCGCCAAACATGACATGGGAAAACTTGTCGATTTGCTGTTTGGCTGCGTTGTTCAATACCGGATGATTGTAGCCATGGATGGCTGCCCACCAGCTCGACATACCGTCGACCAGGTTCTCACCGGTGGCCAGAGTAATTTCTGCGCCGTCAGCTCCGGTCACCTCAAAACAGGGCAGGGGGGAGACGGCAGACGTATAAGGGTGCCAGATATGCTGGCGATCAAACTCAATATTGCTCAAAATGTAACCATTGGTAAAGGTTTGGAAATGGTCAGAGTTGACAACTCTGTAACCAGGCATAGACTAAGCCAGCATTTCTCATTAGTAAAGGATAGGGCATGACCATCGCGTCCAACGCACCACAACATCAGGCAGACATTCGCCATGACTGGACCAAAGCCGAAGTTAAGGCACTTTTCGCATTGCCATTTAATGACTTACTGTTCAAAGCCCAAACTGTTCACCGTCAGTATTTCGATCCGAACGAAGTGCAGGTGAGCACGTTATTATCAATTAAAACCGGCGCGTGCCCGGAAGACTGCAAATACTGCCCGCAAAGCGCACGCTATGATACCGGATTAGAAAAAGAGCGCTTACTGGAAATTGAAAAAGTGATTCAGCGCGCTAAAGAAGCGAAAGCCACCGGATCCACCCGTTTCTGTATGGGAGCTGCCTGGCGTAACCCCCGTGACCGCGATATGCCTTATGTCACACAGATGGTGTCTGAAGTGAAAAAGCTTGGTCTGGAGACCTGTATGACGCTGGGTATGCTTACCCGCGAGCAGGCTGTGGCACTGAAGCAGGCCGGTCTGGATTATTACAACCACAATCTGGATACTTCCCCTGAGTTTTACGGTGACATCATTACAACCCGTACCTACGACGACCGTCTTAATACCTTGCAGAATGTGCGTGATGCCGGCATGAATGTATGTTCCGGCGGTATTGTGGGCATGGGGGAATCTGCAGAAGACCGTGCAAGCCTGCTGATGCAACTGGCTAATCTGCCGGAACAGCCGCAAAGTGTTCCTATCAATATGCTGGTGAAAGTAGAAGGAACGCCGCTGGATAAAGTGGACGATCTCGAACCATTCGAATTTATCCGGACCATTGCGGTCGCACGCATCATGATGCCTGCCTCACACGTGCGTTTGTCCGCCGGCCGTGAAAACATGAATGAACAGATGCAGGCGCTGTGTTTTATGGCCGGTGCCAACTCTATTTTTTACGGTTGCAAGCTGCTGACAACCTCTAACCCGGATACCCACGAAGACGTGTTGTTATTCCGCAAGCTGGGCATTAACGCTGAGCGTACCCGCGAGTTCTCTGATGAAGCTCATGAGCAGGCATTGCAGGAAGAAATTGCCGCGCAATCAGCGCCGGCTGACTTGTTTTACGATGCCACCGCGCCCCGTAAAACCGCGCCTGCGGAGGCCTGATGGCATTTGATTTTATCAATGCTGAGCTTCAGAAAAAGCAGGATGCCGGTTACTTGCGTCGCCGGCATTGTGTGGAATATGAAAAAGACGGCATTATTTGTATAGCCGGCGAGCACTATCTGAACTTTGCCAGTAACGATTATCTGGGCATGCGTCAGCATCCGGGTGTGCTGCAAAGCTGGGTAGAAGGCTTAGCCCAGTTTGGTGGTGGCAGCGGCGCGTCTCCGTTAGTGACAGGCTACACACAGGCCCATGCGGCCCTTGAAGCCTATCTTGAAGAGCATCTTCAGCGTGAAGCGGTACTGCTGTTTAATTCCGGCTTTGCAGCGAATCAGGCCATCTGTCAGGCACTGTTTCAAAATGGTGGCAACGTACTGGCCGACAAATATATGCACGCTTCATTCATTGACGGCGTGCTTGCCAGCAAAGCTGAATTCAAGCGTTTCCGTCATAACGATTTAGCGCACTGCGAAATACTACTATCCGGTTTATCCGGCGATACCCTTATCGCCAGTGAAAGTATTTTCAGCATGGACGGAGACAGCGCACCGGTTAAAGGACTTGTTTCACAAAGTCGTGACAGCGGCGCGTGGTTGATGCTGGATGACGCCCATGGATTTGGCGTACTGGGCGAAAATGGTTTCGGTGTGGCAGAGCACTATCAGCTTACACAGCAGGATTTGCCGGTACTGATGGGCACATTCGGTAAGGCGGTGGGTACAGCCGGTGCCTTCGTTGCCGGCAGTCAGGCCTTTATTGATTATCTGGTCAATCACGCCAGGCACTATATTTACTCCACCGCGCTGCCGGCCTCTCAGGCTATTGCTACCTTGTATTCGCTTACGGCCATATCAACGGGTGACGAGCGGAAAACGTTACATGAGAATATTGCGACGTTTCGTTCGCTTGCTCTGGCGCAGGGCCTTCAGTTAACTGAATCTGTCGGTGCCATTCAGCCTGTGATGTGCGGCGATCCTCATAAGGCGCTGGCGCTGTCAGAAGCGCTGAAACAACGTGGAATATGGGTACCGGCAATACGTTATCCGACAGTGCCGAAAGGGGCTGACAGATTGCGGATCACCATTACTGCTCAACACAGTGCCCGGGATATCAGCGTGCTGGTGGATGCATTAATGCTGGCTATGGAGGCGGTGTGAATCAACCCGCTTCAAAAACCGCTGAAACAGCCGTAACCCGCAAACAGGCGATTGCTGCTTGCTTTGACCGTGCCGCTCATTCATATAATCAGGTGGCAGGAGTTCAGGCCCGTATCGCTGCCCATGCCCGCAGTTTGTTGCACGTTGAACCGGGCAGCCGGGTGCTTGATATCGGCTGCGCCACAGGGCGGGAAACCGTGTTGCTGGCGAAAAACGGTGCACAAGTTACCGGTCTCGATATTGCCGCAGATATGCTCCAAAAGGCGCGGCGGGATTATCCGTCTCTGACATTCAAAGAAGGTGATGCGGATGCACTGCCTTTTTCTGCACAGCAATTTGATGCGGTATTTTCCTCAATGGCGTTGCAGTGGAGTGATGATCCTGCCACTGCGATGCCGGAAATTGCCAGGGTGCTTAAACCCGGGGGCAGAGCGCAGTTAGCCATTATGGTTGCCGGTTCTTTTCACGAGCTTATTCAGGCCCGTTCAGTGGCGGGGTTGCCTGAATCCGTAAACACTTTACCTCAGTCACTGGTGTGGGAAAAAGCAGCCTGTCAGGCTGGCTTTCAAGTAGTGAAAAGTACGGTTGAAACGTATACAGAGCACTTTGACGGAATACGCAGTCTGCTGCATTCAATTACTAAAGCCGGTGCTGGCTTATCAGACAGCGGACACGCACAACATTCTTTCACCCGCAATTCACTGAAAGCGTTGGAAAAGGCTTTCTGTACCGCCCCGGCCGGCACGCTGCCCCTCACTTATCACGTATTACAGATATCGCTGGAACGCTAATTTATGCATGCTTATTTTGTTACCGGTACCGACACCGAAGTGGGTAAAACCTTTGTGTCGTCTCTATTTTTACAGGCTGCGGCGCAATCCGGACTTTCCTCAGTGGGGTACAAGCCAGTCTCTGCCGGATGTGAAGTCACTGACGGCACGCTCAGCAACGAAGATGCAAGAGCTTTGCATGCAGCATCATCCTTGCCCGTATCACTTCAGGAAGTGAACCCGGTGACCCTTGAGCCTCCTGTTGCACCGCATATTGCTGCAGAGCAGGCAGGTTTAAAAATTGAAAAAGAAGATCTGATCAAAGGGTACGAACATCTGGCAGGGAAGCACCCTGACTTTATGCTCATGGAAGGTGCCGGTGGCTGGCGGTTACCGTTAGGTAATGACCTCTGGATGCCACAAATCGTTCAGGCACTTAAGTTGGATGTTATTGTGGTAGTGGGCATGCGGCTGGGATGTCTGAATCATGCCGTACTCACCTGTGAAGCCATTTTGAATGACGGCCTGAACATTAAAGGCTGGGTGGCGAATCAGTTGTCTGCTGATATGCCGGTATACGATGAAAATCTGGCGACACTTAAAGCCGTGTTGCCTGCTCCCATGCTGGCCGAAATTCCTTTCGGCGCAGATGAGAATACGGTAGCAGACCTGGTATCAACGGTGCAGAAACTGGCTTAAGTCATCACCGTCTTTAATGGCGGTTTTTTCTTTTCCTGAGAATACAAAACCGCCATATTCCCCTTTAAATGTCAGTTTACCTTTAGACAGCTCAAGCGCAGTGCCTTCACGTATTGCCAGTACCGCTGTATCCGGATTCAGCTTCGTGAATTCAGCAAGACGTTGATCGCGGGTTTCCCCGTTAAAACCCGGCGGGTGATAATCGGAATAGTGCGGATTCAACTGACAGGGAAGCAGTGCCAGCGCGTCAAACGACGGCGGCTCGATAATAGGCATGTCATTGGTGGTTCTGATGGTAGCACCGCAAATATTTGAACCGGCACTCCAGCCGATGTAGGGAACGCCTGATTCAATGGCCAGGCATATAGGCGCAATAAGCGAGTTTTTATACAGATTTGCCAGCAAATTAAAGGTATTACCACCGCCGGTTAATATTGCTTTGCCTGCCTGAATGGCTTCTGTTACTGCTTGTGCCGGATGCTCAAATGTATGTAACCCGGTAACACGGCATTCAGGTAAAGCAGCCTGTACTTTTGCCGTGTACTCGTCAAAAGATACTGTCACACCGGCGTAAGGAATAAACAGCACGTCCCGTTTGTCACCTAAATGAGAAAGGATCATGGGTTTGGCGTGGGCGAGATAGTCTTCGTCTCCCACACGGGAACTGCTGAGCATCAGCACATGAGCAGGCATGGTCACTCCGGAAATTGAATTTTTTGATTTTAAAAGATGATACGCGAACACGAACCCTGTGTTTAGTGTGGTGTACAAATAACTTTTTGGAAAGGGAGAGAGGAATAAAACCGGAACGGCGCGGTTACTTTTCATATTCTGTAACTGATTTCCCCTCAAACAGAACACAGTTTGAGGGGAAACGGTGGCATGGATGAGTGAAGGTTTACAACTGTATTACCACTCAGAATTGTCCCTGAGGCGGTCTCCGGCCAGGAGGCTCACCCATATTATCAGGCCGGCAGGCCAGTTCTTCTGATGAAGTGTCTTCGTCTGGTCCGGATGGCGGTGCCACACACTGGCCTGACACTGTCTCACCATCCCGGCCGCTCATGGAGCAACTGTCACCCTCTGATGAAGATGCACAGGCGTCAAATGCTTCCTGAGGGATTGAAGGCCTTTCTTCCCGTTCCGCTGCGCAGGCGGCAAGTGCACTGAACCCTGCTACAAAAATGACACAGCGCTTAATCGATTGTTTCTTTACCATAGTTTGTTCCGGTTGGGCTTAAGGTATTCTTAACTGACTACCGGAATGGTCTTTGTGTTCTTTTCTTTTCGATTTCTTTACGCTGTTCAACGGTATGTCAAATGTTAATTTGACGAAAAAGTACAATTGATTGCGGGAATAGTGACTAAACGCAGGTGTTAAATTCATTCACGATAGGTTAACAATTTAGCCCTTTGCCGGAAGAAGAAAATGAATACCACCAAAACTGATGTCGCTATTATCGGTGCAGGCCCGTCGGGACTGATGCTGGGCCACCTGCTCACTCAGGCAGGCATCAACTGTATCATCGTAGAACGTAAATCACCGGATTATGTGTTAAGCCGTATCCGCGCCGGAGTGCTTGAACAGTGCACCTTACAGGTAATGGAAAAGCTCGGTTTGGACAGCAGACTGAAAGCTGAAGGTTTACCTCACGACGGCGTTATTCTCGCTGATGGCGAAAGGGTCATTGAAATTGATGTGAAGGGTTTGACCGGCAGCCAGGTGGTTGTTTACGGCCAGACTGAAATTACCAAAGATCTCATGGACGCATCAGACAGTCGCGGTGTAATGCGGGTATACGATGCAGATGATGTTGCTCTGCATAATATTGAAACCGAAGCACCCTGCGTAACTTATACAAAAAACGGCGAACCTCATCGTATCGATTGTCGTTTTATCGCCGGTTGTGATGGCTTCCACGGGCCTTCCCGTAAAGCCATGCCGGGAAGCAACACGAACTACGTGGAAAAAGTCTATCCATTCGGCTGGCTGGGTGTGCTGGCAGATGTGCCGCCAGCCACACACGAAGTGGCTTACAGTAATCACGACCGCGGTTTTGCCTTATCTTCAATGCGGTCGCTTACCCGCAGCCGCTATTACATCCAGGTAGGGCTGGATGAAAAGGTGGAAGACTGGTCTGATGAACGGTTCTGGGATGAACTGGCTGTTCGTCTGGGTCCTGAGATCTCCTCAAAGCTGGTGACCGGACCTTCAATCGAAAAATCCATTGCACCACTGCGTTCATTTATTTTTGGCAGCATGCGTCACGGCAGCCTGTTCCTGGCGGGAGATTCTGCGCATATCGTGCCGCCCACCGGCGCGAAAGGGCTCAATCTGGCATCTTCGGATATCACCTACTTGTCGGCAGCAATAATCAGTTACTTCAAAGAAAAGCAATCTGATGGCATTAACCTTTACTCTGAAAAAGCGCTGAACCGCGTATGGAAGTCGTCACGTTTTTCATGGTATCTCACCACGCTGATGCACCGTTTCCCTGAAAGCGGAGAGTTTGATCGCAAAATGCAGGTGGCGGAACTGGAATACATTGCCGGCTCAAAAGCAGCACAGACCACTATTGCTGAAAACTACATAGGTCTGCCACTTTAACAGCGCTTTACATCATCGCCAGACGTTATGGAAATCCCGGCAAGCACGCCGGGATTTTTCTCTTATTAACGAACTACAGGCCCTGAGCAACCATCGCATCTGCCAGACGTCTGAATGCGGCGATATTCGCGCCCTTTGCATAATCAGTAAAACCGTCTTCACGGCCTTCTTTCACACATTGCTCATGAATGTGCTTCATGATTTTTTTCAGTTCTTTATCCAGTGTGTCATAACTGCTTCTGCGAAAACTGGCGTTCTGCATCATTTCCAGGCCTGACAATGCGACGCCGCCGGCGTTAGAAGCCTTACCCGGTACGAAAGGAATACGGTGTTCAGCAAACACTTTCTGTGCGTTAGCAGTGCACGGCATATTTGCACCTTCCAGCACATACTTCACGCCGTTCCGGCAAAGCATATCAGCGTCATCTTCATCCAGCTCATTTTGCGTCGCGCAGGGCAGGCAGATATCAGCGGAATGATGCCATGGCTTTTTGCCTTCGTGCCATTCTCCGCCACTCTTCTCCCTGATGGCTAAGAGGATGTTGTCATAGTTGTGCTTCTGCTCAATAGCAAACTGAATGTCCTGCTTTGACAAACCGTTCTCTTTTATCAGGCAACCACGGCTGTTCGACAGGCTTGTTACCACAGCGCCGGATTCACAGGCTTTCAGCGCAGCGTGCAGCGCAACATTGCCCGCGCCGCTGATACCGGTGCGTTTGCCTTCGAGGTTATCGTCATGAGCAGCCAATACTTCCTGCAACATGTAAATCAAGCCGAACCCGGTGGCTTCTGTGCGCACATGGCTGCCACCGAATGAGATGTCTTTTCCTGTCAGTGTGCCGCCAAATTGATTGTGGATACGGCGGTACTGGCCGTACATGAACCCGATTTCACGGCTGCTGACGTTTATATCGCCGGCGGGCACGTCGGTCTGCGGGCCGATATGACGCTGCAATTCAGCCATGAACGCCTGGCAAAAGCGCATGATTTCAGTGTCGCTTCTGCCTTTCGGATTGAAATCAGAGCCTCCCTTCGCGCCGCCCATGGGCAGGCCGGTTAATGCATTTTTGAAGGATTGTTCAAAGGCGAGGAATTTTAAAACAGACTCGTTGACGGTGGGGTGAAAGCGCAGGCCGCCTTTATATGGACCAATCAGGCCGTTGTGTTGTACGCGCCATCCACGGTGTATTTCGACCCCGCCGTCATCGTTCATCCACTGCACATTGAAGTGAATGATACGCTCGGGCACGCAGAGTCTTCTGACCACGTCATAGCGTTTGTAAGCTTCCGACGCGTTTGAGACTGGCATGACATGATCCACAATCTCCTCAACGGCCTGCAGGTATTCCTTTTGTTCGCCGTACAATTCTGTCAGCCATTTAAGCACGCTGTCACGATTTGATAGTTGACTCATAATGCATTCCGTTTCAATAAATTATTTGTATTGCTTACCTGTACGGCACTGATGTTGATCATTAATTCCTTATCATCTGAGGTTTACGGCTGTTCTGAACGGGATTGCATGGACCGTGGTTGAACCTTGGCGGTAGTGGCGCGTACCCAACAATACAACTGACTTTATTCACTGGATGACAGGAGACATTATGACCTCAACTGTACTGGTAACCGGCGGCAACCGCGGTATTGGCCTGGAAATCGTTCGTGGCTATGCGCAGGCGGGCTTCAAGGTGTTGCTTGGCTGCCGGGATGAAGAAGCCGGCGAAGAGATTAAGAAGGACATTGTCGGCAAAGACATTCAGATAATAGAAATTAACCTGTCCAATGAAGCGGCAGCTAAAGAAAATATTATGCGTGCTCAGGCCATTTATGGCGGTGTGGATGTGCTGGTAAATAACGCCGGTGTACTCCATGAAGAAGACTGGCAGGACGTGTCTTCTGATTCACTGAAAGAGGCAATGCAGGTGCATGTAAACGGTCCGCTGACATTGATTCAGCAAATTCTGCCCGGCATGTGTGAAAGGGGGTATGGTCGCATCGTCAATGTCTCATCGGGGTGGGGCGCTTTTTCAGAAGGGATGGAAGGGCCGCTGGCCTATGCCGTCAGTAAAGCCGCGCTGAATGCACTGACAAAACACCTTGCCGCACAGGTGGCCGGCGAGAAGAATATTAAAATTAATGCCATGTGTCCGGGCTGGGTACACACCCGCATGGGAGGACGTGATGCACCGCGAACACCACAGCAGGGGGCTGAAACCGCCGTCTGGCTGGGACAACTTGGTAAGGATGGTCCTTCCGGACAGTTTTTCAGAGATAAAAAAGCTACCGGCTGGTAAGCATACATTGTCCGGTTTTATACCGGAGGCGGGCTGTATGTGCGGCCTGCTTAAATCTTCGCTTACACCATCATTGTTAAGAATTCGTTTATGCACAGGCCAAATTATGGCAGTCTATGCGGCGAAATTGTGGAAAGGATTTTCCTTAGGGTAGTACAGCGGGTCTGAACCGGGCGCCGGTCATAACTGGTTGCTTGACAGATATACCGCAGAAAATAAGAAAATTGACATGTTTAAGTCGAAAAAGAAAACATCAGTGCTTTTTGTGTGTCTGGGCAATATTTGCCGTTCACCCACGGCTGAGGCCGTTTTTCGTCACAAAGCGAAAGCGGCAGGTTTAGACCTCAAAATTGATTCGGCCGGTACCCACGGTTATCACATCGGAAAGCAGCCGGATGGCCGTTCGGTATCAGTGGGTGTGCAGCGTGGCTATTCCTTTAAAGGTATTAAATGTCGCCGTGTAGAAGATAAAGATTTTACTGATTTTGATTACATCATGGCCATGGACACCAGTAACTATGAGAATCTGATGAAGGTGAGTCCTGAGGAAGAACAGCACCGTATTCATTATTTTCTCGACTTTGCCCCGGGCGATGAAAAGGAAGTGCCGGACCCGTATTACGGCGGGAAGCAGGGTTTTGAACTGGTGCTGGATTTAATCGAGCAGGCATCGGATGGTTTTATCCGTCATCTGAAGCAACAAAAGCCCGCCGGTTAGGTCATTGCGGGCTGTAACGCCCGCTAAAAATTTGCGTCGCCATCTCTGTTATAAGCCATCGCAAAAAACTCACCAAATTTCTGTGATGAAACCTCCGGCACCGGTTGAATTGTGGTAGACTCCCGCCAGGTGTTTCATATAAAGACGTAGCTGTCAGCCTTATTGGCCGCAGGATACGCGATAAAGTACATTCAGGTTCATCATTGCACTTCGCAACCTTTCTGCTGAACCCGTTACACAAATCAGACTACACCAACAGAGACATGCATGAACTGATGCCGTTGAAGCGGCACCGGTTGTATCGTCCGGGGACATCAATTTTTCTGTGCCATCGCTGCCAACAATGAGGAGAAAGCGTGAGTAACTGGCAACCTGACAGCTGGAGATCAAAACCGATCCTGCAGCAACCTGAATACGATAATCAGGAACAAGTCGCTTTTGTAGAGCAAACATTAAGCAAATATCCGCCACTGGTTTTTGCTGCTGAGACACGTGAGCTGCGCCGTCAGCTTGGTGAAGTGTGTCAGGGAAAAGGTTTTTTACTGCAGGGCGGTGACTGTGCCGAGTCTTTTGACGAGTTTAATGCGCCTAAGATCCGTGACACGTTTAAAGTCTTGCTTCAAATGGCAATCGTGATGACTTTTGCCGGCCGTTGTCCTGTCACTAAAGTTGCCCGCATGGCCGGTCAGTACGCCAAACCGCGCTCTTCTGACTACGAAACGATTAATGGTGTGACATTGCCCAGTTACCGTGGCGATATCATCAACAGCTTTGAGTTTACCGAAGAAGCCCGTCGCCCTGATCCGAACCGTCTGCTGGATGCTTATCATCGCAGTGCGGCTACGCTAAACCTGCTGCGCGCATTTGCTCAAGGCGGTCTGGCTGACTTAAACGAAGTTAACCGCTGGAATATGGCGTTTTTAGAGAATAACCCGCTGAAAGACCGTTATTCTGACATTGCCAGCCGTATTCAGGATTCTCTGGAATTTATGAAGGTGATTGGTCTGAATGCGCTGAACACGCCTTCATTGCATGAAACGAGCCTGTTTACATCGCATGAAGCGCTGTTACTTAACTACGAACAGTCTCTCACCCGTATCGACACGTTAACCGGTAAACCGTACAACTGTTCTGCCCACATGGTGTGGATTGGTGAGCGTACCCGTCAGCTTGATCATGCCCACGTTGAGTTTTTCCGTGGTATTCATAACCCTATCGGTGTGAAAGTTGGTCCGACGATGGATGAGGATGAGCTTATCAGACTGATTGACGTGCTGAACCCGGACAATGACCCGGGGCGTCTCACTTTCATTACCCGTATGGGCGCAGATAAGCTGGAAGCGAACCTGCCGCGCTTACTGCGTCGTGTTAAAGCTGAAGGCCGTAACGTGGTATGGAGTTCAGATCCGATGCACGGTAATACGTTCTCGGCATCAAGCGGTTATAAAACCCGTAACTTCGATGCGATTTTAAGCGAAATTCGTCAGTTCTTCGCAGCCCACGAAGCTGAAGGTACTCATGCCGGTGGTGTGCATTTGGAAATGACAGGTCAGCATGTTACCGAATGTACCGGTGGTGCTTATGAAATTTCAGATGAAGATCTGAAACAGGCATACAAAACCCAGTGTGATCCGCGTTTGAACGCCGATCAGGTACTGGAAATGGCGTTTCTGGTAGCAGACCATTTACGTAAAGGCGCATAAGCCTGTCTATTTCCCGCTGGCGGCAAAAGTCGCCAGCGCTACTTCTCTTTCCTGCTCTGTTAACACACCGGTAAAAATGGTGTTTCTTCGTAACGCATTCCAGCGTGGCTCATCGCTGAGTAACTGTGCTTTGAATGCTTCCGCGTCATGTTTTAATTCCAGCATGCTGTGCCATAAAAGATAACTGCCGTAACGCAGGAGCTTTTGCTGATAACGGGCTTCCAGCGTTTCTTCTGCCTGCGCGAGCAGCACCGGATTACTTATTACCTTGTCAGCAATTGCCCGGTGGATTTGCAGTATACGGTTGTCGATATCCGCATCCCGTTGTCTTCTTGACCTTGAATACATCTTGCTACTTCTTAAGTTTGCTGTATGGTTATACAGTGTTATTCTAACTCATTACGGAGAAAGTACAATGGAAGTGCAGGGCAAATTTGATGTGTCGTTACAGCCGGTTGAAGGCTTCATGACAGCGAAAGACGGGATGAATCCCGGTCGTATGACCATAGAAAAAACATTTCACGGTGCCCTCAGTGCCACAAGCAAGGGCGAAATGTTATCCCTGATGACAGCTGTTCCCGGCTCTGCAGGATATGTGGCAATAGAAATTGTGTCCGGAACCCTGAATGGGAAGTCAGGCTCATTTGCTTTGCAACATTTCGGTGTGATGGATAAGGGCAAAGACTCCCTTATTTTAAAAGTGGTGCCGGACTCCGGCACAGAAGCGTTATCTGGCCTTTCTGGTGATATGAAAATCATTCGGGAGGGTGGGGAGCATAGTTACGTATTCGACTATTCGTTGTAGACATTCCCGTGCGGGACTGCCGCTCTGCAATCATTTACAAAAGCGCAGGTACTCCCTACATATTCAGATATGGAAGTTTCTGATTATTTAAGCCGTTGTAACAGGCTGCATCAGCAGTTTCAATTGACGATAAGTTTGCTCTGTCATTAGCATGATTTTTTATGGTGGCTTTTAAATTTACCGGCGGAAGTGTTACATGCGCAGAGTGTTCTTTCAGTTGTCTTTACTTTGGGTAATCGGTTTCATCCAGAACGTGCAGGCTCAGGACATGCAGGGGTACTATAACGTCAGAGACTTCGGGGCCGTTGGCGACGGTATAAGCAGGGACACAGATGCGATTAATGCTGCCATCATCGCTGCCAGCAGGGATGGTGGGGGAACGGTGTATTTTCCGCCCGGCACTTACGCGAGCTTCAGCGTTGAGCTGAAAAGTCAGGTTGATATGCACCTTGCGAATGGCGCAACGCTGCTGGCTGCAACACCGCAGGATGAGAGCGAAGGATATCTGAAACCTGAGCCCAATATCTGGGGTGAAAAATATAAGTACCAGGATTTTGGTCACAGTCATTTCAGAAACAGCCTGCTCTGGGGCGAAAATATTCACGATGTCACCATTTCCGGCAGTGGACTGATCGACGGTAAGGGGCTGTGGAAAGGCTTATACCCGCCACTGGGGCCGGCACCTTCAGTTAATCCGGGTAACAAAGCCATTGCGATAAAGGGCGGCCGGAACATTACTTTCCGGGACTTCAGTATTTATCGCGGCGGGCACTTCGGGATCCTCGCCACCGCCATTAACAACCTGACCATCGATAATCTGCGCATCGATACCAACCGCGATGGCATTGATATAGACGTGTGTAAAAACGTGCGGATAAGCAACGTGGTGGTTAACAGCCCCAATGACGATGCTATCGTGTTGAAAAGTTCCTATGTGATGGGCAAAGCCATCGCTACCGAAAATGTGACCATCAGCAACAGTATTGTCAGTGGTTATGCCATGGGTACTATGCTTGATGGCACTTATCAGCCAATGGAGGGCGCTGCACCGGATGGAGACGGGGCAACGGGCAGGATAAAGCTGGGTACCGAGTCTAACGGTGGTTTCAAACGCATTGCTATCAGTAATGTGGTGTTTGATCACAGTCGCGGTCTGGCGCTGGAAACCGTAGACGGCGGCATTATTGAAGATGTCGTTGCATCCGGTCTGGTGATGAACCGGGTCAGTAATTCTCCCATTTTTATTTATAACGGTGCACGCATGCGCGGGCCGGAAAATACGCCGCCGGGTGCTATTCGTCGTGTGCTGATTAAAGATGTAACGGTAAGTCATTCTGACGGACGTTTTCCGGTGATCATCCAGGGGTTACCGGAATCGCCGGTGTCTCAGGTAACCCTGAAAGATATGTATCTGATCGCCGGCGGCGGACTGACGCGGGAAGATGTGCTCGCTCAGAAACCTGATCACATCAGCGCCTTTTTTGCCCTGAAAGAAGAGGAACCGCGACATTCGCCTTTTGATGTGCCGGAGCGTCGTGCAGCCTATCCTGAACCTGCAATGTTCGGGTTATTGCCTGCTTCCGGTTTGTACATGCGGTACGCACAGGACATAACGCTTGAAAATATCAACCTGCAGCTTGAAGCACCTGATACCCGTTCTGTGCTCGTCTTCGATAGTGTCAACGACATCACGCTGCGGAATATGTCATTGCCGGAGGGCGCGCAGAAAGGCCAGATCACTGTAATTAAAAGTCGTGATATCAGATTCTCTTCCCACGGGGAGAAAACAGAGACGCTTTCAGCAGACAAAGCAACCGGCTTCAGCGGTTTCTGAATTCAGCAGGTTCTGAATGACAGACTCCGTGACGCCGGTTTTGCAGTCAGTCCTCAAGCAAGGGCTCAGCGACAGCTTCCAGCCCGTTTAATTTGATCTCGTACATCAGGGCCAGTTGTTCGCCAAGCTTTCCCTGCGGGAAGCCTTGTTTGTGAAACCACACCAGATAAGGTTCCGGCAGATAGAACAGTTTTCTGCCGGCATATTTGCCGAAAGGCATCTGTGCGTTAACTGCAGTTTTTAAGAACGCCGGATCCATTAGTTTTCCTGTTTTTGTTGTAGAGTCCAAAGGCGTGCGTATTCGCCTTGCTGCATCAGCAATTCCTGATGGGTACCCTGTTCTGCCAGTTCGCCCTGTTTTAGTACAAGAATGTTACCTGCATCTGTGATAGTTGATAACCGGTGTGCAATCATAATCGTAGTGTGTCCGGAAGCAAGCTCAGACAGGGCCTCCATGATGGCACGCTCAGCACCGCTGTCCAGAGAGGAAGTGGCTTCATCGAAAAGCAGTACGGGCGGGTTTTTCAGCACTGCACGGGCGATGGCTACCCGTTGCTTCTCCCCGCCGGAGAGTTTTAATCCCCGCTCACCCACACGGGTTTCGCCCTTCTCAGGCAATTGAGCAATAAAACTGTCAAGATGGGCGGTACGAATGGTTTGTTCGATATCCGCCTCACTGGCATCCGGGTTACCGTAGCGGATATTTTCCAGCAACGTATCGTTAAACAACACGGTGTCCTGGGGGACAATGCCAAGCCTTTCTCTCAATGATTGCTGCGACACTTTCCGGATGTCCTGTCCGTCAATCAATATGCGCCCCGATCTAGTGTCGTAAAAGCGGAAAAGCAATTTGACAAGCGTCGATTTACCGGCGCCGCTGGCACCCACAATGGCCACCTTTTCACCTGGCTTGATGGTAAAACTGATATTTTTGAGGATAGGCCTGTCATCGCGGTAAGAAAAACTGACATTCTCAAAACAGATTTCGCCACGGGTGATGTTCAGTGGCGGTGCATTGTCTTCATCTTGCACTGAAGAACGGGTATCCAGCAGGGCGAACATATTGTCTATGTTTGCCATGGAACCACGGATCTCCCGGTAAACGAACCCTAAAAAGTTCAGGGGCATAAATATTTGCATGGTAAATGCGTTTATTAATACAAAATCACCGATGGTCATGTCGCCCCGTGCGACGCCGTAAGCGGCGTTTGCCAGCATGGCCGTCATTGCCACTGCGATGATGAACGCCTGACCGCCATTCAAAGCAAATAACGATAACCGGTTTTTACGTCTGGCCTGTTCCCAGTCAGCAAGGTTATTGTCGTAACGGCTGGCTTCATATGCCTCATTGCTGAAGTACTTCACTGTCTCAAAGTTCAGTAAGCTGTCTACCGCCCTTGAGTGGGTTGATGAATCTGCCTGGTTCATGGCATGAACAAAGCGCGTTCGCCAGTTTGTTGCTTTCATGGAATAAGCTACATACGCAATGACGGAGGCAAGGATAATAGTGGCAAAAGAAAGGCCATACTGAAAAAAGAGCAGGCCGGTTACAATCAGAATTTCCAGCAGGGTAGGGCCGATGTTGAATACCATAAACCGCATCAGAAAGCTGATACCGCTGGTACCACGCTCTATATCCCGCGACAAACCGCCGGTCTGACGGTTCAGATGGAAAGACAAATCAAGGTTATGCAAGTGTTTGAAAACCCGTAACCCCATACGTCGCATGGCCCTTTCAGTGACCCGTCCGAACAGCGTGTCTCTGACTTCACCGATGATCACGTTAAGCAATTTCAACGTACCGTATGCCACAATTAATGCCAGAGGCACGGCAACCAGACCGGTGGCCGCATCTTTTGTGTTCAGTGAATCGACTGTGTATTTAAGTACATAGGGCAGACCGATTGCTGCAAGCTTTGCCATGATCAGGCAGGCCAGCGCGAAGGCAACGCGGCTTTTAAACTCAAGTAAATAAGGCCAGAGCTGATTCAGCACGTGCCAGCGCACCGGTGTGTCCGGTGAAACATTAAATCGGGATGGTCTCATCGTGAAAATGTGGTGTACGACTGTATGTAAATAAGAGTACCGCAAAGCGTTGCGCGCTCAAAGTTTCACGTTAAACGCATTTTTTGTGTTCATGACGATATAGTTCTTTCGTGGTAAAGTGCTAATCTGAATTGTTTCTTTCATTTTCCTGTCTTTACAGGGCCAATGCTAAGCGGGAGTGTCTTTTTGTTACAGGACAACTTTGGTCGCCGGTTTCATTATCTGCGTTTATCCATTACAGAAGCATGCAATTTTAAGTGCCAGTATTGCCTGCCTGACGGATACCACGGGCCTTCTGACGACACATTTCTTACGCTGCCTGAGATAGATATGCTGGTACAGGCCTTTGCCGGTCTTGGCACATCTAAAATCCGGATCACCGGTGGTGAACCCAGCCTGAGGCGGGATTTTATCGACGTGATTGCACTGTGTAAGAACACTGACGGCATTAATAAAGTGGCGACCACCACCCACGGCGGACGCCTGGCCAGAGATGCACAAAAATGGCGTGATGCCGGTCTTGATCAGGTTAATGTGAGCATTGACAGTCTTGATCCCCGCCAGTTTGCCGACATTACCGGACAGAATAAATTAACTCAGGTGCTCGATGGTGTCAGTGCTGCGATTGATACTGGCATGACTGTGAAAGTGAATTCTGTTTACCTTAAACATTTTGCCGGTAAACAACTTCAGCAGTTTAAAGACTGGTTGAAAGACACGCCGATTACGTTACGTTTCATTGAGTTGATGGAAACCGGTGATCATCCTGAATTCTTTGCACAACAACACTTATCCGGCGGGCCGCTGAAGCAACAGCTGCTTAATGAAGGCTGGATGCCGGTATTGCGCAGCAAAGATGCCGGTCCTGCGCAGGAGTTTCATCATCCGGATTACGCAGGCCGCATTGGTCTCATCATGCCTTACAGCAAAGATTTCTGCGCCAGTTGTAATCGTCTGAGGGTGGCCGCAAACGGCAAGTTACACCTGTGTCTGTTCAGTGAGCACGGTATTGATATTCGCCCTTATCTGCAGCAGGGTGATGTGCAGGCATTAATGGCACACTTGCAGCAGTTGCTGACTCAGAAGCACGCGACGCATTATCTGCAGGATGGTAATACCGGAGCAACGTCACATCTTGCGATGTTGGGCGGCTGATTACCGGCCGCGGGTAGCAAATCATGCACATTCCTCATACAAAAAGATTGTCCTTTAATTTTGTCACCGCAGATGACGCAGAGTTTTTGTGGTCGGTGGATCAGGATGAAGCCGTGATGAAGTACATCAATGGCGGTAAAAAAACATCTATGGAGACGATTCGGGAACAGTTTATTCCGCGGATCCGGGCGTTTTCTGATGAACCGAAAGGGTGGGGGCTTTGGCGGGTGAGTGCTCTGGAGTCACCACAGGAAGATCTGGGTTGGATTCTGGTGCGGCCTTTCGGATTTTTCACCGGTGAAAGGGATGATAATAATCTGGAGCTGGGCTGGCGCTTTCACCGCAAAACCTGGGGAAAGGGGATTGCCACCGAGGCCGCAGCACAAGTCAAACAGGCGTTATATGTTAACGGGACAAACCAGTTTTCAGCCATTGCACTGCCGGATAACAAGGCATCAGTAAACGTAATGGAAAAACTGGGTATGACGTTTTCGCACCGTTATCTCTATTCTGATGCAGTGTTCAATGATGAAGTCGTGGTTTACCGGCAGACACTGTTACCAGCAAAACCGGTGTGCTGAGAAACCGTCAACTGATCAGGTGATTAAAGGCCGCTGAGACTACTTTTCACCCGGTGATAGCGGCGTTCCTGTTCATCTGTCAGAGTGGCCGACTCCAGCGTTTTCATGCAGTTGAAAATTAATTTTTTATTATCTTCTGTTTGCCTGGCAGGGTTATCCCTTAGCTCAGACGCGGTGGTTTGCAGCAGATTCAGCGCTATGGCCGGGTTCTTTGGCATAACCGTAAATGCCTGGCGGAAGGCAATAAGCGCATTGGCCACATCCCCTTCGCGGAAATAGTTTACAGCCGTGTTATTCAGCGCTTTCGGGCTTTCTGCAATCTCCCGCTTCTCCTGCTGTTGTTGCTTCAGGTAATGCATAAACAGCGCACTTTGACTTTCATCGGTAACACAACGGCGCTCAACTTCATCCAGAATCGCCAGCGCATGTTCCTGCAAGCCAACCTCATGAAAAGCTTTTGCTCTGTCCATCAGACCTTCAGTATTTTCATGGCTCATATCGGCATTTTGTAACTGACTCAACAGCATGCGGGCTTTATCGGTTTCATCTTCAAGATAATACAGCCTGGCATCAATGACCTTGAGTTCACTGTCGACCTCCGCTTTCGGAAACGCTTCTTTCATCTGACGGATAAAGTCCTGCGTTTGCCTGACAAGTTTTCCTGTCTCTGCTGCATCGGCGGTCATGGCAAAATCAATGCCGGCGCGGGCCACATTAAGGTAATTTTCAGGTTTGTCGTGAATAGAATTTTTAGCGTATTTTACCACCCGCCTTGCTGCGTCAAATTGCGCAGGGAAATCATGGGTGATCTTAGATAAATCCACGGCCTGTTTATGCCGGTGCACATTACGGGGAGAGATTGAGGATGCCAGAGTGACAGATTCCAGCGCATCATCGAACTCCTGTTGCTTTATCTGCAACGCCGCCAGTAAATCGTAGGCGCTGAGCATGGCATCCGGCTGAAATGCCAGCCTGAGGATAAGCTTTTCCGCTTCATCATCTTTATCCAGTTGCAGGTAGCAACGAACCAGTCCCAGTTTTGCCCAGGTAAAATCCTGCACATTGATGATGGCCTGATAAAAATCAGCGGCTTCTTCGAAGTGTTCGCATAAAAGCAGTAATTCACCCTTTGTTCGCAGGGCCAGCGGGAAAAATTCAGCGTTTTTGGGTTCTGTCAAAAAGCGCTCAAGTTCGTCAAGTGCCCCTTCGAAATCCCCCTTGTCCATTAACGCATAAACATCTTTGAGTGCTTGTTTGCGAACCAGTACGCGACTCAGGCGTTTATCCAGCTCTTTTACCGAGAACGGTTTGGCAAGAAATTCGTCAGGTTGCAGTTCAACGATTGAATGAACAATCTCAGCAGTAGTGTCTGAAGAAATAAAAACGAACGCAGTGGTCAGAGGCAGGATCTTGTGGGCTTTGAGTTGTTCGTAGAGAAAATAACCTTCTTTTTCTTCCCGCAGATCATACGCGCACACCACAAGTTCAAAGGTTTCTTCTTTTATCAGGCGCAGGGCTTCGTCAGCTTTATCAATATAACTGATTTGCTGGAACCCGAGTTCTTCCATTGTGTATTTCAAATATCCCTTCGCCAGGATCTGATCATCTACAATCAGAACACGAATAGCGCGGGCAAGCTTGATATTCATCGTGCGTGTTACTACCTGTCCATAGCAATACATTGTGCTGTTTTTGTATCGGCAGCATCCTGCAAAACTATTAGGAAAATCAACTGCAATAGTTAATCAGCACCTTAGCACGGTTTGAAATACAAAGAGAATGGGAAAGTTAACAGGGAAGTGATGGACGCTTGCTGAGCATTTTTCTCAAAAGCAGGCAACGAAGTTGTTGAACCAGTGAACGGACACGTTACTTGATATATAAATGAAACAAGGAATCTGAAAAGAAAGTGGTGGACGCTACTGGACTTGAACCAGTGACCCTCGCCTTGTAAGGGCGATGCTCTCCCAACTGAGCTAAGCGTCCGAATTTTTTTCTGCAACAAATTTTTAAAAGGGAACTGGTGGACGTCTACTCGAAGCTCTTATTAAAAGAATGCAACGAAGTTGTTGAGCCAGTGACCCTCGCCGTACCAAATCCAAAGAAAATTGGTGGACGCTACTGGACTTGAACCAGTGACCCTCGCCTTGTAAGGGCGATGCTCTCCCAACTGAGCTAAGCGTCCGGTAATTTGTTGCTAAAAGAAAGAAACTGCTCACAGTGATAGTGAGAAAGTGGTGGACGCTACTGGACTTGAACCAGTGACCCTCGCCTTGTAAGGGCGATGCTCTCCCAACTGAGCTAAGCGTCCTCTTTCTTTTCAAACAGCCCACCGCTCAAGGAGAAGTGGTGGACGCTACTGGACTTGAACCAGTGACCCTCGCCTTGTAAGGGCGATGCTCTCCCAACTGAGCTAAGCGTCCGCTGTTTGTTACCTGTCCGTGCTGGACAAGTGGGGCGGTATTATAGGGTTGCATTCGATGGTGTCAACAACAAAATTACGGAAAAATGACTGCCTGATTGAATTCCGATCAATTCGCAGGGTGCTGATGTTTCTGTGTCCGGTGGGTGGCGGAATTTTAAGCATAATATGAAAATTCCGTCCATTATTTCGCAGTTAACCGCTGATATTAAATAATGGCACGATAGCTGGCTTTTGCCACGCCGGATTGGCTGGTAGAATGCACGCAATTTTTACTTCCATTTAAAGATAGAGAAACTACATGTCTGTCGTAACGCGATTTGCTCCCAGCCCTACAGGCTATCTTCACGTTGGTGGTGCCCGTACTGCACTTTATTCCTGGTTATATGCAAAAGCCAAAGGTGGCGAATTTGTTCTTCGTATAGAAGATACCGATCTGGAACGTTCAACAGAAGAAGCCAAGCAAGCCATTCTTGATGGTATGCAATGGCTGGGTCTGACCTGGGATAAAGGTCCGTATTATCAGACACAACGTTTTGACCGTTATAAAGAACTGATTCAGCAAATGTTGGATGAAGGTAAAGCGTATAAGTGCTTCATGAGTTCAGAAGAACTGGACGCCATTCGTGAAAAGCAAAAAGAAAACGGCGAGAAGCCCCGTTATCCCGGTACATGGCGTGACCGTACTGATCACCCGGAAGGTCAGCCTTTTGTTATCCGTTTCAAAAACCCGCTGGAAGGCACGGTAGTCATTAACGACCATATCCGTGGCAAAATCGAAATCAGTAATAAAGAGCTGGATGATCTGATCATTCAACGTTCTGACGGTTCGCCTACTTATAACTTCTGTGTTGTAGTGGATGACTGGGATATGGGTATTACTCACGTAGTGCGTGGCGAAGACCACATTAATAACACGCCACGCCAGATTAATATCCTGGAAGCATTGGGTGCGCCGGTGCCTGAATACGCTCACGTATCTATGATTCTTGGTGATGATGGCAAGAAGCTGTCTAAGCGTCACGGTGCCGTGAGTGTAATGCAGTATCGTGATGATGGTTATCTGCCGCAGGCGGTACTTAACTATCTGGTTCGTCTGGGTTGGTCCCACGGGGATCAGGAAATCTTCTCACTGAAAGAAATGATTGAATATTTCGATCTGGACGCCATTGGTCAGTCTGCTTCTGCTTTTAATACTGAAAAACTGGTATGGCTGAATCAACACTACATGAAAACTCTGCCAGCCAGTGAGGTTGCGTCACGTCTGAAATGGCATTTTGATGAGATGAATATCGATTTGGCTGCCGGACCGGCATTGGAATCGGTGATTGCCATTCAGGCTGATCGTGTCAAAACACTTAAAGAGCTGGCGGAAATCAGTACATACTTCTATGTGGATTTTGAAGACTTCGATGCAAATGCTGCGAAAAAGCATCTGCGACCTGTTGCCAAAGAGCCTCTCGAGGTGGTTAAAGAGAAACTGCTGGCTATTGAAGAATGGGATCCGGAAAATATCGGTGCTGCTATTAATGCGGCGGCAGAATCGCTGGGTGTGGGAATGGGTAAAGTCGGTATGCCTTTACGTGTTGCAGCAACCGGAAGTGGTAACTCTCCGTCGCTGGATGTAACGTTGAATTTGCTCTCAAAAGCCAAAATTGAAGAGAGAATAAACAAAGCGCTTACTTTTATAGCAAACAGGGAAAATTCCTAAAAAAACCGTTGACAGGGCAGTGGGGTATGCCTAGAATGCGCCCCGCTGTCACGGAACAGTCACACGAAATACAGTGACCATTCCAAGTACGGGGCCATAGCTCAGCTGGGAGAGCGCCTGCATGGCATGCAGGAGGTCGGCGGTTCGATCCCGCCTGGCTCCACCAAATTCTTAAAGAATTTACAGTAGTCGGAAATGTATTTTCCGGTAAGTTCTTAGGTAAGGCAATAAGGTCGCTCATCTCGCGGGCTCGATTCGCCTTACTGAAAATCTCGAAAGCTTGCTTTCGAAACAGATTTTCAGTCCCCTTCGTCTAGAGGCCTAGGACACCGCCCTTTCACGGCGGTAACAGGGGTTCGAATCCCCTAGGGGACGCCATTTGTATCGCGTCACAGTCGGTTAATACTGTGAAATAGGCCGGAGTTGTTGTTTGTAGCTTGTATCAGTGAGTTACATTTAAACATCTTCAGGACTTGAAAGTCAGTAAGAGGAATAAGGTCGCTCATCTCGCGGGCTCGATTCGCCTTACTGAAAATCTCGAAAGCTTGCTTTCGAACCTAGGATAAGGTCGCTCTCACGATAAATCGTGAATCGCCTTACAGAAATTTAGCGAAGCATGCTTCGCAAGACAAAATTTCTGTCCCCTTCGTCTAGAGGCCTA